>JBOGWB010000030.1:0-35459 GCA_050693035.1 Actinomycetota bacterium
CCGGCGACCCGCCCGCGTGCTTTTGGTTGACGATCCTGCGGCTAGCGCCTCTCGCCTTCCTCGATCTCGCCTCGCCAGGCGCCGGTCTCGCGGCCCCGGGACTCGATGAACTCCTTGAACCGCTCGAGGTCCCCCTGGACCCGTCGCTGGACGATCCCCAGCATGTCGCCTGCCTTCTCGAGGAGATCCTCGGGGTCGAACTCGAGGCGAACCGAAACTCGGGTCCTGTCCGGTCCCAGCGGCTCGAAGGACACCACGCCCTCGTTGTTCTCCCCCCCGAACCCGTACCAGGCGATCAGGGAGTCGGGCTGCTGGTCGGTGATCTTCGCCTCCCACTCCCTGCGCTGTCCGGCGATGTTGGCCACCCAATAGATCCGGGTGTCGTCGAGCTGCCGGACCTCCTCGACGCCCTCCATGAACTTCGGGAAGTCCTCGAACTGCGTCCACTGGTTGTAGACCGTGCGCACGGGCAGGTCCACCTGTGTCGATCTCTGGGCGGTGGCCATGGCCCCTCCTTCCGAGTCGGGTGCGTCTTCTCCTGATGTCCTTCCCCGGAAGTCCCGCTCCTTCACCTGAGCAAGGACAAGTTGTGGAGCGGAGAACCGGGCGCCGCAGTGACCCCTCGCTGCTATGATGCCGTCACTCTTGACGGGGATGAACAGGCCGACGCGGATCCTGGTTGCCGACGACGACCCCGTCATCCTTCGTCTCCTCCAAGTGAACTTCAATCTGGAGGGATACGAGGTCCACACGGCAGCTAGGGGAGAGGAAGCCCTGGAGAAAGCCAGGGAGCACGTTCCCGACGTCATCCTGCTCGACGTCATGATGCCCGGGGTCGACGGCTGGGAGGTGTGTCGCCGCCTCAAGGAGGACCAGGCCACGGCGGCCATCCCGGTGATCTTCCTGTCGGCTCGCGCCCAGGACCAGGATCGCCGCCGCGGATACGAGCTCGGCGTGGTGGCCTATGTGACCAAGCCATTCGACCCGGGCGAGCTCATCGAAGTCGTCCAGCGCGCGCTGGGAAACCCTCCGGAACCGCAGGAGTAGGCTCGCCCTGAGCCCATGATCGAGGAACAGCTCGTCCGGCTCATCCGGGAGGCAGTGGCCGCCGCCGCGGCCGAGCTTGGCCTGGCCGAGGTGCCGGACCGGATCGAGGTGGTCCGACCGCGCCAGAAGGAGCACGGCGACTACACGACCAATGTCGCTCTGGCCCTGGCGCCGAAGATCGACCGGAACCCGCGAGACGTGGCCGACATCATCGTGAAGCACCTACCGGCGGCGGACTTCGTGGCCAAGGCCGAGCTCGCGGGTCCGGGGTTCATCAACTTCTCCCTGGCCCACGGCTGGCTGTACGACGTCCTCGGGGAAGTCGAGCGTCTGGGGCCCGCTTTCGGGCGCGTCGACGTGGGGGAGGGGGAGCGCGTCCAGGTCGAGTTCGTGTCCACCAATCCGACCGGCCCACTCCACGTTGGCCACGGGCGGGGCGCTGCTGTCGGCGACGCCCTGGCCCGCCTGCTCGAAGCCGCGGGCTACCGGGTGGAGCGGGAGTACTACGTGAACGATGCGGGCCGCCAGGCCGATCTGTTCGGCGCGTCGCTGGAGGCGCGGTACCTGCAGCGTTTCGGCCAGGACGCCGAGATCCCGGAAGGGGGCTATCACGGCGGATACATGGTCGAGCTGGCCGAGGAGATCGCCACGGACGTGGGGGACTCGCTCCTCGAGCTCACCCCCGAGGAGCGACGAGCCCGTCTTCGGGAGGAAGGCATGCGCCGGATGCTGGACGGGATCCGGGCGACCCTGGAGCGGTTCGGGGTGCGCTTCGACACGTGGGTCCACGAGTCCACGCTTCACGCGGATGGTCGGGTCGACCAGGCCATCCAGCTGCTCAGGGACCGGGGACTGGCCTACGAGAAGGACGGCGCGGTGTGGTTCCGGTCGACCCGGTTCGGGGACGACAAGGATCGAGTGTTGGTTCGGGCGAACGGAGAGCCGACCTACTTCGCCGCCGACTGCGCCTACCTCCGGGAGAAGTTCGCCCGTGGCTACGACCGTCTCGTCTACGTGTGGGGGGCCGACCATCACGGGACGGTCAAGCGCCTCCAGGGCGCGGTGCAGTCGTTCGGGTACGAGCTCGACAGAGTGGAGTTCATCATCACCCAGCTGGTGGCGCTGTACCGGGGAGGCGAACCGGTCCGGATGAGCAAGCGGACCGGCGACATCATCACCCTGGACGAGGTGCTCGACGAGGTGGGGCCGGACGCAGCTCGGTACACGCTCCTCACCCGGTCCACCGACACCCCGCTCGACTTCGACATCGAGCTGGTGAAGAGCCAGTCCCTGGAGAACCCGGTCTACTACGTCCAGATGGCCCACGCCCGGATCGCCAGCATCCTCCGCTTCGCCGAGGAACAGGGCGTGGCGCTCGAGCCGTTCGAGAAGGTCCGGGCGGAGAACCTCGTTCACGAGACCGAGCTCGACCTGCTCCGGAAGATCGCGGGGATGCCGGAGCAGGTGCGTTTCGCCGTTGAGGGCAGGGCGCCGTACCGGCTCACCCGATACGCGGAGGAGCTGGCCGCCGACTTCCACCGCTTCTACACGGAGTGTCGTGTCGTGACGGAGGACCCCGAGCTCACCCAGGCCCGCCTCCACCTCGCCGCGGCCACCAGGCAGATCATCGCGAACGTACTGGCGATCCTCGGCGTGTCGGCGCCGGACAGCATGGAGCGCCTGGAAGGCGGCGGGTAGGTGGCCGAGCGGGCCGCCGTTCGGGTCGGGATGCTGGGATGCGGGAACGTGGGCGCGGCGGTGGCCCGGCTCCTCCGCGATCACGGTGCTGACATCGAGCGGAGGGTGGGGTGCCGTCTGGAGCTCGTCCGGGTGGCGGTGCGCGATCCGGCGGTACGACGGGAGGCCCCCGTGCCCGCGGATCGGTTCACCGCCGATCCGGGCGACGTGGTCGACGATCCCCACGTGGACGTGGTGTGCGAGCTGATCGGGGGGATCGAGCCGGCGCGATCGTTGATCATCCGGTCACTGCGGGCCGGGAAGCCGGTGGTCACCGCCAACAAGGAGCTGCTCGCCAACTTCGGAGGAGAGCTCTTCGACGTCGCGGAGGAGTCCGGGGTCGACCTGGCGTTCGAGGGGTCCGTGGCAGGGGGCATCCCCCTGGTCCGGCCGATGAAGGAGTCCCTGGCGGGGGAGCGAGTCCTGCGGCTGATGGGCATCGTGAACGGAACGACCAACTACGTGCTCACCCGGATGACCGAGGATGGGATGTCGTTCCCGGACGCCCTGGCTCAGGCGCAGCAGCTCGGCTACGCGGAGCCGGATCCGACCGACGACGTCGAAGGGTTCGACGCCGCGGCCAAGTGCGCCATCCTGGCCTCGATCGCCTTCAACGCCCGGGTCGTCGCGGGCGACGTGTACCGGGAGGGGATCGCCGGCGTCAGCGCGGAGGACATCCGGTTCGCCGACCGGCTCGGCTACGTGATCAAGCTCATCGCGTTCGCGGGCCTCGAGGACGGGGAGGTCGCCGTCCGGGTCCACCCCGCGATGATCCCCACGGGCCATCCGTTGGCCGCGGTGCGCGAGAACCTGAACGCCGTGTTCGTCGAGGGAGCGGCCTCCGGCCCCCTGATGTTCTACGGCCGCGGAGCCGGCGGTGCCCCGACCGCGGCGGCGGTGGTGGGCGACCTGGTGGCCCTGGCCCGGAACCTGCGTTGGGGCGGCCGAGAGATCGGCTGCACCTGCTACGAGGAGCGGCGGATCCGGCCCATGGACCGCCACGAGAGCCAGTACTACCTCCTGCTGGAGGCGGTGGATCGTCCGGGCGTCCTGGCCCAGGTGGCGGGAGCGTTCGGCCAGAACCAGGTGTCGATCAAGGAGGTCTGGCAGGAGGGCGGAGGCGAGGAGGCCCTGCTGGTGATGATCACCCACCGGGCGAACGAGGGAGCGTTCCAGCGGACCCTGGACGACCTTCGGGCCCTGGATGTGGTCCGGCAGGTCAAGAGCGTCATGCGGGTGGAGGGCTAGGGTCGTGCCCCCTGGTCCCGCCCGGCCCGGCCCCTGGCGAGGGGTGATCGAGGAGTTCCGGGAGCGGCTGCCGGTGACCGAACGGACCCCGGTGGTGACCCTCCTCGAGGGTGGCACCCCGCTCGTTCGGTCCGTCGCCCTCTCCGAGGAGACCGGTTGCGAGGTCTTCCTGAAGGTCGAGGGGGCCAACCCGACCGGCTCGTTCAAGGATCGCGGGATGACCGTGGCGGTCTCCCGGGCCCTCGAGCAGGGCTCGAAGGCGGTGGTCTGCGCATCGACCGGCAACACGAGCGCCTCGGCGGCGGCCTACGCGGCGCGGGCCGGGCTCACCTGCGCCGTCCTGGTGCCCAAGGGGGGCGTGGCCGTTGGGAAGATGGCTCAGACCCTGGTGGCGGGGGCGCGGGTCCTGGAGGTCGACGGCAACTTCGATCGAGCGCTGACCCTGACCCGTGCGCTCGCCGAGAGCCACCCCGTCACCCTGGTCAACTCGGTGAACCCCGATCGCCTCCAGGGCCAGAAGACCTGCGCCTTCGAGATCTGCGACGCGCTGGGGAGTGCGCCCGACGTTCATCTGCTTCCCGTAGGGAACGCCGGAAACATCACCAGCCACTGGATGGGCTACCGGGAGTACCGGGAGAGCGGCGCCACGGACCGCCTCCCGGTGGTGTTCGGCTTCCAGGCCGAGGGCGCCGCACCGATCGTTCGCGGCGAGCCGGTCGAGCACCCCGACACAGTGGCCAGCGCGATCCGCATCGGCAACCCCGCGTCGTGGGAGGGCGCGGTGCAGGCCGCCGAGGAGTCCGGCGGCGACATCTTGGCCGTGCCCGACGATCAGATCCTGGCCGCGTACGACCGGCTGGCCCGAGAGGGGCTGTTCTGCGAGCCGGCATCGGCGGCTTCCGTGGCCGGGCTGCTGGCGGTGTCAGGCGCGGGCCGGCTCCCCCGCGGGGGGGTCGCCGTGTGCGTCCTCACCGGCCACGGCCTGAAGGACCCTCAGGCCGCCGTGTCCCGGGCGGCCCCCCCGGCGACGGCTCCTGCGGATCCCGAGGCCGTGGCGGCCGAGCTCGGCCTGTGATGCGGCTCCGCGCCCGAGTGCCGGCGACCGTTGCCAACCTCGGCCCCGGCTTCGACGCCCTGGCCCTGGCGGTGGACGTGGCGAACGAGGTCGAGATCGACACGGAGGCGCCGCCGGCGGTCCTGGTGGAAGGGGAGGGCGTGGGCGAGCTCGCCGAGGACGCTTCCAACCTCGTGTTCCGGTCGATGGCCTACCTGGCCCGCGAGGCCGGAGGCTCCCTTCCGCCGTTCCGGCTGCGATGCAGGAACGCCATCCCCCTGGAGCGCGGCCTGGGTTCGTCGGCCGCGGCCACGGTCGCCGGCCTCATGCTGGCGAACGAGGTCCTGGGGGCCGGACTGGACACCGAGGGACTGCTCGAGGTGGCCGTGGACATCGAGGGCCATCCCGACAACGTGGCGGCCTGCCTCCTGGGGGGCCTCGTGGTGGCGTACCTGTCGACGAACGGGTGGCGGGCGGAGCCGCTGGTGCCGGATCCCTCGCTCAGGCCCGTCCTGCTCGTACCCCTCGAGGAGCGAGTGCTCACGGGCGACGCCCGGCGGGTCCTCCCCAGGGAGGTCCCCTTGTCCGACGCCGCGCACAACGTCGGCCGGTCGGCCCTCGCGGTGCTGGCACTCACCGCCCGGCCGGAGCTCCTGGTCGAGGCCCTGGAGGACAGGCTCCATCAGGCCCGCCGGCTGGCCCTGGCCCCCGCGTCCCGGGCCCTGTTCCAGGATCTGCGGGAGGCCGGTCTGGCGGTGTGCCTGGCCGGATCGGGGCCGTCGCTCCTCGCCTTCGAGACGGACTCGGGGAGGCTGCCCGAGCTCGGCCCCGGCTGGCGCATCCTTCGTCCGGGAATCGCCGAAGGAGCGACCTTGAGTGGGGTCTGACGGCTTCCCTTCCGAGCCTCCTCAGGTCGCTCCCGTAACCCGCCGACACTGGAAGATGGTCTCAAGAGGTTGAGGAGGTGAGAGGTCCCCCCTAGACTGCCGCCCCGATGAGCGACGAACGAGCGTCCGCTCTTCCCCGACCTCCCGACGACCGCCAGCCCCCTCCGAGCGATCGCCCGGCGTCCGGCCGGCAGGAAGACCCCCAAGCCCCGCTCGACGAGGCCGGGCGCGTGCTGCACGCGCAGGCTCCGGTGGTCGTGGCCGAGCTGCCCAGCAAGGTTCTGGCGGTCAAGGAAGGGGAGACCTTCGTCTACTCCGACACCGAGGGGAACTTGGACGACCGAGCGGGGTTCGGGCTCGGCATGTACTACCGGGACACTCGGTTCCTGTCGCACCTGCGTCTGCGGATCTCGGGCCGAGACCCGATCCTCCTCTCATCGTCCGCCGAGCGCGCCTACATGTCGTTCGTCGATCTCACCAACCCCGCCCTCTACGACGAGGACAATCAGCTCGTCGTCCCCCAGCAGACGCTGAACATTCGCCGGCTGCGAGCGGTCGGGGGCCGCGTGTACGAGCGGATCCGGATCAAGAACTACAACGCGTTTCCCGTAAGCCTCGACATCCAGCTCGCGTTCGGCGCCGACTTCCACGACATCTTCGAGGTTCGCGGTCTCTCTCGGCCCACCCGAGGGCATCACGAGCCGCCGCGGACCGAGGGACGGTCCGTGGAGTTCACCTATGACGGCGTGGATCAGGTCCGGAGGATCACCCGCATCGAGTTCGCGGCGGACCCGTCGAGGCTCGAGGTTCGCGGCGATCTCGTGGAAGCGGATTTCCATATCCAGCTCAGCGCCCACGAGACCAAGGTTGTGGCCGTCACGGTCGAGCCGCGGGTCGGGAAGGAGGAGCTTCCCGCGCACGACTTCGACACCGTGGTCCACGAGCTTCGCCGGTCATACGAGGACTGGGAGCGAGAGAGCACGCAGATCCGCACGGACAACGAGCTGTTCGATCAACTCCTCACCAGGGGCCTCAGGGACTTGCGGGCGCTCTACACGCGGCTGGACGGCGCCGGCGTCATCGCCGCCGGCATCCCCTGGTACGTCGCCGTGTTCGGTCGCGACACCCTGATCACCTCCCACCAACTGTTGATGCTCAACTCCCAGCCGGCCCGCGAGAGCCTCCAGGTGCTCGCGCGGTATCAGGGAACCAAGGTGGACAACTGGCGCGACGAGGAGCCCGGGAAGATCCTCCACGAGATCCGCCGCGGAGAGCTGGTGGGCTCCAACTATCTCCCGCACTCCCCCTATTACGGATCCGTGGACTCCACACCGTGGTTCCTGATCCTGCTGGCGCAGTACTTCCGGTGGACCAACGACCGGGCCTTCCTCGACGAGCTTCTCCCGGCGGCCGAGGCGGCGCTCTCGTGGATCGACGAATACGGGGATCTGGACGGGGACGGCCTGGTCGAGTACCGGAGCCGCTCCAAGCGAGGGTTGTCGAACCACGGTTGGAAGGACTCGTGGGACTCCGTCGTCCACACCGACGGCAGGCTGGCCCAGCCGCCCATCGCCCTCGTGGAAGTGCAGGGCTACGTGTACATGGCCAAGGTCCGCATGGCCGACGTGTACTCGGTGATCGGTGATCACGAACGTGCCGCCCGTTTGCTCAAGGAGGCTGCCGTCCTCCGCGACCGCCTCGCCGAGACGTTCTGGATGGAGGACGAGCAGTACTTCGCCGGCGCCGTGGACGGCGAGAAGCAGCAGGTTCGAACGGTGGTCTCGAATCCGGGGCATCTCCTGTACTGCGGGGCGGTGGACGACGAGTTTGCGGAGAAGGTGGCTCGGAGGTTGTTCCAACCGGACATGTTCTCGGGCTGGGGGATCCGAACCATGAGCAAGACGGCCAAGGCCTACAACCCCATGAGCTACCACGACGGCTCGGTGTGGCCGCACGACAACGCCCTGATCGCAGCGGGGCTCAAGCGGTACGGCTTCGTCAACACGACGAATCGTGTGGCCACGGCGATGTTCGACGCCGCCGTGCACAGCGACTACATGCGGCTCCCCGAGCTCTACTGCGGCTTCACCCGGCGAACCCCCACGAGCCCGGTCCAGTACCCGGTGGCTTGCTCGCCGCAGGCGTGGGCAGCCGGCAGTCCCTTCCTGCTCCTTCAGGCGATGCTGGGACTGTCGGCCATGGCCCACCAGAACCTGCTGACGGTGAACAAGCCGCACCTCCCACGGTGGCTGAACTACGTGGAGCTTCGGAACCTCAGGGTGGGGGACAGCAAGTTGACCCTGGTGTTCCGGCGGGAGGGGGAGATGACCGGCTTCTCTCTCGTCTCCCGCGACGGCGACGTCCGGGTCGTCATGGAGGAGTAGCTCGTCCCCATCGACGCCGGGGGGCCGCTCGCCAATGCTGCTCGCCCGCCCCGGACCCCTACCGGACGCAGGGCCCGGTGTCGACCCCGGTCGTCCGGCCGACGCTCCTTCTGATCAACGGCTCCACCTGGTTCGAGGTCAGCGCGTACCCCACGTCGTTGTCGGTGGTCGACGCGGCGAATACCACGCCGGCCACGATCCCCTCGGGCGTCACGAATGGGCCCCCGGAGTTCCCGGGGCGCACCCGGGTCTGAAGCTCGTACACCTCCCGCTCGACGGTCCCCCGTCCATAGATGTCGCGGCCGAGCGCGTTCAATCTGCGCCGCACTCCAGCCTCCGATGCGGTGAGGCTCTCGCCTCCGGGGTAGCCGAGCACCGCACCCCGCCCCCCACGGTCGAGGTCCGACTCCAGGAGATCCAGATCCGCCGGGAGCGTGTCCCCGACGTACAGGACGGCCAGGTCGATGTCGTCGTTGAACAGGACCGTGGTGGCGCCGAACGGGCCGGCGCCCGGGAACTGCACCTCTGGCGCGTCGACGCCCGCAACCACGTGCGCGTTCGTGACCACGTAGCCGGGCTCCACGACGAAGCCGCTTCCGACCTTGATCCGGTCGCAGGCCTCCCCGGCCACTCTCGCGGTGCTCTGATCGGCGGCCTCGATGGCCTCGTTGAACTCGCCCCTGGTCGGTCCCTGCACCGGGCCAACCGGGAAGGGAGGCAGGCCCGCGAACACCTCGGGGAACCCGGATCGCTCGAGGAACCGGCGGGCCTGCGCCAGGAGGGGAGGCGGCCGGGGCAGGACCGCGTCGATCCCTCGGACCACCACGGAGTGGCGGATCTGGCGGGCCAGGATGGGGAACGGTCCCTGGATGAGGTTGAAGGCCAGGAGCCATGTCGCCAGGAGCACGGCGACGGCTCCCACCACCGTACCTGCCGCGGCGTCCACGGGGTCGAAGACCCGCCTGGTGGCAGCGGACGCGTGGGCGCCCACGTACCACCCCACGCCGTCCAGCAACGCGGGCACGAAGATCAGCGTCCCCAGAGCCAGCATGGCCTGGGTGAAGGGGTCCTCGGCGATGGAGGCGACGCGGGGAGCGAGGAGGACGCCGAGGAACAGGCCGAGAACGAGACCCCCGTAGGCGAAGATCTGGAGTACCGCCCCGCGCTGATACCCGAGGGCGGCGGCGAGCACCACGAGGAGGAGGATGAACAGGTCCAGCAGGTTCACGGGCGTCATCCTCGCACGGCCCCTATCGAGGGGCGAACGTCCTCCGATCAGGACGTCGCTTGCGGTGGAGTCTTCCGATAGGCGAGGAAGGAGAGGGGTAAACTACAAGGCAACGTGGTCAGCATCGCCCACATCTCCGACCTCCATGTCGGCTCGCCATACTTCGTCCCCAATCTGATGAACCGGGTCATCGTGGAGCTCAACGAGCTCCAGCCCGACGCCGTTGTCATCACGGGGGACTTCACGAACTTCGGCTATCGCCAGGAGTTCAAGACCGCGGTGGCCTACCTCGAGCGGATCACGGCCCCCGTGTACTCGGTCCCGGGCAACCACGATGCTCGCAACGTCGGCTATGTGCACTTCGAGGAGTTGATCGGACCGCGGTTCTGGGGAGCGAACGTGAAGGGAGTCCGGATCGTGGGTGCGGACTCGAGCGAACCCGACCTCGACGAGGGCCAGATCGGCCGGGAGCGGTATCCATGGATCGCGGAGCACTTCGCGGGGCCCGCGGACCTCAAGGTATTCGCCCTCCACCACCACCTCATCCCCATCCCCGGCACGGGGCGGGAGCGCAACACGGTCATGGACGCCGGCGACCTCCTCGAGATCCTGATCGGGAACGGCGTGAACCTGGTTCTCTCGGGGCACAAGCACGTGCCGTACGTATGGCGCTTGGAGAACCTGTACATCGTCAACGCGGGAACGTGCTCATCGCTGCGGCTCCGCGGGCATACGCGCCCCTGTTACAACGTCATCGAGCTCGAGGGCGACGAGCTCACGATCTTCCGCAAGTTCCCGTTCGGAGCCTCGTCTCGGATCGCCCACTTCTCGATGGCCACGGGGGAGCAGTACTACCGGGAGCTGGAGAATCTGGTCCAGGCGCCGTTGGACCAAAGGCTCTCGGACTCGTCGCTCGGCCAGGTAACCGGGGGGGCGGTCCCGGACGACGGGTCCCGGAGCGCTCCGATGCGCACCGAGTAACGGGTCCGGACGGGGAGCATCGGCTGAGACATGCAGAGGGTACTGGCGCTCGTCGACGGTGAGCACTACCCCCCAACCACACGCTGGGGACTCCACGCCGCGCGCAGCCTCGGCTACGAGGTCTCCGCGTGTCTGTTCCTGGGAGGCATCGAGAAGCTCGGAGCCGACGGACGGCTCGACCTCGGAGAGTTCCCGGTGCTGGAGGGGGGAGACGACGTCCCCGCGGCCCTTCGCCGCGCCCTGGCCGACCTTCGTCCCGATGCGGTGCTGGATCTGTCGGACGAGCCGGTCGTGGGGTACCGGCAACGGATGTTGCTGGCGGCGGTATCGCTGGCCGCCGGGGTCCCCTACATCGGCTCGGACTTCCGTCTCGACCCTCCCATCACGGCGCCTCCGCTGGACGCGCCCACCCTCGCGGTGATCGGCACGGGGAAGCGGACCGGGAAGACCGCCATCGCCGGCGAGGCGGCCCGGGTCGCGGCCAGGGCGGGGCTCGACCCGATCGTGGTGGCCATGGGGCGGGGGGGCCCGCCGGAGCCGCAGGTCGCGGAGGCGGGATCGGTCGGGCTCGACCGGCTGCTCGAGCTGGCCCGCCGAGGGGAGCACGCCGCCAGCGACTACCTGGAGGACGCCCTCACCACCGGCGTGACCACGGTGGGCGCCCGCCGGGTGGGGGCAGGGCTGGCCGGGGCGCCCTTCGCCTCGAACGTCCACGAGGCCGCCCAGGTCGCCGTCCGCGCCGGGGCCGGGCTGGTCATCCTGGAAGGCAGCGGGTCGGCCGTCCCCCCGGTACCATGGGACGCGGCCGTGCTGGTGTCCTCGGCGGCGATCCCGGAGGAGTACCTGGCCGGCTACCTGGGGCCGTACCGAGTATTGCTTTCCGACCTGGTCGTGCTAACATTGGCGAGTGGCTCCGATGGGGGCCGCGTTCCCATCCTGACATCCCACATCCACAGGCTTCGTCCTGATGCACGGGTCCTCGTGACGGAGTTGAAGCCGGTTCCGCTACGCGAGGTCAGGGGGAAGAGGGTGTATTTCGCGACCACGGCTCCGACCAACGCAGGCGCATCCCTGGCCTCGCATCTCGAGGAGGCCCATGGCTGCACGGTCGTCGGTGTGACCCACCGACTGGCCGATCGGGCGGGTCTGGCCGAGGACGTGGCCGGTGCTCCCAGATTCGATGTTCTGCTTACCGAGCTGAAAGCGGCGGCGATCGACGTGGCCGCCGAACGGGCCCTGGCACGGGAGGCCGAGGTGGTGTTCGTCGACAACCGAGCGGTGACGCTCCAGGGCGACGGGCAGCTCCCCGATCTCCTGCTGGAGACGGCTCGGACCGCCGTGGCGCGTGCCGAGAGCGAGCGTCGGATCCGGCGTCCCGCCGGATCGAGGTAAGCGCGGCCGCGGAGTCACCATGAGGAAGAGGAAGCGGAATCAGAACATCGTCATCTCCGATCAGGAGCCCGGTCTCCCGTACTCGAAGGGCCTCATGGCGTCGCAGGTGATGGTCACGGGGATGACGCCGTACCGGGCGTATCAAGTGGCCGAGCGCATCGAAGACCACCTCCTGGAACGCCAGGTCTCCTCGGTGACCAGCGGGGAGCTCCGGGCTCTGGCCGTGCGGGTGTTGGAGGAGGTGGCCGGTGACCGCTACGCGAAGAACTTCATCCGGTGGCAGGCCGTGTCCGACCTGGACGTGCCATTGGTCATCCTGATCGGAGGAGCCACCGGAGTGGGGAAGTCCACCATCGCCACGCAGGTGGCTGCCCGCCTCGGCATCGTCAGGACGGTGGCGACCGATGCCATCCGGGAGGTCATGCGGGCCCTGTTCTCGCGCGAGCTCATGCCCACGCTGTACACGTCCTCATTCGACGCCGACTCGGCGCTGCGGGAACCACCTCCGCGCCCGGCCGACAAGGTCATCGTGGGGTTCCGAGAGCAGACCACCGCGGTGGCGGTGGGGGTCCACGCCCTCATCGAGCGGGCGGCGGTGGAGGGCGCCAGGCAATCGAGCACCGTGATCGAGGGCGCGCACGTTGTTCCGGGCTTCATCGAGACGGTGGACCTCGAGGACCTGGTGGCCCCGATCCCCATGGTCATCAGCGTGGAGGACGAGGACATCCATCGGAGCCACTTCATCGCGCGTACAATGGACTCGTCCCGCCGCCCCTTTGACCGCTACCTGGCGAGCTTCGACAACATCCGAAAGGTGCAGCGGTACATCAAGAGCCAGGCGCTGTCACACGGTTGGCCCATCGTCCCCAGCTACAGCCTGGACCAGACCATCGCCAGCGTGATCGAGCTGGTGGTGGAACGGGCCACCGAGTGGGCGGCAGCGCACCGGCCGGCCACCGAACCGGTGCGGGTGCACGAGCTCGAAGGAGGGGTATCGCTGTGAAGCTGTTCCTGGACACCGCGAACATCGACGAGATCCGTGAGATCAACTCGTGGGGTGTGCTGTCCGGCGTGACCACCAACCCCACCCTGGTCGGTAAGGAGGGTGCCGACCCGGAGCAGCTGTGGAAGGAGATCCTCACCGAAGTCGAGGGCGACGTCTCGCTTGAGACGACCGAGCCCGAAGCCGAAAAGATGTACGAGGAAGGGAAGTACCTCGCCTCCATGGGCCCGAACGGCGTGGTCAAGGTCCCCATGACGCCGGACGGCCTCAAGGCAGGGAGGCGGCTTGTCGGGGACGGTATTCGGATCAACGTCACGTTGGTGTTCTCGCCCGCGCAGGCGATCCTCGCGGCCGAGATCGGGGCCTACATCGTGTCACCGTTCCTCGGCCGGATCGACGACGCGGCGGCGGACGGCATGCATGCGCTTCGGCAGATCTGTGACATCTATGAGATCCAGGGATATGAGACGCAGGTGCTCGCGGCCTCCCTGCGCCACCCCATGCACATCGTGGAGTCGGCGCTGGCGGGCGCGAACATCGCCACCATGCCGTACGACGTGTTCAAGAAGTTGGTGAAGCATCCGCTCACCGACGCCGGGTTGGACAAGTTCCTCTCGGACTGGGCGGTGCTCAAGAAGAAGTTGGGCAAGGAAGGAGCATAAGGAGTGGATTCCCGCACGATTGACAGGTCCGTCCTGGAACAGAAGGTTCTCACCGAGCTACACGAGATCGCCGCAGCGGCTGGCGTCGAGGGCTTCCAGCGGCTGAAGAAGGGAGAGCTGATCGACGCCATCCTGACGAAGGTGAACGGTCAGCAGCGGGCCGGAGGAGAAGGCGACGGCAACTCGGGAGAGACCGGCTCGACGGAGACCGGCTCGACGGAGACCGGCTCGAGCCGGAGGGCTCGCCCGGTGACCGGAGGCGGCCGCACCGCCACGGCGGAGGCACCCCCGGAGACCCGGGAAGAGGAGTTCGGCAGACCGGAGCGTGGCGGACGGGACCGGCGTCGCCGCGGCCGGGGCCGTGACCGCGATCGCGACCGGGAACGGTCACGCGAGGCCACGGAGGAGGAGCTGGCCGAGGCGCCGGTGAAGACCGGCATCCTGGACATCCTCCCCGAGGGGTACGGGTTTCTCCGCACCCAGGGCTATCTGCCGAGCCAGGGTGACATCTACGCCTCGCTCAGCCAGATCCGGCGGTTCGGATTGCGTAAGGGTGACCAGATCGCCGGGGCCGTGCGCGCTCCCAAGGACAGCGAGAAGTACTGGGCGCTCCTGCGGATCGACACGGTCAACGGGGTCAGTCCCGACGAGGCGCGAGGACGCCGCGAGTTCGAGAAGCTCACCCCGCTGTTCCCCGAGGAGCGGTTCCGTCTCGAGAGCGGACCGCTGGCCGTCACGGAGCGGATCATCGACCTGGTGGCTCCTATCGGGAAGGGCCAGCGAGGGATGGTGGTCTCGCCGCCGAAGGCCGGGAAAACCACGGTCCTGAAGCAGATCGCGAACGGCATCGTCAACTCGAGTCCGGAGACCCACGTGATGGTGCTGCTCGTCGACGAGCGGCCCGAGGAAGTCACCGACTGGCAGCGGACCGTGGAGGCGGCAGAGGTCGTCTACTCCACGTTCGACAAGCCGGCGGATCAGCATATCCAGGTCACCGAGCTGGTCCTGGAGCGGGCCAAGCGCCTGGTCGAGCAAGGGAACGATGTGGCCATCCTGCTGGACTCGGTCACCCGGCTGGCTCGGGCGTACAACCTCGCCGCGCCGGCGTCGGGGAAGATCCTCTCCGGTGGCGTGGATTCAACGGCCCTCTATCCGCCTAAGCGGTTCTTCGGGGCCGCGCGGAACATCGAAGAGGGCGGCTCGCTGACCATCATCGCCAGCGCGCTCGTTGAGACCGGATCCCGGATGGACGAGGTCATCTTCGAGGAGTTCAAGGGCACCGGGAACATGGAGCTCCGCTTGGACCGGCAGCTGTCCGAGAAGCGGATCTTCCCGGCGATCAATATCGAGGCTTCCGGGACCCGGAAGGAGGAGCGCCTCATGGCCCAGGAGGAGCTGGCGCTGGTGTGGCGGCTCCGCCGGGTTCTCCACGCCCTCGACTCGAACGCGGCGATGGAGATGCTCATCGACAAGATTCGCTCCACGAAGTCGAACGAGCAGTTCCTCAAGGAGATCGCCAAGGCCCCGGTCCGGGACTAGTCGGATGGCCGGCTGGGGGGACGACCCGGTCCTGGTGGAGCTGCGCGAGGCCATCACCGAAGGATGGAAACCCGTGCGGATCACCGAGGACCGGACCCAGCCCGGCGGCCCGTACGACGTGGTGGTGGTGGAGAAGGACGGCGAGGAGCGGGAATACAGGAGCGAGCATCTGCATTTCCACAGATACGTCGAGGGTCTGATGGAGGACTTCGGGCTCTCCTATTCTTAGAGCGAGGAGTGTGAGTCAGGTGAAGCAGGGGATCCATCCCGAATACGTGGAGGCCACGGTCCGGTGCTCGTGCGGCAACACGTTCACGACCCGGGCGACCAAGTCGGAGATCCACGTCGAGATCTGCTCGAACTGCCACCCGTTCTACACGGGCAAGCAGAAGCTGGTGGACACCGGCGGCCGGGTGGACCGGTTCCGTCGTCGGTACGGGCAGAAGACGTCCTGAACCGCGCCGACGCCGAGCGCTGGCTCGCCGGCTACGGACGAGCGTGGGAGACCATGGATCCGGACGCCGCCGTGGCGCTGTTCACGGGGGACGCCGCCTGGTGGCACAGGGCTCCTGAGCAGTCCGAGGAACCGTAACCATGGCGCAGGAGCACTACTACGGCGGACAGGCGGTGCTCGAGGGCGTCATGATGCGCGGCCGGGACGTGTGGGCGGTGGCCGTTCGCCGGCCCGACGCGTCCATCCATCTGGAATCCCACCGCATCAGCTCGATCGCCGAGCGATGGCCCATCCTCCGGAAACCGGGGCTCCGCGGCATCATCGCCCTCGGACAGGCTCTTCGGATCGGCGTCAAGGCCCTGACGATCTCGGCCAATCAATCGGTCGAGGAGGAGGAGCAGCTCACCGCGCGCCAGATGGCCGTGTCGATGGTGGTCGCGTTCACCATCTTCATCGTGGTGTTCATCGTCGGACCTGCGGTCCTGTTCCGCTTCGCCGAGCGTCAGGTTCCGTCCGGTGTCCTGCTCAACGCGGCCGAGGGCGTGTTCCGCGTGCTGCTGTTCCTGGGGTACCTGTGGGTGATTGGGCGGATGAAGGAGATCCGCCGCGTGTTCGAGTATCACGGGGCCGAGCACAAGACCATCGCCGCGTACGAGCACGGTGAGGAGCTGGACCCGGTTCGCGTGGATCGATTCTCCACGCTCCACGTGCGGTGCGGGACGAACTTCCTGCTCATCGTGATGGTCCTCACCATCTTCGTGTTCGCGGTGTTCGGCACCCCCTCGCTGCCCTGGCGGATCGCGTCACGGATCATCGCCATCCCGCTGATCGCGGGTATCGCCTTCGAGGCGCTTCGCCTCGGGGCTCGATACTCGAGCTCTCCGGTGATGCGGGCGCTGATGGCGCCGGGATTGTGGCTCCAGAAGATCACCACCCAGCCGCCCTCCCTGAGCCAGATCGAGGTGGCCATCGCCTCCTTCCAAGAGGTTCAGCGGCGCGAGCGAGAGGCCGGTGCCGGCGCCCCGGCGGAGTCACCTGTCCCGCCCGTAGCGGAGGCGGCCGCGGAGCCTCCCTCGCCCGCCGACCCCGAGCGCCCGGACGGGCCCGCGTAGCGACTCCCGCCCAGCGCCCCACGGAGCGCCGATAATTGGAACGGCCATGCGCGAGAAACTGAAGGAGCGACTGGAGGAGCTGGAGGCCAGCTACGACGAGCTGACCCGGCAGCTGTCGTCCCCGGACGTGGCCGCCGAGCCGGGGCGCCTGCGGGACCTCGGTCGGCGGCACCGCGAGCTCCACGACATCGTCACTTCCTACCGCGAGTGGCGGAAGGCCGTCTCCGACGAGGAAGACGCCCGCGCGCTGGCGCGGGACGAGCGCGACGTCGAGACGCAGGCGTTCTTCAACGAGGAGGCGGAGCGGGCGGCCCAGCGGGCTCGGGAGCTCGAGGCTCGTCTGGAGGTCCTGCTGCTTCCCAAGGACCCCAACGATGAGAGGAACGTGGTTCTGGAGATCCGCGCGGGGGCCGGGGGAGACGAGGCGGCGCTGTTCGCGTCGGACCTCTACGAGATGTACCGGCGCTTTGCCGAGCGGCACCGCTGGAAGACAGAGGTTCTGGCGTCGAGCCCCTCGGACGTCGGCGGATTCAAGGAGATCGTCGCCGAGGTGCGCGGCGACCGCGCCTACTCGCGTCTGAAACACGAGTCCGGGGTCCACCGGGTGCAGCGGATCCCGGTGACCGAGTCCGGTGGGCGGATCCACACGTCGACCTCGACCGTGGCGGTGCTCCCGGAGGCGGAGGAGGTCGACGTGGAGATCCGGCCCGAGGACATCGAGATCGATGTGTTCCGGTCGTCCGGGCCCGGTGGCCAATCCGTGAACACCACGGACTCGGCCGTCAGGGTGACCCACAAACCCACTGGCATCGTGGTTGCTTGCCAGGAGGAGCGGTCCCAGCTGCAGAACAGGGAGAAGGCCATGCGGTACCTTCGGGCCCGGCTCCTCAAGCTGGAGCAGGAGCGGCAGCAGCGGGAGGAGGCCGAGGCCCGACGGGCCCAGGTGGGGACGGGGGAGCGATCGGAGAAGATCCGGACGTACAACTTCCCCCAGAACCGCGTGACCGACCACCGGATCGGGCTCACCGTCCACGACCTCACCGGTGTCCTGGAAGGTGACCTCGACCAGTTCGTCGACGCCCTCTCGGCCAAGGAGCGCGCCGAGCAGCTCGCGGCCGCCGGCTGACAAGTCGTCGTGAGACCGTCCGAGGTCCTCACCCGCGCCGCCGGCTACCTGGCCAGGCACGGCGTGCAGAGCCCCCGGGAGACTGCCGAGGCGCTGCTCCAGTACTTCCTCGGAACGGACCGGGCCGGTCTCTACGCCCGGGCCGAGGGTCTCGACACCCGAACGGCCAGGCTCTTCGGGCGGGCCCTGTGCCAGCGATGTCACGGCGTGCCGCTCCAGTACCTCACCGGCGAGCAGCAGTTCCTCGATCTCGTGCTGGGGGTGGCGCCGGGCGTGTTCGTGCCGCGGCCGGAGACCGAGGTTCTCGTTGAGCGGGCCCTCGAGGTGCTCGACGGGATCGAAGCGCCCGTTGTCGCCGACGTCGGCACGGGAACCGGCGCCGTGGCCCTGGCGATCAAGCGCCGGCGCCCGGACGCCTCGGTCTACGCCACCGACAGCTCCGAGGAAGCTGTGGAGGTCGCTCGGTCCAACGCGTCACGCCACGCGCTTGACGTGGCCGTTCTTCACGGTGATCTGTTGTCGCCACTCCCGCCCGAGCTCGGGGGGCGCCTGGCTCTCGTGGTCAGCAACCCTCCCTATGTCACCCGCGAGGAGTACGACACCCTCCCCGAAGAGGTGAGGGCGGAGCCGTACGACGCCCTGGTGGGAGGAACCGAGCTTCATCGGCGCCTCTCGGACGCCGCTCGAGAGTGGTTGCGGCCCAGCGGGTGGCTCGTGGTGGAGATCGGCGCGGCGCAGGGTGCGGAGGTCAGGCGGATCCTCGCCGAGCGGTTCGACGACGTCGACGTGTTCCCCGATCTCGCCGGGCGGGACCGCGTCGGCCGGGGCAGGCTTCTCCGGGCGGGCCGGTGAGCGAGCTCTTCGAGCTGACCGGCGCCGACGAGGGGGATCTGGAAGAGGCGTTCGCAGCGGCGGCGCGGGCGGTGAAGGATTCCAGCCTGGTGGTCCTGCCAACCGACACCGTGTACGGGGTGGCCGTCCGGCCGGACCGTCCCCGCGCCACAGGACGGCTGTTCGCGGTGAAGGGACGGTCGCGGAGTCTCACCCTGCCGGTGCTTGCGGCGGGGCGGGCCGAGGTCGCGAAGATCGCCGTCCTCGAAGACCAGGCCCGCGCGCTGGCCGAGCGCTTCTGGCCGGGCGGGCTCACGATGGTCCTCCCGCGGACGACCGTCTCCCGAAGGTGGAACCTGGGAGACCAGAAGGAGACGGTGGGAGTGCGCGTGCCGGCCCACCCGGTGACCCTGGGAGTGCTCCGCCGGACCGGACCGCTCGCCGTGACGAGTGCGAACGTTTCGGGTGGGCCCACGCCGTCCGATTGTCGGAGCCTCCGCGCGCTGTTCGGCCAGGCGGTCGCCGTCTACCTCTGCGCCGGGCTCGTCGGCGGCCTCGCATCCACCGTCGTCGACCTGTCGGGGGCGAAGCCGCAGATCCTGCGGGAGGGGGCCATCCCCTCGGAGGAACTCCTCTCCCTGTTGCAGTAGGCTCGGGGCGTGGCGACGGTTCGACTGCGATCACCCCTGCGCGAGCTCACCGGCGGGAACGGCGCTGTCGAGGTCGAAGGAGCGACGCTCGGTGAGGTGATGCTTCGCCTCCAGGCGGGGCATCCCCGCCTGGTGGGGTGGATCCTCGACGAGCGCGGCTCGGTCAGGGAGCACGTGAAGCTGTTCGTGAACGGGGATCGTGCCGAGCTCGAGGCACCCGTCGAGGCGGCCGACCGCGTCGACGTCCTGGGCGCGATCTCCGGCGGTGCGGACCAGGGCGAGCTTCTGGTCGGCACGCGCAAGGGGCTCTACATCCTGCGGGGACCCCGCGGCGGACCGATGGAGATCGCCGCCCGGCAGTTCTCCGGCCAGACCGTCGAGTACGCGATCCGGGATCCCCACTCCGGCACCTACCTCGCCTCGGTCACGCACGGCCAGTACGGCCCCCGGCTGTTCCTCTCGGACGACGCCACCGCGAAGGAGTGGGAGCAGGCCGCCGGCCCCGCCTTCCCGGAGGATGCCGACGCGGCCGTGGAGCGGATCTGGGTGATCCAGCCGGGAGAGGAGGACGGCGTCCTCTGGGCAGGGGTGGCTCCCGCGGCCCTGTTCCGGAGCGAGGACAGCGGCCGGACCTGGGAGCTCAACCGGGCCCTGTGGGACGAGCCCAGCAGGCCGACATGGGCGCCAGGAGGGGGAGGCCTGTGCCTGCACTCCATCGCCACCTGGCCGGGCGATGCCGACCGGATGGCCGTCGGCATCTCCGCGGCGGGGGTATGGCTCACCGAGGACGGCGCCCGGTCGTGGCGGCGGGGGATCAAGGGGCTCGTCGCGCCGTACCTGCCGGAGGAATCTCGCGAAGGCGCGATGGACCTGTGCGTGCACAACGTGCACCGCTCGCCGGTCCAGCCCGAGACGCTGTACCTCCAGTTCCACGGCGGCGTGTACCGCTCGGACGACGCCGGGGAGACCTGGCAGGACATCGGCGAGGGGCTACCGTCCGACTTCGGGTTCCCGTTGGTCGTCGACCCGGCACGTTCCGACCGGGCCTTCGTGATCCCGTTGCGGGGTGACTTCGATCGTGTGACCCCCGACGGGAAGGTCCGGGTGTTCGAGACGGAGGACCGAGGCGGGACCTGGCACGCACTCTCCGAGGGTCTTCCCCAGGATGAGGCCTACCTGACAGTGCTTCGTCAGGCGTTCTGCCACGATGGGCGCGATCCACTGGGACTCTTCTTCGGTGCCGAGTCCGGGGAGGTCTTCGGGTCGCCCGACGAGGGAGCGTCCTGGGGGCGCCTGGTCGAGCATCTTCCCCCGGTGGTCTCGGTCCGCGCCTCCGCCTAGGCCCGCCGACCTGGCGAAAAAGCCCGATGCTAGACTGCCCGCGTGCTCTCGGTCCTCTTCGTGTGCACCGGCAACATCTGCCGTTCCCCGATCGCTGAAGCTCTTCTCGAGAGCCGCTCCCGCCAGCTCGGCCTGCCCGTCTCGGTGCGCTCTGCCGGGTCCTGGGCGCATCGCGGGAACCCTGCGACCGAGGGCGCCGTCCTCGCCGCGCGTGAGATCGGGATCGACATCCAGGTGCACCGGGCCAGCCCGCTCCGCGACCACGTCGTCCGCGAGGCCGATCTGATCCTGGGCCTGGCCCGGGGGCACCGCGACGAGGTCGTATCACTGGTCCCGGAGGCGGCTCCGAGGACGTTCACCCTGAAGGAGCTGGCAGCCCTCCTCGAAGCGCTGCCCCCCGCGGCCGGGCACACGGATCGCGACGCCGCGGTGGCCCGGATCGCGGAGGCCCACCGTTTGCGCGGCGGGGCCGGCGAACCGGTGGTTCGGGACCCCGACGTCCGCGACCCGTTCGGCAGCGCCCTGTTCGCCTACCGCGACGTGGCCTGGGACATCCACTCCGCCGTCGACGCGGTGCTCGCCGGGTTGTTCGGCGACCCTCGCGGGGCGGCCCCGGCGATGGCTTCGGAAGAGGGCTGAGCGGTGCGGATCGCCATCGGCTCCGACCACGCCGGGTTCCCCCTCAAGGAGGATCTGAAGCAGCACCTGAAGGAGCTCGGCCACGAGGCCCTGGATCTGGGCACCGATTCCGAGGAACCTGCGGACTACCCGTCGATCTGTGCGGACGTGGGCCGGGCCGTGCGAGACGGGCGAGCCGACCGGGGGATCGTGCTGGGCGGGTCGGGCCAGGGGGAGCAGATCGCCGCGAACAAGGTGCGGGGGATCCGGGCAGCCCTGTGCAACGATCTGTACACCGCCCGGATGTCGCGGGCCCACAATGACGCCAACGTGCTCGCCATCGGGGCTCGCGTCGTGGCTTCCCCCCTGGCCCGGGAGATCGTGAAGGTGTGGCTGGATACTCCCTTCGAGGGCGGCCGCCACATCGCGCGGTTGGAGCAGATCGCCGAGATCGAAGCGGAGGAGGCAGGAACTGCATGAGGGAATGGGTTGCCGACTGGGACGCTCTGAAGGAGACCGACCCGGAGATCTCGGAAGCCATCGCCGGGGAACTGGACCGGGAGCGAACCACCATCCGCCTGATCGCCTCGGAGAACTACACCAGTCCCGCCGTCCTGGCCGCCCTGGCATCGACCATGAACAACAAGTACGCGGAGGGGCTTCCCGGGAAGCGGTACTACGGCGGCTGCCGGTGGGTGGACGTCGCCGAGGAGCTGGCCATCGACCGGGCCAAGGAGCTGTTCGGCGCGGAGCACGCCAACGTCCAGCCGCACGCGGGGGCCCAGGCCAACATGGCCGCGTACTTCGCCTTCCTCGAGCAAGGAGACACCATCCTGGGGATGAGCCTGCCCCACGGCGGCCACCTCACCCACGGCTCACCGGTGAACTTCTCGGGCAAGTGGTTCGACGTCGTCGGCTACGAGGTGGACAAGGACTCGGAGCTCATCGACATGGACCAGGTACGGGACCTGGCCAAAGAGCACCGCCCGAAGATGATCATCTGCGGCGCCACGGCGTACCCGCGGACCATCGACTTCGCCGCCTTCCGAGAGGTGGCCGACGAGGTGGGGGCGATCCTGCTCGTTGACGCGGCTCACTTCATCGGCCTGGTCGCCGGCGGCGCCTATCCGAATCCCGTACCCCATGCCGACGTGGTCACCTTCACCACCCACAAGACCCTGCGAGGACCTCGAGGCGCGATGATCCTGTGCAAGGAGGACCACGCCAAAGCGGTGAACAAGGCGGTGTTCCCGATGATGCAGGGCGGGCCCTTGGAGAACTCCATCGCCGCCAAGGCGGTGTGCCTCAAGGAAGCGATGAGCCCCGAGTTCGAGGACTACGCCCACCGGGTGGTTCGCTCGGCCCGGGCTCTGGCCGAGGGTCTCAAGGAAGAGGGCATGCGCCTGGTTTCGGGGGGTACGGATTCCCACCTCGCCCTGGTTGACCTCCAGCCGGCGGGCATCACCGGCTCCGACGCCGAGGCCCTCTGCGACGAGGTGGGCATCACGCTGAACAAGAACGCCATCCCCTTCGACCCCCTTCCCCCGGCCACGGCATCGGGGATCCGGGTGGGGACCCCGGGCCCTGCCACCCTGGGCATGGACGAGCCCGAGATGCGCCGGGTGGCCGAGGTCATCGGCAAGGTCATCAAAGCTCCCGAGGACGGGGAGGTGAAGCGGTGGGCCCGGGAGCAGGTGGCGGAGCTCTGCTCCCGGTTCCCCGCCTACCCCTAGGTGGCCGCGTACGTCACGATCTTCCTGGTGACGGTGGGGGCGGCTGCGGTCGCAACCCCGCTGGTCCGGTACCTGGCGATCCGGTACGGCGCCATCGACCGGCCGTCCGACCGGAAGGTCCACCCGAAGCCCACGCCGACGCTCGGTGGTGCGGCGATCTGGGTGGCCATGCTGGCCGGCTTGGGGACCGCGTACCTGATGCCGGCGTTCCGCAGCATCTTCGAGCGGTCCTCCGAGCCGCTTGGCGTGCTGCTGGCGGGTACGGCGATCGTGGCGGTGGGGGCCCTCGACGACATCCGCGACCTGCCCGTGCCCGCCAAGGTGGCCGGGCAGATCCTGGCGGCGGGCCTCCTGCTGCTCAACGGGGTTCAGCTCGTGTACTTCTGGTTCCCGGGGCTCGGGGTGGTGTCCCTGGGGCCCGACCTTGCAGTCCCGCTCACGTTGGTGTGGGTGCTCGCGGTGGTCAACGCGGTCAACCTCATCGACGGGCTGGACGGCCTGGCCGCCGGGGTGGTGGCCATCGCCGCGGGAGCCTTCTTCTGGTACGCCTCACCCGCCGGGCAGCCCGCCTTCGGCGGGCCGTCGCCGGCAGCCCTGCTGTCGTTGGTCGCGGCCGGCGCCGCCGTCGGATTCCTTCCCTACAACTTCAACCCCGCACGGATCTTCATGGGGGACTCGGGGAGCATGCTCCTCGGCCTGATCCTGGCCGCGGCCACGGTCTCGGGCGTGGGAAGGACGGACGCCCCCGCCAACTTCCGTGACTTCGCGGCCCTGGCCATCCCGGTTGGGATCCCGCTTCTGGTGCTGGCGGTGCCTCTGGTGGACGTGTTCCTGGCCATCGTGCGACGGATGCGCCGGGGGCGGCCGGTCACCCGCCCCGACAAGCAGCACATCCATCACCGGCTCCTGGAGATCGGCCACTCCCACCGCCAGGCCGTGCTTCTCATGTACCTGTGGAGCGGGCTGCTTGCCGGCTCGGCCCTGCTCATCACCTTCGTCCGGAGCCGAACCCTGGCGCTGTGGCTCATCGTCGGGGTGGTGGCCGCCCTGGCCGGGAGCGCTCTGGCCCGGCCTCGCCGGAACGGCACCAGGTGGGCGCGGGCGAAATCTGGAGCGAAAGCTCCACAAGAGAGCCGCCGGGGCGTATAAATCTCCTTTCGATGGTTCGCTTCGTGCTCTGCGCGACGTTGGCCGTCCTGCTCGCCGTCGGCGGGCAGGCGGTTCCTGCCTGGGCGACGCACGCCGAGGTGACGCTGGAAGCATCCGCGACGGTGGTCAAATTCGGCCAGAGCGTCGTGCTCTTGGGCACCTTGAAGCCCGCCCCCGAAGGAGGGCCCGCCGTTGAGGGCCAGCCCATCCGCATCGTCGACGGGGAGGGCACCGAGGTGACCACAGCCACCACCGATGGTGCGGGCGAATACTCCGCCTCCCTGGTTCCGCGGGCAAACGTCACCCTGTACGCGGAATGGACCGATGACTCCCTGCCCGAGACGGTGCAGAGCGAACCGGTCACGGTTTCGGTTCGGCCGCTCCTCTCGATCTCGCTGCGGCGCGTTTTCCTGTTTGCCAGAGCCAAGGTGTCGGGGCGGCTGCGACCGGCGCAGCCCGGGGAGAGGGTCGTGGTGGAGCTGTTCCGAGGATGGACCCGCGTCGCCAGACGGGAAGTCAGGCTCGTCGACGGCGCGACGTATCGAACCACCTTCGCCATCCGGCGGCCCGGGCGGTACTGGGCCCGGGCCCGGTTCTCCGACGACGATCACCTCCCGAAGAAGGTGCGGACGGAGCGGCGGGTGACACCGCTCCCGTATCTCCAATCGGGCTCACGGCACGTCACCGTCCGCTACCTGGAAGGGCGCCTGCAGGAGCTCCACTACAAGCTGCCCGGGCTCGACGAACGATTCGACATCCGGACCGCCGACGCCGTGCTGGCATTCAACAAGGTGCAGGGGCGAAGCCGGGTGCAGTACGTGAACGAGTCGACCTGGCGGGCCCTGGTGAACCCGCGGCGTCCTCGGGCCGTGTCCCGAACGACCGGCTTCCACATCGAGGTGGACAAGACGAAGCAGGTTCTCTACACGGTCAGGGACGGGCGGATCACCAACATCCTGCACGTCTCGACAGGACAGTACGAGGGATGGACCCGGGACGGCGTGTTCCGCGTCCACGGGAAGGTCTACGGCTACAGCGTGGGGCGACTCTACTACCCGAGCTACTTCGACGGACTCCGGGCCGTGCACGGGTGGCCGGAGGTGCCGCCCTACCCGGCCAGCCACGGTTGCGTGCGCGTGCCGATGTGGTCGGCGGTGTGGATCTCCGGCCGGATGCCGGTGGGCACGGAGGTCCGGATCTACCGGACGTAGAGGGGCTGAGGAAGAGAAACGGACGCCCTCAGCCCGCGAGCTCGGCCGAGAACTCGCCGAACGCGTCCGCGTAGCGGGCCACGTCATCCTCGGAGTGCTGGACCGAGATGGTCCACTGCTCCTCGTCGCCGGGAGTCATGAACACTCCGCGGTTCACCATCCACGGCCACGAGGCATCGAACAGGTCGGTGTGGGTTTCGAGGAAGTCCCGGTAGTTCGTGAGCGGCTCGGCGCGGTAGGAGACGCATCCCTTGCACCCCAGGTCCACCGTGTGGGCGGGGATGCCGTGGTCGGCGATGGCCTTCTGGCAGGCCTCGGCGAGCTGGGTCCCCAGGCGGCTGAAGTGGTCGTACGCGCCTTTGGTCAGGACCTCTGTCAGGGCGGCGAGCCCGGCCGAGGCGGCCAGGGGGTTCCCGTTGAAGGTCCCCTGCTGGGCCGCGCCGCGCTCGATGATCTCCATGATCGAGCCCTTGCCGCCGAACGCTCCAAGCGGTGCGCCACCGCCGATGGCCTTGGCGAAGCAGGCCAGGTCGGGCTGGACTCCGAAGCGCTCGGTGGCGCCGCCCTCGGCGATCGTGGCCCCCGACTTCACCTCGTCGAAGATCAAGACCACTCCGTGCTTGGTACACAGATCGCGGACGGCCTCGAGGTACCCCGGCTGGGGGAGCACGATACCGATGTTCATCATCACCGGTTCCATGATCAGGCAGGCGATGTCCTCGCCCCGCCGGCCGAGGAGGCGCTCGAACGCGGGCGCGTCGTTGAACGGCACGACGAGCGTGCGCTCCGCGGTGCCTGCCGGGATCCCGAGGGACATCGGTGCCGATGCTGGCTGATCGCGGCCGCCCATCACGCCGACACCGGGGACCACCGAGAACATCACAGCGTCGTGATGGCCGTGATACGAGCCCTCGATCTTCACCACGACGTCTCGTCCCGTGGCGGCGCGGGCCGTGCGGATGGCGTCCATCGTGGCCTCTGTTCCGGAGTTGCAGAACCGCACCCGGTCGAGTCCGAACCGCCGGCACAGCTCCTCGGCCAGTGCCACCGTCACACGGGTCGTGGCGGCGAAATGGGTGCCGCTCCGGGCGGCCCGCTCGATGGCCTCGGCCACCTTCGGATGAGCGTGACCCACCGCCATGGTTCCAAACCCGTTGTGGAAGTCGACGTACTCGTTGCCGTCCAGGTCCCACACGCGGCTGCCTCGACCGTGATCGAGATAGATCGGGTAGGGGTCGTTGGCCTGGAACGAGGAGGCCACCCCGAGAGGCAGGGAGCCCACGGCCCGCTCGTACATGGCTCTCGAGGCCGGGGTGCGATCCTCGAACCGAGCCATCTCCCGCTGCTGGATCTGCTTGGCGCGGGCGATCAGGCGATCGTCCATCCTCGCTCCCCCCAGGATCGGTGACGGCGGGCTTCTCTGAGCCTCTCAAAGGGTAGCAAGGTCCGCGGATCGTCCCGAGGCCGAGGCGTACAAATGGGAGGCGGGGCATCGGGACGTTCGGGAGAGCGAGTCAGTCCCGAATCTCCACGGTGAGCCAGTTCTCGAAGCAGTGGTTGCGGGCGAGACTGGTGACTCCGATCGTGGCCCGGCCTCCCAGTCCGGCTTCGTCCCCGAGGACGTCCCGGAAGAGGTCGGTGGCCCCGCTCGAGACCAGATGGACGTCCGTGAAGTCCGGCACGCAGGCCACGAAATTGAGCGAGCGCACCAGGCTCACCACCCCGTCGAGCGTCCCGAGCGCGAACCTGATGCCCGCCAGACAATTCATCGCCGTCAGACGAGCAGCCTCATAGCCCTGCTCGACGGTCACGTCGGCACCCAGCTTCCCCGGATGGAGGATGGAGCCGTCCGGATACTCGGGGACGTGTCCGGACAGGAACAGCAGCGACCCCACCCGGTGGTGCGCCTTCATCGTGCCGTAGCTCGGGCCGTAGTAGGGCGTCACCGAGTAGTCCGGGATGTCCAGCCCCAGTTCTCGAACCCTCCGCTCGAACGACATTGCGCCTCCCTCGACGAGTCTCCGGTGTTCGCGGTCCGGACTCGGTCACGTTGTTCCCGGGCCGGAGGCCATGCTAAGACGCGAACCGATGGAAGGTTCCAGGGGAACCGCGACGGGCGGACGGGTCCTCCTCGCTTCCGGAGAGCGGTTCGCCTTGGCCACACCGCACGTCCTGGCCACCGAAGCGGGAGCTCGCGCCTTCGAGCAGGGTGGCAACGCCCTCGATGCCGCGCTCGCGGCGGCCGCCATGCTTGCCGTCGTGTACCCCGATCAGTGCTCCGCGGGGGGTGACCTCTTCGCGGTGGTCTCGGCGCCGGACGGCAGGCAGACCGTGGTGAACGGAAGCGGTGCCGCACCGCTGGGGATGAACCCGAAGGACGTGGATCCCCGGGAAACGGCCATGCCCCTCCGGGGGCCGCTCACCATCACGGTGCCCGGGGTCGTGGCGGCGTGGGAGGCGCTGGCCGCGTTGGGGTCGCGCCGCGGACTCCCGGCGGCGCTCGCGGAGGCCGTTCCCGCGGCCGCCGAGGGCATCCCCGTGGCGCCCGGCCTGGCTCGAGCGATCCGGAAGCTGGTACCGACGCTCACCCGGGACCCCGGCATGGCGGAGGTCTTCCTTCCCGAGGGGGAGCCGCTCGCCGAAGGATCGACCCTGCGCCAGTCGGCGCTGGCCGGCACGTTGGAAGCGGTGGCCCGGGGTGGAGCGGAGGCCCTGTACCGAGGCGAGGTGGGGGACCGGCTGGCGCGAGGTCTGCAGGCGCTCGGCTCCCCCATCACGAACGGGGACCTGGCGGCCCACGAGACCCAGTTCGTGAGGCCGCTCACCGGGCGCTACCGGGGACACGAGATCGTGACGGCGCCTCCGAACTCCCAGGGGTTCGTGCTCCTCCAGATCCTGGCGGCGCTGGAACGCCTGGATGGAGAGATCGACCCCTTGGGATCGTCGGCCGGCGCGGTGGCGGAGGTGTTTCGACTCGCGTCGGAGGATCGAGACCGCTGGCTGTCCGACAGTCGTCGCCGGGCGGTTCCCCTCGACGAGCTCCTCGGAGAGGAGCACGTCGATGAGCTCGCCCGGCGGGCCCGAGAAGCCGTGGAGGGCCCCGTGGAGGGCCAGGGTCTCCCGAGGGCTGGGCGAGGGGAGGGGGCCGGGCGGCAACGGAGCCCCGAGCCGCCCCGTCATCGGGGTGACACGGTGGCGGTGGTGGCCGCCGACGCGGAAGGGCATGCCGTCTCACTGATCCAGAGCGTGTTCGAGGCGTTCGGCTCCGGCATCCTCGAGCCGTCCACCGGCCTGATCCTCCACAATCGGGGGACCTCCTTCTCGCTCGACCCTGCGCATCCGGCAGCGTTGGAGGGTGGGGTGCGGCCACCCCACACGCTCACCCCGGTGCTGGCGCTGGACCCGGGGGGACGAGTGGAGACGGTGGTGGGGACGATGGGTGGACCGGCCCAGCCCCAGATCCTGGCGCAGGTCCTGGTTCGTCTCCTGGACCAGGGCGCGGACCCTGACGTGGCGGTGTCGGCACCACGGTGGATCGTCCGACACTCGGAGCCCCGGATCGTGGCCGAGCCTGCGGCGGCCAAAGCCCTCTCGCGTTCAGGTCGCCTCCGCATCGAGGTCACCGGGGCGGACGAGGAGGAGACGGGGCACGCGCAGGCCATCGTGATCGCGGAAGCCGGGCTCACGGCGGGGAGCGACCCGAGGGCCGACGGCGCCGCGGCGGCGGGCTGAGATCAGGAGCTCTCCCTCGGTGGCGGGGCCGCTGCCTGGCGCCTCTGGATGACGACGGTGGCCAGGGCCAGGGCCACGCCGACCACGAAGATCAGCGTCCCCATCACGTTCACCTGTGGAGGAACGCCGAAGCGCGAGGCCCCGAATACCCACAGCGGGAACGTCGACGTCTGGCCGGCGTTGAACGCGGTCACCACGTAATCGTCGATCGAGAGGGCCGCGGCGAGGGCCGCGGCGGCGAGAACCCCCGGCAGGATCAGGGGCAACGTGACTGTCCAGAAGGTGACCCACGGGGTGGCTCCGAGATCCTTGGCCGCTTCCTCCCACTCCCGATTGAACCCGTGCGTCCGCGCCTTCACCGTGATGACGACGAACGAGATCGTGAACATGATGTGGGCGATCAGGACGGTGCCCAGCCCGAGCGCCACGCCGATGGTGAGGAAGTTGGCCAGGAGAGCGGCCCCCATCACCACCTCGGGTGTGGCCATGGGAAGGAAGATGAACAGGTTGGTCCCGGAACGGCCGTGGAAGTGGTAGCGCGTCAGCGACAGGGCGATCATCGTCCCCAGGACCGTCGCGACCACGGTGGTGACCGCCGCGACCAGGAGAGAGTTCTGCAGAGCGTGCGTCAGCTCCTGGAAGCGAAACACCTCCTGATAGTGACGGAACGTGAACCCCTGCCAGGTGAAGTTGAATCGCCCCTTCAGATCGTTGAACCCGAACAGGATCATCACCGCGATCGGCAGGAACAGGTACGCGATCACCAGCCCCGTGTAGAGCGGGAGGACCCAACCCCGGCGCTTCATCCGGTGAGCTCCTCGGTGCCCAGGAGGCGGGCGTAAAGAGCCACGCCGACGAGGATGCCCGCCATCAGGATGAAGGAGATCGCCGCACCCTCCGGGTAGTCGTTGCTGATCAGCATGCGCCGCTGGATGATGTTCCCGATCATCGTGGTGTTCGAGCTTCCCAGGAGCTGGGCGTTGATGAAGTCCCCCACCGACGGGATGAACGTGAGCAGGGAGCCGGCGAAAACTCCGGGGAGCGAGAGCGGCAGGGTCACTCGGAAGAACGCCACCGCCCGGCTCGAGTACAGGTCCTGTGCCGCCTCCAGCAGGCTCCTGTCGAGCTTCTCGAGCGATGCGTACAGCGGCAGGGCCATGAACGGCAGGAAGTTGTAGATGAGCCCGGCCACCACGGCGATCGGGGTGGCCAGGACCCGGAAGTCCTCGGGCAGGAGGCCGATCTGTTTCAGCGTGCCCAGGAGGAAGCCCTGGTCCGCCAGGATGAACTTCCACGAGAGGGTGCGGATCAGGAAGGCCACGAAGAACGGCAGGATGACCATGAACAGCAGGGCGTTCTTCCACCGGCCGCCCCGCAGGGCGATGAAGTAGGCCAGCGGGAAGCTGATCGCCAGACATACCACCGTGACCAGGAGCCCGTACTCGACCGACCGCACCAGCTGCGTCGAGTACTTCGAGAAGACCTCGCCGTAGGTGGCCCAGTGCCAGGTCAGGCTGTAGCCGCGCTCCAGCGAGCCCTCCTGCAGTGAGATGAAGAACATCTGGATCGTCGGCCACGCGTAGAACGCGAGAAGCCAGGCCATCCCGGGCAGCAGCAGGACGTATGGGATCAGCCGAGGGCGCCGTCGGGCGCCCCGGCGCCCATCCCCGGCCGGCGGGGACTCAGCGTCCGGGTCTAGCCTTGGATGATCGGGTCGAACAGATCGTGCCAGGCCTGCTCTTCCTCCTCGGACAGGTTCTTGTAGCCGTAGGTGTTGGCCAGGACCTCTTCGGACGGCCACACGAGATCGCTCTCGGAGACGGCGCGAAGCGACCTGTCGTCCTCGGCGTGCTCACGGATCAGTTCGCGAACGCCGTCGACGGGGGACTCGTACCAGACCCATTCGGTGATCCCGGTGGCGACGTCCACGTCGTAGACGAAGTTGATCCATTCGTGAGCGTCGGTGGGGTGTTCTGCCAGGATCGGGATGGCCATGTTGTCGCTCCAGCGGTTGCCCCCCTCCTCGGGGACGACGAACTCCAGCTCGGGGACGTCGAGGGCCAAGAAGTTGACGTCCCCCGACCAGGCCATGCAGACGGCCAGGTTTCCCCCCGCCAGTTGGTCCGTGTAGTCGTTGCCGTAGTAGCCGCGGACGATGCCGTCGTCCCGCTGCTTCTCCAGCCGCTCGATGGCCCGCCCCACGTCGTCCATGGTGGCCTGGTCGGGAACGACGCCGTCGAGGAGCAGGGCGAAGTTGAGAGTGTCCCGCATCTCGGCGAACATCCCGACCCTGCCGGCGAACTCCGGGTCGAACAGGTCGTTGATGCTGCGGATCTCCCGGCCCGTCAGCTTCTTGTTGTAACCGATCCCCGTGACTCCGGCGGCCCACGGGAAGCTGTACTGCCTGCCGGGGTCGAAGTACGGATCCTGGAACTTGTCGTCGAGGTTGCCGACGGCGTCCGGCAGCATCTCGAGGTGGAGGGGTTGCAGCCAGCCGAGCCGGATGAGCTTGGCGATCATCCAGTCCGTCATGGTGATGATGTCCCACCCTGTGGGCTGCCCCGAGGACAGCTGCTGCCGGATGTCCGTCCCGAAGAACTCGTCGTTGTCGTTGATGTCCTCCCGGTAGGTGACCTCGATGTCCGTCCTCTTCTCGAAGGCGTCGAGGGTGGCGCTCTCTCCATCCTCGAGGTCGATGTACAGGGGCCAGTTGGCCACGTTTACCACGCCTGCCTTCTCCGGCAGTGGGGATGGGCTGGCGGCGGTGGGGGAGGGTCGGTCCTGCGTGCCACGGACGCCGCAGGCGGCCAGCAGGGCCATCACGCCCGCGTAGGTGCTTCCTCGCCCCATCTGCACCAGTGCCTCTCGCCTCGACAGGCGCCTCCTGGTCCCTCGGGCCCCAGTCATCCGCTTATCCAATGTTGCCTCCTCCCTGTTGGGTCTCGTCCGGCGCGACCACGAAGGTGTGTTCCGGATGCCACGCCAGAAGGACCGCCTCGCCGGCGGCGGGTCTCCACCTCTCCGGCCCTCCGAGGTTCTGCTCGTAGACGGTGAGGATGCCCCCCGCCGGCGTCTCCACCTCGTACTGGCTGCTCACGCCGACGTAGGTGGAGATCCGAAGCTGCCCCCGAACGGCATTGTCGGTCGCATCCAGAGGCTCGGAACCCGGAAGGATCCGGATCTTCTCCGGACGCACACCCACTTTCACCCGCGGGCCGGACCCGTTGAGGGCTCGCGCCGGCACCCGGACCTTCTCCCCGGACGTGAGCGCCACCACACCGAATTCCCCCTCCCGGTCTTCGATCGCGCCCGGCAACAGGTTCGAGGCCCCGAGGAAGCTCGCCACGAACTCGGTGGCCGGGCGTTCGTACACATCCTGCGGGGCTCCCACCTGCTCCACACGTCCCGAGCGCATCACGGCCAGGCCGTTGGACATGGTCATGGCTTCATCCTGGTCGTGGGTGACGTAGATGAACGTGATGCCCACCTCGAGCTGGATCCGTTTCAGCTCGAGCTGCATCTGCTTGCGAAGCTTGAGATCCAGGGCGCCGAGCGGCTCGTCGAGCAGGAGGACACGAGGGCTGTTCACCAGGGCGCGGGCCAGGGCCACGCGTTGCTGCTGACCCCCGGAAAGCTGGGAGATCCTGCGGCGCTGGAGGCCCGGCAGGTCCACGAGATCGAGGATGACGCTGACCCGCTTCCGGATCTCGGGTTTGGAGACGCGTTTGCGGCGAAGGCCGTAGGCAACGTTCTCGAACACATCGAGGTGGGGGAACAGCGCGTAGGACTGGAACACCGTGTTGACGTCTCGCCGGTACGGTGGGAGGCCGGCGACGCTCCGCCCCCCCAACTCGATGCCTCCGTCGTCAGGCTCCTCGAACCCGCCGATCATGCGGAGGGTGGTGGTCTTCCCGCAGCCGGAGGGGCCGAGCAGGCTGAAGAAGGTTCCCCGCTCGATGTCGAGCGAGACCCGATCCACCGCCACGATGTCGCCGAAGCGTTTGGTGACCTCGATCAGCCGGACGTCGATCTCTGCCAAGCGCCTGCCCCCGAATCAGCTTCCGGGCTACCCCCGGCGAAGCCTACTCGCCCTCTCCCTCGGCCTCTCCTTCCGGCGGGGGGGAAAGGGCTCCCTCCGTTTGTACACCGCGGAGGTGAGCCGCCCCCGTCCCGGGCTCCCTTGGCCGCCGGCCGAACTCGTGAAATCTTTCACAAGCGGACCCCGACGGGACCCGAATCGGGGTCGCTACCTGCGAAAACGCTCCCCGGCGGCTTTGACACCCAGAATCCGCGGCCGATATACTCCCACCGGCCATGGGCCGAACACCCGGCGGTGCCTGGGGAGGCTACGTCACTGCTTGGGGCGTCACCGCTACGCTCGCGTCGGGCATCTCGGTCTGGGGCGGCCTCGGGTTCCTGGCGGATCTGCTGCTCGGCCTCCGCTGGCTATTCCTCCCGGTCGGGATAGTCTTGGGAGCCGCCGGGGGCATCTACCTCGTGTATCTGCGTTACGGCAAGGAGGATCATGGAGAGGGTTGAGCCCGAGCGCGAGATGATCCGTCGGGTCCTGCCCTTCTCCCCATTTGCCGCGCTCTTCGCGTTCGGCGCCGGCGCTGCCCTGATCGGCTGGGAGGCGGGGCTGTCGGCGGCGGTCGGAGTATCGATCGTGTTGGTGAACTTCATCGTCCACGGGTGGTCCCTGGCCCGAGCCGCGCGGATCTCTTTGACCGTTCTCTACGCGGTGGCCATGGGAGGATTCATCGCCCGTCTGGCCGCGATCGTCGGCATCATGTTCGCCCTCGACCGCCTGGCGTTCTTCTCCCCGCTTTCCTTCTTGCTGGCCGTCATTCCAGCCACGATGCTGCTGCTCGCTTTCGAGATGCGGCAGCTCCAGGGACGGATGCAAGGAGAACTGTGGAACTTCTCTGCCCGGGAGCCGGCGCGACGGTGAGCGGCCTGCTCCCTTCGTTCTTCGCCCAGTTCCACCCGCCCACCACGAAGGACTTCGTGTGGCCCTGCTGGGGAGGCTCCGCCGAGATCGGCGGCCTCTCGTTCTGCATGAACTTCATCTACTTCCTGGTTCTCCTGTCGTTCGTGGCGTTCATCCTGCTGTTCTACCTGGCCTTCAGAGCGCCGCGCGTCGTTCCCGGCAAGCTCCAGAGCATCATGGAGGCAGGCATCCAGTTCGTGCGGGAGAACATCGCGATTCAGATGATCGGGCACGAGGGCGACCGTTTCCTCCCTCTGCTCGCGACGCTGTTCTTCTTCATCTTTCTGGGGAACCTCCTCGAGGTTGTGCCGGGGATCAACTTCTCGCACAACAGTCGGATCGCATTCCCCATCTCGATGGCCGTCGTGTCGTGGGTCACCTACAACGCGGTGGGGATCCGGAAGCATGGGTTCATCGGCTACGTCAAACACGTTCTCTTCCCCCCGGGCGTGCCCGGTTGGTTGGTGCCCTTTCTTGCACTCATCGAGTTCGTGACTCAGATCGTCGTCCGGCCGATCACGCTGTCACTCCGTCTCGCCGCCAACTTCCTCGCCGGGCATTTTCTCTTGGCGGTGTTCTTCCTCGGCACGCTCGCGCTGCTCCAAGGCGGGTTCCTCGCCATATTCGGTCCATTCGCGTTCGCCATCGCGATCGCGCTCGTCGGGTTCGAGATCTTCGTTGCCCTTCTTCAGGCGTTCATCTTCGCCATCCTCACCGCCTCGTACATCGGAGGCGCGTTGGAGGAGAAGCACTAGCAAGGAGGCTGTCGGATGCTGGGATTGTTGGCGCAGGTCACAGGGAATCTCGAGGCGATCGAGACGGTCGGCAGAGGCCTGGTCATCGGGCTGGCCGCCATCGGGCCCGGTATCGGTCTCGGGATCCTGATCGGCAAGTCGGTGGAGGCGATGGCCAGACAGCCCGAGTACGCCGGCCAGGTGAGGGCGACGATGTTCATCGGCATCGGCTTGATCGAGGCACTCGCCCTGTTCGGCATCGCCTTCTCGTTCATCATCTGAGGCGGACGGGACCGTGCGCGCGCTCATCGCAACGATCCTGGTTCTGGCTCAGGAGGAGGTCGGCGAGGAGAACCGGCCGGAAGACCTCTATCCGCACCTGGAGGAGCTGATCGTCGGCGCGGTCGCCTTCTTCATCCTCTTCTTCTTCATGTGGAAATGGGTGCTGCCCCGGGTCAACCGGCTGCTCGAGGACCGCCGGGTGAGGATCCAAGGAAATCTCGAAAAGGCGGAACAGACCCGCCGGGAAGCCGAGCAGATCCTTTCGCAGTACGAGGAGCGGTTGAAGGAGGCCCGCGGCGAGGCCAACCGGATCATCGAGGAGGCTCGGAAGACC
>JBOGWB010000031.1:0-39537 GCA_050693035.1 Actinomycetota bacterium
ATCCTCCGGGAATGGCCCGGCCGACGTTCGTCATCATCGGTGCCGGCCTGTGCGGCGGCGCCGCTGCCCAAACCCTCCGAGAGGAAGGTTTCGACGGCCGCGTGATCCTGATGGGAGACGAACCGCACCTGCCCTACGAACGGCCCCCGCTCTCCAAGGAGTACCTGCGGGGCGAGCACGACAGGGACCGGCTGTTCGTGCATCCCGAGAAGTGGTACTCGGAGCAGGGCGTCGATTCGCGCCTGGGGGTCCGGGCGACCGCGATCGACCTCACGGGACAGACGGTGGCACTCTCCGACGGAGACCGTCTCTCCTTCGACTCGCTGCTGCTGGCCACGGGGGGCCGGCCCCGGCGGCTGGAGGGAGAGCCCTCGGAGCGCGTGCTCTACCTTCGGACCATCGAGGACGCCGACCGGATCCGCCAGCGATTGTCCCCTGGGGGAAGATTGATCGTGGTGGGCGCCGGGTTCATCGGCGCGGAGGTGGCGGCGTCGGCTCGAAGGGTCGGCTCTGACGTCACGATGCTGGAGATGCTCGACGTTCCCCTGGCGAAGGTGCTCGGTGACGATCTCGGAAGGGTCTACGCGGCGATCCACCGAGACGAGGGAGTGGAGCTCCGTACGGGTGAAGGGGTGGAGGCGGTCGAGGAGCGAGCGGGCCGCGTCCTCGTTCGGACGACCAAGGGAGCCACCGTCGAGGGCGACGCGGTGGTCGTCGGAGTAGGGATACAGCCCAACGCGGAGCTCGCGGACGCCGCGGGGCTTGAGCTCACCAACGGGATCGCCGTCGACGAGTTCTGCCGTACGAGCCAAGAAAGCGTGTTCGCTGCGGGAGATGTCGCCGATCACTTCCATCCGGTGTTCGGGCGGCGCATCCGCGTCGAACACTTCGACAACGCGATCAAGCACGGAGTGGCGGCTGCGAGGAACATGCTCGGTCGCCAGGAGGCGTACGACGACCCCCACTGGTTCTGGTCTGATCAGTACGACTACAACCTCCAATACGCGGGATTCGCCTCCGAGTGGGACGACATCGTCGTCCGCGGCTCTCTCGACGAGCGCGACTTCTCGGCGTTCTTCCTGAAAGGCGGGATGCTGCTGGCAGCGTTGGGGGTCAACCGTGGGCGGGATGTCCGGCGGGCCATGAAGTTGATCGCCGCTCGCGCGCGACCCGACCCCGGCAAGCTGAAGGACGAGGACGTGGATCTTCGAACACTGGTGCCGGAGTGACGGGCGCCGGCCGGAGCTTGGGAGTGCGCCGTCAACAGGCGGCGCGCGGGACGTCGTTACGCGTCGCGGCAATCAGCCGATACCATTGCAAGGGATGAAGATCCGCCAGGTCGATCTGGGAGGCCCGGTCCGGTACGCGGACTTCGGCGGTGAGGGTCCCCCGATCGTGCTGGTCCACGGGCTCGGCGGCGCCCACGTGAACTGGATGGCCGCCGGGCCGCTGCTCGCGAAGCACGGCCGCGTCGTGGCGGTCGATCTCGCGGGGTTCGGCCTCACGCCCCGGGCCGGCCGCTCGGCGTCGGTCCACGCCAACGCGCGGCTCCTCGGGCAGTTCCTGGAAGAGGTCTCCGGAACTCCTGCCATCGTGGTCGGCAACTCGATGGGGGGGATGATCGGGATCCTCCAAGCGGCGGCTCGACCCGAGCGGGTGGCCGGGCTCGTGCTCGTGGACCCGGTCCTCCCGATGGCCGGGCGGCGGCCGGACCGATTGGTGCTGATGGCCTTCGCGGCGTACGCGGTTCCCGGCGTGGGGGAGCGCTTCGTGCGCAGCCGGGTGGCGGCGCTCGGCCCGGAGGGACTTGTCCGGGAGACGTTCCGCTACTGCTGCGCCGACGCGTCCTCGCTGCGAGAGGACATCGTCCGGGCGCACATCGAGTTCGCCCGTCTCCGAGAGCGCCAGCCCTGGGCGCAGCGGGCGTTCCTCCAGGGGGCGCGGTCTCTGGTGCGGCTGGTGCTGCGCCCGCGTGCCTACCGCTCCGTCATCCGTCGGGTGGAGGCTCCCACATTGCTCCTCCACGGGGCCCAGGACCGACTGGTGTCACTGCTTTCCGCTCGAGCGGCGGCGCGTCTTCGTCCCGACTGGACGTTCCGCGTCCTCGACGGCGTGGGTCACCTCGGCGAGCTCGAGGCGCCGGAACAATTCGCGGGGGCCGTGGACTCGTGGCTCGACGGACCGGGCCGCGCGGCCCTTGACGCGGCATCCGACGCCGGGCCGAGAGCGGCCGCCGGCTAGCGAACCTCACCCACTATCGTCTGGCCGCCTTGGCCAACTCCTCGAAGGACTCGAGGAGGTTCCCGGCGAGGTCTTCGAGGTCTGGCACCGCCTCCCGGTCGGAGGTGAGGCCGAACCCCATCACTCCCGAGAGGCTGGTGACGGCGATCGAGAGGCCCATCGTTGGCCCAAGAGGCATCACCGGGTACGTCGCCACCTGCCGGGCCCCGGCCAGGTACAGCGGAACCTGGGGCCCCGGAACGTTCGACACCACCAGGTTCGCCACCCGCTGCCGGGCCACCAGCCTCGCGGAGAGCGCGTGCAGGGTCGGCGGCGCCCACGTTCCCAATCCGATGAGGGCGGAAGCGGCCACCGCCTGATGCCGGTATTTCAGTTCCCGCGTGGCCTCGGCGACCCGCCGGAGCCGGCCCGCCGCGCTCATGCGCCCCACCGGGAGGTCGACGAAGAACATGGACACCTGGTTGCCCAGAGCCATGCGCTGCGACCGGTCCCTGATTGATACGGGAACCAGGGCCCGGAGCGTCGCCCCTGAGGTCTTCTCCCCGCGTCCGCGCAGGAAGCGGTGGAGCGCTCCCGCCACGGTGGCCAGGACGACGTCGTTCACCGTCCCGCCGAGGGCGTTCTTCACCGCTCTGGCGTCGTCCACCTCGACCTCGGCCATGGCGAACCGGCGGTTGGGCCCCACCGGGAGGTTGAACGGACCGGGCGGGGTAGGACCGGCCGAGACGAGGGAGGAGAGCCCGGTCAGGGTGCGACGGGTGATCTCCAGGGCCTCCTCCGGCGCCCGACGAAGGCGCTTCACCCCCAGGCCGATCGCCTGCAGCGGACGGGCGACCTGATCGGCCGCGGACCGAACGAGGAGCTCTCCCGTCGCCGGTTCCCGGGCCGGGTGCCATGGCGGAGGTGTCAGCTCCTGGGGCTCGGGGGTGAAATCGAACAGCACGCTGGCCAGGTCCATCCCGCTGATCCCGTCGATCAAGGCGTGGTGCGACTTTGCGAGCACAGCCACGTGCCCGCCCTCGAGCCCTTCGATGAAATGGAGCTCCCACAGCGGCCGGGAGCGGTCCAGCGGCCTGGACATGACCCTGCCCACGAGCTCGGCGAGCTCCCGGCGGCCTCCCGGCGGGCCCAGCGTGGCTCGCCGGAGGTGGAAGGAGAGGTCGAACCGCTCGTCGTCCACCCACGCCGGCTTCCCCACGGGAAGCGCTGGGAACTGCACCCGTTGCCGGAACCGGGGGACCAGGTGGATCCGCTGGGCCACGAGCTGCTCGAGGACCTCGAACCGGAGCCGTCCGTCCGGTCGTACCGACGGGTCGAGGACGGCCAACCCGCCGACGTGCATGTGCACGCCCGGCGTCTCGAGGTACAGGAAGGAGGCATCCATGCCGGACAGCCGCTCGGCCATGACGACTCCGAGCCTATCGCGTGGCGGGCAGGGTGACCCGGAAACAGGCCCCCCGGGGCTCCGTGGGGAGGTACGCGACCCCCCCGCCGTGCGCCTCCGCCAGCGCCCTCACGATGGCGAGCCCGAAGCCGACCGACTCGCCGCTCTGCTCGGTGCGGAACGGCTCGAAGAGGCTCTCCCGCTCGTCCCTCGGCACACCCGGGCCCGCGTCCAGGAAGTCCATCGTGACGAACCCGTTCGCCCGCCGCCCCTCGATGACGAACGGCGGCGCTCCATGTTGGATCGCGTTCATGGCCAGGTTCACCACGATCTGCTCGAAACGGCCGGGGTCGGCCATGATCTCAACGTCGGGCTCGATGCGGATCTCGAACCGCTCGTCCCGGTCCGCGTAAGAGAGGGCCCGCTCGACGGCCTCTCGGACCAGGATGCGCTGGAGGTGGAGCTCCATCCTCCCGGTCTCCAGCCGAGCCAGGTCGAGCAGGTCGATGGCCAGCCGCTCCATCCGGGCGGCCTGGTGCTCGGCGGCCCGGAGCAGCTCCTTGACGGTTTCATCCGACAGCCGCTCGGGGTGGGCCATGAGCATCCGGAGCGTGCCCCGGATGGTGAACAGTGGGTTGCGGACGTCGTGAGCGAGCGTCGAGACGAGGTTCGACCGCAGCTCGTCGACCCGCCGCAGCTGCGCCAGGGCGTCCTGGAGCCGGGAGTGCTGCTGCCTGAGATTTCGGGCCATGAGGCCCGCGACCAACGCGATCAGCAGGGCCAGGCCCATCCGGAAGGTGATGCTGTTCCATTCGAGGAGGTAGTCGTACCGGGTGGAGCCCCAGACCTCCCGCAGCGTGTACAGGCCCGTGACCGCTGCCCACGTGCCGAGCGACCCCGGCAGCTGGAACCGGATCGCTCCTTCGAGCGGGAGAACGTACAGGATCGCCCACAGCGCCGAGACCTGGTCGAACGCGTACAGGAAGACGAACCCCGAGGCCACCAGGATGTCCAGCGCCAGGATCGCCAGTGAGAGGCGGCGCATCCGGCGGAGGGTTCCCGTCCGCCGAACGGCCACCCAGATCACCAGGTTCACCAGGGCGAGGGCCCCGGCGAGGGCCAGGCCCGTCGCCTCCACGCCGGGTGGGTAGGGCATCGCCGAGTACACCAGCACCTGAGCGAAGGCGAACACGGCGGCCAGCGCGCGCACCAGGACCATCACCTGCTCGGATCTCCTCAGGTCCTCGAGGCGGGTAGCCTCGAACTCCGCGGCCTCCCGGATGGTCACCGGGTGCGACGGAGACCCCTCGGGGGGGCGCCCACCCACGCGGGCCACCGGGACCGCCGAGCGCTGGTCCATGGCGCGCCGAATCATACGTCCAATCTGTCGGACTTCGCGCGGGTTCGGGTTCCTCAGGGGACGTTCCTTTCCTTCGGCGCTCGGCCTCCGTACCCTGGTGCTTCGCATGCGGATCCTGCTCTGGCACGGCTGGTTGCTGTCGGGAACCGGCTCCAATATCTACGCCGCCCGCACGGCCGAGGTGTACCGCGCGCGCGGCCACCAGGTGGTCCTCCTCTGTCAAGAGGACCACCCACAGGAAGCGAGCTTCGTCGACGAGTGGGGGACCGTCGGGGCCGGTGGTGTTTCCGAGACCCGGCCGACGGCGGCGGAGCCGGCTCCCGGCAGGGTGGTCCTCCTCCGCCCCGAGATCGGCGAGCTCCTGCCGGTGTTCGTGCTCGACGAGTACGAGGGCTTCGTGGTCAAGCGGTTCCTCGACCTGACCGACGACGAGCTGGACCGGTACCTGGAGCGCAACGTGGCGGCGCTGGAGGCCGCGGTCCGGTGGCATCGTCCCGAAGTCGTGGTGGCCGGACATGCCGTCCCGGGGGCCGTGGTCGCTGCCAGGGCCCTGGGGGGGCGGGGATTCGTGGCCAAGGTCCACGGCAGCGACCTCGAGTACTGCATCCGTCACCAGGATCGCTACCTGCGTCTGGCTCGGGAGGGACTGGAAGCGGCGACCGCCGTGACCGGAGGAAGCGACGACGTGCTCTCCCGCACGGCCGAGCTCGTCCCCGGCGTTGCCGGCCGCCTCCGCAAGGTGCCTCCCGGGGTGGAGGTGGGTCGGTTCCGGCCGAAGCCCCGGCGGGAGGCGCTCCAGGAGGCCGCGGCACTGCTGGTACGGAACCCCGACACGGCCCGAGGACGCCCCGACGACCTCGACGGCAAGGTCGCCGAGCTGCTGGCGGCGCGGGACGCCGCCGGGCTCGACGCGCTGGCGCGGACCTACGACCAGCGGGTTCCCGACCCCGGTGCGGCTGAGCGGTTGCAGGCCCTGGCCAGCCGCGGGGGCCCCGTGGTCGGGTACCTCGGGAAGCTCATCCCCCAGAAGGGCGTGGAGCGGATGATCGAGGCCGTGGCGCTCCTCCCCGGAGACGTCTCTGGGCTGGTGGTGGGGTTCGGCACGCACCGGGACTGGCTCGCCGCCGTGGTGGGGGCGCTCGACGGCAGCGACACGGAGGGCTTCGACTGGCTCAGGCGGCGGCTCGGGTTGGAGCTCCACGGCGCCGAGGTGACCGCGGTGAGGGGACTGGGGGGCCGGATCGTCTTCACGGGACGGCTCGATCACCGGTATGCCCCCCTGGCCATGGCCGCGATGGACGTGATGGTGGTGCCCTCGACGCTGGCGGAGGCCTTCGGCATGGTGGCGGCGGAGGCCGCCGCGGCGGGGGCGTTGCCCCTGGTGGCCCGCCACTCGGCCCTCGCTGAGGTCGCCGGGGCTCTGGAGGAAGCCCTGGGGCGGCCGGGGTTGCTCTCCTTCGAGGGCGGCGAGGGCGCGGCCAGGCGGGTGGCCGATTCCGTCCGGCGCATCCTGGAGCTCGATCCAGCCCAGCGGGCGGAGCTCGGGGAGGCGGTCAGTCGGTTCGTGGCGACGGAGTGGACGTGGGAGCGCACCTCAGAGCGCCTCCTGGAGGCGGCCGCGGGCTGACCGGCCGCCCCCAACAGCGCGGACGGGGGCGTTCGGCCGACCGGCTAGTCAGGACGGACTACGCAAACCGTGCATAGATGGCTACGACGGGGCATTACGAGAACACGGAATCCTTCCGATAGTCCGTGTGAGATGGTACTGGGAAGAACTCCCTACGGCCCGGACACCGCTGTCGGGCAGGGGCGCGGCTCCCCGGCCGCCCCCGTCGAACCGGCTCGGCCTGAGTCCGCGACCGAGGCCGAGCTGGAGCGGTCCCTCTCCCTCCTGCGGGGCACCCTGGAGTCCACCACCGACGGGATCCTGGTCGTGGACGAGGAGGGACGGATCGTCACCTACAACCGGCAGTTCCTCCAGATGTGGCGGATCCCCGAGGAGGTCATGAGCTCCGGGGACGACCGGGCCATCGTCTACGTCCTCGATCAGTTGACCGACCCCGAAGGGTTCCAGGCGAAGATCAAGGAGCTGTACGCGCACCCCGAGGCCGAGAGCTACGACGTCCTGGAGTTCAAGGACGGCCGGATCTTCGAGCGCTACTCGAAGCCCCATCGGATCGGGGGGCTCGGCCTGGGGCGCGTGTGGAGCTTCCGCGACACCACCGAGCGCAGGCGCGCTGACGAGGCGCTCAGGGCAGCCGAGCAGAAGTACCGGGCTCTGGTCGAGGGCATCCCCGCCGTGGTGTACATGGCCGAGTTCGGGACCAGCGGGCCGTGGCGCTACGTGAGCCCGAGGATCGAGCAGGTTCTTGGGTTCACCCCCGAGGAATGGATGGCCGACTCGGGCATCTGGTACGAGCGCATCCACCCTGAGGACCGGGAGGTCGCCGCGGTGACCGAGGCGCACACCCGCACCACGGGAGAGCCGCTCGGGGTGGAGTACCGGATGATGGCCCGCGACGGACGGGTGGTGTGGGTCCGGGACGAGGCGGTTGTGGTTCGTGACGACGACGGCCGGCCCCTCTTCCTTCAGGGGTTTATGTACGACGTCACCGACCGGAAGCAGGCGGAAGAGGAGCTTCGGCGGCAGAAGGAAGAGCTCGCGGCGCTGCACGACACGGCCAGGGAGGTTCAGGAGGCGCTGCGCCAGGCCTACGAACGGGAGCGGGACACGGCCGAGCGGCTGAGGACCGTGGATGAGATGAAGAACGCGTTCATGGCCGCCGTCTCGCACGAGCTGCGAACACCGTTGTCCTCGATCCTGGGCTTCGCCCTGACCCTGGACCGCGAGGAGATGACCCTGGAGCCGGGGGAGAGCAGGGAGATCCTCCGTCGCCTGGCCAAGAACGCCCGGAAGCTGGAGCGACTCCTCTCCGACCTCCTGGACCTGGACCGGCTGACCCGCGGCATCGTGGAGCCGCGACGCCGGCTGACCGACGTGGGGGCCCTGGTCCGCAGGGCCGTGGACGAGTGCGACTTCCTGGGCGGGCGAGAGATTCGGGTCGAGGCGGATCACCTCCTGGTGTCGATCGACGGCCCCAAAGTCGAGCGGATCGTGGAGAACCTCCTGGCGAACGCGGCGAAGCACACCCCGCCGGACACCCTGGTTTGGGTACGCGTCGCTCCGGTGGACGACGGGGTGCTCCTGATGGTCGAGGATGCGGGCCCGGGCGTTCCCGAAACGCTCAAGTCTTCGATCTTCGACCCCTTCAGCCACGGCACGCCGCTCACTCATTCTCCCGGGACGGGGATCGGACTCTCGCTCGTTGCTCGATTCGCAGAGCTGCACAACGGACGAGCGTGGGTGGAGGATCGCCCCGGTGGCGGTGCCTCGTTCCGCGTCTTCCTTCCCGCCGGCTCGGCCGCCTGAGCCACACACAAGACGGGCACCGACCCGCCCTCACCTTCCGGCCGGCTCCCGTAGCATGGCGGCGTCATGCCCACCGCGACCCGAGTGCCTCCTCGCCGACGGAGCCGCCTCACGTTCGCCGGCCTGGTGGTGATCCTGGCCGCACTGACCGGCTCGCTGGCCGTGTGGCGTTTCGGCGTCTTCGGTGAGCCGGATCGGCGCGAGGCGGTGTCATCTCCCCTCGTCGAGGAGGAAGAGCCTGGACTCGGAGAGCCCTCGGAACAACCGACCGCGTCCCCCGAGACGGAACCCCAAGGGCCGCTGCCCATCAACGACGCCTTCCCGGGCTTGACCACGTTCCGCGGGAACGCCACCCGGACCTACTACGGCGAGGGCCCGGTGCCCTCGAGCCCCGAGGTCAAGTGGCGATATCCGCCCTCGGGGGGACTGTGCCGGGAGTCCACCGCCGGGGGGGAGACCAAGGTGTGGTGCGGGACGGGGTGGACCGGTCAGCCGAACGTGGTGGAGCGCCGCCGGGGAAAGGTCCAGGTCCGGTTCGGCGCCTACGACGGCTCCGTCCACGTGGTCAGCGGGAGGACGGGCCGCGCGGTCAAGGATCCCTTGCCGACGGGAGACATCATCAAGGGGACGGTGAGCTCCGATCCCGACGGGTTCCCCCTGCTCTACTCGGGCTCGCGGGACAACTACTTCCGGGTCCTGGCGCTCGACCGGGGGCCTCGGATGGTCGAGCTGTGGCGCATGTCCGCCGATTCGGCCCCGAACCCCGTGTGGAACGACGACTTCGATTCCTCGGCCCTCGTCATCAGGGACCACCTTCTGGTCGGCGGAGAGAACTCCTGGTTCTACGTGGTCAAGCTGAACAGGGCGTACGACGACGCGGGCAAGGTCACGGTGGATCCCGAGATCCGTGCCCTCTTCCCCGGTTACGACGATGAGCTGTTCGCCGGACTGGGCGATCAGAACGTCTCCATCGAGGGTTCCCCGGCGTTTCACCGCGGCGTGGTGTACTTCGCCAACTCGGGTGGCCTCGTGCAGGGGTGGGACATCTCCGACGTCCTGTCGGGAGGAGACCGCTACCGCCGCGTGTTCCGGTTCTGGACCGGCGATGACGTCGATGCGTCGGTCGTCATCGACGACGATGGGTTCCTGTACGTCGCCGCGGAGCTGGAGCGATTCAATGAGCGCGCCCGGAGCGTCGGGCAGCTCATCAAGCTCGATCCCCGGAAACGGAACCGACCTGTGGTGTGGTCGGTGGACGTGCCCGGCGCAGGGGGGGACGGCGGGATCTGGGCCACCCCCGCGCTCCACCAACGAGGGGTGTTCGTCACGGTCAACACGGGTGGGCTGTGGGCCGTGAGCCGGAAGACGGGGAAGGTCCGCTGGCGGATCGATCTGCCCGGTCCGACGTGGTCCTCGCCCGCGGTGGTGGACGGTGTGCTGGTCGTGGGTGACTGCGCCGGCGTCCTTCACGCCTACGACCTCGGTGACCGGCCCCTCCGTCGCCCGAGAGAGCTGTGGAAGCTCGAGCTGGGAGGGTGCATCGAGTCGACTCCCGCGGTGTGGCGAGGCCGGATCTACGTGGGGACCCGCGCCGGGGGCGTGTACGCCATCGGCGAGCGCTGAGGCTTCGGGGCGTTCTCCCGGTCCTGCGTTACGCTGTCTGCATGCCCCTCCAGCCCGGTGCCGCCGCCCCGCCCATCGCCGGCGCCGACCTCTCGTCCGGACCGAAGGCCGTCTTCTTCTACAAGGTGACCTGCCCGACCTGCCAGTTGGCCGCGCCGGTGGCGGAGCGACTGTACGGGATGTTCGGAGACCACTTCGTGGCCGTGGCACAGGATCCTTCGGAGAAGGTGGCCGCGTTCGCGGAGGAACATCGAACGTCGTTCGACTCCGTCTCGGACGAGCCTCCCTACGAGATGTCGGACGCCTACGGGATCGAGGTGGTCCCCACGCTGTTCGCGCTGGAGGGGGGCGTCGTGACCGACGTGGTCGAGTCGTGGGATCGGGAAGGGTGGAACCGGCTGGGGTCCCGTCTCGCCGCTTCCCTCGGCCAGTCCATCTCCGCGTTGTCGGAGGACGGGGACGGGCTCCCGACCTTCCGCCCCGGGTGAGGCTCGCGTAACGTCCGCTAGGCTGGCGGACTCAGAACCCGGACCCAGACCGCCGTTCTTCAGGACTGGCCGGTCGTCCCCAGCAGCTCGGCGACCACCGGGTGCAGCGGGAAGTTCAGGGCGAGGCGCCCCGCCTCCGCCGGGTCGAGCTTCTCGTGCTCCGTTACGATCGCGGTGAACGCCTCCAGGGGAGCACGCTCGAAAGGATGGAGGGCTGGAAGGTCCGCGGCCACGAGCTTGGAGGAGCCTGCCAGGACCAGAGCGGACCTCCCGGCGGCGACGGCGGCCTCGGCAAGGCGCCGGGTGCCCGCCTCGTTCACCACCCCGCCCGGCCCGACTGCATCGGCGCCGGTCAGGACGGCATCGACCCGGGCGGCGTGGTCGACGGCCTCTTCGTCCTCGATCACCTGGGCGTCGATGCCTCGTTCGATGAGGCGGCTCGCGGTGAGCTTGCCCGCACCGCCGGGCTCTGCTCGCGCGCAGAGCGCGCGCACGCCGGCGGCGACCACGGCGGCGACCACCGTGCCGGAGTACGAGTGAACGACGACGGTGCCGGAGATGAGGCTCGCGGCCCTCGCGGCGACGCCGTCTCCCTCGGCGCGCAGGCGCCGGGCGAACTCCCTGGCCGCGGCGGCATGATCCTCTGCCTTCAGGACCTCGGAACCCAGGCGCCATAGCGGAGCCATGGAAGGGTGTCCGCGGACCAGCGCGGCGACCGCTTCCGCCAGGTCGGAGCGGGGAAGAGCGGACAGGGCCTCGGCGGCCCGGAGGGCGATCTGCGAGGCGCCGGACTCCCGGTCCCCGGCGGCCGCCCGAATCTCAGACATCCCGTCGCTCACGGGCACATCCTATGGACGTGGGCGGTTTTCTCGGACGCGTTGGACGAGCCCTGGCGCGGATGGACGAGCCGGGTCCTCCGAGGCTCGAGGTGCTGTGGCCGTATGCGCCCGGCGCCCCCGACCGGGTGGGGCTGGTGGCCGGCTCCTTCGACCCGATGACCGTGGCTCACGCCGCTCTGGCGGACGCTCTGGCACGCTCGGCCGAGCTCGTCCTGTTCCTCTACTCTCCGCGAACCCTCCCGAAGGAGGCCGGTCCGGGGGGCCAGCCCGGAGCCGCGCTGCTCTCCCCGAGAGACAGGGTGGCCTCGCTCCTCGCGTACTGCCGGTCGCGGCCGGGACGCGGAGTGGCGGTGTGCTCCCACGGCCTCTACGCGGAGCAGGCCGAGGCCACCGCGGGACTGTTCCCCGGCGCGGACATCGTGTTCGGGGTGGGCTCGGACAAGCTCGTCCAGCTGGCCGACCCCAAGTGGTACGAGGATCGCGACGGAGCGTTGGACCGGCTGTTCTCGGTGTCCCGAGTGGCCTACGCGGTGCGGCAGGGCCAGGACGAGCCCGTAGCCGGGGCCCTGAAGGAGATGCATCGATGGCGGGAGCGCATCCAACCGCTGGACCTCCCATCCGGGCTCGCCGACCTGTCTTCACGTCGGGTTCGCGAGGTAGTGGCGAATGGAGGCGACGTCGGGGATCTGGTGCCCTCGCAGGTCCTCCCGTTCATCGAGGGCCGGTCGCCCTAGGGAGCGACGCGGCCGCCGGGCCCAGCGTTCACGCGGGGCGCCGCTGTCCCGAACGCCGCCGTACCTCGCCCGCGGCGGGCAGTCGGACCCGGAACTCCGACCCTCGTCCCAGCTCGCTTGCCACCTCGATCCGCCCGCCGTGCTGTTCGGTTACGTGCTTGGCGATGGACAGGCCGAGCCCGGTCCCGCCGGTCTCTCGAGAGCGAGCCCGGTCGACCCGGTAGAAGCGCTCGAAGATCCGAGGAAGGTCCCGAGCGGGGATCCCGATGCCGGTATCTCGAATGGCGAGGAGGGCCTCCCCGTCGCCGCCGGTGACGTCCACATCGACCCGGCCACCGTTCGGGGAGTACCGGACGGCGTTATCCAGGAGGTTTCGCACCAGGAGCGCCAGGTCCCCCGCCGCACCACGGACGGTGACGGGCTCGCCGTGCAGCCGGATCCTCACGCCGGCCCTTTCCGCCTGCTCCTTGAACCGCTGCACCTCGTCGGCGGCCAGGCGGTCCAGGCGAACGGGCGCCAGGGCCGGCCGCTCCGCTTCCAGGCGGGACAGGTCCAGGAGGTCCGACACGATCCGGGAGAGACGCAGGGCGTCCCGGTGCAGCTGCTCCGAGAACCGCGCGGCCGCGCGGGGGTCGTGCCGGGCGGCGTCCCGGAGCGTCTCCGCGGCCGCCTGGATCGACGCCACGGGGGTCTTGAGCTCGTGGGAGGTGTTGGCCACGAAGTCCCTGCGCATGACGTCGAGTCGTCGAGCCTCCGTGACGTCCCGGAGGACCATGAGCACGCGACCGGCTCCGGCCACGGCGACCGCGCTTCCGCGGAGGAACCGGGGCGGGAAACCGGCTTCGAACTCGTTCTCCCGCGCGCCTCCGGAAGCCCGGACCTCCTCTACCAGGCGGCGCGCGGGGGCGGGGAGGGAGCGCACCTCTGTCGGCGCGGCCCCCAGCAGCGCGCCGGCCGCCTGGTTCGCGTAGCGCATCGTATCGTCCGCCTCGACCAACACCACCCCCTCTTCCATCGCCGAGAGGACGACATCTCGCGTCTCGCCGGCCTCCCTGGCCTCCCGCATGCTCGTTGAGAGCCGTTCGCTCATCCGGTTGAGGGTTTCGGCGAGAAGCGCGAGTTCGGCGGCGCCTCCGGTGGGGACGCGGATGGTCATGTCCTCGCCTCCCATGGCGGCAACCGTCTCGCTCATCTCTCGGAGGGGCCGGGTGAGCCCGCGGGCGACGGCGTAGACGGCGACCAGACCCAGGAGCGCCGCACCCGTCGCGCAGAGGATCACGATGAGGCGAACCCGGTTCAGCCGGTCGTGGACGATGGCCAGGGGCAGCGCCACCCGGACCACGATGCCCGCGCGTGCCGGAAGGGCCACGTAGCGGAACGGCGCCCCGACCGTCTCGCTGGTACGCGATGCCACCCCGACCCTTCCGCCGACAGCAGCCCGCATCTCGGGCCGGTCCGCGTGGCTCTCGATGGAGGTCGGGTCCCGTGACGAGTCCGCCAGAACCACGCCGTCGGTCCGTATCACGGTGATCCGCAGGTCCATCTCCTTCCCCAGAGCCACTACATGCGGCTGCAGCATCGACCGGTCGGGGAGGGTTGCCTGGACTGCCCGGCCCTGCGCTTCCAGGGAGCGGGTCAGATCGTCGAGGAGAGCGGACTCCAGCACCTGGTCCAGCGCCACCCCGAGCACGGCGAGCAGGGCCAGGAGTGTCAGGGCGTACCGGGTGAGGAGGCGGCGGGTGAGGGAGGGGAATCGGGACGCCGTGTTCACCGGGGCCAGTGTATGGGCTGCCTGGGAGGAGGCTGGCAGCGGGGACAGAAGTACGTCGTCCGGCCGCCGACCACAGTTCGGCCCAGCGGGCTCCGGCATCGTGGGCACCGGGCCCCCGGCTGTCCTCGGATCCGCATCCACCGGGTCCGGATGCCGCCGTCGAACTCCTCGATCCCCGCGCGGATGGTTCGTCGCAGACCACTGAACAGCCGTCGTCGCTCCTCCTCGGACAGATCCTGTATACGCCGAGCCGGGTGGATGCGAGCTCGCCACAACGCCTCGTCCGCCAGGAGGTTGCCCACTCCCGCGACCAGTGACTGGTCCATGAGGGCCGCCTTCACCCGTCCCTGGCGTCCCCTCAGCAAGCCCTCGAAGGTTCGGCGGTCGAGCGCCAGCGCGTCCGGCCCCAGCCCGGAGAGGATCCCTTCGAGGCCCTCGGCGTCGTGGGCCAGCCACACCCCACCGAGCTTGCGCATGTTGCGATATCGAAGCTCTCCGCGGTCGAGCTGGAAGATGACCCGGTCGTGGCGGTGCCGCCCGGACTCGTCTCGCCCCCAGCCCAGGTCTCCCGTCATCCCGAAGTGTAGGAGGACGGCGGGCCCCGAGGTCCAGGCGATGAGCCACTTCCCCCGGCGCTCCGGCACCTCGAACCGCTCGCCTCGCAGGACCGCATCGAGCGTCTGCGCGTCGGCGTTGCGGAGGATGCCCTCGTCGGTGATGATGACGCGCTCCACCCGCGCTCCCACGGCGTGCCGAGCGAGGAACCGGCGGTAGTGCTCGACATCGGGAAGCTCGGGCATCGACCCGGCTTAGGCTCGGGGCGGCGACCGCATCATGGTGCGCCGAGCTGTTCCAGGAGGGCGCGGACGCGTGACTCGATCTCATCTCGGATCGTCCGGACGTCCTCCAGCGGACGTCCGGAGGGATCGGGCACGTCCCAATCCTCGTACCGCTTGCCCGGATAGTAGGGACACTCGTCCCCGCACCCCATCGTGATGACCACGTCGGCGTCCCGAACGGCTTCGTCGCGAAGACCGGTGGGGCGCCGGCCCGCCAGGTCGATGCCTCGTTCCCGCATGGCCTCCACCACAGGCTGATGGATCTCCTCGATGGGCCGCGTCCCCGCGCTGGAGACCCCCACACGGTTGCCCGCCAGCTCCTCGAGCAACGCGGCGGCCATCTGGGAGCGCCCGGCGTTGTGGACGCAGACGAACAGGATCTCCGGACGACTCTCGCTCATTCCACGAACTTGTATCCCAGACCCCGCACCGTGAGGAGGTGCTTCGGGTGGTGTGGGTCCGCCTCGATCTTCTGCCGGAGCCGCTTGATATGCACGTCCAGGGTTTTCGTGTCCCCGAAGTAGCCCGAGCCCCAGACGTTGTCGATCAGGAACTCGCGGGTCAGCAAGCGTTCTCTCCGCCGGAGGAACGTTTCGAGCAACTCGAATTCCTTGGGCGGCAAACTCGCGGGTGTTCCTCGGATCCGGACCTCATGGCGGGCCACGTCCATCTCGACGGGCCCGACGGATAGCGTGTCCTCGGCTCCTGTCTCCCGGCGCATCCCGGCACGGCGCAGGTGGGCTCGGACCCGGGACACGAGCTCTCGCATGGAGAACGGCTTCGTGACGTAGTCGTCCGCGCCCAACTCGAGGCCGGCCACCTTGTCCGCCTCCGCATCCTTGGCGGTGAGCATGATGATCGGCACGTCCGACTCCCGCCGGATGGCTCGGCACACATCGAACCCGGAGAGTTTTGGCAGCATGAGATCCAGGATCACCAGCGCCGGTCGGTCGGCGCGGAATCGTTCCAGGCCGGCCTCACCGTCGGTGGCACCCCCAACGGTGTAGCCCTCTCGCTCCAGGTTGTACCGGATGCTCTCGGCCAGGGAAGCCTCGTCCTCGACCAGCAGGATCCTCGCCGACTCAGTCCCCATGGTCTGGATGGGAGGCGTCCGTGAACTCCCGGAACTCTCCGGTAAGGAGGAATGCCACCTGCTCGGCGACGTCGACGGCGTGATCGCCCACCCGCTCGAGCTGCCGAGAGACCACCATCATCGCCGCAGCCCATTCGAGGAGGGCGTGCTCCTGGCCGCACGCCGCCACCTCCAGATACATCCCCCGGTTCAGCCGGTCCACGGGCTCGTCCATCTCGGGCAGCCGGAGTGCGAGGCCCAGATCTCGGCGGGCGAAGGCCTCCATGGCCGCGCGGATCATCGGGCGCACCACGTCGGCCATCTCCTCGAGGTGCGAAAGGATCGTGCCGTTGGTCGGTAGGTGCCGGGTGAGTTGGGCCATCTTCGCGATGTTCACCGCCATGTCGCCGACCCTCTCGAGGTGGAAGTTGACGTGGAGGATCACAGACATGAGCCTCAGGTCTGAGGCCACCGGCGTTTGGAGGGCCATGACCTCGAGCCACCGCCGTTCCACGGCGAGGTAGACAGCATCGAGCTCATCATCGCCCGCGATGACGTGTTCCGCTTTTTCGGGATCCCGCTCCAGGAGGGCTTGCATGGACCCCGCCAGTGCCCCCTCGGCCAGCTCTCCGGCCCGCAGAATGTCCTCCTCGAGGTCGGCGAGCTCCTCGTGGAAGTGACGCCGGGCCTCCTGTTCACCCTGGACCCCCGCCATCAGCCGAACCGTCCCGTGATGTAGGCCTCGGTGCGAGGGTCGGACGGACGCGTGAAGATCACCTCGGTCCGATCGTACTCGACCAGAGTTCCGGTGCGGCGCTGCCCGTCGCCGGAGACCTCTGCCGTGAGGAACGCGGTCATGTCGGAGACCCGCGCGGCTTGCTGCATGTTGTGGGTGACGATGACGATGCTGTAGCGCTCCTTCAGCTCGTGCATGAGGTCCTCGATGCGGGCCGTGGCGATCGGGTCGAGGGCGGAGCAGGGCTCGTCCATGAGGATGGTGTCAGGCTCCACGGCCAGGGCCCGGGCGATGCACAGACGCTGCTGCTGGCCGCCGGAGAGGTCGTAGGCGTTCTTTCGCAGATCGCTCCGGACCTCTTCCCAGAGCGCCGCGGCGCGAAGGGCCGCCTCGATGCGATCGTCCAGGTCGCCCGTGAGGCCGTTGACCCGCAAGCCGAACGCCACGTTCTCATAGATCGACTTGGGGAAGGGGTTCGGCTTCTGGAAGACCATACCGATCCGTCGGCGTACTTCCACGGGGTCCACGCGGGGCTCGTACAAGTCCTGGTCGTGGTACAGCACCCGTCCGGAGACACGGGCCGAGGGGATGAGATCGTTCATGCGGTTCAGGGTGCGGATCAGCGTGCTCTTCCCGCAGCCCGAGGGACCGATGATGGCGGTGATCCGGTTCACCGGCACGTCCAGAGCGACGTCCCGGATCGCCGGGAGGTCGCCGTAGAAGACGGCCACCTCCTGGAGCCGGAACACCGGCTGGCCCGCCACGATGGGCTCATCCTTGCTGGGAAGGGGTTCGATACTCACTCGCGCCCGGGTGTCGTCGCTCACCATTTCCGCTCGTACCTGTTGCGAAGGTAGATGGCCACGGCGTTCATCGCCAGCAGGACCGTGAGGAGCAGGATGATCCCCGCCGCGGCGGTGTGCTGGAACTCAGTCTGAGGACGGGACACCCAGTTGAAGATCTGGATCGGCATGGCCGTGAACCGGTCCAGGGGGCCTTGGGGAACGAAGTTCACGTAGGTCAGCGCGCCGAGGGTGATGAGCGGGGCCGTCTCCCCGATGGCTCGGGAGAGGCCCAATATCACGCCCGTGAGCACGCCGGGGAGGCCCGCCGGAAGGGTCTGGTGCCACACCGTCTGCCACTCGGTGGCCCCCACGGCGTAGGCCCCCTGCCGGATGGAGTCGGGCACCGCCCGCAGGGCCTCACGTGACGCCACGATGATGACCGGGAGTATCAGGAGCACCAAGGTGAGGGCCCCCGCCAGGATGGAACGACCCATGGCCATGAACCGTACGAACACCGCAAGGCCCAGCAGCCCGTAGATGACCGACGGGACCGCCGCCAGGTTGGCCACGTTTACCTCCACGAACGTGGTGAACTGATTCCGCGGCGCGAACTCCTCCAGGTACAGGGCGGCCCCAACCCCGATGGGGAAGGAGATCGCCCCCACCAGGGCCATGAGCCAGAGGGTCCCCACCAGGGCCGGCTTGATCCCGGCCCGGGAAGGGAGCCGAGAGTCCAGCCGGGTGACGAGCTCCGGGTTGAGGCGAGCGGCCCCGTCCAGGACCACGTCGACCAGGAGAGTGGCCAGGGTCAGCAGCCCGACGAGCAATGCCAGGATCAACATGGCGTGGAAGGCCAGAGCCCCGGTGGAGTGCTCCGCCTTCCTCCCGGTGGACAAGGGCATGACGACGGCCCGAGAGGCGCTCATTCGTAGCGCTCCCGGAAGCGGCGGACGATCCGGTAGGACACCACGTTGAGGGCGAAGGTGATGACGAACAGCGAGGTGCCCAGGGCGAAGATGGTCCGGTACGCGATGCTACCGGTGGGGGTGTCGCCCAGCGAGACCTGCACGATGAAGGCCGTCAGCGTCTCCATGGCCTGCCTGGGATCGAGGGTCAGGTTGGGGATCTGCCCTGCGGCGATGGCCACGATCATCGTCTCGCCGATGGCCCGGGACAGCGCCAGGATGAAGGCGGCGGCGATCCCCGACAGGGCCGCGGGAACCACCACCCGCGCGGCCACGGTCTGCCGGGTCGCCCCCATCCCGTAGGCCGCCTCCCGGAGGGTCCAGGGCACCGCCCGCATGGCGTCCTCCGAGATGGAGGCCACGAGAGGCATGATCATGATCCCGACCACGATCCCCGCTGACAGGGCATTGAAGATCCGGGTCCCCGGCACCAAGCGCTGGAGGATCTCGGGGGTCACGAAGGTCAGCGCGAAGTAGCCGAACACCACCGTGGGGATGCCCGCCAGGACCTCCAGCGCGGGCTTGATCACCTTCCGGACCCGGATGCCGGCGAACTCGGATAGGTAGATCGCAGCTCCCAGGCCCAGCGGGAACGCCACGACGGCGGCGATGGCCGTGATCAGCAGGGTGGCCGAGAGAAGCGGAAGCACACCGAAGCCTGCCGGAGAGAACGTCGGCGCCCATCGTGTTCCCAGAAAGAACTCTCCGAGCGGCACGTCGAGGAAGAACCCGATGGTCTCGCCGGCCAGAGAGGCCATGATCCCGAAGGTCGTGGCCACCGACAGGACCGCGCAGCCGAAGAGCGCCCCCTTGATGAGGCGCTCTCCGACCCGGCGGCGGCGCGTCAGGATTGTCGCTTGAACCGCTCCCACTCGTCGGTCTCCTGCCCGAGCGTGCTGTCGGGCACGGGGATGTAGCCGACCTCCGAGACGAGCTCGTTCACGGTCCCCAGGTAGAAGTCCATGAACACCGCCACTTCGGGACGCCCGGCCGCTTCTTTCGACACGTAGATGTACAGGGGTCGCGACAGCGGCGTGTATCGGCCCGATTCGATGGTCTCGCGGTTGGGCGACACACACCCGGAGCCGCTGTCGACCCCCACGACCTTCAGCTTGTCCTGGTTCTGCTCGAAGTACGCGTAGCCGAAGTAGCCGAGCGCGTTGGGGTCCCCCGCCACTCCCTGGACCAACACGTTGTCGTCCTCGCTGGCCGTGTAGTCGGCACGACTGGCGCCCTCTTCACCGACGATCTCGTCCGTGAAGTAGTCGAACGTGCCGGAATCCGTACCCGGGCCGTACAGCGTGAGCGGCTGGTCCGGGAATCCCCGGCGGATCTGGCTCCAGTTGTCGATCTGGCTCTCGGGCTCCCAGATGGCGGCGAGCTCCTCGACCGTCACGCACGAGGCGAAGTCGTTCCCGGGGTTGACGACTACGGAGAGCCCGTCGAGGGCCACCTGGAGCTCGACGTATTCGATCTCGTTCTCCGTGCAGACGGTGGCTTCCTCCTCGGGGTCGATGGGCCGTGAGGCGTCCGAGATGGCGGTCTCTCCGGCGCAGAACTTCTCGAACCCCCCACCGGTCCCGGAGGTCCCCACGGAGACCCGCACACCCGGGTGCTCCCCGCTGAACTCCTCCGCGATGGCCTGGGTGATCGGGAACACCGTGCTCGAACCGTCCACGACGATCGACCCGGACATCCCACCGCTCGCGGTGTCCGTGCGACCGCAGGCTGCGCCGAACAGGGCCATGGCCGCCAGGGCCGAATGGACGAAGATCCTCCTCTGCATCCGTATGCCTCCTTCCGAGTCCAGCGGGGATGCTATTGGGCGGAGGTGTCGGGTCCTCGGCCGCGGGGTGAACGGGAGATGAACATTCCTGGATTGGACAGGGGGTCGGCGGGTGGTGTATCTCTGCCGCCCGATGGCCGCGCGACAATGGTCCTATGAGGAAACGTAGATTCCGGCTGATACCCCGGGAAGAATCCTTCTACGAGCTCTACGTGCAGGACGGGAGGCTTTTGGGCCAAGCCGCGGAGCTCCTCCGGCAGATCGTGGAGAGCTACGACGACGTGCCGGCCAAGGTCAGGCGCCTCCACGACATCGAGCACGAGGCCGACGAGGTCACCCACGAGATCATGCGCCGGCTCAATACGACGTTCGTCACTCCTCTCGACCGCGAGGACATCCACGAGCTCGCCAGCCGGCTCGACGACGTCCTGGATCACCTGGACGCGGCGGGCGATCTGCTGGTCCTTCACAACATCGAGAAGCCCCTGCCGGAGATGAAGGCCCAGGTCGAGCTGCTGGTCCAGGCGGCGCGGACGACGGAGAAAGCCATGGAGAAGCTCCCTTCCTTCGACCAGCTCTCGGAGTACTTCGTCGAGATCAATCGTCTGGAGAACGAGGGCGACAGGATCTATCGGCAGGCCATCGCCGACCTGTTCTCCGGCGACTACAACGCCATGGACGTGCTCAAGTGGAAGGACATCATCGACGAGCTCGAAGCGGCCATGGACGAGCTGGAGGACGTGGCCAACACGCTCGAGGGGATCGCCCTGAAGCAGGCGTAGAGGAGCGCGATGGGGGAGCGCGTCTGATGCCAGCCTGGCTCGTCATCGCCTTCGCCCTCGTGTTCGAGTTCGCCAACGGCTGGACGGACGCGCCGAACTCCATCGCCACCGTGGTCTCCACGCGGGTGCTCCGCCCCTACTACGCGGTGGCCATGGCCGCGGTGCTGAACCTCGTCGGAGCGCTCACGGTGGGCACCGCCGTGGCGAAGACCATCGCGGCGGGGATCGTCGATCCGGGCGTCGCCGACCTCACCACGATCGGCGCGGCCGTATTGGCGGCGGCGTTCTGGGCGATGGGCGCCCAGGTCTTCGGGATGCCCTCCAGCGAGAGCCATGCCCTGGTCGCCGGCCTGCTGGGGGCGGGGTTCGCCGCGGGGGGTTTGGGAGCGCTCGAATGGTCCGGCACGCAGAAGGTCGTGTACAGCCTGTTTACCTCCCCGCCCGTCGCCTTCGCGGCCGGGTTCTTGCTGATGGTCTTGATCTACCGCCTGTTCCGGCGGGCCCGGCCCCGCACCGTCCGCCGGACGTTCGGATCGGGCCAGATGCTCTCCGCGGCGTTCATGGCGTTCAGCCACGGGGCCAACGACGCCCAGAAGGCCATGGGCGTCATCACCTTGGCGCTGTTCGTCAACGGCACCATCCCCGAGCTCGAGGTGCCCCTCTGGGTGATCGTGCTGGCCGCGGGGACGATGGGTCTCGGCACGAGCATCGGAGGATGGCGGGTGATCCGGACCATCGGTCTGCGGTTGACAAAGCTCGAGCCGGTCCACGGGTTCGCCGCTGAAACCTCGGCCGCCCTGATCATCACCGGGGCCGCACGCTTCGGGATCCCGCTCTCGACGACCCACGTCATCGGGTCATCGATCATGGGCGTGGGCGCCACGAAACGCCTGTCGGCGGTGAAATGGGGGATCGCACGCGAGGTCTTGGCCACGTGGGCGCTCACCTGGCCGGGCTGCTTCGCTCTCGGCTTCGCGTTGGAGAAGCTGGCGTCCGGAGTCTTCCCCGGCTAGTTACTGGCCCCGAGCACTGCGGTCTCCGGGTGGTGCCCCCACCAAGCGAACCAGAACGTGTCGAGGTAGGGCACGGGTTCGAGGCGCTCACCGGCCAGCGGGCCTGCCACGGCCCGGCCCGACAGGGTCCACCTCGACCCCGTCTCGCGGTCGAGGAAGGCTCCCTCCCGCACTTGGAACGTGAGGCGGCGGCCGTCGGCTTCGGGAGCGAACACACCCGTCGCCCCCACGTCGCGGCCGTTGGAGATGAGCCGCTGGTCGAGCGCCGAGGCTGTGCCCGCACGCCAGAACACCACGAGCTCGCGGCCGGCGATGGGATCTTGAACGACGCCGGCGGAGCTTCCGGCCGCCAGTCGTTCGTACGGGTAGGCAACGGCGGTGTCCCCGAAGGTCACCCCCACCACCCGGGCCATCGGGTGCAGCGCTGGGCCGACGGGGCCCCTGAAGAACGAGACGTACGGGCCCTCCTTCGAGTCGTAGGACTCGTACGGGTTCTCCCCGTAGGGCCGGACGTGACCGGTGTTCCGGGAGAGCACCAGCCCGGTCGGGTGCTCCCGGCGCCACTCCCCGAAGGACAGCAGCTGGACAGGGATCACTTCGAGACGTGAGCCGGCCATCGGTCCCTGGATGCCCCGGCCTTCGAAGTGCAGCCAGAGTGAATCGGTCTGCCGGTCGTACATGACGAGCGCGCTCTTGTAGAGCTTCCCGGACACGCCGAACTCGAGCGTGCGACCATCGACCTCACGGCCGAAGGCGACGGCCGAGTTGCACAGCGGGCAGTAGGTGACGGCCACGGGACGACCGGCCACCACGTCGTTGACGATCTCGTGCCAGGTGAGGATCTGTGCGGGGTAGGCGCGGGCTTCCCCTCCCAGCTCGAGGGACACGACTGGTTCCCGGTCGGCAAGCCACCTGGCCGCCTGCTCGGGGGCGAGGAACCTCGGCTCGTCGATGGACGGGATGCTGTCGGGAGAGAGCACGTCGACCAGCGCGGAGTCGGGGGTCAGATCGGGCGGCTCGGCCTCACGGGTCGGCGACGGCATCTCCGGCTGCGCTCGGAACCCGAGATAGGTGGCCCCGCCAAGTGCGAGGACCACGGCAAGAAGGATCAGCTTTCGGGTCACCGCTCTGTTCGTTTCAACGATAGGGAACCTCCGGACCTTCCCCGTCGTGGGTATCATCTTCTTGTCCGGCGCTTGGAGGTGACCGCGGTGGCGAACGAGGACTTCCTTCCGCTTCAGGGGATCGACCACGTGGAGTACTACGTGGGCAACGCCCGGCAGGCCGCCCACTACTACTCGAAGGCGTTCGGGTTCCGGGTCACGGCGTATGCGGGGCCCGAGACCAAGGTCCGGGACCGCTCGTCCTGGGTCTGCGAGCAGGGCGACGCCCGATACGTGTTCACCGGAGGGATGGGGCCCGACAGCGAGATCTGCAAGCACGCCTACGAGCACGGCGACGGGGTCAAGGACGTGGCCCTCCGCGTTCCGGATGCCACCCAGGCGTGGGAGGAGACCACCAAGCGGGGAGCGCAGAGCGTCCTGGAGCCGACCGTCTCGGAGGACGAGAACGGCAAGGTGGTCCGCTCGGCCATCAAGGCCTACGGGGAGACCATCCATTCCTTCATCGAGCGCGAGAACTACTCCGGACCGTTCCTGCCCGGGTACCGGGTCGAGGAGCCGTATCCGGACGACGGCCCCCCGGTGGGGATCAAGGCCGTCGACCACATCGTGGCCAACGTCGAGCTCGGGAAGATGAACGAGTGGGTGGATTACTACGCCCGCATCATGGGGTTCGCGCAGCTGGTGCACTTCCGGGACGACCAGATCTCCACCGAGTACACGGCCCTCATGTCCAAGGTGATGTGGGACGGCGTGGGGCGGATCAAGTTCCCCATCAACGAGCCGGCCGCGGGGAAGAAGAAGTCACAGATCGAGGAGTACCTCGATTTCTATCGGTCACCCGGCGTTCAGCACATCGCCATGGTCACCGAAGACATCGTCGCGTCGGTTGATGCCCTGCGGCAGCGGGGGGTGAGGTTCATCCGGGTGCCGGCGACGTACTACGAGGCCCTCCGGGGCCGGGTCGGCGAGATCGAGGAGGACTACTCGGACCTCGAGCGCCTCGGCATCCTGGCCGACCGGGACGATGAGGGCTACCTGCTCCAGATCTTCACCAAGATCCAGCAGGACCGTCCCACGGTCTTCTACGAGGTCATCGAGCGCCACGGATCCAAGGGGTTCGGGCTCGGTAACTTCAAGGAGCTCTTCGTGGCGATCGAGCGGGAGCAAGAGGAGCGCGGCAACCTCTGAATGGGGAGGGCGGCACCTACAGCCCGGTGATGCCCTTCCAGGCCAGCTTGACCAGTGTGTCCACGGCGCGGCGGCGCTCCGGCTTCTTCGCCCCGGCGTTTCGCTGGGCGGCCGTCTCCACCATCCCGATGAGCCCCAGGGCGACAACCGAGGCGTCCGAGCGGTCGATGCTTCCCTTCGACTCCCGGACGATGATCTCCGTCACCCGGCCCATGATCTCGGACTGGAGCTGCCCGACCATCTCCCGGAACTGGCGCTCCGGCCCGGTGGCCTCCTGCATGAGCAGCCGGAACCCCTCGGCGTGGTCGTCGACGAAGTCGAAGTAGGCCTGGAACGACCCCCGGATCCGCTCCCGGTTGCCGCCGGATCGATCCAGGGCGTCGTGGAGCCGCTCCCTCAGGTTCGCCAGGTCGTCCTCGAGCAGCGCCAGGTACAGGTCCCGTTTGGAGGGGAAGTGGTCGTACAGGATCGGCTTGGTGACGCCCGCTTCCTTGGCCACGGAGTCCATGGTCACGGTGTGGAAGCCGTGGCGTCCGAAGACCTTCCGGGCCACGTCGAGGAGCTGGGCCCGACGCTCGGCCGCCCGCATCCGCCGGCGGGTCTGGATCTGGGGTGGGTCCGCCATCAACGGCCTCCCGAATTGACGAGCTGAACACGCATATACTAACCTACCGACGGGTAGGATAGGCGGTGATCCGCCGGCCCGGACATTCTGGCAGGAGGAACCGTGGAATTTCGACTCTCCGAGGACCACCTGACGCTCCAGAAGTGGGTGCACGGGTTCGCCGAGAAGGAGATCCGCCCGGCGGCCCCGGAATACGACGAGACCGAGGAGTTTCCCTGGCCGGTGGTGAAGAAGGCCGCCGAGCTGGGCCTCTACTCGACGGACTTCTTCCAGAGCGTCGCCGAGGACCCCACCGGGCTCAACCTTCCGATCGCCCTTGAGGAGACGGCGTGGGGCTGCGCCGGGATCTGCCTGGCCCTGTTCGGTACCGGCCTCCCGCTCACGGCCCTGGCCATGCAGGGTTCCCAGGACCAGCTGATCCAATGGGCGCCGGCGATGATCGGCACAGTCGAGGAACCCGCCGTGGGGGCGTTCGCCGTGACCGAGCCCGACGCCGGATCGGACGTCTCCGCCCTGGCCACCACGGCTCGCCGCGACGGCGACGAATGGGTGTTGAACGGTCGGAAGGTGTTCATCACGAACGGCGGCATCGCCGCGGTGCATATCGTGGTGGCCACCGTGGACCCGACCCTCGGACACCGGGGGCAGGCCGCGTTCATCGTCCCCCAGGTCCCTGGGATCCGGCAGGGCAAGAAGGACCGGAAGCTCGGGATACGGGCCTCCCACACCGCCGAGGTGATCCTGGAGGACTGCCGGATCCCGCTGGAGAACGTCCTCGGCGGGGTGGAACGACTGGAGGCCAAGCTCGACCGGGCCCGCACCCAGGAGCGCACCCGCTCCTCGCACGCGCTCCGAACCTTCGAGATGACCCGTCCGCTCACCGCGGCACAGGCCCTCGGGATCGCCCGGGCGGCCCTCGAGTTTGCCGTGGATTATGCCAAGGAGCGGCGGCAGTTCGATCGTCCGATCATCGAGAACCAGGGTGTCGCCTTCCGGCTGGCCGACATGGCCCTGGAGGTCGACGCGGCAAGGCTGCTCACCTGGCGGGCGGCGTGGATGGCCAAGAACGCCGTGGAGTTCTCGAGGGCGGAGGGATCCATGTCGAAGCTCAAGGCCGGCGAGGTGGCCGTGTCCGTCACGGAGCAGGCCATCCAGATCCTCGGGGGCTATGGCTACATCAAGGACTTCCCGGTCGAGAAGTGGTACCGCGACGCCAAGATCTACACCATCTTCGAGGGCACCAGCGAGATCCAGCGCCTGGTGATCAGCCGGGCCCTGGCCCGCGACTGAGTGTCGAGTCGTGCGCCTTAGGGCCGGTCCCCCCGGTCTTCTCTGGAAAGCTTCTCTCCGGGCAGGCGGGGGAGCTGGATTTCCGGGCTCCTGGGCCGCTCCGGCCGCTCGTCCCAGTCCCGGCCGTCCCGTGAGTCGTAGCCCCACCGCAGGGTCGCCGCGCAGAGCCCCAGCCAGCTCAGGGCGAGGAGCAGCAGGCCGAAGGCGGGACCGCGGGACAGCACGAACCCCAGGAAGAACAGACTGGATGCGATGAGCAGGGCGAGCTTCCAGCGGGCCATCGGCTTCCTGTAGCCAGCGGGCCGCACGATCGCCTCCTCGTCGCCCGGACGGTCCGATGATAGCCCGTCCGCTACCATGGAGGCGTGCCGAAGAAGGTGCTGCTCGCCCTGCCCCGCGGGTACTGCGCGGGGGTGGACCGTGCCGTGGACACGGTGGAGCGAGCCCTGCGCATCTACGGGCCTCCCGTGTACGTGCGCAAGCAGATCGTGCACAACATCCACGTGGTCCGGGATCTCGAGCGGAAGGGCGCCGTCTTCGTCGAGGAGGAGACCGCCGTGCCCGAGGGCTCCACCGTCGTCCTTTCCGCTCACGGGGTCGCCCCCGAGGTCTACCGGAACTCGGAAACTCGCCGGCTGAACGTGATCGACGCGACCTGCCCGCTCGTGACCAAGGTGCACGCGGAGGCCCGCCGGTTCGCCAAGAAGGACAAGACCATCCTCCTCATCGGACACGAGGGCCACGAGGAGGTCGTGGGGACGAGCGGCGAGGCGCCCGAGCACATCCGGCTGATCGGCAGCGCCGAGGAGGCCGCGAAGGTCGAGGTGGCCGATCCCGAGCGCGTGGCGTATCTGTCCCAGACGACGCTGTCGGTGGACGAGACGAACGAAGTCATCGAAGCGTTGCGTATCCGGTTCCCGGAGATCCAGGCCCCCCCGAAGGACGATATCTGCTACGCGACCCAGAATCGACAGGAGGCCGTGAAGGCCGTGGCTCGGCAGTCCGACGTGGTCCTGGTGATCGGATCGGATAACTCGTCGAACTCGAACCGCCTCGTCGAAGTGTCGCACGCGCTGGGTACCCCGGCGTATCTGATCGACGACGAAAGCGAGATCGATCCTGGGTGGCTCGAGGGGGCCGATACCGTGGGCCTCACGTCGGGAGCCTCGGCGCCCGAGTCGCTGGTGGAACAAGTGATGGAGCACCTTCGATCCCTGGGCGCCACCGACATCGAGGAGTTGCGGGTCACCGAAGAGAGCATGCACTTCAACCTCCCGGCGGGGGTCCGTCTCAAGGACGAGCAGCGCGCGGCGGCGGCGAGAGTCGGGGGGCCTTGACGGGGAGGTTCAGCCCGAAGCCGGGGCTCGGGCTTCCGCTCTGACCAGCTGCTCGAGCTCGGGGATCCCTTCCTCCGGCCCGATGGCGATGACCCGATCTCCCGCTTCGAGCTCGAATCGAGGGCGCGGCCGGTAGATCCACCGGCGTCCCCGCTGGACCGCGAGCACCAGCATTCCCGTCTCGGTCTCGAGCGAAAGCTGCTTCAGCGTTTTGCCCTCGGCGCCCGAGCCCCTTTCCACCGTGAACTCCGCGGCCACTTCCTCGCTCGCCTCGAGGGCCGCGGCGATCACCGGGTGCAACGCCTCGCCTCGCTCCACGAGCCTGGTCATGTCTCGGGCGGCGTCGAAGATGACCTCGGACGCGTAGGCCAGCCGGATCAGACCGCGGAGCTCGTCGGGATTGCGGGCCTCGGGGGCCGCCCGCAGCACCCACGACTCGAGCTCGTCGTGCAACATGTCACTTCGGGCTTCGAGCGTCGCCACCTCCGCGGCCAGCGCGGCCTCACCGAGCAGCAGAGACGAATACGCCAGTCCCACCGCCACCTCGGCGGAGTTCTTCATCTCCACGAGGATGTCCACCGCCCGATCGAGCTCGCTGAGAGCGATCATCTCCTCCTCGGGTCGCTCCGGCCGGGCGGGAGCCCCCGCTTGCTCGTGGAGGAGGTTCACGCCTTCCTCGGGCCCCTGGTACAGCAGGACGTCCCCTTCGTTGATCACGGACTCGGGGCCCGGGTCGAACTCCCAGTCGGTTCCCCGGCGAACCGCGATGAGCCACATGCCCGTCTCCGTGGGCAAGGAGAGCTCCTTGAGGCTCCTGCCCACGGAAGGGGATCCCTCTCTGACCGTGACCCGGCCCACGATCTCGTCGGCGTGGCGGAGATCCTTCCGCAGGGCGTCGGGGAGCCCCAATTTCGCCTCGATGATCCGAGCGATGTCGGCGGCGGCGTCACCGATCTTCTCGATGGCACCGGCGATGTGAAGGACGTGGCCCATGGCCTCGGCGTCCTCGGGGCTGCGGGCGGCGAGCATGGAGATCCAGCGGAGGTCGTGAAGGTAGGAGTCCATGACCTCCTCGAGCCGGGCCACCTCCTCGGCCAGGTCTTCGTCGTCGAAGAACAGGGCCGCGTAGGCCAGGTCGACCATGAGCTCGGACGTGTCCTTGGCCTCGGCCAGGAGGTCCTTGACGTTCCGCCCGCGTTCCTCGCTCATCGGTTCCCCTCGGGACCGAACAGTATACGCACCGCGCATCCCTCCATCTCAGGAGATGCCCAACACCACCAGGGCGAAGACGATCGAGAGAATGCCGAAGAAGTCCATGGAGCTGGTGATCATGGGGATCCCATGGTTGTCGGGGTCCAGGCCCACCCTGAACGTCGCCACGGCCGTGTAGTAGGCGATAACCGCAGCGATGAGCGTGGCCATCATCCCGGCCAGCAGCGTGATGCCCATCATCTTCGCGGGCCCCGGACTCGCCAGATGGAGCACCGCGGCCGCGACGTCTGCAGCGAGACCCAGGACCGGGAAGACGGCCACCGCGATCAGGAGGACGATGGAGAAATCCAGGACGGCGAGAGCCTCGGGACGGCCCTTCGCAGTGATCACGCCGAGGTGCAGCTTGGACGCCAGCCGTGCCGACAGTATGCCTCCCAGCCCTCCGGCGTTCCCGAGGATCGGTGGGATCAGCATGAGGAGAGCGGGCAGGGCGATGAATTCGCCCAGCCGTGCCTGAGCCACCAGCCCGGCGAGGATGTCGATGGTCCCGGCCACCACGAGGATGGGGAGGCTCTCGCGGATCACGCGCCGGGCGAGCGAGAGGTTCGTGATCAGGCCCGCGACGGTGATGACAACTGTCCCGAGGACCAGGACGACCGCCACGGTCTCGGTGACCCACCGAACCCCGACGGCGAAGCTGGCCAGGAACAACGCCGGGATGGTGAACATGTCTCCCGCCGAAGTGATGAGTGGTGCTGCCACGCTGTCGAGGTCCCAGCCCCTCCGGTGCGCTCCCACCGACAGGAACACGGCGAAGGTCGCGACGAGGATGCTCGAGAGGATTCCGCCGACGAGCGCGATCACGATGAAGTCGAGGAGCGAGATGGTGGTGACGCCGAATGCCTCGGAGAGCGTCTTCGCCAACAGAGCGACCAGGAACGAGACGACGAAGGTGAGCACCGTCGCCGAGTACACGTTCTGGTAGAGGACCCCTTCCCGGTTGCGGTTCGGCTCGAAGAGCCCTGCGTGGATCGAGGTGCCGAGCCGGGAGCCGAGCGCCCCGAAGATGTTGCCCCGGGTCGCGATGGCTGCGGGAATCAGCACCATCAGGCCGGGAAGTCGCTCGAGCGTCCCGGTGATCTTCCCGAGGACTACCCCGGCGGCGAGGCTACCGACGGTCGCGATGAGGAGGGCTACGAACCCCTGGGTGAGGGTTCGCCGCTCCGCCCGCCAGTAGGCAAGGATCCGTCGGAGCCCACGTCGCATCTGGCACCCACCATCGCTCGGACCTCCATCGGGAAGACCCGGGGAAGTATGGCCCGGCCGGCGGGCCCGCTCAACTCACTTCGGGAGGTCGGTCCCCTGCGACGCGTTCGATCTCCGCGGCCAGGGCGAAGTCCTTCTCGGTGATGGCGCCCACGCTCCACGTGTGGAGGGCTATCCGGACCCGGTTGTAGTGGTTCTCGATGTCGGGATGGTGGTTGAGGCGTTCGGCCGGCTCCACGATCCGCTGAAGGAAGGCGATCGCCTCCGGAAAGCCCGGGAACTTGAACCACTTGAGGATCTCGCCGCTCTCCCGCCGCCAGCCTGGGAGAACGCGAAGACGTTCTTCGATCTGCTCTTCTGAAAGTGCCTGGGGGCCACCGCCGTTACCTGCATCCATCGTCAAGACGAATGATGCCACGAGGCCGGCGACAGGTAGAATCCCTGCGCCCGGACTCTGGGGGAGTTGGGTGGGCCAACGCTCGCGGAAAACGTCCGCCGGCAGGGTCGGCGGCGAGGCGGTATTTGCGGCGGGATCGTTCCGCGACCCCCACGGATTCGTGTTCCAGCGAGAAGGGCGCCTCCTGCGCCAGGTCAACGCGGCTCACCGGGAAGACCACGACGACCTCATGGGCTCTGGACTCTACGAAGCCCTGACGGAAGCTGGGCTGCTGATCCCGCATCGCGAGGTGGACGTGGCCCTCGCCGCGACGCCCGAGGCGTACCTTGTGCTCGAGCCCGAGCGAGTGGCGTTCATCTCCTATCCGTACGAGTGGTCCTTTGGCATGCTGCGGGACGCCGCGCTCGCGACCCTGGCGATCCAGGAGGTCGCCCTTGGCTTCGGGATGTCGCTCCGCGACGCGAGCGCCTACAACATGCAGTTCCATCGGGGTCGCCCGGTGCTCATCGATACGCTTTCGTTCGAACGCCTCCGGGAGGGGCGGCCCTGGGGGGCCTACCGGCAGTTCTGCCAACACTTCCTGGGACCGTTGGCCCTGATGAGCCATCGGGACGTCCGGCTCGGCCAGCTGCTTCGGGTGCACATCGACGGCATCCCGCTGGACCTCGTGGCATCCCTGCTGCCACGCCGGACCCGGCTTCGCCCGGGGCTCATGCTTCACGTTCATCTCCACGCCCGAAGCCAGCGACGCCACGCGGGAGCGGCGACCGCACGGGGAAGCTTCGGCCCCCGTGCGTTCCTCGGGCTCCTGCACTCGCTTCGGTCGGCCGTCGAGGCCCTTCGGTGGGATCCGGGGCGGTCGACATGGGTGGGCTACTACGACGAAGCCGAGAGTTATACGTCCGCGGCCCTCGAGCACAAGAAGGAACTGGTGGCCCGGTTCGTGCAGGAGGCTTCCCCAGACCAGGTCTGGGATCTCGGAGGCAACGTGGGCGTGTTCAGCCGGATCGTCAGCGATCAGGGGATCTTTGCGGTCTGTTTCGACGTGGACCCGGGATGCGTCGAGGCGAACTACCGGCGTGTGGCGGCCGGAGGGGCCAACCTTCTCCCGCTGGTGATGGACCTCACGAATCCAAGCTCACGGATCGGGTGGGAAAACCGGGAACGAATGTCGCTCGCCGACCGGGGCCCGGCCGACTTGGTCCTGATGCTCGCTCTCGTGCACCACCTGGCCATCGGGAACAACGTCCCGCTGGCTCGCATAGCAGCGTATCTAGCGGAACTCGCGCGGACGTTGTTGGTCGAGTTCGTGCCGAAGGGCGATCCGAGGGTGCGTGACCTGCTGGCTGTGCGTGACGACATCTTCCACGACTACACGCCGGAGGGTTTCGAACGAGCCTTTGGCGAGCGGTATGAGATCCTCCGCCGAGAGCCAGTGCGCGAGTCGGAGCGGGTCCTCTACCTCATGCGCCGAAAGGGTTAGAATCCACCCGCCTGTATCGGTGGGAGTAGGAGTGCACGAGAAGCGTTTCAGCACGGTTTGCCTCGTGCTCGTCTTCGCGTACTTCTTCCTGATTACCATCCCCGACGCTCACGCGTACATCGACCCCGGGACGGGGAGCTTCATCTTCCAGGTGATCGTGGGAGGGTTGCTGGCGGCCGGCGTCATCTTCCGGTCGTTCTGGCGGAGGGTATGGTCCTTCCTGCCGAGAAGGAACCCGAGAGACAAGGCGTCCAGGCGGCTCGACTGAGCCGTTGGACGCCTGGCGTCGTGGCCGATCGACCCCGCGTCCTCCATCCCCTCCTGTTCGCGACCTTTCCCGTCCTCTCGTTGTACGCGGCCAACCTGCATGAGGGGGTCACCCTCGGCCACGTCCTGCCGGTCCTGGCCGTCGTGCTGGGGGTCACCGCGGCGGCCATGCTTGCCGCGAGGTGGGCATTCCGTGACCTGGCGACGGCGGGCGTCGTCGTCTCCGCGCTCGTCCTCCTCTTCTTCTCCTATGGGCACGTCAAGAACGTCATCCTGGAGTGGGGGGTCGCGGGGGTGCTCTCCCGGCACCGATACCTGCTCGCCGCCTGGGCGCTTCTGGCCGTCGCAGCGGTGGTCGTGGCTCCCCGGGTCCGAGCCCACCTTCCGCGGATCACCGGCGTTCTCAACCTCGTCTCCGCCGCGCTCGTCCTCGTGAACGTGGCCTCGGCAGCCCTGTACGAGGGCCGAAGGAGTCTGGCCGGGCGGGAAGCGCCGCTTCCGGAGACCCTGGTCCTGCACCCACCGTCTTCCGGGAGTCTCCCGGACATCTACTACGTCGTCCTCGACCGCTACGGGGGCCAGGACGCGCTCCGGGAAGTCTTCGGGTTCGACAACCGAGACTTCCTGGAGTTCTTGGAAGGGCAGGGGTTCGTCGTGGCGTCGAAGGGGCGTGCGAACTACCCGCGGACCAACTTCTCCCTCGCCTCATCACTCAACCTGGAGTACCTCGATTTCCTCACGCGCAGCGAGGGGCCCGCGTCGGACGATACGCGCCCCCTCGTCTCCCTGATTCGCGAGCACCGGTTGGGCCGCTCGCTGAAAGCCATCGGGTACCGGTATCTCCACATCGGTTCGTGGTGGGCTCCCACCGCCAGCAACCCCATGGCGGATGTCAGCGTGCCGTACGGAGGGCTCTCGGAGTTCTCCTCCGTGCTGCTTCAGACCACGCCGGTGTGGCCGGTGGCGAACTTCGTCGTGGGCGGACTCGGCCGCCGGCGGGATTGGGCCGGCGTGCAGCAGCAGTTCGATGCCGTGATCCAGAGCCGAGACATCCCAGGACCGAAGCTTGTGTTCGCTCACATCATCAGCCCCCACGAGCCCTTCGTGTTCGACAGCAACGGGAACTTCGTGTCTGAAGAGGAGGAGGCGCGCCGTCAGAGGAAAGAGAGCTACATCCAGCAGCTCCAGTACGTGAACCGCAGGGTCCAGGAGGTCGTGGAGGCGCTGCTCGCCGGGCCCGACGATCCGGTGATCGTGATCCAGGCAGACGAGGGGCCGTACGAGGGGCCGGGAAGCTGGCGTCGGGCCCCAGACCGGCTCCTGCGCCGGAAGTTCAGCATCCTGAACGCGTACTTCCTGCCGGGGCAGGGCTCGCCGGACCCGCACCGGTCGATCACGCCGGTGAACACCTTTCGGCTGGTCTTTGACAGGTACTTCGGCGCCGCTCTGCCGCTCCTGTCCGACCGCAGCTACGTGTTTGCGGGCCTCCGCCACCTGTATGAGTTCGTGGACGTGACCGACCGAGTCGGGGAAGCCTCGGCGCCCCCGATGACCGGCTAGCCGGTCGCGGAGGTCAGGGCCTTCTCGAGGATCCCCAGGCCCTCGTCGAGCAGGGCCTCGTCGATGGTGAGCGGCGGCAGCAAGCGGATGACGTTGTCGTAGGTGCCGGCCTTCAGGACGACGGCGCCCTGCTTGTAGCACTCCTCGATGACCCGGGCGGCGGCCTCCTTCGCGGGAGCCTTGGTGGCGCGGTCACTGACCAGCTCCATGGCGACCATCGCTCCGAGCCCCCGGACGTCCCCCACGAGGTCGAACCGGTCCCGGAACTCCTCGAGCCGGGCCACCATGGTCTCGCCGATCCGGGCGGCTCGCTCCAACAATCCTTCGCTTTCGAGCTGATCGATCGCTGCGAGGGCGGCCGCGCACGACACCGGGTTCCCTCCGAACGTCCCCCCCAGGCCGCCGACGTGGATGGTGTCCATGAGATCGGAGCGGCCGGTGACGGCCCCGATCGGGAACCCCCCGCCCATGGCCTTCGCCATGGTCACGAGGTCGGGGACGATCCCCGAGTGCTCGACTGCGAACCAGCGGCCGGTGCGGCCGAAGCCCGTCTGGACCTCGTCCGCGATGAACACGATGCCGTGCCGTTCGCAGAAGTCCTTGAGACCGGGAAGGAACTCCGGGGCCGGGACGATGAAGCCGCCCTCACCCTGCACCGGCTCCAGGACGATGGCGGCGATGTTCTCCGCTCCGATGTGTCGCTCCATCTCGTCGATGGCGTGGGCCAGGCAGGCGGGGCCGCAGGATTCCGGGGGCTGGCCCGCCGGACACCGGTACGGATAGGCGTACGGAAGCCGGAAGATCTCCGGGGCGAACGGACCGAAGCCCTGCTTGTACGGCATGACCTTCCCCGTGAGCGACATGGCCATCAGGGTGCGTCCGTGGAATGCGTGGTCGAACGTCACCACCGCGGAACGTCCCGTCGCGTACCGGGCGATCTTGACCGCGTTCTCCACGGCCTCGGCGCCGGAGTTCACCAGCATGGTCTGCTTGTCGTGATCCCCTGGGACGAGGGCGTTCAGACGCTCGGCCAACTCGACGTAGGGCTCGTGCATCGTCACGTGGAAGCACGTGTGGGTGAAGAGCTCGGTCTGGCGCGTGGCCGCTTTCACGACGGCGGGGGACGCGTTGCCAACGCTCAGGACGGCGATGCCCGCCCCGAGATCGATCAGCCGGTTCCCGTCGACGTCCTCGAGGATGGCCCCCGACGCCGCCCGGACGAACAGCGGCACGGTGTTGTGGATGGCCTTGGGCACCGCGGCCCTGCGGCGGGCCAGGAGCTCCTTCGATCGCGGTCCGGGGATCTCGGTGACGAGTTTTCGCTCCTGTGGGATGTCCATGGGAGGAGTCTCGCGGGGCCCCGAGACCGGGGGAACGGCGCGCGGGGTCAAAGGGGCCTCAGGGCTTTGTACGGTCCGTACACCGGACCTGCTGACCGCCCGCACGGTCGGGCCCGCCCTGCTGGGAGCGGCACGCTTCTTGTACGAACCGTACAATCTCCCTGTGGACGTGCACGTCGAGGACATCCTGCGGCTGCCCGGGCTCGCCCTGAAGCTCGTCGCCGGAGCGGACGGCGGAGGCAACGCCATCCGGTGGGTTCACGTCAGCGAGCTGGAAGACCCCACCCCGTGGCTCAAGGGCGGAGAGCTCCTGCTCACCACCGGGATGGGTCTGGGGAAGACGGCGGCACGCCAGCGCGCCTACGTGGAGCGCCTGGCGGAAGCACGCCTCGCGGGACTGGGCTTCGGGACCGGCTTCTCGTACACCCGGGTGCCGAAAGCGGTCGCTGTGGCCGCGGACCGCCTGCGGTTCCCGGTATTCGAAGTGCCGTACCCCGTTCCATTCATCGCCATCACCGAGGCGTTGTTCACTCGGATGGCCACGGCGCAGTACGAGGTCCTCCAGCGGTCGCTCGAAGCACAGAACCAGCTCACGCGGGCGGTGCTGGAAGAGGGCGGAGTGGACGGCATCGCTTCGGCGCTCGCCGGGTCCATCCGAGGATGGGTCGTGGTCCTGGACATCCACGGGATCCCACTCGCGTCCGCACCCGGATCGGCGGCACGCCGCGCTCCTCGCCTGTGGGAGGAGCTTCGGGAATCGAGGCCGGAGAGTCCAGGGTTCAGCCTGTCCCTGATGGACTTGGGAGACCACGTCTCGGTCCAGCCGGTCGGGCCGCGGGGCCGGGTGGAGGCCTTCCTGGCGATCGGAAAACGAGAGGCGCTCTCCCAGTTCGACCGCATCGTCGCGAGCCATGCTCTGTCGCTGCTCGCCATCGAGCTCGACAAGTCTCGCGCCGTGGCAGAGGCGGAGCGGCGGCTCAAGGGTGATGTCCTCGACGCGTTGGTGCGCGGAGGACTCTCGGCCCGAGAGGTGAGCCGGGAGCTTCGACGGTTCGGGTTCGACTCGGCCGAGAGGGTGACGGTGGTAGCCCTCGAGGCGGCGGTCCCCGCGGAGGAGCTCGCCTGGGTCGTGGAGGACGTGCTCTCCCGCCGGCGCGGCGGGTTCCTCACCGCCCCGCGAGACGACATCCTGTTCCTGCTCCTGAACCACGACGGGGAGGGGCTGGTGGATTCGCTGCGGCAGGAGGTCTCGGAGCGCCTGGGGGCGGAAGTGGTGGCCGGGGCCGGTGGCCCCGTCCCCCCGCCGGAGGCGGGCCGCAGCCTGCGGGAGGCCCAGTACGCCCTCCAGGTATGCCGGGTCGAGGGGCGGCCCTTCGCGGACTTCGAGTCGCTCGGGACCTACCGGCTCCTGCTCACGCTCCAGGAGCCCGATGCCCTGCGGGCGTTCGCCGATTCCGTCCTGGCTCCCCTCGATCGCTACGACGAGGAGCACGGCGGGGAGCTCGTCCCCTCCCTCCGCGCCTTCCTCGACCACAACGCTCGCTGGGAGGCGGCGGCCGCCCAGCTCTACGTTCACCGCCACACCCTGCGGTACCGGATGCGGAAGGTGGAGGAGCTCACCAAGCGGGACCTCGGCTCCGCTCACGACCGGATGGAGTTCTGGCTGGCCCTCCGGGCCCGTGACCTGCTGGCCCGGCCGTCCGAGGGTTAGCCGGGTGGCCTGTTGCTTCGTGGAAGAGGGCACGCCTAGCATGGCGCCGGGAGAGGAGGTCGGATGACCGGACCTGGCCAGGGCGAGGAGTTTCCCGGAGACGGCGAGGCCCTCCTGGAGCGCCATCGGAAGGCTCTGCCGTCGTGGCTGGCCCTGTACTACAAGGAGCCGATCGAGCTGGTCCGAGGGGAGGGCCCGCGGGTGTGGGACTCCTCCGGGCAGGAGTACCTGGACTTCTTCGGCGGCATCGTGACCACGATCTCCGGCCACGTCGTTCCGAAGCTGGTGGAGGCGCTCACGGAGCAGGCGAACAAGATCGCCCACACCTCCACCGTCTACCTGATCCGGCCCATGGTCGAGCTGGCCGAGCGCCTGACCGGACTGGCCCCAGTCGACCCGCCGGCCAAGGCCTTCTTCGTCGGCTCGGGCACCGAAGCGGTCGAGGCCGCCCTGTTGTTCGCTACGTCGTGGCGTCGCTCCAACGAGGTCATCGCCCTCCGCAACTCGTACCATGGGCGCTCCTTCGGCGCCGTCGGGATCACCGGAAACAAGGGGTGGTCGGCGACGTCGTTCTCGCCGCTCAACGTGTCGTACGCGCTGGCGCCCTACTGCTATCGATGTCCGCTGGGCCTCTCGTACCCGGACTGCGGCGTGGCGTGCGCCGAGGACCTTCGGAACGTCATCGAGACGACGACCACGGGGGAACCGGCGGCGATGATCGCCGAGCCGATCCAGGGGGTGGGCGGCTTCGTGACGCCACCGCCCGAGTACTTCCCGATCGTGAAGCGCATCCTCGACGAGTTCGGCATCCCCTTCATCGTCGACGAGGTGCAGACGGGGTTCGGCCGGACCGGCGGGTCGTTCTGGGGGATCGACTCCTACAACGTGCGCGCCGATGCCGTGGTCTGCGCAAAGGGTCTGGGGAACGGGATGGCGATCGGCGCGGTGATCGGTAGGGAGGACATGGTCGATTCGCTCCGAGCCAACTCCATCTCCACCTTCGGCGGCAACCCTCTGGCCTCGACGTACGCGCTGAACAACCTCGACTACATCGAGGAGAACGACCTCCAGTCGAACGCGTTCCGGGTAGGGAAGTACCTGTTCGAGGGGCTGAAGGAGCTGGAGGACCGATACGAGGTCGTCGGGGAGGTCCGAGGCAAGGGCCTGATGATCGGGGTCGAGCTCGTCAAGGACAAGGAGTCGAAGGAGCCGAACCCGGACGGTGCCGCCCGGGCCATGGAGGAGGCGCGGGAGCGCGGGCTCCTCGTCGGGAAGGGCGGGCTGTACGGGAACGTCCTTCGGCTGTCCCCGCCGCTGGTGATCGACGAAGCCGATGCGCAGCGAGCCGTCGAGACGCTCGAGGAAGCGTTCCGGGCTGTCGACAGCTGATGCTCTCCTTCGGCGTGACGTTCATGCTGGATCCTCCCGCCTCCCGCATCGTGGAGTGGGCCGGGCTCGCCGAGGACCGGGGCTTCGACTACGTCTGGGCATGGGACTCACACGTCCTGTGGCAAGAGTTCTTCACCGTGTTCGCATTGATCGCGGCGAACACGAGCCGCGTCCGGATGGGTCCCTGCGTGACCAATCCGGCCACACGAGACGTGACGGTGACCGCGAGCGCGCTGGCGACGCTGCAGGAGGTCTCAGGCGGCCGGATGGACATGGGGATGGGGCGAGGGGACAGCGCGCGGCGGGTCATCGGGAAGAGGCCGGTGCCGGTGGATCGCGCCGAGTGGGCGACCCGGGTGATCAAGGACCTGGCCGAGGGGAGGGAGGTCGAGTACGACGGCACCAAGCTCCAGCTCAAGTGGAGTGAGGGCCACCACCTCCCGGTGTGGATGGCGGCCTACGGGCCCAAGGCCCTGCGGGCCTGCGGCCGGGTTGCGGATGGCCTGATCATGCAGCTCGCCGACCCCTTCATCCTGGAGTGGTCGCTGTCCTACGTTCGAAAGGGCGCCGAGGAGGCCGGGCGGCGGTTCGAGGACATCAAGATCCAGGTGGCGGCCCCTGGCTACATCACCGAGGACCCCGCCAAGGCACGAGAGCAGGTGCGGTGGTTCCCGGCCCTCGTCTCGAACCACGTCGTGGACCTGGTGAAGCGGTACAGCACCACGGACCTCCCGCAGGAGCTGACTGACTACATCAAGGCACGAGAGCACTACGACTACACCGACCACGGCCGGACCGGAGCGGATCACGCCGCCTTCGTCACGGACGAGGTGGTGGACCGGTTCTGCGTGATCGGCACGCCGGAGCAGGTCCAGGCCAAGCTCCGGGAACTGGAAGCCCTGGGGATGGATCAGTTCAACGTCTATTCGATGGTGGAGGATCCGGGACCGGAAGGGATCATCAAGGACTTCGGGGAGCACGTGCTTCCGGCGTTCCGCTCCTCTGAGGGCGAACAGGAGGTGGTGAGGTGACGACCGTACGCACGGCGGTGATCCAAGCGCACGCCAACATGTCCAAGGACGAGGCGGTGGAGAAGCACGTCGAGCTCATCGGCAAGGCGGCGGCCGAGGGAGCCAAGGTCACGTGCCTCCAGGAGATCTTTCACGGGCCCTACTTCCCGGCGGAGCAGGACCCCAAGTGGTACGCGACCGCAGAGCGGGATGACGGGCCCACCGTCACCAGGATGCGGGAGGTAGCTCGGGAGCACGGGATGGTGTTGGTGGTGCCGTTCTTCGAGGAGGCCCAGACCGGCGTGTACTACAACACGGCCGTGGTGATCGAAGCCGACGGGTCGGTCCTCGGGAAGTACCGCAAGACCCACATCCCGCACGTGAACGGTTTCTGGGAGAAGTTCTACTTCCGCCCCGGGAACATGGGCTACCCGGTCTTCGACACCGCGGTCGGGAAGGTCGGCGTGTACATCTGCTACGACCGCCACTT
>JBOGWB010000032.1:0-1582 GCA_050693035.1 Actinomycetota bacterium
GCTCAATCTGCGGCCGTGCCTCCTGACCCGCCGCAGAGCTTTGACCCCTCGGGTGCGGAGCCCGATCCGCTCACAAGGTTCCAGCGCTGGTGGGACCGAGCGCGGGCGGTGGCTCCCTCGCCGGACATGGCCGACTCCATGACTCTGGCCACCGCCGATCGAGAGGGCCAGCCCTCGGCCCGGATGGTAATCCTCCGGGCCGTCGATCGACGGGGCTTTGTCTTCTTCACCCACTACGAGAGTCCCAAGGCTCGGGATCTCACCAAGAATCCGCAGGCGGCGCTGGTGCTCTACTGGTCCGAGTCTCATCGCCAAATCCGGGTGACCGGGACGACCCGAATGCTTTCCAGGGAGGAGTCCGAGTCCTATTTCCGGCAGCGTCCTCTGGGTCATCGGCTGGCGGCCTGGGCCTCCCCTCAGAGCGAGGTGATCCCGGGTCGCGAGATCCTCGAACGGAGGTTCGACAAGGCGCGGGCCCGCTTTTCGGATAATGTCCCGCTCCCGCCGTTCTGGGGAGGCTTTCGCGTGGAGCCCGACGTCATCGAGTTCTGGCAGGGCCGGGAGAACCGCCTCCACGACCGTGTGCGCTACACGTGGCGAGACGAGGGTTGGGTGATCGAGCGCTTGGCACCCTGAGTCCTCCTGGCCTGCGGCTTTAGGCTCTAGGAGCTGCAGCTCGGCGAACCATCCAGAAGGACTCGCCGCTGTTCCGGTGCCGCACCCCGCAAGGGCGCACCGTGGTGGCCGGGCGGACGACCCACTTCTGCCCAGGTGCCAGCCGCTGGCCGGATGACGCTCGACCAGGCGAACCCGATCCGAGGTCATGCCGGGCGTCGCTCCTCGTAGAACAGGGCCAGGCTCGCCGTGAAGCCGTGGAGGAAGTTCCGGCCCCCGACGGGGCCGAGTTCGCCGGCGCAAAAGAACCCGGCGAGCGGGGGATCCCCGAACTCGCGGGAGACGAGGGAGGCATCGTGGTGGGGTACCGGGAACAGGCGCGTCCCCCGCCCGTTGCACGTGAACAGCAGGGCCCCGGCGGGCGGGCGGTTCCCCACCGCCAACAGCATCTTGCGGAGCTCCTCGTCGGCGGAGGCGGCGTCGCGGACGTGGAACTGGATGGTCTCACCCACTCCCACCACGTCCCCCACGGCGATGGCCCCCGTCTCCTGGTCGGCCCCGATCACGCCCCGGACCAGGAAGTCGCCGGGGCCGAAGTCCGCCCGGTACTCGTCGATCACCCGGCCGATGTGCAGGCCCTCGGTCATGAGGCTCTGCTCCTCCGCCGAGAGCGAGACGTACACTTCCCGGATCCGCTCAAGGGGCGGCCGTCCGGCGAGCTCCGCGATGACGTTGCCCTGAGCCTTCGTCACCATGTAGCTGGATCCCACCGGGCGACACCCCTGGGACACGAGCGAGCGGACCTCGACCGCTGCAGGGAGCCGGGCCCCCACGCCTCCCGAGCTGACGACCCGATCGCCCAGGAACAGCCGGCTCTCCCCGGTCTCCACCCCGCCGCTGGCCATCCCACCGATCACCGTCACGCCGGGCTGCCGGCGATCGAGCTCCCGGAGCAGGAGGTCGGCAG
>JBOGWB010000033.1:0-3245 GCA_050693035.1 Actinomycetota bacterium
TCGCGCCCTTCGGTGCCGAGCCGGCCAGCTGGCACGGGTTGTAGCAGGCAACGCGCCCGCAGCACAGCTCGCAATCGGGCTCGGTGGGGCCGCACTTCTGGCCCGGCCCGCAGTCGGCGTCGGTCTCGCACACCGGGGTCGGACACGTGCAGAAAGCGAAGTCCCAGCAGAGGCAGGTGTTGTCGTTCATGAGGCTGCAGATCCCGACACTGCACTCCGGCGGGAGGGGACAGGCAACACCCGGGTTCCCGCAGAACTCGAACTGCGGGCCGCAGAAGGTCGGGTTGCAGTCCGCCGGGGTCTGACCGAACGCCGGCGTGCTGATGCTGCTCAGGACCGGCGCGGACCAGACCACTGCGGTGCCCGCACCCAGGCGCTTGAGGAGACGCCTCCGGGAGATCTGCTCGGGCTGTTCGTCCATGACTACCCCCTTTGTTCTCACGTCCAGTCTCCCCCGGGCCGAGCTGGCGGGTCATGCGACGCTCGCCGTACTTCCCTACGGCCCAGCCTCGCCCTCGGCGAAGGCCACGGCCTCTTCCACGCTCATGGCCCGTCCCTCCTCCCAGGCTCGCTGGGCAACCTCCTCCGACAGATTGGCCCGGGCCTCGGCCGCCGGATCTCCCTCGAGCATTCCACCGAAGCCGGAGGGCGGGCCTCCCCCGGTTCGCTCGCGGAGGGACTCCAAGGCGCCGGCAAGCCGGATGGCGTCTTCGTGGCGTCCCTCCCACGTCGCCAGGAAGGCCAGGTCGAGGAAGGCGAGGGCGATCCCCGTCGGGTTGTCCACCTCGCGGAACAGCTCCAGGGCCTCGAGGGCGACAGACCGGGCCTGCCCCGCGCGGCGCATCCGCCCATAGGCGAAGGACAGCCAGACCAGGTCGAACGCGAGCTGGAGGCGGTCGCCCACGCGCCGCCAGATCGCCACGGCTTCCTCGATCCTCGCGCTCACCCGGCCCCACTCGCCGGCCACCGCGTCGCGCATCACGAGCATCACCAGAGTCCGAGCCACCCCGCGCTCTTCGCCCGCCCGGCGATAGAGGTCGAGACTCTCCTCGAGCAATCGATCGGCGGATTCGAGGTCACCCCCGGCTCCGACGACGAACGCCTGGTTGTACAGCGCCTCGGCGACGTGAGCAGGGTCCCCCAGCTCCCGCTCGACGGCCAGGGCCTCCCCATAGAAGGTTCGGGCGGCAGCCTGGTCGTTCTGCCACCACGCGATCCCCCCCGCGCCCGTCAGGGCCTTCGCCCGGGCTGAGGTCCGGCCCTGCCCCGACGGCAGCGACAGGATCTCCTCGAACCACCGCCGGCCCTCGGCCAGGTGTCCGCGCTGCTGCCAGAACCTCCACAGCGCGCCGGTCGCCTCCTGGGCCCGGTCGGCCCGGCCGCCCTCGATTGCCCACCGGAGGGCCGCCCGGATATTGGCGTGCTCCTGATCGCACCGGTCCAACCACTCGCCCTGGTCGTCGGCCGTGAGGTGGGGCTCGGCCTCCGTGGCCAGGCCCAGGAAGAACTCGGCGTGGCGCCGCGGGACCACGTCGCGATCGTCCCCGCTCGCGAGCTGCTCCCGCCCGAACTCCCGGATGGTCTCCAACATGGAGAAGCGAGGGTGTCCCTGGGCTGGCTCGGTCCTGCGGACCAGCGACTTGTCCACCAGCGAGGTCAGCCCCTCGAGCGCGTCCAGGCCGATCCCTTCCGGGTCGCACACGGCCTCGGCCGACTCGAGCGTCCAGCCTCCGGTGAACACCGACAGACGCGCGAACAAGCGCCGTTCGTCATCGTCGAGGAGGTCATGGCTCCAGGCGATGGCCCCGCGGAGGGTTCGCTGGCGGTCGGGCAGGGTCCGGGCCCCGGACGTGAGGATGGAGAGTCGGTTCTGGAGACGGGGCAGGATCTGCTCGGGCGTCAGGACCTTCGTCCTGGTGGCCGCCAGCTCGATGGCCAGGGGCAGACCGTCGAGCCGGGCGGTGATCTCCGCGACGGCCGGGGCGTTCTCCTCGGTCACCCGGAACCCCGGCCGCACCGCGAGGGCCCGCTCGGTGAAGAGCTGGACGGCTTCGAACCGGCCCAGGGTCAGGACGTCCGGGAGCCGCTCGGGGTCGGGCGGTTCGAGCGGTGGCACCGTGTACTCGTGCTCGCCCCGGAGGGACAGCACGAGGCGGGAGGTGACCAACACCTTCAGCTTCGGGGCCGCGGTGAGAAGGTCCTCGATCACCGGACCGGCCTCCGCTACCTGTTCGAAGTTGTCGACGACCAAGAGGATCTCCCTGTCCCTCAGGTGGTCCCTTACGGCCTCGAGGATCGGCCGACCGGCCACCTCGGGAACCCCCAAGGCCTGGGCTACGGCTGAGGGAACCAGTGTGGGATCGGTCACCGCAGACAGGTCCGCGAAGAACGAGCCGTCCGCGAACTCCGTGAGGATCTCCGCGGCTACCTGAAGGGCGAGCCGGGTCTTCCCGGTCCCCCCCGGGCCCGTCAGGGTGAGGAGCCGGGTTCGACCCAGGAGTCGCCTGACCTCCGCGATCTCCTCTTCCCGCCCCACGAACGAGGTGAGCTGAACAGGGAGATTGTTCGGCCGGGCGTCGAGCGTCCGGGGCGGCGGGAAGTCGGCCGGGAGGCCCTCGATCACGAGGTCGTGGAGGTGCTCTGGGTGGGCGATGTCCTTCAGGCGATGTCCCCCGAGGTCCCGGAGCGAAACCCCCTCGGGGAGGGCATGCTCCACCAGCCCACGGGTGGCGTGGGAGATGATGACCTGACCACCGTGTGCCGCGTCCGCGACCCGGGCGGCCCGGTTCACGTCGATGCCCACGTAGTCGTCCCCGCGTGGGACTCCCTCCCCCGTGTGGAGGCCCATCCGGACCCGCACGGGCGCCCCGTGGGACCAGTCGTGGGTGCCCAGGCCCCGCTGGGCGGCCATCGCGGCTCGGACGGCCCCCACCGGGCTGCGGAATGCCACGAAGAAGGAATCGCCGCCGGTACTGACCTCGACGCCGTCGCCCTGGGCGATCGCTCGGCGAAGGATCGCGGCGTGCTCGTCCCGAACCGCCGCATATCGATCGCCCAGCTCCTGGAGCAGCCGGGTGGAGCCCTCGATGTCGGTGAACAGGAAGGTGACCGTCCCGGTCGGCAGCTCTGCCATCTGCAGTCAGCAATGTAGCGTTTCCGCCGCTGGATCAGGCTTGAGTGCCGAACAGCGGCCCGGCCATAATCCAGCGACCGGCCGGCGGAAAGCTCGACAGACAGGAGGATCC
>JBOGWB010000034.1:0-18421 GCA_050693035.1 Actinomycetota bacterium
CGAGGTACGCCACGTTCGGCTTCAACGACGATGCGAACCTCGACGAAGGCGCCATGTGGCCGACCTCCTTCGCGCTGAAGGAGTTGACCACCGCCGAAGAGGCAAAGATCGGCGCGCTCGTGAAGAAAGCGGTGAGCTGAGCCCGGCTCCTGAGCCAAGCTCCCCTCCCAGTCACCAACGACCGAGCCGCCTACCGGCGAGCACCTCGCAAGGCCCTTCCCAACGGCAGCAGACAGGGGTAAATTACATCGATGTAGTTGACCCCGCTTCGGAGGGGACCGACACTGAACGTGTGTTCGAGCGACTGGTGGTTGGCGTGGACCCAGGGATCGCGGCCACGGGGGTTGCAGCGCTCGCGGCGGGCGGCACCGGAGCAGCGGCGACGCACCCGTCGGTGCTCTGGGCCCAGACCGTGCGGACATCACCACGCGCGCCCGAAGCCGAGCGCCTCCGGACGCTGTATCGGGCGATCCGGGATCTCCTCGAGGAATCCCGTCCAGAGGCGCTGGCGGTCGAGCGCCTGATGTGGGGCCGGAACGCACCGAGCGCCATGGCGGTGGCCCGGGCCAGCGGGGTGGTGCTCCTCGCTGCGGCCGAGCTCGACGTTCCTGTCCGTGAGTACGCGCCGCTCGAGGTGAAGCTGGCGGTCACGGGGAACGGGACGGCCGGCAAGCAGGACGTGCGCAGGGCCCTGGAACGGCTCCACCGTGTGCGGGAACTCCCCCGCGAGCCGGATGCCGCCGACGCCGTCGCCGTGGCGCTGTGCCATCTGCACCGTTCTCCTTTGCTCGCAGGGTCCGAGCGATTCCCGGCAGGTCGAGCCTCCCGGTGATCGCGTTCGTCGAGGGCACGCTGGCCGAGCGGGCCGGGGACCGGGTGGTCGTCGCCGATGGCGGGATCGGCTACGAGGTGATGGTCTCGGCCACGACGCTCGCGGCCGTGCCCACCGTCGGGCGGCGGGTGCGCCTGCTCACCCACCTCCAGGTGCGCGACGACGCCATGCTCCTCTACGGGTTCGCCACGGCCTCCGAGCGAGACCTCTTCCTCATGCTGCTGTCGGTGAACGGCGTGGGCCCGAAGGTTGCCCTCGCCATCCTGTCGGTCCTCTCGACCGACGCCTTGCGGCGGGCCATCCTGGACGGGGACGCCGACACGATCACCATCGTCCCCGGCGTCGGGAAGAAGGTGGCCGCCCGCGTGGTCCTCGACCTCAAGGACCGGCTGGGCGGCGTGGTCGAGCTCCCCTCCGCCGGCCCCATCGCCGAGGTCAGGGAGGCCCTGCTCGGGCTGGGGCTCTCGCCCCAGGAGGTCCGCGAGGCGATGTCGGGTCTCGACGGTGGCGACGCCTCGGTCGAGGAGCTGCTCCGCCGGGCCCTCCAGCGGGTAGGAGCGGGTGCCCGATGACCGAGGAGGTCACGCCGGGGGCAGATCGTCTCGTGGCCGCGGACGAGCTGGACCAGGACCGAGAGTTCGACGCGGCTCTCCGCCCGAAGTGGCTCGGCGAGTTCGTCGGGCAGGACCGGGTCAAGGAACAACTGGCGCTGCTCATCGAGGGGGCACGCTCCCGGGAGGAGCCCCTCGACCACGTGCTCTTCTCGGGGCCCCCCGGCCTCGGGAAGACCACCCTCGCCGGGGTCCTGGCCAACGAGATGGCGGTGGCCCTCCGCCACACCAGCGGCCCGGCGCTCGAGCGAACCGCGGACCTGGCGGCGATCCTCACCAACCTCGAGCAAGGTGACCTGCTGTTCGTGGACGAGGTCCACCGGATGCCCCGTCCGGTGGAGGAGGTGCTCTATCCCGCACTGGAGGATTTCAAGCTCGACGTGGTCATCGGCAAGGGGCCCTCCGCCCGGACCATCCGGCTCGACCTTCCCCGGTTCACCCTGGTGGCCGCGACCACGCGGCCTGGGCTCATCACCCTGCCCCTGCGGGAGCGGTTTGGCTTCTCTCCCCGCCTCGACTACTACGACCACGGCGAGCTCGGCCAGGTCGTGCTGCGATCGGCCGGGATCCTGAGCCTGGAGATCGACGCCGAGGGGGCCTCCGAGATCGCCCGGCGATCCCGGGGCACGCCGAGGATCGCCAACCGGCTCCTCCGGCGGGTTCGGGACTTCACCCAGGTCCGCCGGGACGGGCGAATCGACCGCGAGGTGGCCGAGCAGGCCCTGGCCCTGTTCGAGGTGGACGAGGAAGGGCTGGATCGGCTCGACGTCTCGATCCTGGAGGCCCTGGTGGACCGGTTCGCCGGGGGTCCCGTCGGCCTGTCCACGCTGGCCGCGGCGATCGGGGAGGATACCGGCACCCTGGAAGAGGTCTACGAGCCCTACCTTCTCCAACTCGGCTTCATCCAGCGCACACCTCGCGGGAGGGTGGCCACCGAGCGGGCGTACCGCCATCTCGGAGCCAGCACCGAGGGCCGGCTGGTCTAGGGTCTCGCTCCCACCCCGGCCCTGGCTATCCTGAGGGGGTCCAGGGGGGCAATCGCCCCGCGACTGAGAAAAGGAAACTGCGTGGACCTGTCAAGCCTGGGCCGGTACCTCCTGATCGCGGCGGTGCTGATCGCCGTGGTCGGCGTGGTGCTCCTGGCCGTGGGAAAGGGGCTGATCCCGCGCCTCCCGGGGGACATCGCCATCGAGCGGAAGAACGTCCGGATCTACTTCCCGCTGGGGACGTCCATCCTGATCTCACTTGTCCTGACGGTGCTGCTGAACCTGTTCCTGCGCCGGTAGGGTTTGGCATAATAGGAGCTGACCGGCGGCGGCCGAGGTGGCGCACCGCCGTTTTTCATGGAGGCACGATGATTGGACCCGTTCTCTCCCCCATAGCCCAGGCTCAGGGCGGCAACTACACCTTTCTCGTCTCCCTGGCCCTCATGGTGGGCATCTTCTACTTCCTCCTCATCCGTCCCCAACAGAGGCGTGCCAGGCAGCAGCGAGACCTGCTCGGTAGTCTCCAGGTGGGCGACGAGGTGGTCACGCTCGGAGGAATGTTCGGACGGATCACCGACATGGACGACGAGAGCGTGACCCTGGACATCGGAGCCGGCCGGGTCCGCTTCGTGAGGCAGGCCGTGGCCCGCAAGGTCAGCGATGGGGAGCCGCAGGGTTCGACCGGCGAGGAGGCGAGCGCGGGGTCGTGAAGAAGGAGGCGCGCCCGCGTCCGGCCGAGGTCCCCCCGGTCGACGTTCCCCTCACGATCGACGACATCAAGGAACATCCGGTTCTGTCGTCGTTCATCGCCCAGGCCGACAAGGTCATGGACGGCCTCGGGTTCACCGAGCACGGCTTCCGGCACGCCAACCTGACAGGGCGGATCGCATTCAACGTGCTGACCCGTCTGGCGCATGACGAGCGGACCGCCGTGCTGGGGGCGATCGCCGGGTACCTCCACGACGTCGGCAACTGCGTCTCTCGTTGGGGACATGGCCAGATCGGAGCGGTCCTCGTCCACGACGTGCTGGCGAGTCTCATGGAGCCCGGTGAGCTCGGCCCGGTGATGGCGGCCATCGGCAACCACGAGGAGGAGTTCGGGATGAGCGCCGGCCCGCTGGCCGCGGCGGTGATCCTCGCCGACAAGTCCGACGTGCACCGGTCCCGGGTTCGCAAGGCGGACCAGATCGAGTTCGACATCCACGACCGGGTCAACTACGCCGCCGAACAGTCGTTCCTCCGCGTGGACTCCGAGGCGAGGACGATCACCCTCGAGCTGGTGATCGACACCTCCATCAGCCACGTCATGGAGTACTTCGAGATCTTCCTGGACCGGATGGTGATGTGCCGGCGAGCGGCCGAGCGGCTGGACTGCGCATTCCATCTCGAGATCAACGGGAACAAGCTGCTGTGAAGGGCACCGGGCGCCACGTCGCATCCACGCTCATCGTGGTGGCGATGGCGACCGCCTCCCTGGTGGCGCTGACCACGGGAACGCTCCGCCCGCTTCTCGGCCTGGACCTGGTGGGGGGCGTCTCGGTGATCCTGACGGCGCCCCAGGGCACAGCCGAGGACGTCGTGGACAAGACCCTGGAGACGATCCGCAACCGCGTCGACGCGTTCGGCGTGGCGGAGCCGGACATCACCCGCCAGGGCGCCCTGAACATCCAGGTGCAGATCCCCGCCGTCGAGGGCCAGGCCGGCGGCGACCGGCAGGAACGCCTCCTCCAACTGATCGGCCAGACCGCCCAGCTGGAGTTCCGGGAGGTTCTCGGAGTCATCTCCCCCGGCGACCGGGCCTACGACCGAACGGCCATCACCCCCGGCTCCCCGCGGAACCGGGAAGTCGTGTTCCCCGGTGAGAACGAGGCCGGCGGACCGGAGGTCAAGTATCGGCTCGGTCCCGTGCTGATGACGGGAGACGCAGTCGAGCGCGCGGTGGCCAGGTTCATCGACCCGACCACGGTCACGAACCCCGGCGACGCCGGGTGGCAGGTGGTGTTCGATCTGACCGACGAGGGCGGGGAGCAGTTCGCCGAGCTCACCAGAGACCTGGTGGGGAAGGGCCTGGCCATCGTGTTGGACCGCAGGGTGGAGTCGGCGCCCAACGTCAACGAGGAGATCCCCGGAGGAAGCGGCAACATCTCCGGCAACTTCACGGAGGCTGAGGCCAAGGACCTGGCTCTGGTTCTCCGAACGGGTGCCCTCCCCGTGCAGCTGGTCCCGTCACAGGTCGAGACGGTGAGCGCCACGCTGGGCCGCGAATCGCTCCAGCAGGGACTGGTGGCGGGCATCGCCGGGCTGATCGCCCTGGCCCTGTACCTGGCGTTCTACTACCGCCTCCTGGGGGTGGTCACGTGGGTGGGGATGGCCATCTGGGGAGCGTTGGCCCTGGGCATGGTGGCACTGCTGGGCCAGACGGCGGGTTACAGCCTCACCCTGGCCGGCGTGGCGGGCATCGTTGTGTCCCTGGGGATCACCGCCGACTCATACGTGGTCTTCTACGAGCGGCTCAAGGACGAGGTCCGTCACGGGAAGACCGTCCGGGCGGCCGTGGGCCCCGCGTTCAAACGAGCGTGGAGGACCATCGTGGCCGCGGACATCGTCACCATCACCGCCGCGGTCATCCTGTACCTGTTGGCGATCGGCTCCGTGCGGGGGTTCGCTCTGACCCTCGGCCTGTCCACGTTCCTGGACATGTTCGTCGTGTACTTCTTCAAGCGTCCCACGGTGTTCCTCATCGCCCGGAGCCGGTGGCTGTCCGAGCTGCCGGGGATGGGGCTCCGTAGCGGGGTCGCGGTGGCTACGGAGCCTCAGCCGGTACGTGGAGCGGCCAAGTGAGGTTCCGCCACGCCGTCGAGCTGTTCCGCGGCCAGCGGGAGTTCCACCTCGACATCATCGGACGTCGCCGGATCTGGTTCCTCCTCTCCGGCGCCTTTCTGGTCCTCTCGCTGGGCGGGCTGTTCCTCCGGGGGCTGAACCTGGGGATCGATTTCCGGGGCGGAGCGATCATTGAATACGAGAATCGCACCGGGGTCACCGCCGACGACGTTCGCGACACTCTCACCAGGTTCGATCGAGAGGCGGTGATCCAGGTGATCGGGGGGCAGGACGTCAGCATCCGGACCGAGACCCTGGGCGAGGACCGCGCGGAGCTCCTGGAGGCGTTGGCCGAGCAGGCGGGGATCGAGACCGCCGACATCAGCGTGAGCGACATCGGCCCCAGATGGGGCCAGCAGATCTCCCAGAAGGCCCTCCAGGGACTGTTGATCTCTCTGGTCGTCGTGTCGCTGTACATCACGCTGCGTTTCGAGTGGAAGATGGCGGCGGGAGCCCTGGTGGCCATGGTGCACGACCTGGCGATCACGGCCGGCGTGTATGCCCTGGTGGGCCGGGAGATCACCCCCGAGACCGTGATCGCCATCCTGACCATCCTGGGGTACTCGCTGTACGACACGGTGGTGATCTACGACAAGATCAAGGAGAACTCGGAGTCGGCCGCCCTGGTGGCCCGAGAGACGTATTCGGGCGCGGTGAACCTTTCGCTCAACCAGGTGCTGATGCGCTCGGTGAACACCACCCTCACCACGTTGTTCCCCATCGGCACGCTCCTGTTCCTGGGTGGTGAGACCCTGAAGAACCTCGCCTTCGCGTTGTTCGTGGGGATGGCCATCGGGGCCTACTCCTCCATCTTCGTGGCGGCCCCGGTGCTGGCGGTCCTCAAGGAGCGAGAACCGCGACTGGCCCGTGTCCGCGAGCGAGCGGCGCAGAGGGAGACCAGGCCGGCGCTGCGCGCGGTCCCGTCGCCCCGGAGCGAGCAGGGAGGGGAGCAGCTCGAGCCGGTGGGGGCGCCTTTGTCCGCCGCCTCCCCCCGTCCGCAAGGTCGCTCTCGCCCGGCGGGGGCCCGGCGCAAGGCCGGAGGCAAGAAGAAGTCTCGCTCGAAGAAGAAGCGGCGATGATCCCCGGGGCCATGGGCCGGCTACGGCGGAGAGATGACTGAGGTCAGGGAGACCAACCTTCCGGGCCTCGGCGTCCGCTACGAGTTCGTGACCGCGGGTGGCCGCCGTGTGGGGGTGGTGTACCACAAGACCGGGACGCGTGATCTCGTCATCTACGACCGTCACGACCCCGACACCGCTCGGGAGACGGTCCGGCTCGACGAGGACGACAGCCGGACGCTGGCGGAGGTCCTGGGGGGAGCCGGAGTCGCGACCGAGCTGGCCCACCTCCAGCAAGACGTCGAGGGCCTCGCCATCGACTGGCTTCCGATCGTCGCCGGAACATCGTACGTGGGAAGGACGATCGGGGACACGCGCGCCAGGACCCTGACGGGCTCGTCGATCGTTGCCGTCATCCGAGGGGATCGCGCCTTCCCCGCCCCGGGGCCCGACTTCGCCCTGGAGCCAGGGGACACGCTGGTGGTGGTGGGGACGGCCAGGGGGATCGAGGACCTGGCCGTGATCCTCCGCACCGGCTGAGGCGTGGAGACCGCCGTCCTCTTCCTGGAGCTCGGGTTCGTCATCCTCGGGCTGGCCGTCCTGGCCCGTCTGGCCGGGCTGGTCGGCTTCTCTCCGATCCCGCTCTACCTCCTGGCCGGCCTGGCCTTCGGGGAGGGAGGGCTCTTTCCCCTGGTCACGGCGGAGGGATTCATCGAGATCGGGGCGGGGATCGGCGTGGTCCTGCTGCTGTTCATGCTCGGCCTCGAGTACACCTCGGACGAGCTGGTGGGGACGCTCCGGACCGGAGCCCCGTCCGGCCTCCTCGACCTGGCCCTCAACTTCGGGGCGGGCCTCGCCCTGGGCCTGGTGTTCGGCCTGTCCCCACTGGCAGCCCTGTTCCTGGGCGGGATCGCCTACATCTCGTCCTCGGGGGTCGCCGCCAAGCTGATCGAGGACCTGGGATGGGTGGGGAACCGGGAGATCCCCAGCATCCTCTCGCTGCTGGTGCTGCAGGACCTGGCAATGGCGATCTATCTGCCCGTGATCGCGGTGCTTGCCCGGGGCCAGGACGCGCTGACTGCGGGGCTGGGGGTGGCCGCTGCCGTGGCCGCGGCGGTGGCCATTCTCATCCTGGCCCTCAGGTACGGAGCCACCCTCAGCCGCCTGGTGTTCAGCCGGTCCGACGAGGCCATCCTCCTGTCGATCTTCGGGGCCCTCCTCATCGTGGCCGGGGTCACGGAGCGACTTCAGATCAGCGCGGCGGTGGGAGCCTTCCTCGTTGGGATCGCCGTCTCGGGGCCCGCGGCGGACCGGGCGAGGGTTCTCCTGACCCCGCTGCGCGACCTGTTCGGCGCGGTCTTCTTCGTGTTCTTCGGCCTCCAGGTGGATCCCTCGACGATCCCACCCGTGGCCGGCCCCGTGCTGTTGCTGTCGGCGGCCACCCTGCCGACCAAGCTCCTGACCGGGTGGTGGGCGGCGGGGCGGGACGGGGTGGGTGTCCGGGGACGTCTCCGAGCGGGGGGCGCCCTGGTCGCCAGGGGCGAGTTCTCCATCGCCATCGCCGCTCTTGCCGTCTCCACCGGGGTCGAAGCCCGGTTGGGACCGATCGCGGCAGGATACGTCCTCCTGATGGCCGTCCTGGGCCCCGTGCTGGCCCGTGCGGCCGACCCGCTGGCCGGAGCGATCCGGGGTGTCCGCGGCCGCTCGGCGGATGGATCCCCTCCCGCGTGAGCAGCCCGGATCGCTGCGCCGGGCCCTTCCCGGTGTCAGAATGGCCCGCGTCCCCAGCCAGGAGGTCCGCGTGAACCACGACATCGAGTGGCTGAAGAGTCTCATCCGTGACGTGCCCGACTTCCCCCAAGAGGGGATCGTGTTCAAGGACATCACCCCGCTTCTCGCGGACGAGGTGGCGTTCTCCACCGTCATCGACCTCATCACGGTCCACTTCGGCCGGGGCAACGTGGACAAGGTGGTGGGCATCGAGGCTCGCGGCTTCATCCTCGCGTCCTCAGTGGCGTATCACTTCGGTGCGGGGTTCGTCCCCGTGCGGAAGAAGGGCAAGCTGCCCTGGGAGACCGAATCCGAGTCCTACGAGCTCGAGTACGGGACGGAGACCTTGCAGATCCACAAGGACGCCCTCCAGACGGGGGAGCGGGTCCTGGTGGTGGACGACGTTCTGGCGACGGGGGGGACCGCTCGGGCGACGGCCAGGCTGGTCGAGCGGCTGGGGGGCAAGGTCATGGGGATCGCCTGCCTCATCGAGCTGGGGTTCCTTTCCGGCCGGGACAAGATCCAGGACTACGAGTTCTACTCCCTGATCACGTACTAGACGCTGCTTTGGAAGTCCTGCTGCGCGAGGTGACGGAGAGTGACCTTCCCGTCTTCTTCCAACAGCAACGGGACCCCGACGCCAACCGGATGGCCGCCTTCCCCCCCAGGGACTGGGATGCGTTCATCGCCCACTGGAAGACCAAGGTCTTGGGGGACCAGACCGTGGACAAGAAGACGATCCTCTTCGACGGAGAGGTGGCCGGCAACATCGTGAGCTTCGAACACTCCGGTAAGCGGGAGGTCGGCTACTGGATCGGAAGGGAGTACTGGGGCAAGGGCATCGCCACCCAAGCCCTCTCGATGTTCCTGGATCTCGTCACGGCCCGCCCTCTCTATGCAGGTGTCGCCAAGCACAACGTCGCCTCCATCCGGGTCCTGGAGAAGTGCGGGTTCACCATCTCGGATGGGGAGAGTGGGGCTTCCGGGGGCGACGATGGGGTCGAGGAAGTCCTCCTGGTGCTGAGAGCCTGAGCCCTCCGAGCTCTTCGGGTTCGAGCACCTCACCCGTCGAGCCACACCTGCCGAGAACTGTGCTCTCGAGGACCCGGGTGCCGACTACAATGGATAAACGGAGAGGCAGGAGGCGCCAGTGGAAGACGTTCGAGCACCCGCCAGGCGGGGAGGCCTCCTCGGGCGCCTGCCGTTCGTCTCGACCGACCGCCGCGGCCCCACCAGCGCCGAGGAGCTGTTTCGCCTGGTCGGCGGGTACCTCCCGAAGGCCGATCTGCGGCTGGTCCAGCGGGCACACGAGTTCGCCGAGGAGAGCCACCGAGGCCAGCTCAGGATCTCCGGTGAGGCGTTCGTGGAGCATCCGCTGGGGGTCGCTTCCATCCTCGGCGAGTTGGGGATGGACGGCACCACCCTGGTCGCGGCCCTGCTCCACGACGTGGTCGAGGACACCGACCTCACGCTGGACGACGTGGAGAAGGAGTTCGGCGCCGAGGTGGCCACGATCGTCGACGGACTCACGAAGCTCGACAAGATCCAGTACCGGTCCCGGGAGGCGGAGCAGGCAGAGAACGTCCGGAAGATGATGGTGGCGATGGCCCGGGACATCCGGGTCCTGATCATCAAGCTGGCCGACCGGCTCCACAACATGCGAACCCTTGGGAGCCTGTCTCGCTCCAAGCAGGTCGAGAAGGCCACCGAGACCCTGGAGATCTACGGGCCCCTCGCTCACCGCCTGGGCATCTATTCGGTGAAATGGGAGCTCGAGGACCTCTCGTTCGGAACGCTGCATCCCAAGCAGTTCGAGGAGATCCAGAACCTGGTGGGGAAGGCGGACAACGAGCGCGCCGCCTACCTCCAGGACGTTCTCGAGGCCGTGGAGGAACGGCTGCGGCGGGCCAAGATCAAGGCTTCGGTGCAAGGGCGCCCGAAGCACCTGTACAGCGTGTACGAGAAGATGGTGCTGCGGGGCAAGGAATTCAATGAGATCTACGACCTCGTCGGCATGCGGATCCTCGTCGAGACGGTCAAGGACTGCTACGCGGCCCTGGGAGCGCTCCATTCCCTGTGGAGGCCCGTGCCCGGTCGCTTCAAGGACTACATCGCCATGCCGAAGTTCAACATGTACCAATCCCTCCACACCACGCTGATCGGGCCCGAGGGCCGTCCTCTCGAGGTGCAGATCCGCACCCACCAGATGCACCGCACCGCCGAGTTCGGGATCGCAGCCCACTGGCGCTACAAGGAAGGCAAGGCCAAGGAAGATCCGGCCGACCTGGCGTGGCTCGCTCAGATGCTCGAGTGGCAGAAGGAGACCTCCGACCCGCGGGACTTCATGGAGGGTCTCAAGATCGACCTCTACGCCGGCCGCGTCTTCTGCTTCACGCCGAAGGGGGACGTGGTCGACCTGCCGTCGGAGTCGGTGCCCATCGACTTCGCCTACGCCATCCACACCGAGGTGGGCCACCGGTGCATCGGCGCCAAGGTCAACGGGAAGCTCGTCCCGCTCGACTACCGCCTCCAGACGGGAGACACGGTGGTCGTCCTGACGTCGAAGGCCAAGGACGCCTCGCCCAGCCGCGACTGGCTCAAGATCGTCAAGAGCCCACGGGCCCGGAACAAGATCAAGCAGTGGTTCTCACGGGAGCGCCGGGGCGACGCCATCGACACCGGACGAGAGCTGCTCCAGCGGGAGCTCCGTCGGCAGGGGTTGCCGCTGAAACGACTGACCACGGAGGACACGCTCACCGACGTGGCCGGGGAGCTGAAGTACCCGTCCCTGGAAGCGTTCCTCGCCGCGGTGGGGGAGGGGCAGGTTTCGCCCCAGTCTGTGGTGACCCGGCTCAGCCGCCTCGTCGCTCGGGAGGTCGAGGAGGAGGAGGCCGCCGACGTCCCCCTCGCTCGCCCGGTCCGCCTTGGAACGCGAACCGCCGATCAGGCGGTGATGGTACAGGGGTCGAGCGATGTGTGGGTGAAGCTGGCGCGATGCTGCACCCCGGTTCCGGGCGACGAGATCCTCGGATTCGTCACCCGGGGCAAGGGCGTCTCGGTGCACCGGGCCGACTGTCCCAACGCCAAGGCGTTGGGACGCGAATCGGACCGCTTCATCGATGTCTCGTGGCGGCCGGGGAAGGGAACCTCGTTCGTGGTCTCGATCCAGGTCGAGGCGCTCGATCGGAAGAAGCTCCTCGGGGACGTGGCCACGGCCATCTCCGAGAACCACGTGAACATCCTCTCCGCCAGCTCCACCGTGGGAAGGGACCGGATCGCCCGCCTCAGGTTCACCTTCGAGCTGGCGGACATCGCCCACCTGTCGGGAGTGCTCGGCGCGGTGAAGAAGGTCGACTCCGTGTTCGACGCCTTCCGGGTCGTTCCACGCTGATCCACCGGTGAAGCTCGTCGTCCAGCGCGTCGCCCGATCCGAGGTTCGAGTCGGTGGCAGCAGCGTCGCCTCGTCCGGCCCCGGCCTGCTGGTGTTGGTGGGTGTGGGTGACGACGACGATGGGACCGAGGCTTCGAGGCTCGCCGAGAAGGTCTTCCATCTTCGGATCTTCGAGGACGACGACGGGAAGATGAACCGGTCCCTGACCGACGTCGGCGGCGAGGTCATGGTGGTCCCGAACTTCACCCTCTATGGGGACATCTCTCGGGGCCGCCGCCCCTCGTGGATCCATGCCGCGCCGCCGGACGTGGCCGAGGGGAGGGTGGAGGAGTTCGCCCGCGCGCTCGAGGAACTCGGAGCCACGGTGCGGCGTGGCGCGTTCCGGGAGCACATGGAGGTCGAGTTGGTCAACGACGGCCCCGTGACCCTGGTTATCGAGACCCTCTGAGGACGGGGCCGATCGTCATGGTCCGGATCTCTACGCCGCCTGACATTCCGGATGTCCGCACCCGCAGGGCTCGCCGGTGGGCCCGGAGGTCACGTGCTCGCGGCAGAAGTCGCTGCAGTACTCGCCCTGTTCGGCCTGGCAGCCGCACCCCTCGTGCGCGCAGTTCGCCATTGCTCGGCACCTCCTTATGGTTCCGACCATTCCCCGGTGGATGGAGGGGAAACGGACCAACGTGCTCCGTTCGTGTCGGTTAGCGGAGCTTCAGGTCGGCGGCGGCGCACGCTCCCGCCAGGACTCTGGCGGCCGTCGGGTAGGCGTGGATCGAGTCCGCCAGGACGCCGACCGGCACGCCGAGCTTGATGGCCAGGGCCGCCTCGTTGATCAGCTCGGAGGCGCCGGGGCACGCGGCGAAGACTCCGGCGAGCGTCCCCCGCGCCCGGTCCACGACGACGGTGACGTGGCCGGGCGACCCGGAGAACCCCTCTCCGGGGGGAACGGTCGGCTCGATCGTGAACCCGCGGCTGGTGGTGGCGAAGTCCATGGTTTCCTCGAATGCGTCCAGGCCTCGGTACCACGCTTCGTCGATCGTCGATCCGACACCCGCCGACTCCGGGTCGGTGAACGTTGTCCGGGGGATGGCAGAAAGGTCTGCTCGGACGCTCTTCCCGAGGGCCGCGGCGACGGCGATCCGTCCCTCGTAGTCCGCGACGTGGGTGAACTGCATCCCTCCGGCGCAATCCCCCGCCACGAACAGGCCGTCGGCGACCCGCATCTGGGGGTCGGGATCGACCTCGCCCCGCTCCCCGAGCTCCGCGCCCGCGTCCTCGGTTCCGAGCTCGCGGAGGTCGGCGGGCCGTCGCCCCACCGCCACGAGCAGCTCCGCTCCCTCCACCGAAGAACCGTCCGATAGCTCCACGATCCGGCCGGCGCCGCCCCGGCGGACCCGTACCCCGTGGACGCCGGTCCGGATGTCGACGCCCTCCAGACGGAGCTGTTCCGTCAGCACCTGCGAGCTGCTCGGATGGTCGCGCGGGAGGATCCGCTCGCCTCCCTGAACGATGCACGTGCGAACCCCGAACCGCGTGTACACCTGCGCCAGCTCCACGCCGACCGGTCCACCCCCGAGGACGACGATGCTGGAGGGAAGGTCCCGGAAGGATGTCCCGTCGTTCGAGGTCCAGTAGCCGGCTTCCTCGAGCCCCTCGATGCGGGGGATCACGGGAGCGGAACCGACCGCCACGATGAGGTTGGGTGCTTCGAGCGCCATGGGGTTCTCGCCGTCGCGTTTCACCTCCACCCGACCCGGTCCCGCGATCCGGGCCTTCCCCCGGACCAGCCGAGCGCCGGCCGATTCCAATCGCTTGACGTGGCTGGAGTCGTCCGGGTGATCGGTGCCCTCCCGCGAGATCATCCAGTCGCGCCGCGCGGAAGCGCGCTCCCACGGGTAGTCGGCGCCGAGGGCACGACGATGCGCCGAGTCCAGCAGCGTCTTCGAAGGTAGGCACGCCCAAAAGCTGCACTGGCCGCCGAACACGTCGCGCTCGAGGACGGCCACCCGACCCCCGAGCTCCGCCCCCAGGGTGGCGGCGGCCTCGCCGGCCGCTCCCGCTCCGATCACGAGGACGTCGAGCTCTTCGGCCATCTCCGCCTTATAACCTCTCACGAACCCCGGGGCTTCCCGGGCACCGGCCTCTCCGGGCTCCTCCCCGGACCGCGATGCTAGACTCGGCTGGCCACCCGCCCGATCGGGAATGAACGGCGTCCCGCCGTTGTTTCGAGGGCCGAGAGGTCGCCATGACGAGGATCCAGCGTTGGACGATGGTCGCGGTGATCCTGGGCTCCGGGATCGTCTTCCTCGACACTTCGGTCGTCAACCTGGCGCTCCCCAGGATCGGCGAGGAGCTGCCCAGCGGACTGCTGGGGCGGCTCGAGGCCCAGTCGTACGTGGCAAACGGGTACTTCCTGACCCTGTCGGCGCTCCTCATCCTGGCCGGCGCCCTGACGGACTTCTACGGGCGCCGGCGGATGTTCGCGATCGGGCTGGCGGGGTTCGGCCTCACCTCCCTCCTCTGCGGGATCGCCCCCACCGTCGAGCTGTTGATCCTGTTCCGGATCCTCCAGGGGGCCGCGGGCGCCCTGGTGGTCCCGGGGTCGCTCTCCATCATCACGGCCAGCTTCGAGGGAGAGCAGCAGGGAAGGGCCTTCGGGATCTGGGCCGGCGCATCCGCCGCCACCACGATCCTCGGCCCCTTCATCGGTGGGATCTTCGTCAACTCCATCTCGTGGCGGATGGCCTTCCTGATCAACCTGCCGTTCCTGGTCGTCGCATACCTGGCCACCGTCCGGTTCGTGCCCGAGTCGAAGGACGAGGAAGCGACGGGGAGGTTCGACTGGCTGGGCTCGGCGGTCATCGCGGTGGCGGTCGGGGGACTCGCCTTCGGCACCATCCGCGGCCAGCAGACCGGATGGCAGGGGGTGGGCCCCTTCCTGAGCCTCGCGGTGGGAGCTGCGGGTGCCGTGCTCTTCCCCATCCTCATGGTGCGACGGGAGAACCCGCTGGTCCCTCCGACTCTGTTCCGATCGCGGAACTTCACCGTGACGAACCTCTCCACGTTCGTCATCTACGGCGCCCTGTACGTGGTCATCACGTTCCAGGGCCTGTTCCTGATCGGCACGCTCGGATACAACGAGCCGGCGGCGGGACTGGCCGGGATCCCGGCCACGCTGTTTCTCGTGCTGTTCTCGACCCGCTTCGGCAAGCTCGCCGCGCGATACGGACCCCGGCTGTTCATGGCCCTCGGCCCCGCGCTCATGGGACTCGGCCTCCTCTGGTACACGCGGATCCCTTCGGACAGCCGACCGTGGGTCCTGGGGGCAGGAGGCAGCGTGGTGCCGCCGACGGATTACTACATCGACCTCCTCCCGGCCCTCCTGGTGTTCGGCGCAGGCCTGATGGTCATGGTCGCTCCGCTCACCACCGCCCTCATGACGTCGGTTCCCAAGCACCGGGCCGGAGTCGCTTCGGCCATCAACAACGCCATCTCCCGGGTCGGCTCTCCGCTCATCACCGCGGTGATCTTCGTCGTGGTCGTGTCGAGCTTCTACGGAGCCATCGCCGCGAGGGTTCCTGACGTGAACGTGGATTCGCCGACGTTCCGACAGCAGGTGGCGCCGCTGAATCCTCCCGAGGAGGGAGCCAGCCCCGAGGTGGCCGACGCCGCCCGGGAGGCCTCCACCGATGCCTTCAGGCTCGCCATGCTGGTGGCGGCGGCCCTCATGTTCGCCGGCGCGATCATCAACGGAGTGGGGATCCGGAATCCCCGTCGGGAGGAGGCTCCCGAGAAGGCCCCCGAGGAGCCGGCCATGGCAGAGGAGCACACCCTGGCCTCGGCGCCGATCTGCGTGATCTGCGAGGAGCCCGTCGAGCTCGGCCACACGCACTGAGCATGGCGGTGGAAGAGGGACCGGTTCGCTCGGCGTCGGCGGTCCTGGAGCTCCTGGACTGGAGGAGGCGCGTCTTCGCCGTCTACGCGGAGGGTCGGGAGGCGGCGGACCCCCGGGCTGCCTGGGAACGCTGGCGCGAGGTTCGGCGAGCCCTGATCGCCGGCCACGCGCAGTCTCCGATCCGGGACCCCGTCGCAAGGTCCACGTTCGCGGGTCCCGCCTACTTCGACCACGACCCAGGGGCCAGAGTGCTCGCCGACGTGGAGCCGGCCGAACCCGAGCGGAGGGTCATCGAGGGGAGCGCGGACGGGCGGTTCGAGATGACCAGGTTCGCGCAGGCCTCGTTCGACCTGTACGGGCAGCGCCACGCCCTCGGCCTGTACTGGATCGAGGCCTACGGGGGCGGGGTGTTCCTCTCGTTCCGGGACGCCACCAGCGGTGCGGACACCTACGGGGCGGGCCGCTATCTCCTGGACACGGTCAAGGGAGCCGACCTCGGGAGCGAGGGTGGACGACTCGTCCTGGACTTCAACTTCGCTTACCAGCCCTCCTGCTCGTACGACCCCGCGTGGGTGTGCCCGCTGGCTCCGCCGGAGAACCGTCTGCCGGTCGAGGTCCGGGTGGGGGAGCGCACGTCCGGTTGAGAGGTGACGGCGAGAGGGGCTCGCCCGAAGGCGAGCCCCTCATCGGTTCGTATGATCTTGCTCCTTAGAGCAGACCCTGGTCGGTCAGGAAGGCCTCCGCCACGTCGGCCGGGTCCTCCCCGTCGACCTCCACCTGGCCGTTGAGGTCCAGCATGATCTCCGTGGTGAGCGCGGCGCTCACGCCGTTAAGGAGCTCGGTGATCTCGTCGTTCACGAGGTCCGTCCGGATCAGCGGAGTGATGTTGTCTGCCGCCTGCAGGTTCTGGTCGTCCTCGAGAACGACCCAGCCCTTGTCCACGATGACGCTCTGCGTCGAGAACAGGAGGGCCACGTCGATCTCGCCCGTGTCCAGCGCCTCCACCGTTAGGGGCCCGCCGGCGTCGAGGGGTACGAAGTCCCCGAACTCCACCCCGTAGACATCTTTCAGGCCCGGGATGCAGAAGGGGCGCTCGGGGCATTCGGGCGGCCCGCCGAGGGTCAGCTCCCCGGCCACGGGCTGCAGGTCGCTCACCGACTCCAGGCCGTGCTCCTGGGCGGTCTCCTCGGTGACCACGAAGGCGTTCGTGTCGATCGCGGCGGAAGCCTCCAGTGTGGTGAGGCCTCGCTGCTCCAACAGCGGATCGAGGTCCTGGGCCACGGCCTCGGCGTCGGACGACGCCTCGGCGTTCGCGTCCAGGAACAACAGCAGGGTCGCCAGGTACTCCGGGGCGAGGTCGATCTCGCCGCTCTCCATGGCCGGGATCCGGGTCTCCCTGGTGGTCCCGAACTCCCTGGAGACGTCGTACCCCCCGTTCTCTAGGACCTGGGCGTACAGCTCGGCCACGATCTCTGCCTCGGCGAAGTTGTCCGCGCCGACGGTGAGGCTGGCCTTGGCCTCTGGCGTTCCGCCCCCACCCGGCTCCTCCGCGCACGCCGCTGCGACCAGCGCCAGCGCGAGGAGGGCCGCCCCGAGGACGGTGCTGCGGAATCTCCGCATGGGTCGTTCCTCCCCTCTCTCTCCGTGGGACCCGGCTGGGGCCCCGCCGATAGGGACCGACCTTATCAATCGCCTGGGGAAACGGATTATTCCTGTCAGGCCGCCGGCCCCAGCTCTGTGGATATCTCCGCCTCGACTTGCGGCGGCCGCCGCGGCCCGCGGGAAGTCGTCCTCGGCGTGAGCGCCCGTTCGATCCGTCCGAACGCCAGCTCGGTGAGGATGGCCAGGAGCGCCACCAGCACGGCCCCTCCGAACACCTCGGCGAGGTCCCGGGTGGCGAACCCGTCAAAGATGAACCGGCCCAGACCCCCGCCGGGGCCGATGGCGGCGAGGGTCGCCGTGGCCACGACCTGAACGGCCGCAGTTCGGAGGCCCGCCACGATGAGCGGGGCTGCCAGAGGGAGCTCGATCTGCCGCAGCAGCTGCCCTTCGGTCATCCCCGTCCCTCGGGCGGCTTCGACTGTGTCGGCGTCGACGCTCTGGATCCCCACGTACGCGTTGGTGAGGATCGGGGGGATCGCCAGCAGGACCATGGCCAGGACGATCGGGGGACGGAGGGGCGCGGGCCAGCGTAGCCACAGGCCGAACAGGATCAGGAACAGGACGATGAGGCCGAAGGAGGGCACCGCCCGGCCGAGGTTGGCCACGGACACCACGAACAGCTCGAACCGTCTTCGGTGCCCGATGTACATGGCCACGGGAAGGGCGATGGCGGCGGCGATGATCACCGAGACCGATGACGTGATGACGTGCTCCAAGAGGCGCAGGGGGATACCCCGGGATCCCGACCACTGTGTGGGATCCGTGAACCAATCCACCACCTGGGAGAGGAAGCTCTGGTCCGTCATGCTCTGGCCACCGCCCGCGAGCCTCGAGACCAAGGTGTGAGGAGGCGCTGCGCCCCGAGCAGGGCGGCGTCCACGACGATTGCCAGACCCAGGGACAGCGCGGATCCGACGACCGCGGGGGTCAGGAACAGGCGTCGCCGAATGGCCAACAGGATCAGCTGGCCGAGGCCCCCCTCGGTAATGATCGCCGTGACAGTGACCAGTCCGATCGTGGTCACGGCGGCGATGCGGATCCCGGCGACGACGGCCGGGAGGGCCAAGGGAAGTTCCACACGCCACAGGAGCTGCCTGTCCGTGTACCCCATCCCGCGAGCGGCGTCCTTCACGTCTTCGGGTACGCCGTCCAGGCCGACCACGATGTTGCGGATCAGGATGAGGAGTGTGTAGCTGACCAGGCCGACCTCCGCTGTGACCTTGGTCAACCCGGTGATTGGAATGAGCAAGACAAACAGCGCCAGGCTGGGGATCGTGTACAGGATCCCGGCGACCCAGGTGATCGGTGGGAAGAGCCGCCGGTTCCGATGGGCCACGAC
>JBOGWB010000035.1:0-35870 GCA_050693035.1 Actinomycetota bacterium
CCTCGGAACGCGGTCGCCGCGGCGACCGCGTTCCGAGGGCCGCTCAGACGGCGGCTATGATGTCTGCCGCAGCGCTGGGCACGAAGGAGGGAAGGATGGCGCACCGCGTCACGTTGATCCCTGGCGACGGGGTCGGGCCCGAGCTTTCCGAGGCCACCCGCCGGGTCCTCGAAGCCACCGGCGTCGAGTTCGATTGGGACGTCCAGGATGCGGGGGCCGACGTGGTGGAGAGGTACGGCACGCCGTTGCCCGAGCACGTCCTGGACTCGATCCGTGCGAACCGGGTGGCCATCAAGGGGCCCATCACCACCCCGGTGGGCACGGGTTTCCGCAGCGTCAACGTGGCTCTTCGCAAGGAGCTCGACCTGTTCTGCTGCCTCCGTCCATGCAAGTGGTACCCGGGGGTCAGGAGCCGGTACCAGGACGTCGACATCGTGATCTGTCGCGAGAACCACGAGGATCTCTACGCCGGTGTCGAGTTCGAACAAGGGAGCCCCGAGGCCAAGAAGCTCATCGACCTCATCGAGGAGCTCACTGGGAAGCGGATCCGCGAGGACTCCGGCATCTCGATCAAGCCGATCTCGGTGACCGGAACGCGGCGGATCGTGCGATTCGCCTTCGAACACGCCCGCAAGGAGCGGCGGAGGAAGGTCACGGCGGTCCACAAGGCGAACATCATGAAGTTCTCCGACGGCCTGTTCCTCCAGACCGCGCGAGAGGTTGCCGAGGAGTACCCGGACATCGCGTTCGAGGACCGCATCGTCGACAACCTGGCGATGCAACTCGTCTCCCGGCCGGACGAGTACGACGTGCTCGTCCTCCCGAACCTCTACGGCGACATCATCTCCGACCTCTGCGCCGGACTGATCGGTGGGCTCGGGGTGGCGCCCGGAGGAAACATCGGCGACGAGGTGGCGGTGTTCGAGGCGACGCACGGAAGCGCCCCGAAGTACAAGGGGATGAACAGGGTCAACCCGATGGCGATGATGCTCTCGGGGATGCTGATGCTCCGACACCTGGAGGAGCGAGACGCCGCCGATCGCCTGGAGGTGGCCATCGCTTCGGTGATCCGTGAGGGCAAGAGCGTGACCTACGACATGAAGCCCTCGCGGGACGACCCTGCCGCCGTGGGGACGTCCCAGGTCGCGGACGCCGTCATCGAGATACTGGAGCGGGGGACGGAGCAGTGAAGGTGACCATCGTCGGCAGCGGGTTCGTAGGAGCCACCACGGCCATGCGGGTAGCCCAGAAGGGGCTCGCCGACGAGGTGCTCATGATCGACATCGTGGAGGGGCTGCCCCAGGGCCTGGCCCTCGACATGAACCAGTCCTCGCCGATCGAGGGCTTCGAGCCCGCCCTCCGGGGAACGAACGACTACGCGGACACCACGCGATCCGACGTGGTGGTGATCACGGCCGGCCTCCCGCGGCAACCCGGGATGAGCCGGATGGACCTCCTCGAGAAGAACGCCGGCATCGTTCGCGACGTCACCCTGCAGGTTGCTGAGGTCTCGCCGGAAGCGATCATCGTCATGGTGACGAATCCCCTCGACGAGATGACATTCCTGGCCGCCGAGGTCTCCGGCTTCCCCAGGCAACGGGTCATGGGGATGGCGGGGACCCTCGACTCGGCTCGACTCCACTACTTCATCGCCGAGGAGCTGGGTGTGTCGCCGTCGGCGGTGGAGGCCATGACGCTCGGATCGCACGGCGAGTCCATGGTCCCACTCCCTCGACACGCGACCGTGGAGGGCAAGCCACTCGTGGAACTGACCGACGACGCCACGTTGGAACGGCTGTACCAGCGAACCCGCGACGCGGGTGCCGAGATCGTCGGCTACTACAAGAAGGGGAGCGCCTACTACGGACCGTCCGCAGCCATCGCCCAGATGGTCAACGCGATCGTGGGGGACACGAAGGAAGTCTTGCCGGTGTGCGCCTGGACCACGGGTGAGTACGGCATCTCCGACGTGTACGTGGGAGTCCCGGCGAGGCTGGGCCGCGAAGGCGTCCGCGAGATCGTCGAGCTCGAGCTCAACGAAGTCGAGCTGGCTGGGCTCCGGGCGGCTGCCGAGGGTATCCGCGAGAAATGCGAGGACCTCGCCAGGCTGGGCTGATCTCCGCGTCACCCGGGCTTCACGGCGATATACAGGCCGCGACCCATCAGGCCCTCGGAGTCGTGTTCCGGCTCGAGGCCCGCGGCGCCGAATGCCTTCAGGTACTCGTCCTTGCTGAAGAGGGCGGCCTCGTGGCGCTCGGTGAAGTGTTCGATCCGGTCGGCCGACGCCACGAGGTAGTGGAAGTCCATCACGGCCAGGTCGCCGTCTCGGTCAGCCTGGTTCATCCGGGCGATCTTCAGATCGGGCTCGTCCACGAAGAGAGCGGCGAGATGTCCCAACTCCCACTGGTGTGACTCGAAGAACGGCTCGATGATCAGCACGCCCCCGGCCTTGACGTGCCCCGCCATGGTAGCGATGGCCCGTCCGAGGTCCTTCGGCGTCTTCGCGTAGGCGATCGAGCTGAACAGGCAGGTTACGACGTCGAAGGTCCGCCCCAGGTCGAAGCTCAGCATGTCCCCTTCGTGGACCGAGACACCCGGGAGCCGGTCGCGGGCGATGGCCACGAACTCCGGATTGATATCGACTCCCTCCACTTCGAACACCTCGCGCAGGAGCTCCAGGTGCTTGCCGGTCCCGCACGCCACGTCGAGGAGGGTGCGGGCATCGGGACGCCGCTCGTGGATGATGGCCCGCAGCTTGGCCGTCTCCCCCGGATAGTCCTTCCAGGAGTACAAGGCGTCGTAAAAGCGGGCGGAGCGGGTGAACATGGTCACGGAATGATACGTCCGGCCGGTGATGCAGGAGAGACGGGGCCGATCGGTCAGGGCGTGCCGGAAGGTTGCGTGGCCAACGCCAACGCGAGGGCGATCGCGAGCCCCGTTGCCAGCAACGCCAAGGAAATGGCCCACCGGGTAACCGAAGACCTCCGCAGAAAGACGAACAGCAGCCAGGAGACGAGGCCGGTGATCACGAAGACGGCGATCCCCCAGCCGGTGGCCTCGGACAGCCGGTCCACGTTCCTCCCCGCCAGGCCGAGGACGAACCCGATGAGGAACAACTGGACCAGGGCCAGCGCGACGAGGCCGATGGCCACGTGCAGGAGGATCCATCCGATGACGGGCCTCCGCCAGGCGGGGATCCCGTGGATGCGCTCCAGTTCGTGGAACCTTCGCCAAGCGGCCTCCCATCCGATCGGGGTCGGGTCGAACCGAGCCACAGGCTCCCCGGCCTTCCGCAAGTCCCACACGGCGTAGTGGTCGGGGCCGTAGCCGAGGCCGAAGACCTGGCCGAGATGGGTCAGGACCGTGTCGGTGGCACGCGGGAAGCCGGGGCGGAGCACCTCCGGCGGGGCCGTCGCAGTCCCGGGGCCCGGGGCCGGTGGAGCCGCGGAGGCCGCCGGGCCGCTCTCCGGCTGGGGTGGGGCCGGGGCGGTGCCCGATCCTCCGGGCGTCACGGGGGGCGGGGGGTGTTCCGGGGGTGCCGCAGGCGCACCGGGTCCGCGCTCCGGGGAGGGGGCGTCCGGCTTCAGCCGGGCGCCGCATTCGAAGCAGAACGCGGAAGTGTCAGCGTTCTCCTGAGCGCAGTTCGGGCAGCGCATGCGCCAGGGAGTCTACTCTCGGGCACGCCGGTTCCCGGAAGGTTGCCTAGAATCTGCCTCGTGCACGTGTGCGCGATCGTCTCGAGGCTCGGGTGACACGAGGATTCGGCCGTTACGTCCGGGACTTCTTCACCAACTGGTCGGAGTACCAGGGCCCGGTGGGGAAGAAGATCCGCCTCACCATTCGGAACAGGTTCGTGGCGACGGGACTGTTGAGGGGGTGCTGTGGGCATCCCGGGGAGCCGGGATGTTGACGGGTGCCGAGGAAGGGGCCCGGTCGGGCCCCAGGGGGGGACCCGGGTACGGGATGAGGGAGCGCCTCGCGGAGTCCTGGAGGGTCAGGTGAGTCGCGACGCCACCGCCGAGGCCACCGCGTCGGCCATCAACGCGGTCGTCGCGTCGCCGCCCATGTCCGGAGTTCGCGTCCCGCCCTCCTCGAGGACCGCCCCGACCGCGGACTCGATGGCCGCCGCCGCATCGTCCCGTCCGATGTGCCGAAGGAGCAAGGCCGCGGAGAGGATCATGGCGATGGGATTGGCGATCCCCTTCCCTGCGATGTCCGGGGCGCTTCCGTGCACGGGCTCGAAGACCGCGTACTCCCAGCCGATGTTGGCGCCGGCGGCCAGCCCGAGACCCCCCACCAGCCCCGCGCACAGGTCCGAGACGATGTCGCCGTAGAGGTTCGGCAGGAGAAGCACGTCCATGACCTGAGGCTCCCATGCGAGCCACATCGCCATCTCGTCGGCCTGCACGGCGTCGACGTGGACGTCGGGATACTCCTCGGCCACCTCGAGAGCCGTGGCCAGGAACACGCCGTCCGAGAACTTCATGATGTTCGCCTTGTGACCGACCGTGACCCGCCTTCTGCGGTGTCGGCGGGCATGCTCCAGGGCGAACCGCACGATCCGCCGCGTCCCCGTGACCGAGATCGGCTTGAGAGTCACGCCCGCGTCATCCCTGAGCCTGAAGCCGGCCAACTCCTCCAGCGCCTGGCCCAACCGGGCCACCTCCACGGACGATCGCTGGAACTCGACGCCCTGGTACAGGTCCTCGGTGTTCTCCCGGATGACCACGATGTCCACACCGAGGTGCCTGGTGGGAACTCCACGGAAGGAACGGGACGGGCGGACCGCCGCGAACAGATCCAGCTGCTGGCGAAGCTCGACGTTGACGCTTCGGAAGCCCGTGCCCACCGGTGTGGCGATGGGGCCTTTGAGGGCGACTCGGGACTCGTGGATTGCATCGATGACCCGGCCGGGGAGCGGTGTTCCCTCGGAGTCGATGACGCCCGCTCCGGCCTCCTGAACGTCCCATTCGACCTCGATGCCGGTGGCCTCGACCACACGACGGGCCGCCGCGGCGACCTCCGGGCCGATACCGTCCCCCGGGAGGAGCGTGACCCGATGCGGCACGGGGCTAGGCTAGCAGGGCCGCAAGCCTGCGCCCTCCCGTCGAACGGCGCTGCCGATGAGGTGGGTTCGGGTCGATCCGGGCGGGGGCGAACCTGGAACCGGGACACGACGAACAACAGAGGACAGCGTCTCGCCGGCGCTCCGGATTCCGCGCCGCCTAACTGGGGAGAGAGCAATGGCTCGACGGCTCGCTCTGCTGCTCCTGGTGTCTGCGCTCCTTCCGCTCACTCCCGCGGGAGCGGTCACGAAGGAGGTCACCATCGGTGACAATTTCTTCACCCCCGACGCCGCGGGCATCACCGTGGGGGACTCGGTCCACTGGACGAGAGGTGTCGGATCGATCAATTCTCACAACGTCCACGAAGAGGGTGGATTGTTCCACTCGGGTCCGACGACGACCGGACCCATCGACTATGAGGCTGTCTTCTCAGCCGGCACCTTCTATTACTTCTGCCAATTCCACGGCTCGGCCATGGATGGCTTCGTGCGGGTGCCCGTTCGGATCAAGCGAGCGCCCGACGGGCGTCCCTTCACGGTCCGGTGGGCTGCCCAGGCTTCAGAGACCGGCAGTGTCTACGACGTCCAGTTCCGCGTGGGCTCGGGCGACTGGCGGAAGTGGAAGCGCGACACGGCCGCTCTCAACGGAGTGTTCGGCAAGAATCGCTGGCCCGTCCGGGTCCGGAACGGAGTGCGGTACTCGTTCCGGGCGCGCTCGCAGGACGGTACAGTGGTCAGCCGGTGGTCACCGGTCCGGTCCTTCAGGCCCTAAAGCAACCCGGCGGGCGGCCCTAGCCCTTCTTCCGGTTGACCGCTGCCTGGAGCTGCCGCTTGTTCATCTTCGATCGGCCCTCGATGCCGAGGTTCTTGGCCTCGTTGTAGAGCTGGTCCCTGGTCCGCCCCCGCGGCCGATCAGTGCCCGAACGCAGCCCTCCGCGCCTGCCCGAGGAGATGTCCCTGGTCGACGTCTTGGACCTCTCCCTGGCCTCGCCTGACCGCGCCCGCTCCTTGTTCACGGTCCGCGCTGCGATCTCCTCGGCCCGCTCGGCACCGACACCGCGGTCCTTGGCGCTCTCCTTGATGTGCTCGTACTGCCGCTCTCGCTTGTCGCTCCATGCACGCTGTGGCATCGGACCCTCCCTTCTCTTCTCGTGTCGCTTTCCCCAAGTCCAAACGGCCAAACACCCATATCGGACGGTTCAGAATGACGGTGACCAGCGGCGGAAGGAGGACCATGTCGGGGAACGAGCTGGAGTCGATGCCGACCAGCCCGGAGCCGAGTCCGCTCGACCGGCTGCGTCGCGCCCGGGCCGGACGACGATTGTTGCTCTCTGGACTGATCGGTGTCTTGGTACTCGCGCTGGCGAACGTCCTGGGGATGCGGACGGACTCGGTGACGGCCGCGGGCGGAGGCTACCGCCTGTCGGTCACGTACGGGTCGGTGAGTCGTCCGGGCCTGGCGACGCCGTGGGGGATCGAGGTCCATCACCCGGGAGGGTTCCAGCGTCCGCTTACGATCGCCACGACGCGCAACTACCTGATGCTGTTCGACCACAACGTGTTCTATCCCGATCCGTCGAGCGTCACAGCCACGCGAGACCAACTGATCTTCGAGTTCGACCCGCCGCCTGGGGAAGTGTTCCGGATGACGATGGACGGTCGTATCGAGCCGACGGAGCACGTGAACCAGTCGGCGGAGACCTCGGTGCTCGTCGATGGACTGGCGGTCGTGACGGTCCACTACACGACAAGGGTGGTGCCCTGATGGAGATCGTCATCCGAGCCTCGGTCGTCTATTTCATGATCTGGATCCTGATCAGAGCGCTGGGCAAGCGAGAGCTCTCCGAGATGAGCGCGTTCGAGTTGGTGCTGCTGGTGTCCATCGGGGACCTGGTGCAACAGGGTGTGACACAGGAGGACTACTCGGTCACCGGGGCCTTCCTGGCGATCGGCACGCTGGGCTTCTGGGTCCTCCTGTGGTCCTTCGTGAGCTTCCGGTTCAAGCCCACGCGGGGGTTGATCGAGGGACATCCCGTGATCGTGGTGCGCGATGGTCGAGTCCAGCGGGAGGCCCTCCGAGTCGAGCGGGTGACGGTCGACGAGCTCCTCGACGCAGCGCGAGAGCAGGGGATCGGCGACCTCCGTCACGTGAAGTTCGGCGTTCTCGAAGCCAGCGGGAAGTTCTCGTTCCTCACGGACGACGGCGGCCGTCGCCGCCGGCGCGGGAGGGATCGGATCGCAGACTGAAGGTTCCGGCCTACAGGCGCTCGAACAGGATGGCCCGCTTCACCTCTTGGATGGCCTGGGTGACCTTGATGCCGCGCGGGCAGGCCTCGGTGCAGTTGAACGTGGTGCGACAGCGGAACACGCCCGTCTTTTCGGCGAGCACTCCGAGGCGTTCGTTGGCTCCCCGGTCCCTCGAGTCGAAGATGAACCGGTGGGCGTTCACGATGGCGGCGGGGCCGATGTACTTGCCGTCTCCCCAGAAGATCGGACACGAGGTCGTGCAGGCAGCGCAGAGGATGCACTTCGTCGTGTCGTCGAAGCGCTCCCGTTCCTCTGGGCTCTGGGGTCGCTCCCGGTCGCCGGCGTCCTCGTCGTTGATCAGGTAGGGCAGGACAGCTCGGTACCCTTCGAAGAACGGCTCCATGTCGACGATGAGGTCCTTCTTCACCGGAAGGCCGCGGATCGGTTCGATGGTCACCTTCGGCGCCACGTCCTTCACCAGCACCTTGCAGGCCAGTGCGTTCTTCCCGTCGACCAGGATGGCGTCCGAGCCACAGATGCCGTGTGCGCACGACCGCCGGAGGGCCAGCGTGCCGTCGTGGCGCCACTTGACCTCATGGAGGGCGTCGAGGAGCCGATCGGACGGCTCCATCTCCACCGTGAACTCGTCCCACCACGGGTCGGCGCGGATCTCGGGGTTATACCGGCGGATGCGCAGCGTCAAGTCCATCGGCGACCGATGATATCGCGGCTGCGCCCGCTGCCCCCTCCTGGGACCCGCCGACCGGGGGGCGCATCGAAGAGCGACCCCGGATCAGATGAGAACGAGCACCCACACCGTGAGGGCCGTGCCAACCACGGCGGTCCCGTAGCAGGCCGCGGCGATGTGCAGCTTTGCGCCGTGGATGCCGAGCTCGTGGTGCATGGTGAACCGGAACCGGTGGGCCCAGTGGAACAGGGGCAGGCTGACCAGCATCCCGAGGTAGAGCTTGGTCACCGGGTGGCGCACGAGGTCGATGACCCGCTCGTAGGACAATGCGTCGTCGGGAAGCCATCCGAGGGTGAAGGCGATCCCCAGGATCGCGATGTGGACGGGAAAGAGGAATGCGGCCACCATCCCGCCCGCCGAGAAGAGCGACCAGAAGGCGAGCTCCGGCGAAGGCAGCGGGTTCTTCTGCTGCTGCTTCGTCTTGGCCATCGTTAGAACCAGACGTGGAAGTAGGCGACGATGGCGGAGACCGCGATGAACGCCCCGACGAGCGCTCCGAGCTTGACCGGACCCGGCAGGGCCTTCCCCAGGAGCCGGACCACCTGGACGTGGGCCGTCAGGCGTAACCACGTACCCGTGTGGTACAGGACGGCGCCCAGGATGACCACGGAGACGGCGATGATCGCGGGCAGGCCCAACCACCGGAGGAACGCCGCGTAGGCCTCCGGCCCCCGGTACAGCGCAAACAGGAACAGCAGGAGGAACACCGACCAGGCCGCCACGAACACCGACGTGAGCTCTCGGGCCGCGAATCGCCGGTAGGGGACGGTCCTCAGCCACCAGGAACGGGGCATCTTGGGGACGTGGACCGGGTACCGCCGGCCTGCCCCCGTCCTCACCTTGGGCCTCTCGAACGGCCACACGACCGAGCGGAGGGTGTCGGTGGCCGCGGCCACCTTGGACCGCTGGATGGCCGCCGCGGGGTCGACGTCCTTGGGGCACACCACCGAGCATTCGCCGACGAAGGTGCAGTCCCAGATGCCCCAGTCGACCTCCAGGACTTCCTTTCGCTCGGCCCGTCCCTGGTCCCTGGAGTCGAGGTCGTACCGGTGGGCCATGGCGATCGCCGCAGGGCCGAGGAACTCGGGGTCCTGACCGTAGACCGGGCAGGCCGAGTAGCAGAGCATGCAGTTGATGCACATGCTGAACTGCTTGTAGCGGTCGATCTCCTCGGGGGTCTGAAGATATTCGCCCTCTCCGACGGGTTTCTCTTGCTCTCGGATGATCCAGGGTTTGACCTCTTTCAGCTTCTCCATGAAGTCGGTCATGTCGACGACCAAGTCGCGAACCACAGGGAAGTGCTGGAGGGGTTCGACGACGACGGGCTCCGGGCGAAACTCTCGCAGAAACGTGGCGCAGGTGAGCCGGGGCTCCCCGTTCACCATCATCCCGCAGGACCCGCACACGCCCATGCGGCACGACCAGCGATAGGCGAGGCTCCCGTCGATGTCGTCCTTGATGTGGTTCAGTGCGTCGAGGACGACCATGTCCTCGCGGTACGGGACCTCGTATTCGTCGTAGTAGGGCACGGGGACGTGTCCCGGCCGCCACCGGGCCACCTTCAGCGCCATCCTCTCTTCGGCCATGTCCGACGTTCCTAATATTCTCTCTCGGCGGGCGGCCATCGGGTGATCGTCACGTCGCGGTACTCGATCCGTGGCCCCTTCGGAGTGCTGACGGCCAGGCTGTGCCTCAGGAACTGCTCGTCATCGCGGGCTGGGTAGTCCGAGCGAGTGTGCGATCCCCGGGACTCCCGCCGCTCGAGGCCCGATGCGACCACCGACTCCGCCACGTCGAGCATGCTGCCGAGCTCCAGGGCCGCTACCAGCTCGGTATTGAAGGCTCGGTCCCGATCGTCGAGGCTCAGGTTCGAGTATTGATCCCGAAGCTTGCGGATCTGTTCGACTGCCTCCTTGAGCGACTCCTCGGTCCGGTAGATGCCCGCTCCCTTCTCCATCACCGCCTGGAGGTTCCGGCGGATCGCCCCGACCCGTTCCCCGCCTCCCGGCTTATCCAGGTAGTCCTCGAGCAGCCGGTCCTGTTCCTCCTGGGCGAGCTTGACGAGGGGGGCGCGTTTCGGGGCTGCTGCGTCGAGAGCGTCCTGCGCCGCCTGCCTCCCCGCCCTGGCCCCGAACACCAGGCACTCGCTGAGGGAGTTCGAGCCCAGCCGGTTGGCCCCGTTGATGCTCACGCAGGCGGCCTCCCCCGCGGCGTAGAGGCCAGGGAGCCGGGTCCGGCCCACGATGTCGGTGTCGATCCCTCCCATCATGTAGTGGACCACCGGTCGCACCGGGATGGGCTCGTGGACCGGGTCGATCCCCACATAGTTCCGGGCCAGCTCTCGGACGAACGGCAGATTTCTGTCGATCGTCTCCTCGCCGAGGTGTCGGACGTCGAGGTGCACGTACTCGCCATAGGGACCCTCGAACGCCTGGCCCTTCTCGAACTCCTGCATGATCGCCCGGGAGAGGATGTCACGGGGCCCCAGCTCCATCTTGGACGGGATGTAGTCCTCGAGGAACCGCCTCTCCTGCTTGTTCAGCAGGTACCCGCCCTCCCCCCGGGCGGCCTCGGTGATGAGGATCCCGGTTCCGGGCAGGCCGGTTGGATGGTACTGCACGAACTCCATGTCCTTGAGGGGGACGCCCGCCCGGTAGGCTAGCGCCATCCCGTCGCCCGTCTTGATGGCCCCGTTCGTGGTGAAGGAATAGACACGCCCCGCGCCACCGGTGCATACGATGACGGCCCTTCCGATGATGCATCGCACCTCGGTGTCGCGGAGATCCATGGCGGCCACCCCCGCGCACCGGCCCTCCTCGACCAGCAGATTCGTCACGAAGAACTCGTCGTAGCGGGCGATACGTTCGTACTTCAGGGAAGTCTGGAAGAGGGCGTGGAGAAGGTGGAAGCCGGTCTTGTCGGCCGCGAACAGCGTTCGGTTCACGCTCATCCCGCCGAACGCCCGGACGGCGAGCCGCCCGTCCGGTTCACGGCTCCACGGACATCCCCAGTGCTCCAGCCGGACCATCTCCGGAAAGCACTCGGCGACGAAAGCCTCCACGGCGTCCTGGTCGGCGAGCCAGTCGCTCCCACGAATGGTGTCGAAGGCGTGGAGGTCGAGGCTGTCGTCCTTCCGGACGACCGCTCCCGCTCCACCCTCCGCGGAGACGGTGTGGCTGCGCATCGGGTAGACCTTGGACACCAGGGCGATGCTCAGGGCATCCGAGACTTCGGCGGCAGCGATGGCCGCCCGGAGACCCGCGGCCCCTCCTCCCACGATGACGATGTCGTGAGCCAGCGTCTCCATCACACGCGCTCCTGCCGGGGGCTGCTCATCAGTACTTCCGCTCCATGGGCACGTAGGATCCCAGCTTCACCGGCTTGTACTCCAGGCGCACGGACCCGTCCCGCTCCCGGTAGGCCAGGGAGTGGCGGAGCCAATGCTCGTCGTCCCGGAGGGGGTGGTCCTCCCGATAGTGCCCGCCCCGGCTCTCCGCCCGGGCCAGGGCAGCGGCCACCAGGGTCTCCGCGCAGTCCAGGAGGAACTCCAGCTCTACGGCCTCCATGAGGTCGGTGTTGTAGACCCTGCCCTTGTCCTGGACCGTGGCGCGCCCGTAGCGCTCCCGGAGCGGGCCGAGGATCTCCTGCATCTTCCGCACGCTCTCCTCGGTGCGCACCACCCCGGCCAGCTCGGACATGTTCTCCTGCAACTCCTCCCGTATCTGCGGGATCCCTTCGGTCCCCGTGGTGCCCAAGAGCCTCTGGAGCAGCTCGCCGGTCGGCCTCTCCGGGTGCTTGGGGAGCTGCGCGAGGCTGGCCTCCTGAGCGTACCCGGCCATGTGCCGTCCTCCCCGCTTGCCGAACACCACGATGTCCAGGAGCGAGTTGGTTCCCAGCCGGTTCGCCCCATGCACCGACACGCAGGCGCACTCTCCGGCAGCGTAGAGCCCTGGCACCGGCTCCTCGGCCTCGCCGAGCACAACCCGACCGTCCACGTCGGTGGGGATTCCCCCCATCCCGTAGTGCGCCGTGGGCTGGATGGGGATCGGCTCCCGCAGGGGCTCCACCCCGAGATAGATCCGGGCGAACTCCGTGACGTCCGGGATCTTCTTCTCGATGATCTCGGGGTCCAAGTGGCGGACGTCGAGGTGCACGTAGTCCTTCCCTTCGACCCCTCGGCCCTCGTGGATCTCGTGGTAGATGGCCCGGGCAATCATGTCCCGGGGGGCCAGGTCCTTGATCGTGGGGGCGTAACGTTCCATGAACCGCTCACCCTCGCCGTTGAGGAGGATGCCGCCCTCCCCCCGAACGGCCTCCGAAATGAGGATCCCCATCTTGTAGATGCCGGTGGGATGGAACTGGAAGAACTCCATGTCCTCGAGCGGGATGCCCCGCCGGTAACACACGCCTAGTCCGTCGCCGGTCAGGGTGTGCGCGTTGGAGGTGATCTTGAACATCTTCCCGTAGCCCCCCGTGGCGAACAGCACCGCGTTGGCACGGAACACGTGAAGCTCACCCGTGGCGAGCTCGTATGCGACCACACCGGCCGCTCGGTCTCCGTCGAACAAGAGGTCGAGGACGTAGAACTCGTTGAAGAACCGGACGTCCCTCTTGATGCATTGCTGGTACAAGGTCTGCAGGATCATGTGGCCGGTCCGGTCCGCCGCGAAGCACGCGCGCTTGACGGGAGCCTCCCCATGGTTGCGGGTGTGTCCACCGAACCGTCGCTGGTCGATCTTGCCCTCGGGGGTCCGGTTAAACGGGAATCCCCAGTGCTCGAGCTCGATCACCGCGTCGATGGCTTCACGGCACATGACCTCGGCGGCGGGCTGGTCGACAAGGTAGTCTCCGCCCTTCACCGTGTCGAAGGTATGCCATTCGGGTGAATCCTCCTCCACGTTGCCGAGCGCTGCGCACATCCCTCCCTGTGCCGTTCCGGTGTGAGAACGCGTTGGGTAGAGCTTGGAGATCACCGCGGTGCGGACCCGGTCGGCGGTCTCGATGGCGGCGCGAAGTCCGGCACCGCCCGCGCCCACGATCACCGCGTCGTAGGTGTGGGTTTGCGTCATCACACCCGGAACTGGGATGGATCGAATGTGAAGACGATGACCGTACCGAGGGCGAACAGCGTCATCCCGACGATCCCGAAGAAGGAGTTCCACGCCAGCCGCCAGCCCGGCCGCCGGACGTAGTCCATGATGATCACCCGGAGCCCAGCCAGACCGTGCAGCAAGGCGAGCGATAGCATCAACCAGTCCCATGTTCGCCAGAACCCGCCGGCCCATCGCTCGGCCACGAAGTCGAAGTTGACGCGCTGCACCCCTTCCTCCAACACGTGCATGATCAGGACGTGCCCGACCGCCAGGAAGAGGAGAACGATCCCGGACAGGCGCATGAACAGCCATGTCCATAGCTCGAACCCGGCGGGACGCTCACGCCCGGTCGAAGCGCGCGGCTCCGTTGCGGCGGGATGTGCTCGCACGGCCAACTAGAACAGCCCCTCTTCCATGATCGCCTGCACGATCCGGGTTCCCATGAGCCAGGCGATCGGGGCCATCGCCGCGGCGAAGAGCGTCGCCGTGGCCCAAAACAGTCGAGCCTGGTAGAGGGAGGCCCTCGGCCAGAAGTCGATGACCATGATGCGGATCCCGTTGAGGGCGTGGTAGATGACCGCCCCCACCAGGCCGAGCTCCATGATCTGGATGATCGGATGGTGGTAGACGGCCACCACCTTGTTGTAGGCGCCCGGGCCCCATGCCACCAGGGCCGTGTCGACGATGTGGACGAAGAGAAAGGCCAGGATGCCGACCCCAGTGACCCGGTGGGCGATCCAGGACCACTGGCCTTCCCGGCCCTTGTACAGGCTTCCGAACTCGGAGGTCCGCTTCAAGAGATCGGTCCCCAGTCTATCGTCGCGACGGGGCTCCCCGGAGCGGTCCCAGGGGCGCTCCGCCGGGAGTTAGGCTAGGCCCCGATGACGCAGCCCGAAGACCGCCGGGCCACCGACTCCGACATCGAGATCAGGCCACTGTACGGCCCGGCGGACCTCGAAGCGTTCGATCCGGAACGCGACCTCGGGCTTCCCGGGGGCCACCCTTTCACCCGTGGGGTCTACCCCTCCATGTACCGGGGCCGGCTCTGGACGATGCGGCAGTACGCCGGCATGGGGACGGCCGAGGAGACGAATCGGCGGTTCCGCTACCTGCTCGACCACGGCCAGACCGGCCTCTCGGTGGCCTTCGACCTCCCGACGCAGATGGGTCTGGACTCGGACCATCCCCGGGCTCTGGGCGAGGTGGGCCGAACCGGCGTGGCCATCGACTCGGTGGAGGACATGAAGCGGCTCTTCGAGGGGATCCCCCTGGACTCGGTCACCACGTCGATGACGATCAACGCCACGGCGGCGATCCTGCTGCTTCTCTACGAGCTCCTTGCCGAGGACCAGGGCGTACCGCCGGACAAGCTCGGCGGGACCGTCCAGAACGACATCCTGAAGGAGTACGCGGCGCGGGGAACCTACATCTATCCGCCGAAGCCGTCGATGCGGCTCGTGACGGACCTGTTCGCGTACTGCCGGGAGCGGATCCCCCGATGGAACACCATCTCGATCTCGGGCTACCACATGCGGGAAGCAGGATCGACGGCGGTCCAAGAGGTGGCATTCACGCTGGCGAACGCCACGGCCTACGTGCGGGCCGCGCTCGATGCGGGACTCGCGGTCGACGGCTTCGCACCCCGCCTGTCCTTCTTCTTCGCCTGTCACATGAACTTCTTCGAGGAGGCAGCGAAGTTCCGTGCGGCGCGGCGGATGTGGGCCCGGATCATGTCCGAGCGGTTCGGCACGGAGGATCCGCGATCGGCGATGCTCCGGTTCCATACCCAGACAGGCGGGGCCACGCTCACCGCGCAGCAGCCCGAGAACAACATCGTCCGCACGGCTCTCGAGGCCCTGGCCGCGGTCCTGGGCGGGACGCAGTCCCTCCATACGAACTCGTTCGACGAGGCCCTGGCGCTGCCAACCGAGAAGGCGGTGAGGATCGCCCTGCGCACCCAGCAAGTCATCGCGTACGAGTCCGGTGTCACCGACACCGTGGATCCCCTCGGCGGGTCGTACTACGTGGAACGGCTGACCAACGAGATCGAGGCGCGGGCGTGGGAGTATCTGGAGAAGATCGAGGGGATGGGGGGAGCCGTCGAAGCCATCGAGGCCGGGTGGATGCAGGACGAGATCCACGAGGCCGCGTATCGCCTCCAGCGCCTCGTGGAATCCGGTGAGCGGGTCGTCGTGGGCGTCAACCGCTTCGTCACGGAGTCCGACGATCCTGTGGATATCCAGCGGCTCGACGAGCAACAGGTCCGCAGGCAGGTCGAGCGGCTGGCAGAGCTCCGGCGGAACCGTGACAACGCGGCAGCGGAACGGGCCCTGAAAGAGGTCGAGGACACCGCCCGCGGCTCGGACAACCTCCTCCACCCCATGAGGGAGGCGCTCCGGGCCCGAGCGACCCTCGGCGAGGTCTCCGACGCCCTTCGGCGAGCGTTCGGCGAGTACCAGCCGAACCGGTGATCCGTCCCCGCGTTCCCCCCGCCCGCCGGAGCATCCCATGACCATCGCCATCGTTGGCGGGACCGGCGATCTGGGGTTCGGGCTGGCCCTCCACCTGGCCCGCGCGGGGGAAGAGGTGATCATCGGGTCGCGGTCGGAGGAGCGGGGAGAGGAAGCGGCACGCCGCGCGAACGAGATGATCGAGGGAGGTGCCACGCTGGGCGGTGCCGAGAACACCCAAGCGGCTGCGGCGGCCGACGTCGTGTTCGTCACGGTGCCCTACGCGGGCCAGGCCGACATCTACCGGTCCATCGCCGGCCACATCCCCGAGGGCGCCGTGGTCTGCGACACGACCACTCCGTTGGCGACGGCCGTCGGAGGCCGTCCGTGGCAGGTTCTCCGTCCCTGGCCGGGCTCCGCGGCGGAGCAAGCGAAGGCATTGCTCTCGAAAGGCACCCGGCTCGTATCGGCTTTCCATTCGGTGAGCGCCGACGTCCTCGAGGACCTGGACCGGACGCCGGAGGGGGACGTGCTCCTGTGCGGGGACGACCCCGAGGCGAAGGTGAAGATCGGGGGGCTCGTGGACAAGATCGAGGGTCTCCGGTGGGTGGATTGCGGCTCCCTGTCGATGGCGCGGATCCTCGAGCCTCTCACCGCCGTCCTCGTCTCCGTGAACCGTCGCTACGGCATCCGGGATGCCGGCGTGCGGCTCGTGGGGCGGGATGAATGGGGACGTCCGGCGAAGTCGTGACCCCCGCCCGGCGCAGCAGCCGCCGCCGGAACGACGGACCCATCCTCTTCTACGACGGGGAGTGCAAGGTCTGCAGACTCACCGCCAGGCTCGTCCTCGCCGCCGACACCGCGAAGCGCCTGCGAACGGCCACCCTCGATTCCCCGCAAGCCGACCGGTACCTCGGAGACCTATCCAGGAAGGAACGGTACGGCGCCTTCCACCTCTACCGTGACGAGCGGGTGCTGTCCGGAGGGGACGCCGTGGGGCCGCTCCTGGAGCTCCTGGCCCCGCTCCGGGGGGCGGGCCGGTTCCTCGGCCGCTCCGATCGGGCTCGGGACGTGACCGGCCGGCTGTACCGGGCGATCGCCCGGCGGCGCGCGATGATCGGACGATTCCTTCCACGGGTGGGGCCGCCTCCCCGCTGAGTTCGGCGGAGGTTGCCGGTCGGCCGGGGGCTACTCCCCGAAGGTCACCAGGACCTGGCCGGTCTCCACGACGTCGCCCTCTGTCACCGTCACCTGAAGGACCCTTCCATCGTGGGTCGCGGTCACGTGGTTCTCCATCTTCATCGCTTCGAGCACGCAGATCACGTCGCCGGCCCGGATCTCCTGTCCTTCTTCCACCATCACTTTCAGGATCGTGCCCTGCATTGGGGCGGCGACGGAGTCCGTCCCGTGGGCGTGGAGCCCATGGGTGTCTCCGGCGGGTGGAGCCGGCGCGGACGGGAGGTCTTCCCCCCACAGCCGGACGGGGATACGCCGACCATTCACCTCGACCACCATTCGGGAGGCCGTCGTCTGGGGGCCCGACAGGGGCGCCGGCCCGCCTTCGGACCGGGGATCCCCGGACCGATCCGGAGGGAACTGTCCGTCCGCGAGCACCCGCTCGACCCACTTGGTCGTGTGGCTGCCCTCGATGAACGTCAGCGTGTCGAGGACCCATCGATGGAAGGGAATGGTCGTGGGGACCCCTTCCACCTCGAACTCCTCGAGGGCCCGGATCATCCGCCTCCGAGCCGCTTCGCGATTCTCTCCCCACGCCAGGAGCTTGGCGAACAACGAGTCGTAGTCGCCGGGGATGGCCCGGCCCTCGGTGATCCCGGCATCCACGCGCACGAATGGACCGGTGGGGGGGCGGAACCGGGTCACCAGGCCGGGAGCGGGGACGAAGTCGCGGGTCGGATCTTCCGCGTTGATCCGGCACTCGATGCCGTGGCCCCGGAGGTCGGGCGAGAGGTCCACCTTCTCTCCCAGAGCCACAGCGATCTGCAGCCGCACCATGTCCACCCCGGCCACCATCTCGGTGACCGGGTGCTCCACCTGGAGACGGGTGTTCATCTCGAGGAAGTAGAAGGAGCGGTCGTCGTCGACCAGGAACTCCACGGTACCGGCGTTCACGTACGCCGCCTCCTTGGCCACGGCGAGCGCCGCCTCGCCGATCCGGGTCCGCAGATCGGCGTCGACCACCGGAGACGGGCTCTCCTCGACGAGCTTCTGGTACCGGCGTTGCAGCGTACAGTCGCGTTCGCCGAGGAACGAGAAGTTCCCGCGGGTGTCGGCGATGATCTGAGCTTCGACGTGATGGGCCCCGGTGATGTATCGCTCGAGGTACACCTCCGGCCGCCCGAAGTAGGCCTGCGCTTCCCGAGCCGACCGCTCGACCGCCTCGCGCAGCCGGTCGGGTTTGTCCACGAGCTGCATGCCGCGGCCTCCGCCCCCGAACGCCGCTTTCACGGCGAGTGGATAGCCGATCCGGTCGGCGACCTTCAGCGCCTCCTTCGCATCGACCGGGTCGGAGATGCCCGGGATCACGGGAACGCCGATCCGCTCGGCGGCCCGGCGAGCGGCGGCCTTGTCCCCCATGACCTCCATCGCCTCCGGCGGAGGGCCGATGAAGGTGAGGCCGGCACCGGCACAGGCTCGGGCGAAGTCGGGATTCTCGGCGAGGAATCCGTACCCGGGATGGACCGCGGTGGCCTTTCCCTTGCTCGCGGCATCCAGGATCGCCGGCACGCTCAGGTAGGAGTGCGTTGGCGGCGGTGGCCCGATCCGATAGGCGCGATCGGCAAGCTCCACGTGGAGAGCGTCGCGGTCGACGTCCGAGTACACGGCGACCGTGGGGATGCCGAGTTCCCGGCATGTCCGGATCACCCGGACAGCGATCTCTCCTCGGTTCGCTACAAGGACCCGGACCTTCGCCACTCCGCTTGCTCCAGGGGCATAATCGAGCCTCCCCGGCGGGAGGACAAGGTGTTGGGTCAGGATAGCCTGGAACGCGCCGTGCGCGCCTCTGGGATCCACATCCCTCCCTCGTTCCTCGAGGAAACGACCTCCACGAACGTCGAAGCGCGCGCGCTGGCCGAGGCTGGCGCCCGGGAGTGGACGCTGGTGGCCGCGGGGCATCAGACGGCCGGACGTGGTCGGATGGGCCGCCGATGGATGTCGGCGCCGGGACGCTCGTTGCTGTTCTCGGTGGTGCTGCGGCCCGACCTTCCGCCCGATGACACCGCGGTGGTTTCCCTCCTCGCTGCGACGGAGATGGCGGCGGCGTGCGGACGTGTCGCGGGCGTCGAGGTCACGTCGAAGTGGCCCAACGACCTCACGGCGGGGTCGCGCAAGGTCGGCGGGATCCTCACGGAGACGGCGATCCTCGACGACAGGGTGGACTTCCTGGTGCTGGGCATCGGGGTGAACGTCTCCATGGACCGTGCGGAATTCCCCGAACAGCTCCGGGAGACCGCCACGAGCCTGGCCCTCGAGGGTGGCTCGGCGAACCTTGCCGAACTCCTGGAAGGGTTCCTGTCAGGATTCCTCCGTGCCTACCGGCCGGCGCAGGAGGGATTCGGGCGGTCGGTCGTGGGCCGATACCGGCCGTTGTGCGCGACGCTCGGTCGGCGGGTTCGGGCCACCGTGACGGACGGCCGGACGGTCGAGGGCAGCGCCGTGGACCTGGACGATCGCGGTGGCCTCGTCGTGGAAGCGGATGGCGACAGGAAGACGGTTGCGTTCGGTGAGGTCGTCCACCTGGACTAGGCGATGGGCGGCGTGGCGATCGATCCGGAGTTCGTGTCGCGGAGAACGGTGACGCTGCCGCTCCGCGACGGCGCGTGCGTGCGGCTCCGCCCGCTGGTCCCGGAAGACAAGCCCGTGCTCGTGGAGGGCTTCCGGCGGCTGTCCGCGGCCTCCCGGTATCGCCGTTTCATGACGCCGATCGAGGAACTGGACGACGACATGCTCCGGTTCCTCACCGAGCTCGACTACGTGAACCACTTCGCGTGGGCGGCGTTGTTGCCGGACGAGACGGGCAGCCCGGGTGCTGGTGTGTCGCGGTACGTCCGGCTCGAGGAGGAGCCGGAGGTGGCGGAGGCGGCGGTCACCGTGGTGGACGAGCATCAGGGCCGCGGCATCGGGACCCTTCTCCTGGAGGCGCTGGGAGCCGCGGCGCTGTCGAATGGAGTCCGGACCCTGCGGGGATACGTGATGGGGGACAACCGCGAGATGCGAGAGGTCGCCGAGGCGGTGGGTGCGAGGCTGGTCCACGAGTCACCGAGCCTGCTGCGCGTGGAGGTGGACGTCCCGGCGCGCGCCGAGCAGATCAAGGGAACGCCGCTGGGAGAAGCGCTGACCGCCTTGGCGCGCGGCGAGGGCCCGATCCACCTCTGCTAGACTGCCGCCGCTCATGGGTGACCGTGTCGCCATCATCGGGGTGGGGCACGCGGGCTTCGCTCCCATCACCGCAGGCCTCTCGTACAAGGAGCAGACCTTCGAGGCCGCGCTTCGCGCCTACGACGACGCGGGCATCGATCCCCGCCGAGACGTGGATTCCTTCGTCGCGGTTTCCGAGGACTTCTGGGAGGGCACGTCGATCTTCGACGAATACGTGCCCGACCAGCTTGGAGCGGCGCTTCGTCCCGTCCAGACGGTGTCCGCGGACGGCCTCTACGGGATCGCCACCGCCGTCATGCTCATCCGGTCCGGGGCCGCGGGTGTGGTGGTCGTGGAAGGCCACAGCAAGGCGTCGGACATCCTGACCCTGGGGCACATCCATCAGTTCGCGCTGGATCCGGTGCTCAACCGCCCACTCGACGTGTCACCGCATGCCGTCGCCGGGCTGGAGATGACGTCCTATCTGGACGCCACGGGAACCACGGAGGAGCAGTGCGCTCTCGTCGTCGAGAAGAACCGGCGGAACGCCCTCGACAATCCCCGGGCCGCCTATCCGACCGAGGTCGCAGCCGAGGACGTGGCCGATTCAGAACCACTGTGGTGGCCCCTGAAGCGGCTGGACGTCGCGGCCCGGGCCGACGGAGCCATCGTGCTGGTGCTGGCGGAGGAAGGCCGAGCCCGCGATCTGACCGACGTCCCGGTCTGGATCGTCGGGGTCGGATGGTCCTCGGGCAGCCCGACCCTCGAGAGCCGTGAATGGGGGGCCGCGGACTACGTGGGGGCCGCGGCGGATCGTGCCTACCGCACGGCCGGCGTCTCCTCTCCGCCTCGCGACGTGGATCTGGCCGAGGTCGACGATCTCTACTCGTACCGTGAGCTCATGTCGGTCGAGGCGCTGCGGCTGGCCCATCCGGGCGAGGCCGGGCCCCTCCTGGAGGAGGGCTCCTTTGCCCGCGACGGGGAGCTTCCGGTGAACGTTTCGGGCGGCTCGCTCGGGCAGGGGAACCTGTTCGAGGCCAACGGCCTGGCCAAGGCGATGGAGTGCGTGCTCCAGCTCCGGGGGGAAGCGGACGAGCGACAGGTGGAAGGGGCGGGGGTGGCGGTGGCGCAGTCGTGGCGCGGCGTTCCCACAACGAGCGCCGCCGTCGCTGTGTTCGCATCCGACGAGGTGATGGCGTGACGGGCATCGGATTCATCGACTACGTCTATTACTGGACCGCCGACATGGATCGGGCGGTCAGCTTCTACCGAGACGTGGTCGGGCTCAAGCTCGTGCGCCAGGACGGCTCGCAGTGGGCGGAGTTCGCCACCGACCCGGTTCGGTTCGCCCTGCACGGAGCCGTCGAGGGTCACCCCGTTCGGTCGGGCGGTGCCGCGATCATGTTCCGGGTGGACGACCTGGACCGCGCACGGCGCACGATGGAAGAGAAAGGCGTCGAGTTCGACGAGCACTCCGGAGAGGTGGAAGGCTTCGCGCGGTTCGCCACCTTCCGCGACCCGGACGGCAACCGCGTCGAGCTCATCGAGCGGTTGAACAGAGGAACCACCTGATGGGGCAGCGGGTGGCCGTGGTCGGCGCGGGCATGACGAGGTTCGTGCGCCGGGCCCAGGAGACCGGAAAGGAGCTCTCCTGGGAGGCCTCCCGAGCCGCCCTCGATTCGTGCGGCCTGACGCTCGCGGACGTCGATGCCGTCGCGCTGGGCACGGCGCCGGATGCGTTCGACGGCGTGCACATGAAGGGGGAGTACCTGTCGGACGGATGTGGCGCGTACGGCAAGCCGTTCTTCCGAACCTACGTCGGAGGGGGCACCGGCGTCTTCGTCACCATCCAGGGCTGGTACCTCGTTGCGTCGGGGATGTTCGACGTGGCGCTGGTGGTGGCGGAGGAGAAGATGTCCTCCACGATGCCTCATGCTCAGGGGGCCTTCATCACCATCTTCGACAGCATCCTGGAACGCCCCCTCGGGCCGAACCTCCTGTGGATCTTCGCCCTGGAGATGAATCGCTACATGTCCGTTCACGGGCTCGACAAGCGCGACATCGCCGCGGTGTCGGTGAAGAACAAGCGGAACGCCGCGGGCCACCCGGCCGCGCTGCTCGGCCAGGCCGACATCAGCGTGGACGACGTCCTGAACTCAGAGGTCCTGGCGTGGCCCGTGCAGCGCCTCGACGTCTCGCCGGTGACCGACGGCGCGGTGGCGGTGGTCCTGGCCGGGGAACGCGCGGCCAAGCGGCTGACCGGCAACCCCATCTGGATCGACGGTGTCGGGTGGCACCTCGATACGGCGTACTGGACCAATCGCGACCTCTACTACCCCGAGTACGTGGAACGGGCGGCCCGGATGGCCTACGACATGGCCGGGATCCGGGAGCCGCGCAAGGAGATCGACGTCGCGGAGCCCTATGACCCGTTCGACTACAAGGAGCTCCATCACCTGGAGGGACTGCTGCTGTTCGACAAGGGGAAGGCGCCAGAGGCCATGCGCGACGGCGTCCTCGACCGGGACGGCGACCTGCCGTCGTGCCCATCGGGCGGCCTGCTGGGCGTGGGCAACCCGATCGCCGCCGCCGGGCTCATGAAGATCGCGGAGCTCTTCTGGCAGCTGCGGGGGGAGGCAGGCGACCGTCAGGTGCCGGGCGATCCCCGGAGGGGCGTCGCTCAGGCCTGGGGAGACCTCATGCAGGTGGGAACCGTCGTGGTCATGGGGAGGTAGCGGTGGAGCCCTCTCGGTTCCTCGGGCCCCAACCCCTCCGCGAGAAGGAGTTCCGCGAGGCCCTCGGCGCGGTCGACTTCGCCGTGGAGGCCCGGTACGCGTGGGACACCGGTGTCGCGGTCAGCCGGTTCCTCGCGGGGCTCCGGGAAGGCCGCGTGCTGGCGCGAGAGTGCCGGGGTTGCGGAAGGGTCCTCGTCCCGCCCCGGATGTTCTGCGAAGAGTGTTTCCGACCGACCGACAGATGGGTGGAGGTGGAAGACGCCGGCAAGATCGCCACCTTCTCCATCTGCTGGGTCTCCTGGGACATGCAGCCGCTCGAGGTGCCCGAGCTCCCGGCAGTCATCGAGATCGACGGGGCGTCACCTGGCATCGGCATCATGCACAAGCTCGGCGAGGTCGATCCCGACAGGCTGCGCGTCGGGCTGGAGGTCGAGGCGGTGTGGCGGCCGGAAGGCGAACGGGAGGGCTCCATCCTGGACATCCAGTACTTCCGGCCCCGGGATCCGAAGCTGCGCCGCAAGTCCGGACGCCCGGCGCGGAAGGGCACTCGCGCTCGCAAGCCGGCGTCGGGCAAGAAGCGCCGGGACGTCGGGGGGAGCGCCTAGTGCTCGAGAAGATCACCGACCCGAGGGACGTGCGGCTGTGGGAGGGGCAGATCCCGGTCGCCCACCGGTACACGCCGGGGGTGGCCGGCGAGGCGTTCTTCCGGGCCCTCAAGGAGCGCGGTGAGTTCCTCGGCTCCCGCTGCGAGTCCTGCGGCCTCACGTATTGCCCCGCCCGGCTGTTCTGCGAGCGGTGCTTCTCGCAACTGGAGGCCGACACGGTGGTCGGACCCCGGGGCACGCTGGAGTCGTTCTCCGTCGGCTACGCCGGGACGGAGGGCGAGCCGCTCGAGGAACCGGTGGTCCTGGGATTGGTCCGGCTCGACGGTGCCGACACCGTGCTCGTCCACTTCCTGGTCGAGATGGACACGCTGGAGATCGGTCAGCGAGTGGAGGTAGCGTTGCGGCCGAAGGGACAACGCGCCGGCTCGATCCTGGACATCCGAGGCTTCCGGCCGGTCGCAGACTGAAGCGATCGATCCCCCCGAGTTCCGGGGTCTCCGCATGAGGTCCTGGAGCCCCGTGGCTGCCGGTCACGTCTCGTATGCTCTGACCGTGAGCCAGCCGGTCTGCGGACGCTGCCGCTCGCCGCTCCCCGAGAACGCCCGGTTCTGCCCGTCGTGCGGGTGGCCGGTGGTTCCGGAGGGGTTGGGCGAGGAGCGCAAGGTGGTGACGGTGCTGTTCGCCGACCTCGCCCGCTCGACGGAGCTCTCCGCGAGCCTGGATCCCGAACGGTTCCGGGAGGTGCTGGCGGAGTTCTATCGGTCGGCCTCCGACGAGGTGGAAGCGCTTCGGGGACGAACCGAGAAGTTCGTTGGAGACGCGGTGATGGCCGTGTTCGGGTTGCCCGCCGCGCACGAGGATGACGCCCTGCGGGCGGTCCGGGCGGGACTCTCGATCACGGATCGCACCGCCCGGATGGGGGAGCGTCTGGGGCTCCCCGAGCCGCTGGCGGTCCGGGTGGGGATCGACACCGGACCCGTGGTCACGGGGGCGTCACCCGCGGGCGAGTTCCTGGTGTCGGGGTCCACGGTGAACATGGCCGCCCGCCTCCAGCAGTCCGCCGACCCCGGGGAGGTCCTGGTGGGCGACACCACGTGGCAGCTCACCCGGCACTCCGCCGAGTTCGGGGAGCCCCATGATTTCGAGGCCAAGGGGTTCGACCGGCCCGTGCTGGTCCGGCCGGTTCGCTCACTGACCCCCCGGTCCTCGCGGCGGACCATCCCCCTGGTGGGACGGCGCCGCGAGATGGCTCTCCTCACCGGGACCTTCGAGCGCGCCAGAGAGACCTCTCGGGCGCACCTGGTGATGATCCTCGGTGAGCGGGGGATCGGGAAGGGCCGACTGGTGGAGGAGCTCCTGGCCGGGCTCCCGGAGGGAACCGAGGTCCTGATCGGGCGGGACAGCGAGTTCCACGAGGACCCGGCGTTCGCGGCGCTGGCCGATCTGATCCGGCGGCGCCTGGGCGTCGAGGCCGAACCCGACCAGGAGAAGCTCCGCGGGCTGCTCGAGCAGTCGGTGGCGGGATGCTGCGATCCGTCCGAGGTGGAGCAGGTGGCCGCACGGCTCGGGCTCCTCCTGGGACTGGGAGAGGAGAGCCGGCCGCAGAGCCCGTACCGGAGCGCGGAGATCCGGGCCGGGCTGGCCTCGTTCCTGGGGGCCATGGCCCGCTCGGGCCCGGTCGTCGTGGTCCTGGAGGATCTCCACCTGGGGGACCGCCCTGCCCTGTTCGAGCTGATGGACGGGGTGCTCCGGGAGGTTCGCCGGCTGCCCATCCTCGTGGTGGCGGTGGGGCGCGAGGAGCCGCTGGGCAGCCGCCCGCAGTGGGCGTCGGCCCACGCGGACGCCCTCACCATCCGGCTCGAGCCCCTCGGCGCGGAAGACGCTCGGGAGCTGGCCAAGGCCGCCGGGGAGGCCCTCGAGGAGGAGACCGCCGATCGGGTGGCCCGGCAGGCCGGGGGGAACCCGTTCTTCATCGTCGAGACGACCGGCATGCTTCTTCACGAGCGCAGCGAGACGCCGCACGGGCCGCGCACCGATGGGATGCTGCCTCCGACCGTCCAGGCCGTGGTGGCCTCGCGCCTCGACCACCTTCCGGAGACGGCGCGGAACCTCTTCCGGATCGCCTCGGTCTTTCCGGGAAGCGCCTTCCACGAGTCCAGGCTGGCGCTGGTGACGGAGGCCGATCCCGAGGTCCTGAGGAGGCTCGAGGAGGAGGAGGTCATCGTCCGGGACGAGAACCGGCCGGGACGGTGGCGGTTCCGTCACGAGCTCCTTCGCGACGTGGCCTACGAGTCGCTGGCCAAGCGGGACAGGCGACGGCTCCATGAGCGTCTCGCCGAAGGACTCCGTTCAAGCGGCGCGAACGAGAACGCCCGCCAGATCGCGTATCACCTCGAGGAGGCGGCCAAAGCGGCGCTCGACCTGGACCCCGCGGATCCCGAGCCGCGTCGTCAGGCCGTCGCCGCTCTCCGGCGAGCCGGAGACCTGGCCCGGTGGCGGATGGAGGCGCGGGCGGCCATCGACCTCTATGGGCGGGCCCTGGCCATGGCGGGACCTCAGGACACGTGGGGACCCGAGGAGTCCCGGATCTTGGCGGGGATGGGGGAGAGCCGTTACTGGCTGGGCGACTACGACGCGGCGGAGGAGAGCCTGCGGAGGGCTCTGGAAGTCGGGGGGGACGACGCCGGAACGAGGGCCATGGCCCTGCGGTTCCTGGCCGACATCCTCCTCAACATCCGGGGCGACCCCGATCGGGCGAGTGAGCTGTTCGACCAGGCCCTCCAGGCCGCCCGAGAGCTCGGGGACCAGTGGGCGATGGCCCGAACCCTGCTCATGGCGGGCTGGGCGCCGTACTGGCGTGACGACATCGGAGCGGCGCGGGCTTCCTTCGAGGAGGCCCTCCGGATCGCTCGCACCAACCCGAAGGGCGACCGATGGGCCGAGGCCCGGGCGCTCAACGCCCTCGCCTCGATCTCTGGAGCGGAGGGGCCGGCGGCCGCCCTGGAGATCGCGGACCAGGCGTTGACGCTCGGACGGGAGATGAAGGACCCGTTCACCATCGCCACCGCCAACGAGCGCCGGGCCAGCCCCCTCCGGGCGATGTGGCGGCTGCAAGAGGCCTTCGCTGCTTCCGACGAGGCCGTTCGGACGTACCGCGACCTCGGGGCGCGGTGGGAATTGGCGTCCGCCCTGGGAGACCGAGGGACGACTCACCGGCTCTCCGGACGCTTGGCGGAGGCGGAGCAGGACCTGCGGGAATCGGTGCAGCTCTGCCGGGAGCTGGGCGACCGCGTCCTGGTGGCCTGGACGGCGTCCGAACTGGCCACCGTCCTCCTGATGCGGAACAACCTCAAGGAGGCCCGGGAGCTGGTGGAGGATCCGTCGCTCCCGGCGGCGTACGAGGGGCCCGGCGACCGGACCGCGGTGTTGTGGGCCCGGGCGCTGGTGTCCCTGGCCGACGGAGACCAGGAGGCCGCGCGCGACCTGGCCACCGAGGCCTTCGACATCGAGCGGAAGCAGGGTGATTCCATCTCCCGAGATCTCTCGGCGTGGTGGACGGGAACCTTCTTCGGCGCCGACGCCGCCGGCGGGGATCGCGCCATGGAGGAGGCCAGGGACCGGTTGGAGCGGATCGGGTACCGTCGGGCGTTCATCGAGCCCGACCAGGTGCGGAGCGCCCTGGTGACGGTATCGTGATTCCGACATGGACTTCGATCTCAGCTCCGAGCAGGAGGAGTTCCGCAAGGCGATCCGGGAGTTCGCCGAGGAGGTCGTGGCTCCTCGAGCCGAGGAGATGGATCGCAAGGAAGAGCTCCCCATGGACGTCGTCAAGCAGATGGGCGAGCTCGGGCTGTTCGGGGTGCCGTTCCCGGAAGAGTACGGCGGCCAGGGCGCCGACTTCCTGACCTTCTGCTTGGCCATCGAGGAGCTGGCTCGGGTGGACTCCTCCATCGCCATCACGCTGGAGGCCGCGGTGGGCCTGGGGGCGACCCCGATCTTCCATTTCGGCACCGAAGAGCAGAAGCGGCGGTGGCTGGTGCCGATGTGCCGGGGGGAGATCCTGGGGGCGTTCGGGCTCACCGAGCCCGGTGGAGGGTCCGATGCCGCCGCCACCAGGACGTCGGCGAAGCTCGACCACGGGGAGTGGGTGATCAACGGGTCCAAGGCGCTGATCACCAACTCCGGGACCCCCATCTCGAAGGTGGTCACGATCACGGCAGTGACGGGCGCGGACGACGGAGAGAAGGAGATCTCCACGATCATCCTGCCCACCGACACCCCGGGGTTCCAGGTGGGGAAGTCCTACCGGAAGATCGGATGGAGGGCCAGCGACACCCACGAGCTGTCGTTCAGCGGATGCCGCGTGCCCGAGGAGAACCTGTTGGGGGAGCGCGGGAAGGGATACGCACAGTTCCTCCAGACGCTCGACGACGGGCGGATCGCCATCGCCGCCCTGGCGGTGGGGCTCTCGCAGGGCTGCCTCGACGAGAGCCTGAAGTACGCGAAGGAGCGGGAAGCGTTTGGCCGTTCCATCGGAGAGTTCCAGGGCATCCAGTTCAAGCTGGCGGACATGCGGGTGGCGGTGGAGACGGCCCGTCTGGCCACGTACCGGGCGGCGTGGCTGAAAGATCAAGGCCGCTCGTACAAGGCCGAGGCCTCTCTGGCCAAGCTCTACGCGAGCGAGGTCGCCGTGACCTGCGCTCGCGAAGCCGTCCAGGTGCACGGGGGATACGGCTTCATCGAGGAGTTCCCCGTGGCCCGGTTCTACCGGGACTCGAAGGTCCTGGAGATCGGCGAGGGGACCAGCGAGATCCAGCGGATCCTCATCGCCCGCGACCTCGGCCTCCCCGGCACCGAGCTGTGATCGCAGGGGTGGCCCTCGCCCGGCCCTCGGGAGCCCCCTCGCCCGCACATCTCTCGCCGGTCCCGTCACCCGCGCCAGATGCTTGAAGCGGGGGGTTCTGGGCGTCAACCTGGTCACAACAGTTGACTTTTTCTTCAGGGTTCCGGTAGGCATTGCCGATAGTGACCAGCGTGAGCCGGGGATCGGTGCTCGGTCGAGTTCAGCGCGCCCTCGCCCTGGGGGCGGCCCTCCTCGTGCTGGCCCAGGTGGCGCCGGGCTCCGCGAAGACCACGGTGGAGGAGATCCGCCGGGCTGAGCGGAGGGTCAAGCAGATCAAGCGGGATCTCAGGCATGAGCGCACCAGGCTCCGTGCGATCGAGGTCGAGATCACCCGCATCAACACCCAGATCGCTCAAGCCCTGGCGCACCTCAACCAGCTCCGGGAGCGCAGGACGACCGTCGACCGCCGCATCGCCCACCAGACCCAGGACATCCAGACCCTCCAGGGTCGGCTGGATGAGCGGGCCCGGGCCGCGTACATCACCGGGCCGGCCGCCGTCCTCGAGGCCATCCTGGGGGCGCAGTCGCTGACGGAGATGTCGGACCGGGTCACGTTCCTCGACGTCCTGGCGCGGAAGGACTCCGACGTCTCGATCGCCATCGACCTCGAGCGGGAGCAGCTCCGCGAGCACGAGGTCGACCTGAAGGACTACCTGGGCCAGGAGAAGAAGGTCCTGGCCGACCTGGCGGACCAGAACCAGGAGATCCAGAGGCAGTTCGCGGCGCAGGTCCGCGTGGAGGACCGCATCGCCGATAAGCTGGCGGAGGCCCGCCGGTCGCTGCGAGTGCTCGAGGATCGACGGCGGCGCGAGCTGGCGGCAGCTCTCGGGGTCGGCAACATCGGACCTCCGCTGTCCGCCGACGGCCCCTTCTTCTGGTGCCCGGTTGACGCGCCCCGGTCCTACATCGACGACTTCGGTTTTCCCCGGGTCGGTCACACCCATCAGGGGAACGACATCTTCGCCCCATCCGGGACCCCCATCAGGGCGCCGTTCAACGGGACCGCGCAGGAAGGATCCGGTGGACTCGGCGGGCTGTACGTGCACGTGTATGGGGACGCGAACGGCGACTACGTGTTCAACGCCCACCTGTCTCGATTCGCCGGTGTGGACGGCCAGCACGTCACCAGCGGCCAGGTCATCGGCTACGTGGGGCAGACCGGGAACGCGGCCAGCACTCCCCCGCACGACCACTTCGAGTACCACCCGGGTGGCGGTTCGGCCGTCAGCCCGTACCTCTACCTCAACGAGGTCTGCGGGGTAGGCGGCCGGGGCTTCTAGGTCCCCGGCATCGAACTCACGTCATCCCGATTTTTTGGCGTGCTCAGCGACCCCCGGCTAGGGTGGTGCCGAGAGGAAGGATCCGATGAAGCCGGAGGACGTCAAGAAGGTCGGGGTGATCGGCTGCGGCATCATGGGCTCGGGCATCGTGGAGGTCTGCGCCCGCGCCGACATCACGGTCACCTACCTCGAGGCCACCGACGAACTCGTGAGCGGGGGCCGGCAGCGGATCGAACGGTCGCTGGGCAAGGCCGTGGAGCGGGGGAAGCTCTCCCGCGAAGACGGCGAGGCCGCTCGGGGAAGGATCACGGGGACCACCGACTTCGAGGCCCTCTCCGACGCCGACCTGGTGATCGAAGCGGTGGTCGAGAACCTCGAGGCGAAGCTGGAGGTGTTTCGGGCCCTCGACCGGGTGACCCGGGAGGAAGTGATCCTGGCCAGCAACACGTCCTCGATCCCCATCGTGAAGCTGGGGGCGGCGACGAGCCGGCCCGACAGGGTCATCGGGATGCACTTCTTCAACCCGCCTCCGGTGATGAAGCTCATCGAGCTGGTGCGAGCGCTGACCACCTCCGACGAGACGGTGGAGTTCGCACGGGCGTTCGCGGAGCGGCTCGGCAAGGTCACCGTGCTCTCCAAGGACCGGGCGGGGTTCATCGTGAACCTCCTCCTGATCCCGTACCTGAACGGCGCGGTTCGCATGCTCGAGGAGGGGTTCGCCACCGCGGAGGACATCGACGCGGCGGTGAAGCTCGGGCTCAGCCACCCCATGGGCCCGCTGGAGCTCCTGGACTTCGTGGGTCTCGACACCACCCTGTTCATCGCGGAGATCCTCTACGACGAGTTCAAGATCCCCGAGTACGCGCCGCCGCCGCTGCTCAAGCGGATGGTGGAGGCGGGACGGCTCGGCCGGAAGTCCGGTCGCGGCTTCTACGACCACACGAGGGAGGGCTAGTCCATGCCGAGGGCCGTCGACCTGCACGTGCACCTTCCCATGGAGGAGTGGTTGACGAGCGCCATCGGTCCGATGCTCGAGGCCACCGAGAAGTACTTCCGCCGAGAGGTGGAGCGGAAGACGCTCGATCAGGTGGCGGAGGAGTACGCGGAGCGAGATGTCCTCGGGGTGGTACTCGATTGGGACGACCGCACGGCCACGGAACGTCCCTGGCTCGGCAACGATTTCATGGCGACGCTCTCCGAGCGTTACCCGGGCGTGTTGATGGGCTTCGGGTCCGTGGACCCGCGATCGCCGCAGGCCGTGGAGGAGATGCAGCGCGCGGCCGACCTCGGGCTGAAGGGCCTGAAGTTCCACCCCACGATGCAGGCCTTCGATCCGGCGGACGAGCAGTTTTACCCGCTGTGGGAGCGGGCCCAGGAGCTCCGTCTGGTTCTGCTGTTCCACACGGGAACGTGCGGGATCGGCGCCGGAACACCCGGGGCCGGAGGGACGAAGATCCGGTATTCCCACCCGAAGTTCCTCGACTCGGTGGCCGCGGACTTCCCCAGCATCACGTTCGTGGCCGCGCACTTCGGATGGCCCTGGTTCCAGGAGTGCCTGGCCATCGCCGTGCACAAGTTCAACGTGTGGATCGAGCTGTCTGGATGGGCGCCCCGGTACCTGCCGCCGGAAGTCGTTCGCGAAGCGGGGAAGCGTCTCAACCAACGGACCCTGTTCGGCAGCGACTACCCGTTCATCGACCTCGACCGGTGGTTCAAGGAGTTCGATGACCTCGGATTCTCCGACGAGGCCCGCGAGAACATCCTCCGGGGGAACGCCTCCCGCCTGCTGCGGCTGCAGCTGGAGTAGGCGCGGACCAGGACTGAGTACCTAGGAGCGGCCGAGGGCGTCGAGCGCAGTGACGACGTCGTCCTCGTTGTTGAAGGCGTGGAAACCCAGCCGCAGGAACCCTCCCCGGACGGCGGCGAGCACACGGCGTTCCTTCATCCGTTCGCGAACCGCTCCGGCGTCGGGAATACGGACCCCGATGATCTGGGTGGGCTCGTCCTCCGGGACCAGGTCGAAGCCGCGGCTCGATGCCTCTTCGCGGAACGCGGCGGCCAGCTCGAGGCACCGCTTCTCGACGGCGGCGCGATCCAGCGACAGGTGCAGATCGAGGGCGGCCCGGGCGCCCACGAACGAGAACCACGGCCAGGAGGCGTCGAGCTTCCGCGCATCCTCGGCCAGTGGGGCCTCACCGTAGTAGTCCTCGTACGGATCGGGCACGGAGTGCCAGTTGGGCGCCAGGGGTTGCAGCTCCTCTAGCCGATCCGGGCGGACGTAGAGCCATGCCGCTCCCCTCGGAGCGAGGAGCCACTTGTACCCGTGGCATCCGAGATAGTCGATACCGAGTGCTCCCGCGTCGACGCGCAGAGCCCCGAGCGATTGCGTCGCGTTCACGAACAGGCGAGCTCCGTGCTCCTTGCACCGAGCGGCCAGATCGCCGAGGCGAACCCGGAACCCGTTCGAGGATTGCACCTCGCTGATCGCCATCAGCACCGTGGTGTCGTCGATGGCGCCCACGAGGTCCTCGGTGCGGACCACCCCGTCCTTCGCCGGGACCTCCGTCACGGCGAAGCCCCGCCGCCGCAGCGCGAGCCACGGCGCGAGGTTGCTGCGGAACTCCCGTTCACCCACCACGACCTTGCCCGTGGGAAGCGAGGCGGCCACGGTGGCGGCGCACTCCGACAGGGAGGTCGTCAGGGCTACCGTGCCACCGGCGGCGCCGATCAGCCGGGCGAACTGCTCGCGCGTCACTTCCCCCTCGGCCTCCCACGCTTGCCAGGAGAACTCCCCGGCCTCCCACTCCGCCTCGGCGCGGCGGAGGGCCTCCAGGACGGGACGGGCGGCGGGAGGGACCGTCGGGGTATTCAGCCACACCCACCGCTCGAGCGCGGGGAACACGTCGCGGAACGCGGCGAGGGCGTCGTTCACGGCGCGGAGCCGCCCCGAGGAACGGGGTCGTTTCCCTCCCCGCGCAGCACGCGCCGGCGCAGCCCGGCAAGGTAGCCGGCCATCTTGGCCACGTCCGCCAGGGCCATGAGGGCGGGCACGGCCAGGAGCGCGCTCGCCCGCTCCACCGGGCGCCCGGTGAGCAGGCGGAACGCCCGCCGGAGCGGACGCCGGCTGTACAGGGCGCCCGCCGCCGCAAGCAGTACGAGTGGCCCGCGCCGGCGGGAGAGCAGCGCCCCCACCAGGAGCCCGTAGACCCCGAACCGGAGAGCGTGTCGTTCCGGGTGCATGGCGGCCAGGCCGTCGCCCTGGGCGTACCGGAAGTACTGGCGCCACATCGCCGGCAGGGTGGGCCGGATCCGCCAATAGGCCACGGAGCGGGGGACGAACTCCATCACCGCGTCGAGCTCGCGCAGCCGGTGGTTCAGATACATGTCCTCGCCGATCTCCAGCCACTCCGGATAGCCTCCGGCCCGCTCGAAGGCCTCTCTCCGAAAGGCCACCGAGCGCGAGGAAGGCATGAATCGTTCCGGGTCGACCTCCTCCTCTTCGCGCACCGAAACCCCGGCCGAGCAGGCCTCGAAGAAGGACCGTGCGATGGGCCGGTAGAAGCCCATCGCCACGTCCGCACCGCCCTCGATGGCCCGTTCCAGGTGGGCGAGCCAGTCGGGACCGAGCACGCAATCGGCATCGGAGACGGCGATCACGTCGTGGGCGGCCGCACGGATCGCCGCGTTCCTGCCGCGGGCGATGTTCGATCCGGGGGCCTCGATCAGCGTGACGTCGGCGGCCGACCGAAGGGCGTCGAGCGTCCCGTCGGTGGACCCCCCGTCCACGATCACCACCTCGTCCGGCGGCCGGGTCTGCGCCCGAATCGACGACAGGAAGTCACCGACATGCTCTCCGGCGTCTTTCACCGTGGCGACGAGCGAGATCTTCATCCGACGACCTTCTCGTACACCTGGAGCGTCATTCGAGCGGTTCGCTCCCATGAGAACGCGGCCGCCCGCGCGCGGCCGGCGGCCGAGAGCCGCGCGGCCAGGTCCTCCCCGGCCAGGACGCGCTCGATGGCTTCCGCGAGCTGCCCGGTGGACCGGGGCTCCACGAGGAGGGCGGCGTCACCGGTGACCTCGGGGAGCGAGGAGACCCTCGACGCCACCACCGGAACGCCCCGGACCATGGCCTCGAGCACCGGCAGGCCGAACCCCTCGTACAGCGAGGGGTATGCGAACGCCGAGGCTCCGCGATACAGGGCGTCGAGCTCTCGGGCTCCCACCCGCCCCGTCATCACGACCTCGCCGGGCCCGGGCGTGGCCACCTCACGGAGGAGTTGCCGGGCGTGCCATCCCATCGGGCCGGCCAGGACGAGGGCATGGGGGAGGGCGCCCGCCGCGGTGCCTCTGCGGTACGCGCGCACCAGCCGGATCAGGTTCTTCCTGGGCTCGAGCAATCCCACGAAGAGGAGGTACGGGCGGGGGACCTTCAGCCTGTCGATGATCTCATCCGGGTCGGCTGCCGCCTTCGGCAGCGCCGCGGCCAGCGGGACGACGTGAACCCGGTTCGGGTCGGCACGAGTGAACCTGACCAGGTCCCGCGCCGTGTGCTCCGACACGGTGATGAGGGCGTCCGCGTTCCGGGCCGCCCTCCGCACTCCGGCCCGGAAGAGGTTCCGCCATACCGCCGGGAAGAGCCGTGGATACACCCGAAAGGCCAGATCGTGCACGGTGACGACGAGCCGCTGGTCGGGCCCCGGCGGCGGGAGCGCCACCGGCGAGGGTGCGTGCAGCAGATCCATGCTCGTGAGGTCCTCGGGTAGCGGGGGGCGACCGAGAAGCGCCCACTCCGGATACAGCCGCCGGATGCCCTGAGGGAGCTCGCGGATGGGGAATCGATCCATCCACGGCTCACCCCGCCTTCCCGGGAACGCGGAGTGGAACAGCGTGAGCTGGGGTGCGCCGTCGGCGGCCGCCAACGCCGGGACGAGCTCCCGGACGTAGGTCCCGATGCCCCCCGGAGCGTCGTAGAAGACCTGGTCGACGTGGAAAGCGACGGACGTCACGGTGACCTCGAGGCTTCGACGCAAGCCACTCCCTGGGGACCCACCGTCGCCGCATGCTCGGTTCCTGGCTCGATGTCGAGCCGGTCTCCCGACTCGAGCTCCACGTCCCCGTCCCGAGTGACGATCCTTCCCTCCGCGCAGAACAGCACCTTGTGATACGGGTGGTCGTGCCAGCCGTATGTGTCCCCGGGGGCGTTCGACCACCACCGCGGCTGCGACAGTCCTTCCTCCCGGAGCCGGCGCTCGAGTTCCTGGTTGCTCGGCGAGGGTGCGGTGCCCGGTGTCCTGGTGGCAACCATCTAGTCAGTTTCCTCGGGTTCCGACCGCTCGATCTCCTCGATGATCTCCCGAGCCTCGAGCAGGCGATGCTCCTGGACCAGGACGGCGACCGGAAGCAGGAGGGTCTCCCCGTAGGGGCCTCCCTGCCACTCCGGATACATCCTCACCCCGATGCCTTCGGCCTCGAGCCGGCCTGCCAGCAAGCGCGCCTCCTGCTCCCGGACGAACTCAGCCACGGGAAGCCACCTGGAGCCCGGTAGTCCTCGGGGCTCCGGCGCGACTACCGGTTCGGGGGCCGGCTGCGGAGCGGGCCCCAGTACCAGCGGGGTGCCGTCATCCGCGCAGGTGTCGAAGCCGGGCCGATACTCGGCCCCACACGTCGGGCAGTAGCCGCCGACGTCGCTGACACCGGTCACTTCGCGTCGCCGCGCCCGCGGAGCGTCCACGTGGACCGCCGGGCCCACGGTTCGGCCCGCAAGGTCCACGGCCGGTCCGTGTACCGCCGGGCCTGGAGCACGCCCATGCGGAGGTTCTCCACCCTTCCCGCCATGACCCACGGGGAGCGCCGGTTCACGCCCCCCCTGAGGGTGTGCTCCAGCGCCGCGAGCACGATCCGCTCCTCCTCGGGTGTGAGGTCGGGCGGAAGCTCGAACCGCGGCATGGGCTCCTCCCTACAAGGGGATGTTGCCGTGCTTCCGGGGCGGGAGGCCCTCTCGCTTGGTGCCGAGCATCCGGAGGGCCTGGATCAACCGGATGCGGGTATCGGCCGGCTCGATCACCTCGTCGATGAACCCTCGCTCCGCTGCGATGTACGGGTTGGCGAACTTCTCCTCGTACTCCGCGATCAGCTCCTTCCGCCGGGCGCCCCGGTCTTCGGCGCTCTGAAGCTCCTTACGGAACACGATGTTCACCGCACCCTCCGGTCCCATCACGGCGATCTCTGCGGTGGGCCACGCGAACGCCATATCCGCACGGATCGACTTCGAGTTCATGACGACGTAGGCGCCGCCGTACGCCTTGCGGGTGATGACCTGGATGCGCGGAACCGTCGCCTCGGTGAAGGCGAACAGCAGCTTCGC
>JBOGWB010000036.1:0-16157 GCA_050693035.1 Actinomycetota bacterium
GGTCCTCACCCTCGGGGTCCTCACCCTCGGGGTCCTCACCCTCGGGGTCCTCACCCTCGGGGTCCTCACCCTCGGGGTCCTCACCCTCGGGGTCCTCACCCTCGGGGTCCTCGGTGCCCTCGTCGGCGTCGCCGTCCGGATCCTCTCCGACGGTCCCGTCGCCTTCCTCAGGACACTCGTCGCCCACGACCACGACAGGGTCATCCGAGGCCACGATGAGGCCCAGCGGACCGGCGCCGGATGCCCCCGCGAAGGCCATCACGGCCAGCGCGAGGAGGGAGATCAGCAGTGCTCTGGATACGATTGGTGTACGCGGCTTGTTCATGACTTGGGATATCGGCCCCCCTGGTGTAGTTCTTTAGAGGGAGGCCATGGCCCGATAGGGTCACCCTGAGCGGCCCGAGTGTCCCCTCTGTGGGCTTGCCGTCCGGCGGACACGACCTTTTGCGTCGGTCGAGAGGGGCACCTTAGACTCGTCCCCGTGCTGAAGCTCGCCATCCTGGGGCTCCTGGTCGCCGCGGCCGGGGGCCTGTTCCTCCTGCGGGCCTATCTCCTGTATCGGCTGGTGAGGCTGGGACGGGCGGAGCGGCGCCTCGACGACCTTCCCAAGCGGGTCGAGTACGAGGCCGTCGTGGTGCTGGGCCAGCGGAAGCTTCTCCAGCGGCTGGGCCCCGGGCTGATGCACGCCTTCATCTTCTGGGGCTTCATCGTCCTGTTCACCACGATCGTCGAGGCCTTCGGCGAGATCGTGTTCGGCCCCCGGTTCGCCATCCCGTTCATCGGCCGGACGGGTTGGCTGGGCCTGGCCCAGGACGCACTGGCGTTGCTCGTCATCGTGGGCGTCGAGATGGCGGTGTTCTTCCGGAAGGTCCGCCGGGACGAGCGGTTCAAGGGGAGCCACCTCGAGGAGGCGGACTTCATCCTCCTCATGATCCTGGCCGTGATCCTCACGCTGCTGGGACTGAACGCGGTGAAGATCGCTCGCGGCCTGGCCGAGTCGTCGGCGGCCTGGACTCCCGTCTCCAGACTCCTCTCCCTCGTCTTCGAGCCCATGGGACAGGGCGCCCAGGCCTTCTTCCACCAGCTCTTCCTGTGGTCCCACGTCATCGTGATCCTGGGCTTCCTCGCGTACATCCCGTACTCCAAGCACCTCCACATCATCACCAGCTCGATCAACGTGTTCTTCAGCCGGACCAAGCCCATGGGCAAGCTGCGCACCCTCGACATAGATCTGGAAAAGAGCGAAGAGGAGATGACCCTGGGCGCGGCAACCCTGGAGGACCTGACCTGGAAGCAGATCCTGGACACCTACACGTGTACCGAGTGCGGCCGATGCCAGGACGTCTGCCCCGCGTGGAACACGGGCAAGCCCCTCTCCCCCAAGCTCCTGATCATGAACCTGCGTGATCACGTATTCGACCAGGGCCGGGCGATCCTCGAGGCTCGGGCGGAGGGTCAGGAGCCCGAGAAGGTGCCGCTGAACCCCGACGTGGTCGAGGACGAGGTGGTCTGGGACTGCACCACCTGCGGAGCGTGCATGCAGGAGTGCCCGGTGAACATCGAACACGTCGACCACATCGTGGACATGCGCCGCAACCTGGTCATGGCGGAGTCCAGATTCCCTCAGGAGGCCGGGGCGCTCCTGCGCAACCTGGAGAACGCCAAGAACCCGTGGGGCATGCCGCAGTCCTCCCGGGCCGATTGGGCAAAGGGTATGGGGGTGCGGGTGATGGAGGATGGACGAGCACCGGAGTACCTCTATTGGGTCGGTTGCGCGGCCTCGTTCGACGATCGCGCCAAGGCCATCGCCCGGTCCATGGCCCGCGTGCTCCAGAAGGCCGGTGTGCCATTCGCCATCCTCGGGCCCCGGGAACTGTGCAACGGCGACCCGGCTCGAAGGATGGGGCACGAATACCTGTTCCAGCAGCTTGCCGGGGAGAACGTCGGCACCTTGAACTCGGCCGGGGTCCGGAAGATCGTGGTCCACTGCCCACACTGCTTCAACACCCTCCGAAACGAATACCCCGACCTCGGCGGCCGCTACGAGGTCGTTCACCACACCCAGCTCCTGGCTCGGCTCATGAAGGAGGGACGCCTGCGGCCGAGCCAAGAGGTGGAGGCGCTGGTCACCTACCACGACCCGTGCTACCTGGGGCGTCACAACGGCGTGTACGGCGAGCCGCGAAGCGTGTTGGACCGGATCCCAGGGCTCCGCCAGGTGGAGATGCCCCGTCACGCGGAGCGGGGGTTCTGCTGCGGCGCTGGCGGCGCCCGCATGTGGATGGAGGAGCGCATCGGCAAGCGGGTGAACATGGAGCGCACCGACGAGGCCGCGGCCACCGGGGCGGACGTGCTCGGAGTGGCCTGCCCGTTCTGCATGGTCATGCTGGACGACGGGGTCAAGGCCAAGAAGGCCGACATGGAGGTCCTCGACGTCGCCCAGGTGGTCTCCCGCGCGGTCGGGCTGGAGGGTCCGCGAGAAGGAGGTGCGCCGGAAGGGGAAGAGGATAGAGCCTCCGCGACCGAGCCCCGTTAGCCCCTGTCCCGGATCTCCCGGTTCTGGAACTCCTCGAAGAAGCGACTGGGCGTGGGACCCCGCTGGCCCTGGTACTTGCTCCCGGTCGTGCTCGACCCGTAGGGATGCTCGGCGGCGCTGGTCAGGCGGAAGAAGGAGATCTGGCCGATCCGCATCCCCGGGTAGATGGTGATGGGCAGGTTGGCCACGTTCGAGAGCTCCAGTGTCAAGAAGCCGTCCCAGCCGGGATCGACGTATCCGGCGGTGCTGTGGATCAGAAGTCCGAGCCGTCCCAGTGAGGACTTCCCCTCCAGGCGAGCGACGAGATCGTCGGGGAGGCCGACTCGCTCGAGCGTCGCTCCGAGCACGAACTCTCCGGGGTGGAGGATGAACGGCTCACCCTCGGCCACCTCCACCAGCTCGGTCAGATCCTCCATCGGCTTTCGCACGTCGATGAACGGGTACCGGGCGTTGTGGAAGACCCGGAAGACCCGGTCGACGTGGAGATCCACCGAGGACGGCTGGACGCACTCCGGATCGAACGGCTCGATGACGACGCGGCCCGCGGCGATCTCCTCGCGGATCGTTCGGTCGGAGAGGATCACGGGCGAAGACTACACGAGGCGATCCAGGCGCCCGGATACGGCCGCCCAGCCGGTCACACCCTGTCTATACTTTGTCTATACTTTTGCCCTACCGCGGATGTAGTTCAATGGCAGAACGCGAGCTTCCCAAGCTCGAGATGGGGGTTCGATTCCCCTCATCCGCTCCCAACCGGCGAGGCGTCCTTCAGGGCGCCTCGATCGCTTGCCCGCAGGGCCACGGGCCCTCGGAGGGAGGCTAGTGACCCTTCCCCTTGGACTTTCCCTTGCCCTTGGAGTGGCCGTGCCCGCCGGCGGAGCCGTGGCCGCCTCCCTTGGATCGATCATTCCCGCCGATGGAGCCCCCGTGACCGCCCTTGCCTTCCTTGCCTCTGCCCTTTCCATGGCCCTGGTCGCTGTCGTTTCCGGTGTCCTTGCCCCTGCCTCGGCCTCTGCCTTCCTCGCTGTGGTCGGTCCCACCTTGGTCGCGGCCGACGCGGCCATCGCGACTCCTGTCGCGGCTGTGCTTCCCGCTCCCGGTGTCATCACCGTCATCGTCATCACCGTCATCGTCATCGCCGTCGTCGTCCTCGTGCCCGTCGCCATCCTCACCTTCGTCGTCGCGGCGCCCCTCATCGTCGTCGTCACGAGCCCGGCTTGGGCCGGTGGGGGCGGTGCCGTTCCCCGGCCCGCCCGGTTCTGGGGCCGAGGGACCCACGATCTCCCCGCCGGGGACCTGGGGCCCGACAGCGGGGATGGAGCCCGCTGCAACAGGTGCCACAGGTGCCACAGGCGCGGCGGGCCCCAAGGCGGGTGCGGGCGCCAGGGCCAGGCTACCCAGGGTGACCGGCTGAGGCGTTCTCACCGGCCGGCTCCCGGTCTCGCCGGGGAGGGATGGCGGGGCGAGGCCCGAGCTGTCGGGGAGGATGCTCACAGCCACCAGCATGACTGCAAGCAGCACGCTGAAGAAGGTCAGCGATAGCAGAACGCCGAACAGATTGGATGCACGTTCCCCCAAACCAGGACTCCTACGCTCCGTTCCCCGCCGCGACAGCACGTGCGGGGTATCCTGTGCCTCCGAGTTGCGGTCGGTGCCCGACCACGCCCACTTTAGCCTGGAGACGGCCGACCCGACCAGACCGTCAAAAGGCCTTCCCCCATTGGGACGATCCTGTCGACTTACGCTCATCGGCCCCCCAGCCGTCACTTAGGTATATCGGGGCAGTAGGGCAAATATCTTTAATGGGGCACTCCTCGCAGAGGGGCCGCCCCGCCCTGCAGATCGTTCGGCCGTGGCGGATCAATCCGACGTGGAGGGGCACACGCAACTCGGCCGGCACCATCTCGCGGAGGATCCGATGTGCGGCCGCGGCGGTGGCTCGGGGAGGCAGGAGGCCGAGCCGGGTGGCCACCCTGTGGACGTGCGTATCGACCGGGAGGGCCGGCCGGTCCAGGGAGAAGGCCAACACGCATGCTGCCGTCTTGGGTCCCACCCCCGGGAGTGAGACGAGATAGCCCTCTACCTCCTCGTCCGGAGCCGACCGCATCCATTCGAGGTCCAACCTTCCTTCGCGCCGCTCGATCTCCCCGAGCACCTGGAGGATCCGGGGAGCCTTGGTATTCGCCAGACCCCCGACCCGGATGGCCTCGATGAGATCCTCCACCCGCGCCCGAGCCAGAGCCTCCCAGGTCGGGTACCGGGCTCGCAGGGCCCCATACGCCCGGTCCCGGTTGGCGTCGTTGGTGTTCTGCGACAGGATGGTCAGAACCAGCTCCTCCAGGGGGTCCAGCCGGCGCGGAGCCTCCAATGGCCCGTGGGCCCGATCAAGCCGGCGGTGGATCTCGCGAACCGTGCGGGGGTCCGGCGCCTGCCACTCTGCGGCACCGGATCCGGCCCCCGACTCCCTCCCTCGGCGCTTGGCGGTCACTGGGGTCGAGCGTAGTTCTTGAACTGGGTGAGGTGGGAGAGGAACGTCAGCGTGACCTTGTCCGTCGGGCCGTTCCGGTTCTTCGCCACGATGACCTCTGCCAGCCCTTTGACTCCAGGGTCGTCCGAGTACATGTCCTCGCGGTGAATGAACATGACGATGTCGGCGTCCTGCTCGAGGGCACCCGACTCACGCAGATCGGAGAGCTGCGGTCGCTTGTCCACGCGGCGCTCGGGGTCCCGGTTCAGCTGCGACACCGCGATGACCGGGATCTCCAGCTCCTTCGCGAGGAGCTTGAGCGACCGGGAGATCTCGGCGATCTCCTGCTGGCGGTTTTCCACCCGGTGGTGGCTCGACATCAGTTGGAGGTAGTCCACGATGATGAGCCCCAACCCCCGGCTCGACTTCAGCCGCCGCGCCTTGGCCCGGATGTCGACGATGGTCACGTTCCCGGAGTCCACGATGTACAGGGGGGCACGGTCCAGGGTCTCGGCCGCCTCCACGATCCGTCCCCAGTCCTCGGCGACCACCCTGGCGGACCGGACCTTGTCCCACGGCACCCGGGCCTCCGCGCACAGGAGGCGCATCCCGATCTCCACCCGGGACATCTCCAGGCTGAACATGGCCACCGGCGCCCCCGCCTCCACCGCGACGTTCCGGGCGGCGTTGGTGACGAGGGAAGACTTCCCGATGCCGGGCCGGGCGGCCACGATGATGAGGTTTCCTGGCTGAAGGCCCTGCAGCAGGCCGTCCAGGTCGCTGAATCCCGTGGGAAGCCCCACGAAGGGCGTGTCGCGTTGGTGGAGGCGCTCGAGGTCCTCCATGCTCCGGTGGATGAGGTCGGAGAGGACCACCACCTCGTCCCGTTCGCTGTGGCGAGAGACCCCATAGATGAGGCCCTCGGCCTCGTCGGCGAACCCCTCGGGATCCTCGGGAACCTGAAAGGCGCGGTCGACGATGTTTGAGGCCGCGTGGATCATGCGCCGCAGGAGAGCGAGCTCGGCGATGATCTTCGCGTAGTGGCCCGCGCTCGCCGGCGTGGGGACCGTCTCCACGAGGTGCGCGATGTACAGGGCACCCTGGGCTTCCTCCAGGCTGCCCCGTCGCTTGAGCTCCTCGACGCCGGTGATGGCGTCCACGGGTTCGCCCCGCGCGTACAGGTCCACGAGAGCCTCGTAGACGACGCGGTGGGCCCGACGGTAGAAGTCGTCGGGTTTGATGATCTCGATGACGGCGGCCACGGCCTCGCCCGAGAGCATCATCGCCCCCAGGACCGACTGTTCGGCCTCGAGGTTGTGGGGCGGGACCCTCTGGGGTCGCAGCGGACGGATCTCTTCAGCTGCGCGGACCATCTCGTCCCCCAGGCATTGCGGAGGCGAACGGTAGATGAGTTGGACAGAGGGAATCCATTGGATAACCCGGTCGATAAGGCAGCCTGCCTGACCAGAGACGGTATTTCTTGACGGTCTTTCTGCTTCTCAACAGGCCTCCAGGTTCCGGTTTCCCCACCCACGCCTGACTAGCCCACGAACAACAATCATGTAGTTCGCCACCGACAGGAACGATGGGGGGTCTGACCTGGAGAAAGTGGAAGCGGGAGCGAGCCGGCGGACAAACCCCTCGCGGAGGCGGACCCTCCAGGCCCTGGAACGGGACGCCCCAACGAAGGTCCTACATTCAGAGCATGGAAGGGGGACGAAATCCGAGCCACGGGTGTGGCCACAGCGCTTCTGATTGACACGCTGCTGGACTCGGGATCGATGATCCAGTCGCACTTACGTATGAGCAACAGATCGAGCTAATTGCATACCGTCTCCCCGGCGGCTACAGGGAAACGACGAGTCGAGGCGTAGTCGCCAGAGCCGATTCCGTTCCCGGAGGATGCCGCTGAGCGGCCTACTCCTGGACGACCTCCACGGTCACCTTGGCCTCGATCTCGGGGTGCAGGTGGACGACCACCTCGTGTGTGCCCAGACTGCGGATCGGCTCGTCGAGATGGATCCGCTTGCGATCGATGGACTGACCGGTCGCCCTGGACAGCTCCTCCGCGACGTGCTGAGCCGTGACGCTACCGAACAGCTTCCCGTCCTCTCCGGCCTTGGTCGCGACCCGCAAGCGCGTCTTCGTCAGCACCGCCGCGAACGTCTCCGCCTCCCCCTTGGCCTTCTCGACCCGGGAGTGGTGTGCCTCCTGGAGCCGCTCGGCGTGCTTCACCGCCCCCCGGCTCGCCGGGATGGCCAGGCCTCGAGGGAGAAGGTAGTTTCGGGCGTACCCGTCCTTGACCTCGACAACGTCGCCGGGAACCCCGAGCTTCTCCACCTCACGCTGAAGGATGATCCTCATCGAGCCGTGTACGGCAGGAGGGCCATCTCTCGCGCGTTCTTGACCGCCATGGCCACGTCTCGTTGGTGCTGCGAGCAGGTGCCGGTTACCCGGCGGGCCCGGATCTTCCCCCGGTCGGAGATGAACCGCCTGAGCAGCTGGACGTCCTTGTAGTCGACGTGGTCGGCCCGGTCGCGACAGAACACGCAGACCTTTCGCCTCTGCTTCTTCTGCCAGGCCTCCTCTTCGCCCTTCTTCCGGGTCTTCCTGGGCGGCTCGGGTCCCCTTCTCCTTCCCTTAGCCAATGGGCGCCTCCTCCGGGGTGCTGGACTCGGCCCAGTCGCCCCCTCCCGAGCGGCTCTGCCGCTCGACCTTCGCGGTGGCCCAGCGCAGGCTGGGGCCGACCTCGTCGGCCTCGATCTCCACCGCGGACCGCGTCTCTCCCTCCGGGTTCTCCCACGACCGCGACCGCAGTCGCCCGGTCACGATCACCCGGCTTCCCTTGGTCAGGGACTCGGCCACGTTCTCGGCGAGGGTCCGCCAGGCGTTGATCCGGAAGAAGGACGTCTCGCCGTCCTTCCATTGCCCGGAAGGATCCTGGAACCTCCGGTTCACCGCGACCCGGAAGTTCGCCACGGCCGCCCCATTGGGCGTGTACCGGAGCTCGGGGTCGTCCACCAGGTTCCCCACCACGACGACCTGGTTGTCGTTAGCCATTCCCATCACCACCTCGGTTGCTCTTCCCGTCCCGCCGATGGCCCCGCCGGGAGGGAGGGGAAGTCCAGCGATTCCGCCGCAGCCTACGCCCCTCGAAGCTAGGCCGCTCGCTTCACGATCTTGTGCCGAATGACCTCGTCCGCCAGATGGAGGGCCCGCTCGAGCTGCTCCACCGCCTCGGGCTCGGCCTGGAACCGGATTACCACGTACTGACCCTCGGTCCGGTGGTTGATCTCGAACGTGAGCCGGCGACGGCCCCAGCGGTCGACGTTCTTCACCTCGCCGCCGCGTTCGGTGATGATGCCGCTCACCCGGTCCACGACCCCAGTGAGCGCGGCTTCGTCCGCGTCGGGGTCCACGATGAGCATGAGCTCGTACTCCCGCAATGCCACCTCCTTCGGTCTCTGCGGCCCCCAGGGGGAGCAGGGGTGGACGGAGACCACAGTCTAGCAGCCGGGCCCACGCCCGCCTGGTCCGGATGCACCGTAGCAGGCGGGGGTGACACTCCCGCCGGGCGGACGGCCGGGTCAGGCCTTGTGGAGCCTCCAGATGCACTCCGAGGGCCACCGGCGCGACCACGAGGCGTCCTCGGCGTCACGGTACGTGCTCTCGGCGCCGATCTCAGGGCGGGGCTCAATCAGGTCGTCGAGCACGAGGCCGCTGTCCCGGAACACGCGGATCCATTCGCCGTAGGGAAGGTTGAAGCTGATGATGCCGTCCGGCTCCTCCAGCCGCCGCAGCCCGAAGTAGTCGTAGACGAGCCGATCGCCGGCGTGATCGGCTTCAACCGGTGTGGCGATGGCGTAGATCGGACTGACGTGGCTGAAGGCCAGGAGACCTCCCCGGCGGAGAACCCGGGCCGCCTCGGGGATGGTTCGAGAGGGATCAGCGAACGAGAAGGCCCCGTGGTCTGCGAACACCACGTCGAACGATGATCCGGCGAACGGCACCCGCTCCGCGCTCCCCTGGACGAGTGGGAAGGAGATCCCGGTGGCGCTCATCAGGCCGCGGGCGTGCTCGAGCTGGCGCCGAGACAGATCGAGCCCGATGGGCCGAGCGCCCCGCCGAGCCAGGGCCATCGACCACTGGCCGGCGCCGCATCCCAGCTCCAGGACGTCCTTCCCGTCCACGTCCCCGAGCACTCCGAGCGTGGACTCGGGGATCGCCCACAGCCCCCACGCGATGTCGCCGGTGTGCGCCTGGCCGCCGATCTGGCTCTCGTGGAGCCGTTGGTACTCTTCGGTGATCCGGTCCCACCCCTCCCGATTGACCCGGACGTGTTCTTCCTCGTGCATCTCTCTTACTCCTGCGACGCGAGGATCCACGACGTGAACCGCCAGGCGTTCCACAGGTCGTCGGCGGCCCGGAGCCAGGCCGCGGGCGAGGTGGCCGAGAAGTCGACGTGGCTGAACACCTCCACGCTCATCAGGCGGGTCCCCGGGATCCCCCGCTCCAGCCGAAGGGCCTCCCCGAATGGAACCGCCGGGTCGTCGGTGGAATGCATCGCCACCACCGGCACGTCGATCCGGTCCGCCACCGACGATGGGGAGAACCGAGCCAATACGTCTCGGGCCGGCTTCGGCAGGCGCGACGCCAGGTCGAAGGTCCTCGCCGGATCCTCGTTCACCAGGAGGTCGTAGATGGCCCGGGCCCGGGGGCTCAGGTCCTCCACCGACCCGGTCTCCAGCGCCGCCAAGAGCGCGTTCTGCTCTTTCGCGGGTGCGAGGGTGACCGCTCGGGAGCGAAGGATGGTCTCGGCCAGGGGATGGCCGTTCCAGGCGATCCGCCGCCCGTCCACGAGCGAGACGCCGGTGGTCACGGCCTGCACCAGGCCGACCAGGTCGTAGTACGCGCCGAACACCGCGACCTGGGCGAGCCGGCCGTCGAGGCGCGGGTCCGCCGCAGCCACCAGCCCGAAGGAACCACCGTAGGAGAAGCCGAGCAGGATCACACGGCCCCGAACGAGCTCATGAGCCGCCAGCGCCGCGGCGCTCCGGGCGATGCGGTCGATGTCCTCCTCCACGAACCGACGCTCGGCCAGCTCCAACGTGGGTACGAACACGACTCGCTCCGCCTTCGCCAGGGCTCGGGCCACCCGGATCACCCGGGCGTCGTCCTTCCCGCCGGGAGCGGCCCCGGGGATAAGGACGATGGCGGGAGCCGGCTGTCCCGGCGAGTAGAGGTCGCCCGGAACGCCGCCGAGGACCGCGGCGACCCGGGTAACCGGAGCCGCCGCGGGCCTCGGGAACGGCAGGCCGATGGCATCGGCCAGGACGGCCACCGCCTTCCCCCGAGCCTGCACGGGGGGGAGCAGGGCCAGCCCGGTCACCGCCAGGGCGGCGTAAGAGAGGCCGCGGATCGCCCGGCCGCGCTTCGCCACGGTCTGAAGCCTACGCGCTCGGCGAACCCGGGGGCCGGTCAGTCGTAGGAATGTGCAGCGTCCGGAAAGCTCCCCGACTCCACGTCGGCGGCGAACGACCGCACCGCCCGGTCGATCTCCTCGCGGAGGTTCGCGTAGCTCTTCACGAACTTCGGCACCCACTCGTTCAGCCCGAGAAGGTCGTTCACCACGAGCACCTGGCCGTCGCAGTGAGGCCCCGCTCCGATGCCGATCGTGGGAACCGAGACCCCCTCCGTGATGCTCCTCCCCACCTCGGCCGGCATCCCCTCGAGCACCAGGGAGAAGATCCCTGCCTTCTCCAGGGCCTCGGCCTGCCGTCGCAGGCGGAGGGCGGCCTCCTCTGTCCGCCCCTGGACGCGGTAGCCGCCGAGAGCGTGGAGGAACTGGGGCGTCAGGCCGACGTGCCCCATGACCGGGATCCCGATGTCGGTCAGGCGGGCGGTGAGCTCGACCTGTGCCCCTTCCACCTTGACCGCGTGGGCCCCGGCCTTGAGGAACAGTCCCGCGTTGCGAACCCCTTCCTCAAGCGAGGGTTGGTAGGAGAGGAAGGGCATGTCCCCCACGATGAGGGCGTCCTTCGCCCCGCGGACAACCGCCCTGGTGTGGTGGAGCATCTCCTCCATCGTCACCGGGAGCGTGTTCGGGTACCCGAGGACGTTGTTCCCCACCGAGTCGCCCACCAACAGGACGGGAATGCCCGCCTCGTCGAGGATCCGGGCGGTGGGAAAGTCGTACGCCGTGAGCATCGGGAACCGACGGCCCTCGGCCTTCCAGGTCGCGAGGTCGTGGATAGTGACCATGGCTCGCGCCTCCTTCCTTTCTCTGGGACCCCACCGGGCCCGTGGAGTGCACGGCTCACCAGAAGTGTACGACGCTCGCGGCCTTCGGACCTCTGGGAATCAGTCCTCGGAAGGAAACTCGAGCGTGATCCTGGTGGGAGAGGCGTCGACGACGAAGCAGGTTCGAGCGGCCAGCCCGATCGCCCACGAGATCGTGGCCTCGAAGTCCCCGAGCTCCTCGACCTCGAGGACCGTGGGGAAACCAGGGGTGAACTCTTTGGGCCCCGTGTAGATCTCGACCGGCTCCTCACCCGAGAGGTCGACCCCGAACGCTTGGAAGATGATCTGCACGAAGGCCCCGCCCTCGATGTCCGCGGGAGAACCCTCCGGATCCGTTAGCGGCTCGTCGACGAATCGCACGATGTGGAAGGGCGGAACGTCGGGGGCTCCCTCGCGCTTGCGGAACCTGAACGTGACCCGGTCCACGCCGCCCTGGGAGTCAACATCCACCGCCACGAAGTCGGGGGTGTTCTCGGCGTCGCCCGCCATGCGTTCCTCGCAGGAGGCGCCGGGGAGGTCCGTCCCCGTCGGACTGGGGCTCGGGGGAGTCGTTGGGCTCGGGGCGGTGGCCGGCTCCTGGCGGCACCCTGCGGCGAGGAGGACGGTCAGCACCGCGAGCACCACTGGACGCACGTGCGGATTATCCCCCGTGGCGCGGTTCCCCGAGTTCGGAGAGTCTCCCTTCGACGACTGTCCCGGGTTCGTTTCGGCCTTCTAGTCGAACGCGCCCGCCGGGGACTCATCCACCGCCCCGACCGGACCCATCCCGGATAATCGGGGGGTGTCCGGAGCCCACCGCCCCAGTCGCCCTACGGGCCTCGGAGTCGTCCTCGGCGCCACCCTCCTGACCCTGGCGTTCGGTTACCTCCTGAAGCTCCCCTGCCTCACCGGGCCCTGGGACGGACGACAGTACACCCGGCTCTGTTACTCGGACGTGATGGCGCTGTCCGCGATCGGCGAGGACGGCACCCCACCCGCCGTTGAGGCGGAGAAGTATCCGGCAGGGGCCAATTACCTCATGCGGCTGGTGAGCTTGCCCGCCACCTCGTTCGTCTCTTTCTTCAACTGGACCGCGCTCCTGTGGACCGTGGCCGCCCTGTTCACGTCGTGGATGCTGTACCGGCTCGTGGGGATGAAGGCGCTCTTCTTCGCGGGGGCCCCGACCCTGTTGATCTACGGCTACATGAACTGGGACCTCCCGCTGGTGGCCCTGGCGACCGTGGGAACCGCCGCGTACCTGCGGGGCCGGGACGGGCCGGCCGGAGCATTCCTGGGACTGGCCTCCGCGGTCAAGGTGCCCTACCCCGGCTTCCTGGTGGTGCCATTCGCCGCGTGGCGCGCGCGGGACCGAACTCGAGCCGATGGGCGGAGGCTCGCGGGCGCGGCCGCCCTCGCCTGGGTCGCCGTCAACCTCCCCTTCGCCCTCGTCGCCCCGGGGCGATGGTTCTTCGCGTTTCAGTTCAACGCGGGGCGGAGCGCCGACTGGGACACGGGGTGGTTCCTTCTCCAGCGCCACCTCGGATTCCGCTTCCCGCCGGCAGCGCTGAACCTGCTGGCGCTCCTTGCGTTCCTCGCAGCGTGCGCGGCGGTGTGGCGCCTCGCCATGCTCCGCAACCCGCGGTTCGAGTGGTGGACGCTGGGGTTCGCCTTCGCGGTCTGCTATCTGCTCACCGGGAAGGTGTTCTCGCCGCAGTGGACGCTGTGGCTGCTGCCGTGGTTCGTCCTGGTCCTGCCGGACTGGCGGTTGTTCGTGGCGTTCGAGGCGGCGAACGCCGCGGTGTTCGTGACGCGGTTCCTGTGGTTCGCCCGATTGTCCGGGGTGGGAGGGGTGCCGTTCGCGGCGTTCGAGATCGCCCTCATCGTGCGGGCCGTTGTGCTGGTGGCATGCGTCGTGGCGTGGCTCCGCACGCTGGCGCCAGACCCGTCCACGCCTTCACGGGCCGTCTCGGAGGCGGCGTGACCGATCCGCTGGTTCGAACTCGGGAGTCCACACCGCCCCGGTCCACCACCACCCCGGAAGAGCGGGCGGAGAGTCGCCTCCGCTTGCGGCGGGCGGCCCGCTACTGCCTCGGCGTGTTCCTCGGCGTCCGGGTGGGCCTGTCCATCCTGGCGCTCGTCGCCGTCGCGGTGTTGCCGGCGCTCGAAGCCCTCGGGCCCCCGGGGTGGCCGGTGCCCCCGATCGAACGGGGATGGCACAACGTGGTGACGGCGTGGGAGCGCTTCGACGCCCTGTGGTTCCTCCGGGTGGCCACGCTCGGATACGCCGACGGCGACGGGAGCGCGGCGTTCTTCCCTCTGTACCCGCTGTTGATCCGAGGCCTCTCCTTCGTCCTCGGGGGACATCCCCTCGCCGCCGCCCTCCTGATCTCAAATGCCGCGTTCTTCGGAGCGCTGGTGGTCTTCTATCTGCTGACCGAATCCGAGTACGACGAGGCGACGGCCCGCCGAGCCGTCCTCTACCTGGCCCTGTTTCCCACGGCCTTCTTCTTCCTGGCCCCCTACTCCGAGTCGCTGTTCCTGTTGCTCACGGTTTCGTCCCTGGCGGCGGCCCGCCGCCGGAGATGGGCGCTCGCCGGCGTCGCCGGGGCCCTGGCCTCCGCCACCCGCAGCGTGGGGGTCCTGCTGGCGCTTCCCCTGGCGGTGGAGGCGATCCAGCGGTGGCGGGAGCGACGGGAGAACCCGGTCGGGCCGCTGCTCTGGTCGGCGGTGGCCGTCCTCGGTGCTGCGCTGTACCTCCTGTTCTGGTTGGCGAAGTCCGGCGACATGCTGGCGCCGCTCCAGCAGCAGGCCACGTGGCAGCGCCAGCCGATGGCCCCGTGGGAGACCATCGCCTCTGGGACCCGAGAAGCGTTCCGGTGGCCGGGGGTCTATCCGGGCGGCTACCACCTCCTGGACTGGCTCGTGGTCGTGCCCGGCCTGGCGGCGGCGGCGTGGCTGGCGGTGCGGGCCCGCCCGGCCTTCTCCGTGTACGCCTGGGCCAGTCTCCTGGCCCCCCTCACCCTGGTGTTCCCGGGGCGTCCGTTCATGTCCCTTCCTCGGTTCCTCCTGGCGATCTTCCCGTTGTTCTGGGCGCCGGCCATCCTGGCTCGTGGCCGGCGGTGGGTGCACGAGACGGCGGTGGCCGTCTTCGCGGGGGGCCTGGGGGTCATGACCGTCCTGTTCGTGGACCGTTACTACGTCTTCTGACCGGCCCGGACGTTCCGGCTCGGCCGCCAGGACGCGCAGTGCGGTCGACCGCGTCCCCACCGGGGCCTAGAATGCAGCGGCGCACGGAGGGAGGGGCTGTTGTCCATCAGGGTCGTGATCGCCGACGACCACTCGCTGGTCCGCCAAGGCCTGCGTCGGTACCTGGAGATGGCCGACGGGATCGAGGTGGTCGGCGAGGCCTCCACGGGGGGAGAGGCCGTGGATCTGGTGGACCGCGAGCGTCCCGACATCGCCCTCATGGACATCCGGATGCCGGAGATGGACGGACTGGAGGCGGCGCGAACCATCAGTGCCCGCTACCCGGAGACGGGCATCATCATGCTGACCGCCTACGACGACCGGCACTTCGTGGTGGAAGCGGTTCGCGCGGGCGCCAGGGGCTACGTGCTCAAGGCCCGGGACGCCGAGCACCTGACCCAGACGGTCCGACTGGTGGCGGGGGGCAACATGGTCATCGATCCGCAGCTCGTGGTGGTCCTGGCCGACGAGCTGAACGTGGCCAAGCATCGCGAGCGAACTGCGCAGAGCCTCACCGAGCGCGAGGTGGAGATCCTGCAGCTCCTGGCGTTCGGGCACACCAATCGGGACATCGCCGAGAAGCTGTTCATCAGCCCCGACACGGTGAAGACGCACCTCGAGCACATCTACCAGAAGCTCGGGGCTACCGACCGGACGGCGGCGGTCGCCGAAGCCCTGCGCCGCCGGCTGATCGAATAGGTCGGACGGCCGTTCCCGGCGGGGCCCTCAACGCGCCAGTCGCATCGCCGTCGGCGGCGCGGGGTCAGGCCCACCCTCCTCCCCGTCCGTGAGCAACGGGAGGATGTACCGGGCGATGAACCCCAACACCACGATCACGATGATCAGGATGAACCCGTACTTCACCAGAGCGAATCCTGGCCGGGGCGGCTCCGGCTCGCTCCCGTAGACCACATCCCCCTCCTCGGTCGACTCTCGCACAAGCCTAAAACGGGACAGCTTCCGGCGGGCGGAAGGACGTCTCGTTTAGATCGTCGAATCATTAGGGAAGAAATAGGCGGAGGAGACGCGCAGAGAGCCATGTTCCGATACGAGACCGCCGGCCGAATAGTGATCGCCTACCGCTCCGACGGGTCGGAGTTCGTGGCGGTGGAGCTGAAGCGGGGCTGGACGATCGAGGACATCGTTCAGGACCCTCTGTCGGACCTGATGCATCTGCGGGTCCGGAACGAGAGCGACGGCACCGCCTACGTGCTCTCCTTCAAAGAGGCCGCCTGACTCCACCGGCGGCCCCGCCCCCGGGCTCCCTCAGGGCCCGGTGGGCGCTGGCTACTCCTCCTCTTCCTCTACGGGTGACGGCGTCGCCGTGGGCAGTGGAGAAGGAGACGGCGTCGGCGTGGGAAGAGGCGTCTTCGTCGGCTCGGGTGATGGCGAAGGCGACGGAGACGGCGACGGTGCCGCGTTGACCACCTCGCCGGTGAACTCCGGCTCCGGGAAGTCCGAGATTTCCAGCCCCTCGTGGATCGTGGCCATGAAGTCGTGCCAGATCATCGCGGGGAAGGAGCCGCCGGTGACGGAGATGCCGTGGACGTTCTCCATGGGGACCCGTCCCTTCGGGTAGCCGACCCACACACACGCGGCGTAGAGGGAGCTGGCGCCGCAGAACCAGGC
>JBOGWB010000037.1:0-1921 GCA_050693035.1 Actinomycetota bacterium
TCGTAGCGGAGCTTGGCCCAGGTGAACCGGAGCACCGTCCACCCGAGCGTGCCCAGCAGGTTGTCCCGGTCCCGATCCCGGTCCATTGCCTCCCGGTTCCCGTGCCACGCGTAGCTGTCGCACTCCACGTCTATCGGAGGGGTGGCCCACGGATAGGCGAAGTCCATCCGTATGTCCCGGCCGAGCAGATCGAACGGGTACTGGTTCTCGGGCTTGGGGAGTGAGAATCGCTTGACGATGCCGCGGTAGAGGTCCTCAAGGTCGGTCTGGGTGGGGGCCTTGGAGCCGGTCCTCTCGATCAGGCTCCCCCTCAGGATGGCGATGCCCCGGCGGCCGCGCGTCCACTCGTCCTCGTAGAGCGTCCACATCTGCCCGAGAGTCGTGAGCTTCTTGAACAGAAGGTCGTCGAGCGCGCGCTCGGCGCGCGGGTGCTTCATGCCGGCAAGGTCGAGCCCTGTTACGCGCGGGGACGTGATCGGGATGCCATCGACCGTGATCACCTCCTGGAGCCTGTGCTCGTCCACACGATGCACGATGACCCGCTCCCCATTGGGAAGGGAGAGCCCTCCACAGTGCTTGTGGTTCGTCGTCGAGATCTCCACGGGGGCGTTGCCGAAGCCGGATAGCCTCAGGAGCCGCGCGGCCGCCCGCCCGGAGCCCGCAGATCCATCGCCGGCCCATGCATGCGCGGCCATGAGGCCCTGCTCGAACGTCGGTGGAGCACCCGCAACGGCGAACACGCCGGGGAGAATCGGCCTCAGGAGCCCACCTCCGACGAGGCCGCGGAGCTCGCCTCTCGATAAGCCCATCCGGCGCAGCTGCGTGAGATTGACGATCCCGTGGCCGGCCCGGGCGGTGGCCGCGAGCATTCGCATCTTCGACTGCGCCATGTCCCGAGTTGTGCCAGACCTCGATGCCGTCGTCAGTGACGCGTGCCACAGTCGCGACAACTTTCTTCGCACACTCGCCCACTGTGCAGAATTGGCTCTCCCACGACCGTTTTTGCACACTCGGCGACTAGCATGGGGTGATGGACGGGGCACTGATCGGGGCGCTGATCGTCGCCTCGATCGTCGCGGGGCTGTCGACCCTGTTCGGCCCCTGAGGGCTGTCGATGGTCGAGACCATCACCCCCGCCGTGCACGGAGGCCGCACCCGCAGCTACTGGGCGTCGGTCGCGCTCCACGGCCTCGGGGCGACGCTCTCGGCCGCGGCGATCGGGCTTCTCCTCGGAGCGACCGGGGCCTTGCTCGGGGCGCCGTGGGGAGCCGCCGGTCTCATCGCGCTGGCGGCCGTCGCCGGCCTCTACGCGGCACGGGAGGCGCTCGGGCTCAAGATTCCCCTCCCCAACCTCCACCGCCAGGTCCCACAGTGGTGGCGCACATTCTTCGACCCACCGGTGGCCGCGCTCCTCTATGGGTTCGGCCTCGGAGTCGGCTTCCTCACCTATCTCAGCTTTGGGACCTACGTCGCGGTGGCTGCGGGGGCGGTCGTCTCGGTGGTCGGAGTCGGCCTTTGGGAGCTCTGCCCACGCCCCCCGCGAATGCCCTGGTCAGCCCCAGAACTTTAATAAATGCATCCCACAGGCGCACGCCTCCCGTGCGTACATGGAATGCCGATCGCGTGGGTCGTGCAAGTCGGCCGGTGAGGGGTTCTTCCGGAAGGAGCGAGACCCGAGATCCGACGGCCACCAAGGTAGGTGCGGATGAGTGTTACAGCGCGCAACCAACACCCAGGCTGATTCCCAGGCCCTCGTCTCGGGAACACCCCCCGATTGAACGTCGCCGGAGGCGTCCTAGAGTGACGTCGTGGAGTGGATTCGCGAAGGGGAGGTTCTCTTGCCGGGTACGCCCGGCCAGCCTGACAGCCTCCGGGCCTGGCGTCCGTGGGTGCTCGAGGAGGCGGATGGCGCCCGTCGGAT
>JBOGWB010000038.1:0-12953 GCA_050693035.1 Actinomycetota bacterium
GTGTACACGTGGCGGTGGCTCCCGGAGCCCGGCCGGCTGCTCGGCGCCGGGAGCGGCGATCGGGGGAACCGACGTGGGCGCCGCGACCTCAGCCTCGGGCGTGGGGGCCTCCGCCGGCTCCGCCGGCGGCTCGGCACCTTCCTCCAGCTCGGGAGGGGGAAGGACCGTGTAGGTCCAGTCCTGTAGCTTGTCCTTCTCGTGGATCAGGCTCCGGATGTCGTACTCGGAGTACTCGAATTCGGGGCTCCAGAACAGCGCGTCGAAGGGGCACACCTCCACGCAGATGCCGCAGTACATGCACAGCGCGTAGTCGATGGCGAACCGGTCCAGCACCTTCACCGAGCGCGCCCGGCCGCCTGAGGCCGGCTCGTGGGTCTCCTTGTGCGACTCGATGTAGATGCACCAGTCGGGACACTCCCGCGAGCACTTCCAGCAGACGGTGCAGTTCTCTTGCTTGAGGGCGATGACGCCCCGGGTCCGAGGTGGGAGGTCCGGCTTCACGTGCGGGTACTGCTGGGTCACCGACCGCGACAGCAGGTGCTTGAGCGTGACGATGAGGCCCTTCAGCAGCCCGCGACCCGGGAACCAGAACCCCTCCCGTCCCCGGCGGCGAGCCTCCACGTTCCGGGAGACTTCCTGCTCCCCCGAGAACGCCCGGGGCTCGAGGTCGGTGGCCATCCGCTACACCAACACCTTCACCACGGCAGTGACGAGGATGTTGACCAGGGCCAGGGGGATCAGCACGAGCCACGAGAACCGTTGGAGCTGGTCCTCGCGAAGGCGGGGGTACGTGGCCCGTAGCCAGATGATGAAGAACGACAGCCCCCCGATCTTCCCCATCATCCACATCCAGCCGGGGAGGATGGGGCCCTGGTAGCCGCCCAGGAACAGGACCGAGGCGATCCCCGACAGCACCACGATCCCCGCGTACTCGGCGAGGAGGAAGAACGCGAACTTCAGGCCCGTGTACTCCGTGTACGCCCCAAAGATGATCTCCGAGTCGGCGATTGGCATGTCGAACGGCGGGCGGGTCAGCTCGGCCAGGGATGCCACGAGGAAGATCAGGAAGCCGAGGGGTTGGACGAGCACGTACCAGTACTGCGCCTGGGCCTCGGCGATCCCCACCAGCGACAGCGTGCCGGCCAGCATGGCGATGGCCACCGCCGACAGGATCAGGGGAAGCTCGTACGCGATCAGCTGCGCCGCGGCGCGCAGCGCCCCGATGAGCGAGAACTTGTTCGCCGAGGCCCACCCCGCCATGAGCACCCCGATCACCCCCACGGCGGAGATGGCCATGACGAAGAACAACCCGACGTCGAGGTTCTCGGCCACGATGTCTCGACCGAACGGCAGGACCACCAGGGTCACGATCACCGGGGTCACCACCACCGCGGGGGCCAGGGAGAACACCCACCTGTCGGCGGCCCGGGGAACGATGTCCTCCTTCTGGATGAACTTCACGCCGTCGGCGATGAGCTGGGCCCAGCCATGGAACCTGCCGGCTTCCATGGGGCCAAGCCGGTGCTGCATGTGGGCCAGGATCTTGTGCTCCGCGTACCCGACCACCATGGGGGCGGTGAGGAAGAATCCCAGGACCAGTCCCACCTTCACCAGGAGGATGATCCAGGGGTTGGCCAGGAGCCCCTTGGCGAACTCGAGGAGGGCTTCGATCACCCTGCGGTCACTCTCCTCCCTCGCCTTCCGCCTTCTCCTCGCCCGGCCAGGGCTTGGCCAACCGGCTCATGAGGACGAAGTCCTTCCGGAGGGGGTGGCCCTCGAACTGCTCCGGGAGGATCAGCTTGACCAGCTGGGGGTGGCCCTCGAACGCGATGCCGAACAGCTCCCAGGTCTCCCGCTCGTGCCAGTTCGCCCCCGGGTACAGGTCGTGGATGGTGGGAACCCGGGGCTCGTCGGCGTCGAGGCCGACCTTCACCCGGGCGCGGTGCCGGCGCTGGGTGGAGTAGAGCTGAACGACGAGCTCGATGCCCTCCTCCTTCCGGTCCACGGCCGAGACGAAGTCGAGGAAGTCGAATCCCAATTCGGGGTCGTCCCGGAGCATCTGCACGACCTCCCGGTACCGGCCCGGAGCCAACTTCAGCACGGCCTCGCCGTGGACCTCCGCCGATTCCAGGAGGTCCTCGCCGAACTGCGCCCGGAGGCGCCGGACGACCTCAGCGGGAGGCAGGGGCCCCGGTGAGCTTGCCACTCCACTTCTCCCGGATGTCCTCGCCGGCGATCTTCTCCTGGAGCTTGATGATCCCCTGGAGCAGGGCCTCGGGCCGCGGCGGGCAACCGGGCACGTACACGTCCACGGGGATGATCTGGTCGACCCCCTTCGTGACCGAGTACGAGTCCCAGTAGGGACCACCGCAGTTCGAGCACGACCCGAAGGAAATCACGTACTTGGGATCGGGCATCTGGTCGTACACGCGCTTCAGCGCGGGGGCCATCTTGTCGGTCACCGTGCCGGCCACGACCAGGAGGTCGGCCTGCCGGGGCCCGTGAGCGAACGGAATGACCCCGAGCCGGATGAAGTCGTGCTTCGGCATCGAGGTGGCGATGAGCTCGATGGCGCAACACGCCAGCCCGAAGTTCATCGCCCACAGCGAGTACCTCCTCCCCCAGTTGAGGATGAACTTGACCGGCTGGATCGCCGGCAGGCCGGTCCGTTCGATCAGGCCCACTTGAGGACCCCCTTCCGCCAGGCGTAGAGCAAGCCGGCCCCCAGGATCACGATGAAGATGGCCATCTCCACGACGGCGAACATCCCCAGCCGCTCGAACACCACGGCCCAGGGGAACAGGAACACCGCCTCGACGTCGAAGATCACGAACAGGAAGGCGTAGATGTAGTAGCGGATCTGGCTCTGGGACCAGCCCTCTCCCACGGGGTCGATGCCGCACTCGTAGGTGGTGAGCTTCTCGGGGAGGAGTCGCCGGGGGGCGATCGCCCGGGCCACGCCGACGGCCACGGCCACCAGGGCGGCACCCGCGATGCTCAGGGCGACGACGGTCCCGTACTGCTGGTAGAAGTGGCCCACAGAGCGTTCCCCGCTTGTGAAAGGTTTCCCAAGCGGGATTCTACCAGCGGCCTCGCGGCCTCCTGAAATCACCGCGCCCCCACCCGGGATGCTCAGACCGCCGCTCCGCACCGGGTGGCCAGGAACACCGCCAGGTGGATGAGGGCGTCCCGCGGCGTACCGGGCGGCAGCCCCGCGGCCTCTTCCCGTGCCAGCCGAACCTGCCGCCCCACGGCTTCCCTGGCTCGGTCGAGGTTTCCCCCGTCGGCCGTCAGCAGCCCGAGGACCCGCGGGAGCCGCTCGTCGTCCGGCGGGCCGGCCTCCAGCAGCCGATGGAGCTCGGCGGCGCGCCGCCCGTCCTCGAGGGCGAAGATCACGGGCAGCGTGTACACGCCCTCCCGGAGATCGGCACCCGGCTCCTTCCCGAGCGTCTCCCGATCGGAGGTGAGGTCCATGATGTCGTCGGAGAGTTGGAACGCCATCCCCAGGGCCCTCCCGAAACGGCCGAGGCGCTCGGCGACCTCGGGCGGCGCGCCCGAAAGGATCCCCCCCAGCCGGCAGGACGTCGAGATCAGGGACGCGGTCTTGCGCCGGATGACTTCCATGTAGTCGGCCTCGTGGAGATCCAGGCGACCGGCGATGTCCGCCTCTCGGATCTGTCCTTCGCATACCTGCGCGATGGTGTCGGCGAGCAAGCGGGTGACTCCCTGGCCGAGCCCCGACGCCACCGCCGCCGCCCGGGCGAACAGGAAGTCGCCGGTGAGGATGGCGATCGTGTTGTCCCAGCGACTGTTGACCGACGGGATCCCTCGTCGCGACCGAGCCTCGTCGATCACGTCGTCGTGGTACAGCGTGGCCATGTGGGTGAGCTCCACCGAAACGGCCCCCTGCACCGCGCGGGGTTCATCCGGGTCGCCGAAGTACGCGGCGAGGAGCCCGAGCATCGGACGGAACCGCTTTCCTCCCGCGGTCAGCAGATAGCCGGCCGCCTCGGACACGAGCGGGATGTCCGAGACCACCGCTGCATTCAGCGACCGCTCGACCTCGTCGAGGCGCCGGCGGACCTCCGCCTCGAGCACGGGGTCCGGCGCTTCGAGCTGGGGAGTGGTGGCCCGGGTCATCGAGGCGATGCTACCCGGCGTGCTTCGGGACGAAGGATCGTCATGGAAGGAAGGACGCTCATGGGATCAGGATGGCTGTTCGCAGCCACGGGTCGAGCAGCACGGACGGGAATACCCCGAGGACGATGGTAACCGCGGCGGCCACCGCCAGGCCTGCCGCCGGCACCCCCGGAGTGCCGATCTCCCCGGCTTCCTCCGGCTCCTGCATGTACATGACCACGATGACCCGGATGTAGAAGAACGCCGCCACCACGCTGGCCAGGACAGCCACGACCACGAGGGCCCAGTGCCCGGACACCACCGCGGCCTGGAAGACCAGGACCTTGGCGATGAAACCGGCCGTAGGGGGGATCCCCGCCAGGGAAAGGAGGAACAGCGTCAAGAGCGCGGCGAGGATCGGGCTCCGCCGGTACAGGCCCTCGTACGAGACGATCGAGGTGTGCTCCTCCCCCCGTCGCGAGACCAGGGCGACCACCCCGAAGGCGCCGAGGATCATGGCCGCGTACGCCGCCAGGTAGAACATCGCCCCCGCTTCCCCCAGCGGGCTGTAGGCGACCACGCCGACCAGGACGAATCCGGCGTGGGCGATCGAGGAATACGCGAGCATCCGCTTCACATCGGTCTGCGCGATGGCCAGCACCGAGCCGACGATCATGGTCAGCGCGGAGACGGCCGACAGCGCTGGTACCAGATCCTCCACCACCGGGCCGAGGCCGGTGATGGCCACCCGAAGGAGGGCGGCGAAGCCGGCCACCTTGGTCCCTGCCGCCATGAACGCCGTCACCGGAGTGGGGGCTCCCTGGTAGACGTCAGGGGTCCACATGTGGAAGGGCACGACGGCGACCTTGAATCCGAATCCCACCGCGAGGAGAGCCGCGCCGGCGAGGGCCAGTCCGCGCGAGCCCTCGACGAGCGTGGTACCGGCTTGGGCGATCCCCGCGATGCTCGTGGTGCCTGAGGCCCCGTAGGTCAACGCGATCCCATACAGGAAGAACGCCGACGAGAACGCGCCGAGCAGGAAGTACTTCATGCCGGCTTCCTGCGATGCCAGGCGCCGGCGGGAGAACGCCACCATCACGTACAGCGAGAGAGACAGCACCTCGAGAGAGAGGAACACCACGATCAGGTCGGCGGCCGCCGCCAGGAGGGTCATCCCGGACGAGGCGAACAGGAGCAGCGCGTAGTACTCGCCGCGACCCTCCCCGGTGCGCTCGAGATAGGTCGCCGAGAACAGGACCGCGATCGCCGCCGACGCCACGACCACCAAACGGAAGAACACCGAGAACCCGTCGACGGCGACCATCCCCCCGAGCACCGTCGTCGGACCCGTCCATCGCCACAACGCCACCGATGCCGCCGCGGCGCCGATCAGCCCGGCGAGAGTCACCCCCACCGCCAGTCGCTGGTTCGTGGCGGGTCGCCACGCATCAAGGAGCAGGACGAGGATGGCCGCACCGGCCAGCGCCATCTCCGGGGCGATCGGGAGGAGGTGGATCTCCGGTGGGGCGGCGGGCACCCTCACTCACCTCCCGCGGCTCGCGCGCCGGCCGGCTCGATCTCCACGATCCGCGCGTGTCGCTCCGCGTCGGGCTCGATCCGATCGAGGAGGGGCTTCGGGAACACGCCGATCCACACGATCGCCGCAACGACCGGCACGAGGATGACGTACTCGCGGATCGAGAGGTCCCGGTGCACTGCGTGCTCCTCCGGCAGTGGGCCGTGCATCATCCGCTGGTACGCCCACAACAGGTAGATCGCCGAGAGGATCACCCCGACCGCTGCGACCGCCGCGAAGCCCGCGTTGGTCAGGAACGTCCCCGTGAGGACCAGGAACTCCCCCACGAACCCGTTCAGGCCGGGGAGGGCCAGCGAGGACAGGGCCACGACCAGGAAGAAACCGGCCAGGGCGGGCGTTCGGCTGGCCAGGCCTCCCAGCCGACCGAGATCTCTCGTGTGGGTGCGCTCGTACAGCATCCCGACCAGGAGGAACAGCGCTCCGGTGGAGAGCCCGTGGTTGACCATCTGGATCACTCCGCCGGACATCGCCTGCACGGTCCCGGCGAAGGTTCCCAGCACGACGAAGCCGAGGTGAGAGACGCTCGAGTACGCGACGAGCCGCTTGACGTCGACCTGAATGAGGGCCACCGCCGCCCCGTAGACGATCCCGATCACCGCGAGGACCATCACGAATGTCCGGAAGTACACCGACGCTTCCGGGAACAGCGTCAGGTTGAACCGCACCAGCCCGTAGGCCCCGATCTTCAGCAGGATCCCGGCGAGGATCACCGAGCCCGCCGTGGGCGCCTCGACGTGAGCGTCGGGGAGCCACGTGTGCAGCGGGAACAGAGGAACCTTCACGGCGAACGCCAGAAAGAAGGCCAGGAACAGCCACCGCGCCGTCACCGCAGGGAGGTCCAGCCCTCCCAGCTCGGCGAGATCGAACGTCCCGAACCCGAGTTCCGCCGCCGCCCGGAAGTACAGGAACAAGATGGCCACGAACAGCAACGCCGAGCCCGCCATGGTGAACAGGAAGAACTTCACCGCCGCGTAGACCCGCCGCTCCCCGCCCCACGCCCCGATGATCAGGTACATGGGAAAGAGGAGCCCTTCGAAGAACACGAAGAACAGCAGGAGGTCGAGGGCAACGAACGCCCCCAGCATGGCCGTCTCGAGGAACAGCATCGAGGCGAGGTAGGCGGGGACCTGCCGGTCGACCTTCCACGACGCCAGGATCGCGAGCGGCATGAGGAACGTCGTGAGGAGAACGAGGAACAGGCTGATGCCGTCCACGCCGATCGTGTACCGGAAGTTCAACAGCCCCACCCAGGAGGCTCGTTCGACGAGCTGGAACCCGGATCGTCCTGACTCGAAGGCGGCGAGCATGCCGATCGACGCCACGAAGGCGGCCAGCGAGACCAGGAGCGCGCCCCACCGCCACACGAGGTCTCGGTTTCGGCCCCCCATCATCCCCGCCGGGAACAACGCCACCGCTCCGGCCAGGGGAAGGAAGACGGTCAGCGTGAGCCAGGGGAACGTGGCCCGCACCTAGGACCTCCCCACGACGAAGAGGAGCAGGGCCACCGCCCCGAGCAGGAACACCAGCGCGTAGCTGCGGACCAGGCCCGTCTGGACCCGGCGGCCCGCCCCCGCCAGGCGGCCGAAGGCCGTGCCGAGGCCGTTGACCGCCCCATCGATGACCCGCTGGTCGAATACGTAGGCGAGGAAGGCCAAGGTCACCTTGCCCGGGAGGACCACCACCGAGCCGTACAGATCGTCGACGTACCACCCTCGCGCCAGGGCGCGCTGGAGCCACCCGAGCCGCACGCGGACCGCCGCCCAGTCGATGAGGCCGCTTCCGTACACGAGCCAGCCGACCGCGATGCCAGCCAGAGCCACGGCGGTGGCGATGAGCACGAGGGCGCTCTCCGGGAGCCCCGTCGCCGCCGGGCCGTGTGCCGCCTCCCCCACCACGGGGCCGAGGAACCCGTGGACGAGACCGGTCGTGGCCGAGAGACCGAGGAGGCCCCCGAGCACCGCCCCGACCGCCAGCAGCGCCATGGGCACCGTCATCACCGGAGGAGACTCGTGCGGCTCGCCCTCGAACCGCGTGGGGCCGAAGAATGTGAGCAGGGCGGCACGAGCCATGTAGAGCGCGGTGAAGAACGACGCCGCGAGGGCCACGATCCACAGCCCCGTCCTCCCCGCCTCGTACGTCGCGGTGAGGATCTGGTCCTTGCTGAAGAACCCGGCGAACAGCGGGATCCCGGCCAGGGCCAGGCCACCCACGACGAAGACCGCGGCCGTGACCCTCATCCGTCTCGCCAGGCCGCCCAACCGGAGCATGTTGATCTCGCCATGCGTGGCGTGCATCACGCTCCCCGCCGACAGGAACATGGCGGCCTTGAAGAATGCGTGGGTCACCAAGTGGAACATGGCCACGGCGTACGCGCCGACGCCGGCGGCGAGGAACATGAATCCGAGCTGGCTGATGGTGGAGTAGGCGAGAACCCTCTTCAGATCGTCCTGGCCCAGAGCTGAGGTCGCGGCGTAGATCGCCGTGATCACCCCGACGATCGCCACCACCGAAAGGGCGATCTCCGATGCCTCGAACAGGACATGGGTCCGGACGACCACGTACACGCCCGCCGTGACCATGGTGGCCGCGTGGATCAACGCCGACACGGGCGTAGGACCCTCCATGGCGTCGGGGAGCCACACGTGGAGCGGGACCTGGGCCGACTTCCCCACCGCTCCGGCGAAGAGCAAGAGCGCGATGGCGGTGGCGGTGCCTTCGGGGAGGGCCGGCGAAGGACCGCGATGGCCGGGAGCGAACGGATCGAGAACCTGGCTGAACTCGACGGATCCGAAGTGGGCGAAGATGAGGAAGATCCCCAGGGCGAACCCGAAGTCGCCGATCCGGTTGACGATGAACGCCTTCTTCCCACCGTCCGCCGCCGCCTTCCGCTCGAACCAGAACGCGATGAGCAGATACGAACAGAGTCCGACCAGCTCCCAGCCGAGATAGAGAACGACGAAGTTGTTCGCCAGGACCAACGTGAGCATGGAGAACACGAACAGGTTCAGGTAGGCGAAGTACCGGGCGAACCGAGCGTCCTCGGCCATGTAGCCGACCGAGTACACGTGGATGAGGAACGACACCCCGGTGACGGTGAGGGCCATCACCATGGACAGTGGGTCCACCCGGAGCTCCATGGGGGCGTCGAATCTGCCCACCGAGATCCAGTCGAACAGCGTGACGGTTGCCGTTCGCTCCCCCGCCCCCAGCCCGAGCAAGTCGATGAGTGTGAGCAAGGCCACAACGAACGCGGCTCCGACCAGAGCGGAGGCCAACCATCCGGCAGACCTTCGAAGCGGCCCGCCAAGCAACAGAAGAGTGACCGCTCCCGCCAGCGGGAGAGCGGGCGCAAGCCACACGAGCTCGATCATGACCGGAGCTCTTCTGGCCGGTGAGGTAGTGCCGGAACGGATGGTGTGAGACGAGCCGGCGGGAGGGCTCGGACCGACTCGCGTTTCGCCCGCCGAGAGCGACCGAGTAGGCGAGGCGAACCCCCATCCGTGCAGGCACGGCCGAACCGGATGCGGACGAGCTCCTCAATCACCATCGCAGCAGGTTCACGTCGTCGACGTTGGCCGACAGGCGGCGGCGGAAGATCGCCACGATGATGGCGAGACCCACGACCACTTCGGCTGCGGCCACCACCATGGAGAAGAACGCCAGCACCTGTCCGTCAACCTGGCCAAGCTGGCGCGCGAACGCCACGAGGGACAGATTGACCGCGTTCAGCTGGAGCTCGATCGACATGAAGATCACCAGCGCGTTCCGTCGAACCAGGACACCGACCGTGCCGGTGGCAAAGAGGACGGCGGAGAGAACCAGATAGAAGGCGATGGGGGTCCTCATCGCACGCGCTCGCGCTGGGAGTCCCCCGGAGCAGGCGCCGCCGGCTCGCCGGGACCCTGCTCGAGCTCCTTCGGGACCTCGACCTCCCGATCGTCGGGAAGCCCCCGGACGCGAGGCCGGGCCATCACCATCGCCGCGATAGCCCCAACGATCAGCAGGATCGAAGTGACCTCGAAGGGGAAGAAGAAGTCAGTGAACAACGCCCGCCCCACCGCCGCCACGTTGTCGCTCTCGGCCGGGAAGGGAGGAAGCGCAGGGGCGTCCGCGCCGAGCCCCACGCCGGATGAAACGGTGACGGCAACCGCTCCGACCAGGACCAGCCCGAGAGCGAGCGCCAGGAAGCGCTGGCCGCGGATCGGCTCGATGAGGGCCTCCCGCCGGTCGACTCCGAGGAACATGATGACGAAGAGGAACAGGACCATGATGGCCCCGGCGTACACGATGACCTGGACCGCGGCCAGGAAATGAGCACCGAGCAGAGCGAAGAACGCGGCCAGGGTGAACTGATTCAGCACGAGCAGGAGGGCGGAGAACACCGCGTTGCGCTGGAGGAGCATCAGCACCGCCGCCCCGACGCTCACCGGGGCGATCACCCAGAAGACGACGAGGTCCACGCTACTTCCCCTGCTTCGTCCCGGGGGCCGTCCCCAGGGGGAGCGGCGGCTGGAGGAGCTGCTCCTTTTCCAGGATCGCGTCTTCCCGTGACTCCCAGGCAAGCTCGAAGTTGTTCGTCAGCGTTAGGGCGCGGGTGGGACAGGCTTCCACGCAAAGCCCGCACATGATGCAGCGGAGGTAGTTGATCTGGTACACGCGGGCGTACCGTTCGCCGGCGGACACCGCCTGGTCGGGGTCGTTGTCCTCGCCCTCGACGTAGATGGCATCGGCAGGGCAGGCCCACGCGCAGAGCTCGCACCCGATGCATTTCTCCAATCCGTTCGGGTGGCGATTCAGGAGATGGCGGCCGTTGTGCGCCCGCGGAGGCAGGGGCTTGATCTCCTTCGGGTACTGGTAGGTCACGGGCCTCCGGAACATGTGCCGGAAGGTCACCCAGAGCCCCTTGAGGAACCCGATCATCGCCCACCTCCCCGGCCGGCCTGCTGGGGCTGCTTCCGTCCGAACAGCGAGGAGGCGAACGACAACCCCACGGTGACCGCCGCGACGATCAGCACCCAGCGGATGAACCGCTCCCGCCCGTACACGTCGGGAAGCACCACCACCGCACCGGTGATGAGGATCCAGAACAGGCCGAGGGGGATGAGCACCTTCCACCCGAAGCGCATCAGACGGTCGTAGCGGAACCGCGGCAACGTGGCTCGGATCCACACGAACACGAACACGACCACGGTGACCTTGAGCACGAACCACACCAGCGGCCACAGCCATGGAAGGAACCCGAAGATGGGCCCGCGCCATCCGCCGAAGAAGATCGTCACGGCCACCGCCGAGACCGTGATCGTATGGATGTACTCCGCGAGGAAGAACATGGCGAACTTTATGCCCGAGTACTCGGTGTGGTACCCCGCCACAAGCTCGGTCTCCGCTTCGGGAAGGTCAAAGGGCGGCCGGTTCGTCTCGGCCAGCGCCGCCACCGCGTAGATCAGGAACGCCGGCAGCTGCGGGATCACGTTCCAGCGCGGGAACACCGGCACCCCACCGAACCGGAAGAACCCGGCCTGGCGGGCCACGAGCTCCGACATCTGGAGCGTGCCCGCGTACATGAGCACCGCCACGAGCCCCAGCCCCATGCCGACCTCGTACGAGACCATTTGGGCGCTCGACCGGACCCCGCCCAGGAGCGGGTACGTCGAACCCGACGACCATCCGGCGAGCACGACGCCGTACACGGCGAGCGACCCCAGGGCCAGCACGTACAGGATCCCCACGTTGAGGTCGGCGAGCTGCATCGGGACCTCGCGCCCGAAGATCCGCACCGGCGCCCCGAAGGGGATCACCGCGAAGGCCAGGAACGCCGGAACCAACGAGAGGACGGGCGCCAGGGCGTAGACGGGGCGCTCGGCTCCGCTCGGCGTGATCCCTTCCTTGAAGAACAGCTTGATGCCGTCCGCCAGCGTGACGAGGATCCCGAAGGGGCCCGCCCGGGTGGGACCGAGGCGGGTCTGCATGTCGGCTACGACCTTCCGCTCCACCCAGATCAGCAGCAGCACCGCGACGATCAGGGCCCCGAACACCAGGACCACCCGGGCCAGGAGGAGGATCCAGTCCACCAGGTCCATCACGCCTTCACCTCCGCTTCCTCGGTCGCCCCCACCGCCTCGATCAGCGCGTCCGTGAAGTGACGCCCCGAGAGGAGCGCGTTCGCGCGGAATCCAGGCTGGTTGAAAGGCACGAAGGCCGTTCCTCTGGCCAGGCCGGATGAGATGCGTACCGGCAGCTCTGCCTCGCCCGCCGGGGTCCTCACCCGGGCCCTGCCTCCGTCCTCGAGCCCCAGTCTGTCGGCATCGGCCGGATGGACCTCCAAGAACGGCTCGTCCCCGAGGGCCGCACGGAGTTCGTCCGAGTCCGCCGACTGCCTGCCGTCGTCGACGAGGAGCGGGTACGTGAAGAGGGTGAGGGCAGTGGGGCCCTCGGCCCTGGCTTCCTCGGCTCCTCGGCGGCCTCCGGCCGCCTGCGGAACTGCCTCGTCCGCCCGGGCCCTCGGGACCTCCGCCACTTCGCGGCGAGGGGCCAGAAGCTCACCCATCTCCTCGTGGAGCGCCTCCAGCGAACGGAATCCCATGTCCGCCCCCAGGACCTCCGACAGCTCTTGGAAGATCTCCCAGTCGGGGCGGGCCAGCCCCTCCGGCGGGCGCACCGGTCGGACCCGCTGCCCGCGTCCCTCCCAGTCGGTGAAGTGCCCCTCTCTCTCGAGATAGGCCGCGGCGGGAAGGATGGCGTCGGCATAGATCGCGTACCCGTCGGACGCGATGTCCTGGAACACCTTGAACGGGGTGTTCTCGAGGGCCCGCCTGGCGAGGTCGGCGTGGGGGAAGTCGGCCAGCGGGTCCGCCCCCACCAGGTACAGCAGGTCGATCTCCCGGCGGACGCACGCCTGCAGGATCGCCGTGGCGTCCCGGCCCGGCTCGGTCGGAACCACGCCCCAGACCGCCTCGACCCCGCCCCGCTCTCCGGGTTCATCCACCCGGCGGCCCCCGGGCAACAGTCGCGGGTGAACCCCGGCCCGCAGGGCCCCCCGGTCACCCGCCCGACGGGGAAGGTAGGCGAACCGCGCCCCCAGCCGGGCCGCCACGGCCCCGGCAGCGGCGACCCCTCCCGGGCTCTCCCCCAGACGGAGGCCGGCCAGCACGATCGCCCGCTCCCCGGCCTCCCGAAGGGCTCCGGCGACACGACCCACGTCGGTGTCCGAACCGGCGGTGTCGAGGAGCCGCTCCAG
>JBOGWB010000039.1:0-20481 GCA_050693035.1 Actinomycetota bacterium
CCCGACCGGAGCATCTCCCGCACCTTGGTCCCGGAGAGGATCAGGCGGTCCTCGTCCGCGTGCGGGCAGATCTTGAAGGTCGCCATCCCCTCGCAGCGGTGGCACCAGAACGCGTGGTCGAAGAACAGCGGCGTGATCCCGATCTCCTCGGGGTCGATGCCGTCGAAGATCCGGTGCGCGTCGAAGGTTCCGTAGAAGTCTCCGACCCCTGCGTGATCACGACCCACGATGAAGTGGGTGCATCCGTAGTTCTTCCTGACGATGGCGTGGAACACGGCTTCCTTCGGCCCCGCGTACCGCATGGCCGCGGGGAAAACGGACAGCAGCACCCGGTCCGGTGGGTAGTACTCCCGGAGCAGCACTTCGTAGCACCGCATCCTGACGTCGGCGGGCACGTCGTCCTCCTTGGTCTCCCCGACCAGCGGATGGAGGAGGAGCCCGTCGACCACCTCCAGGGCGCATTTCTGGATGTACTCGTGGGCCCGGTGCACCGGGTTGCGCGTCTGGAACCCGACCACGCGCCGCCAACCACGCTCGCGGAAGGCCCGGCGCGTCTCCCAGGGAGTCATCCGGTGATCGGAGAAGGTCGTGTGCGCGGGCACTCGGAACACGCGGACCGCGCCCCCCACCACCCAGTCCCCCGCCTGCCGGAGCGCGCTCACTCCGGGGTGGGCGGCGTCGAGGGTCTGGAACACCGACTGCGCCTCCGCCTCCCGGTCCCGGCGGAACACCTGCTCGATCTGGACCACCGCCGCCGGGCTTCCCCCGACGGTGAGGGCCGCCTCGCTCGCCCCGCCGAGGCGCTTGGCATCGTCCTCGTCCACCGGCAGCGTGATGGGGATGCTCCACACAGGCCCCGACGCCAATCGCATCTCGTCGATCACCGACCGGTAGTCCTTCTCCACCATGAAGCCACGCAGCGGAGAGAGCGCCCCGACCGCGAGCATCTCGAGGTCCGATGCCTCCCGCCGCCCCAGAGCGATCGGGGGCAGATGCTCGGCGTCGGCCGCAAGAGCATCGGCATCGTCCCCCGTGACCACCAGGTCGACCAGCTCGCCGCCATGTGCCGGGATCGCATCGTTCGTCATGAGGCTCCTTCGGATGGGGAACGAGCATATCCGCTGGGCCACCCGAGGACGAAGCGCGCGCGGAACAGGATCAGAGCGGAACGTCGGCAGCCCGCACGCGGAACGACAGGACGGCACGGGCGCGCTCGACAGTGATCCCCTCGTAGACCATCCCCCGCACGGGCGCGGGGAGTTCGACCCGGAAGGCGAGCGCCGAGGCCGGCACTTCGATGCCGTCGCCGACCTCAACGCGCTCAGGCCGAAACTCGAGCGACCCATCGTTCAGGGCGAGCTCACCTTCCGCCGACGCCTCGACCTCGGCCCCCAGGACGGTGGCCACTCCGGACACCCGGGTGCGGGAAGAGCCGAGGAGCTCCACGCGTAGCGGCACGTCGTGTCTCTCCAAGAAGGCGCCCAGCGAGGCCTGGCTCACCTCGACACTGCCCCGGCCTCCTCCAGCTGAAAGCGTGCCGTCGCCACCGGCGATGGAGGCTGTCGAACCGAATCGCACGTCGCGCAATCGCAGGACGAACCGGTCGATCGCCAGCCCCTGGACCCGAACATCCCGGGCTTCCACCGAGACCTCGGGGAACCGCCGCCTCAGGGCATGCAGCACGAACGGGAATCCCTTCAGGTCCACCCGAGGCCGTTCCGCGAGACCCAGGCGGTTCTGGACCCGCTCCGCGAGCCGGGCTTCCGCAACCGAACCGATCACCAGATCCCCGCCGACGAGGACGGCGGCGAGGATCGCCAGGACGAGGAGGACCTTGCCCACCCGGGCAGGCTACCCATTCCCTCCGGTGCTACTCGACCGCGCCCTCGAGGCGGAGGAGGAAGGCCTTCCGCTCAGTCCCGCCGCCGCCGTAGCCGCCGAGCTCGCCCCCGGACCGGATCACCCGGTGGCACGGCACCACGATCGGGATGGGGTTGGAACCGAGGGCGTTGCCGGCCGCTCGGGCGGCCCGGGGACTTCCCGCCCGCCGAGCCACATCGCCGTAGGTGGTGACGCCCCCGTAGGGCACTCGGGCGGTGGCCCGGAGGACCCGTCGGGAGAATCCCTCGTTGACCAGGGCCCAGTCCACCGGGATCTCGAACCGGTGGCGGCGGCCCACGAAGTACTCCTCCAGCTCCCGGCGGATCTGCTCGAGACGACCGGGGGCCTCCAGCACCCGAGGCGAGATGAACTCGGCGATCTCCTCGAGCACGTGCTCGTGCTGCTCGTGCTCGTAGGCCAGGCGAACCAGGCCCCGCGGGGTCGCCGCCACCAGCAGGGAGCCGAACGGCGAGTCCGCCCACCCGTACGTCACGTCGGCCAGGCCCTCGGCCACGGCTCGCTCGGCGAGGCGCCGGGCGGCCGACTCGGCCGACTCGGCCGCACCCATCCACGACCTCGCCAGCGCGCGTTCCAGATCCCTCATCAGTTCCACACCTCCCGCAGCTTCCTCACGCCTTCGTGGACGCTCCGGCGCGCCGCCTCCTCCGAGGTCTGCATCATCCTGGCGATCTCCCGATACGCCAGGTCGCCCACGAACCGGTGGACCACCGCCGCCCGCTGTTTAGGAGGCAGGGCTCGCACGGCCCGCCACAGCACCGGATCCGCTCCGGCCTCCCCGTCGAGGGTGCTCGTCGCGGTCTCGGGCACCGCCTCCACCGGCGCGGGCCGACGTCGCCGGGCCCGGTGCGCGTCGAGGGCCTTCCGGTGGGCGATGGTCAGCACCCACGACTTGAGGTTCGAGGCATCCCGAAGCCGCGGGTAGGACCGCAGCGCCGCCAGGAACGTCTCCTGGAAGCAGTCCTCCGCCTCCCCCGGGCCCACGAGGTGGAGGAGGAAGCGATAGACGTCCTCGCGGTAGGTGTCCAGGAACACCTGGAACGGAGGCGGCCTCACGTGGATGGAACGCCCGACGACCCCATCCGCGTGAGATGGGATGCTCCCGGATCGGCCCTCGCGACCGGGAACGGCCGCCCCAAGGCCGCCAGGATCCGCCGGGCCAGCAGCTCCGCGAGGGCGGGGGTCAGGCCGTCCTCAGCGTGACCGAACCGGCGGGCCAGCATGAGGCGCTTCGGTTGACCGGCCCGCCGGTACAACCGCCAGACCTCATCCTCTTCGAAGAAGTGGTCGTCGCGACCGTGCACCAGGATCAGCGGGGTGGGAGCGATCCTCCCCACCAGCGTCTCGGGATCGGCCGGATCGGTCCAGGACTCCGAGAGGCGCACCCTGAAGAGCCGGGCCAGCCGGCGCCCCCGTCTCGTATCCGTCATCCGCCGGAGGCGCCTCACCGACGCCGAGGCGTGCCCATCCCAGCGGGCCGGGGTGGAGATCGCGACCACGGCGTCGACCCCGCCTCGCAGCGCCGCGTGGCGGATCACGGCGATCCCGCCCATCGACACCCCCACCGTCACCGGGGGGCAGCCCCGCTCGGTGCGAGCCAGCCGAACGACCGCCTCCACGTCGAGATACTCGAGGTCGCCGTAGGTGCACAGCCCGCCGCTCCGACCGTGGCCCCGGAAGTCGAAGGCGTACACGGTGAACCAGCGGGACAGTGCCAGCGCCGCGGCCGCGATCCGCGGCTTGCCGTGCCAGCCGAAGAACCCGTGACAGAGCACCAGCGGCGGGCCGGCTCCGACCCGGCTGCCCACCAGCACGACGTCATCTTCGGTCCGCACCCTGAACGAAGAGGCCGCGGCGCCGTATCTGGACGAGAGGCGTGCGGAGGACACGCCCCGAGCGTACCCCAGCCGCGGACTGGTACCCTCGCTGCCGGTGCGCCGCGTGCTGTTCCTCACCGACCGGTCTCCCCACGAGGTCCTCCCGGCAGCTTCGACCCTCGGAGCGGACCTCAAGACGGAGCCACTGTCTCCCGAGGCCCTGGTCCGACTGCCCGACCTGGCCCCCGACCTAGTGGTCGCCGACGGCGAGGAAGATCCGGAAACCTGTCTCCGGGTGCTCTCGGCCCTCGCCGCCGCCGGCTCCCCCGTCGGCGTGGTCGTGGTGCTGCCCCGGGGCGGGCTCGACCGGTTTCCCTGGCACGAGGTTGCCGACGACTTCGTTCACCGGGACTGCTCGGAACAGGAGCTCCGGCTCCGGCTGGCCATGATCCGGGCCCGAAGGGGGGATACCGGGGAGTCGGTGGTGCATCTCGACCCGGTCACCATCAACGTGGAGACCTATCAGGTGTCCGTGGGGAGCCGCCCGTTGGACCTGACCTACAAGGAGTTCGAGCTGCTCCGGTTCCTGGCGCAGAACCCGGGGCGAGTGTTCTCCCGGGCCCGTCTCCTGCGCGAGGTGTGGGGCTACGACTTCTACGGAGGAACCCGAACTGTGGACGTCCACGTGAGACGGCTCCGAGCGAAGCTCGGCCCCGAACACGAGCATCTCATCGAGACCGTCCGCGGTGTCGGCTACCGAGCCGCGGAGGCAGGCTCGTAACCGAGATTTAACGTCCGCGAAACCCCCGGGCAACCGGGCCCCGGGTAGGCTTCCGCCGACCGAGAGGAGGGGTGAATGACCACGCCCAAGGATGTCCTGGCTCTGGCGAAGGACGCGGATGCCCAGGTGGTGGACCTGCGGTTCTGCGATCTCCCGGGTCTGATGCAGCACTTCTCCATCCCCGTCTCCGAGCTCACGGAGGACAGCTTCGAGGACGGCTTCGGGTTCGACGGGTCCTCGATCCGGGGCTTCCAGGAGATCCAGGAATCCGACATGCTCCTGGTCCCCGACCCCGGAACGGCGTTCATCGACCCGTTCACCGCCCGTCCGACTCTGGTGGTCAACTGCTTCGTCCGCGATCCGGTTACCGGCGAGATGTACACGCGGGATCCCCGATATATCGCCAGGAAGGCAGAGCTCTACGTGAAGCAGACCGGCATCGCAGAGATGTCGTACTGGGGCCCGGAGCTCGAGTTCTACATCTTCGACTCGATCCGCTTCGACCAGAACCAGCACGAGGGCTACTACCACATCGATGCCGTGGAGGGCGCGTGGAACTCCGGCGCCGAGGAGGCGGGGAGGAACCTCGGGTACAAGCCGAGATACAAGGAGGGCTACTTCCCGGTCCCCCCCATGGACCATTACCAGGATCTGCGGAGCGAGATGGTGGCCAACCTCCAAAAGGTCGGCATCCAGGTCGAGGTGCACCACCACGAAGTGGGCACGGCCGGGCAGGCCGAGATCGACATCCGCTTCGACACCCTGGTGAAGACGGCGGACAACGTCATGAAGTACAAGTACGTGGTCAAGAACACCGCGCGGCTCGCCGGTAAGACGGTCACGTTCATGCCCAAGCCGATCTTCATGGACAACGGCTCGGGCATGCATACGCACCAGAGCCTGTGGAACGGGGGCGAGAACCTGTTCTGGGACGAGCTCGGGTACGCACAGATCTCGGATATGTGCCGCTGGTACATCGGTGGGCTGCTGGCCCACGCGCCGGCGCTCCTTGCCTTCTGCGCACCGACCACCAACTCCTATCGCCGCCTGGTCCCGGGCTACGAAGCGCCGATCAACCTGGTGTATTCGCAGCGCAATCGGTCGGCGTGCGTGCGGATCCCCGTCTACTACAAGTCGCCGCAGTCGAAGCGGCTGGAGTTCCGCTCGCCGGACCCTTCCTGCAACCCATACCTCTCGTTCTCGGCGATGCTGATGGCGGGGCTCGACGGGGTGAAGAACAAGACCGAGCCGCCGGAGCCCATCGACAAGGACCTGTACGACCTCCCACCGGAGGAGGCCTCCCAGGTGAAGCAGGTGCCGGGTTCCCTCGAGGAGGTCCTCGACGCCCTGGAGGCCGATCACGAGTGGCTGCTCGAGGGTGGAGTGTTCACCCAGGATGTCGTGGACACCTGGATCGAGTTCAAGCGGAAGCAGGTCGACGAGATCCGCCTCCGGCCACACCCGTGGGAGTTCTACCTGACGTACGACGTCTGACGAGCGACCAGAGCCCCCCGCGAGGAGCCGGCCGCCCGGGGCCGGCTCCTCGCTCGTTCCGTGCCAGCGTGGGCTCGCCCGGCTCCGTCAGCTCCCCGTGAGGTCCAGGAAGCCGACCTGACGCGCGTACATCGCCCCGCGGATCGCCTCCAACAGCTCTGTGGGATCTGCTCGGTCCACGACGCACCCGAGGATGCCCGCCCGGGCGGCTTGGGTGACCAGATCGCGGCTGCCCTCCTCGCCCAGAACGAGCACGCGGATCTCGGGGATCATGTCCCGCAGCTCCTTGGCCGTCGCGACCCCCCGGTGACCTGAGGCCTCGACGTCGACCAGGATCACGTCGGGCTTGGTGAAGCCGGCCAGGGACTCGGCCAACTCGGCGTTCCGAGCCTCCCCCACGATCTGTACCCCGGCGATCGAGTAGAGCGACCGCTTGACCGAGAGCCTCACGTCGTCCGCCACCAAGACCTTCATCGAGCCTCCTTCGACTGGGACGGAAGTGTGTCGCGTCCGGGGCCGGGCGTCATCCGTCGGGCTGGTGGAGGGGGCTAGTTACATGTGACTAGCCGCCTGCCAGCGCCTCCCCGTAGAACACGCGCTCCATGGCCCCCCGGGCCCGACGGGTGATCCGGCGGTAGTCCTCCATGAACCGCTGGCGTGGGTATTCCTCGTACCCGAGGCTCCGGGCCAGGGCCGCCTGCCCCTCCGGCGTCGTGGGCAGAGCTTCCGCCGGTACCCGGCGCTCCAGCTCGAGGGCGTTCTTGATCTCGCCCAGGAACACGTACGCCTCTCCCAGAGCGAGGGCCACGCTGTCCTCCACCAGCCGCGCCGCCGCCAGAGCCTCCAGGGCTTGCAGGGTATGTCGCCGTCGAACGGAGGGATGCTCCCGCCCGTGCCGAAGCTGCGACAGCTCCACCGCGAACTGGACATCGGCGAGACCCCCGTATCCCAGCTTGAAGTGGAACCGGCGAGCGTCCGCCGGCCGAACTCGCTCCTCTTCCATCCGTACGCGCATGCGTCGGATCTCCGCGATCCGCTCGAGGGGCAGGACGTCCGGGTAGGCGAAGTCCTCCGCCGCGGAGAGGAACCGTCTGCCCAGCATCTCGTCTCCGGCGACGAACCGTGCCTTCAGCAGCGCCTGGAACTCCCAGGTCTGTCCCCACCGCTCCCAGTACTCGAGGTAGGCGGCCAGCGATCGAGCCAGGGGGCCGCTCCGGCCTTCCGGGCGGAGGGCGGCGTCCGCCTCGTACCCGGCGGCCCGGATCCCATCCAGAACCGTCGCCGCGGCCCTCTCCGCTTCCTCGAAGGCCCCGGGGCCTTCTCCCTCATACACGAACACCACGTCCAGGTCGGAGGCGAACCCGAGCTCCTCCGCCCCGAGCTTCCCCAGTCCCATCACCGCAAACGGCATCGACGCCCCGGAACGCCCGAGCGCCCCGGCCACGACACGGTCGGCCGCCGCGGCGAGCGCTCGTCCCGATTCGGGCACGGGCAGCTCACCGGCCGCGTAGGCGACCCCCAGGCCGAGCAGGGCGTCCTCGGGTCCCAGCTCGAGGGCCCTCTCGGCGCCTCCGGCCGCCGTGACCAGGGCACCGGGTCGCGTCGCCAGCAGGTCCGACAGCCACGAGGAAGCCGCGACGGCCACCGAAACCCGGCGAGCGACGCTCGGGTCCGAGGCCACCAGATCCGCGGCCCCCGGATCTTCCCGGAGGCGCTCGGCGACGCGCACCAACCGAACGAGTGCGGCGTCCGGGTTCGGCGACAGGGCCAGGGCCGGGGCAACCACCGGGAACACGTGGCCGAGCACCTTCCCGAGCCGCGTGGCCGGATCGGTCAGGCCGGCGAAACGTTCGTACGCCGCGCCGGGGTCGGCGAATCCGAGGCCGGAGAGAAGCTCCTCGGTTGACGACCGCTCCGTCCCCGGCCTGGGAGCCCGCGGACCGGCGAACGCCTCCATCAGCGGCCGGTAGAACAGCCGCTCGTGAAGCCCGCGGACGACGTCGGCGTGCGCCTCGTGAGCGGACCGCAGCGCCTCGCCGTCGGCGAGGCCCATGGAGCGAGCCAGCCGGGCCAGGGCGCGACCGTCTTCAGGAAGCTCGTGGGTCTGGAGGTCCCGGGCGATCTGGAGGCGGTGCTCCAGGGTCCGGAGGAACCGGTAGGAGGAGGCCAGTCCCTCGGCGTCGGCGGCCGAGACGTAGCCCTCCTCCGCCAGCACGGCCAGAGCCCGGAGCGTGTTCGGGTTGCGGAGGGAGGGGTCCCGGCGCCCGTGGACCATCTGGAGCAGCTGAACGGCGAACTCCACGTCCCGGATCCCGCCCCTCCCTCGCTTCACCTCGACGGCTTCCTTTCCGCGAGCACGGACGTACTCCTCGATCCGAACCTTCATCGCGCGGACGTCCTCGATCGCCGAGGGCTCTAGATGGTCCGCGTAGACCACGTCGGCAAGCTCGTCCAAGAGGCGGCGGCCCATGGCCAGATCCCCGGCCACCGGCCTGGCCTTGAGGAGCGCCTGGCGCTCCCACGTGGCCGCGTGGCGCCGGTAGTACTCCAGGGTCGACTCCAGCGATCTCGACAGCGGGCCAGACCTCCCCTCCGGGCGGAGCGACGGGTCGACCCGCAGGGCGACCCCATCCTTCGTGTGCTCCGAGAGCAGCGAGATGACCGCGGACGCCCATCGTGAGGCGGCCGCCTGGGCATCGGCCCCTCCCGGATCGTGGACGAACAGGACGTCCACGTCGCTGGCGTAGTTCAGCTCCTCGCCGCCGAGCTTGCCCATCCCGATCACGGCGAGACGGACGCCGGCCGCTTCCTCACGCGGGCCGGCGGCCTCGCGCACCGCCACCTCCAGACACACCTCCGACACCACGGTGACTTCCGGCACCACGTCGTCGTAGATCGCTCCGGCCAGGTCGCGGGCCGCAACACGCAGCAGCGACCTGCGCCGGAATCGCCGGAGGCCGGCTCGAGCCCCATGGTGGGCCACATCGTCGGCGGCCTCGGCCAGGAGCTCCTCCCGCGTCCGGGGCCGTCCGTCGGCGAACAGACGAGCCTCCTCCGGATGGGCCACCAGGAAGTCCGTGGCCGAGGTGGAGAAGCCCAGCAGGCGGACGGCTGGCCCGATCGCGGAGGGGTCCGCCAGGTGGTCCCGGGCGACCGGGCTCTCCCCGACCCGCGACAGCGCCAGCCGGGCCAGCTCCGGATCGGGGGCCGCCGCCAGAGCCCGCCCGAGCATCTCCGGTGTGGTCCCCGTGGTCATCGCCTACTCCACTCCCTCACAACAACGGGAAGGAGCGGTCGATCTCCCACGGCGTGACGTACGAGCGGTAGGCGGCCCACTCCTCCCGCTTGTTGCGGATGAACCACTCGAACACGTGCTCTCCGAGGGCCTCGGCGACCAGCTCGGACCGCTCCATCTCGACGACGGCGTCGTGGAGGTTGTCGGGAAGCGACCGGATGCCGGCGGCCCGCCGCTCCTGCTCCGACATCACGTGGAGGTTGCCGGTGGCCTCCGGCGGCGGCTCGAGCGCCCGCTGGATCCCATCGAGACCTGCGGCGAGGAGAACCGAGAAAGCCAGATACGGGTTGCACGCCGGGTCCGCCGCCCGATACTCGACCCTGCACGCACCTTCCTCATCCGGACGATCGGCGGGGACCCGGACCAGCGCGGAGCGGTTGCGCCTGGCCCAGCAAACGTGAACGGGAGCCTCGAAGCCGGGCACCAGCCGTTTGTACGAGTTGACCCATTGGTTGGTGACCGCGGTCAGCGATGGGCCGTGTTCCAGGAGGCCGGCGATGAACGACCGGCCCACCTTGGAGAGGCGAGCGTCGTCGGTGGCATCGAAGAAGGCGCTGCGCTCCCCTTCCAGCAGCCGGAAGTGGGTATGCATCCCCGACCCTTGGATACCCGCCGCGGGCTTGGGCATGAACGAGGCGTACAGCCCCAACTCCCGGGCCACCTGCTTGAGGACCAGCCGAAGGGTGATGATGCCGTCCGCGACGTCGAGGGCGTCCCCGGGAGAGAGATCGATCTCGTGCTGGCTGGGGGCGTCCTCGTGGTGGACCATCTCGACCCGCACGTCGAGGGACTCGAGCGCCTCCACGGCGCGTTTCCGGAGGTCGTCGGCGACCTCCACGGTGGTCAGGTCGAAGTACCCGCCGTGGTCGAGAGGCTCGAATCGCTCGGACGAGCGCGACACGAAGAACTCGATCTCCGGGCCGGCGACGAGCGTGTACCCGGCCTCCGCCGCCCGGGCCAGGTTCCGCTTGAGGACCTGGCGTGGGTCGCCCTCGAACGGTGACCCGTCCGGATAGGTGATGTCGCAGAGGAGCCGGCCGACCGGCTCCTCTCCCGGCCAGGGCAACACCCGGAAGCTCGCCGGATCGGGGCGGGCCAGCATGTCGGCCTCCTCGACCCGGGCGAACCCCTCGATGGCCGAGCCGTCGAAGCCGATGCCCTCCCGGAACCCCTTTTCCAACTCCTCAAGGGGAATGGCGAAGGACTTGAGGAACCCCAGAACATCCGGGAACCACAGCCTGACGTATCTGATCCCCAGCTCCTCTGCCCGCGTCAGGACCGTCTCCGCGTTCACCGGCTCCTTCCTCCCGAGCCGATGGTACCCCCGGCACGATCGCTCGGGCCGCGGAATTTACATCCCCTTAACGGATGGGCGGATCAGGTCCGCTAGGCTCGGGCGGACCAGGGAGGATGCACATGGCCCTCACCAACGAGGCCGAATTCGTCTTGCGGACCGTGGAGGAGCGGGGGATCCGCTTCATCCGATTGTGGTTCACCGACGTCCTCGGGTTCCTCAAGTCCTTCGCCATCACGCCGTCCGAGCTGGAGACGGCCTTCACCGAGGGCATGGGATTCGACGGGTCGTCCATCGAGGGCTTCTCGCGGATCCAGGAATCGGACATGGTCGCCCGGCCCGATCCCTCGACGTTCCAGATCATCCCGTGGAAGTCGGAGCATCGGGTTGCCCGGATGTTCTGCGACATCCATAACCCGGATGGGTCGCCGTTCGACGGCGATCCCCGTCTCGTCCTGAAGCGGCAGGTCGAACGGGCGGCGAAGCTCGGATACACGTTCTACGTCGGTCCCGAGCTCGAGTACTTCTACTTCAAGGATTCTGAGACCACCGAGTTCCTCGACCGGGGCGGCTACTTCGACCTCACCCCGCTCGATGTGGCCACCGATTACCGCAAGCGCACGGTGGCCTACCTGGAAGCCGTGGGTATCCCCGTCGAGTACGTCCACCACGAGGTTGCGCCGTCGCAGCACGAGATCGATCTGCGGTACACGGACGCGCTGTCGATGGCGGACAACGTCATGACCTACCGGCTGACGGTGAAGGAGGTTGCCCAGGAGTTCGGCATCTACGCCACCTTCATGCCGAAGCCGGTGCTCGGGGTGAACGGCAGCGGGATGCACACGCACCAGTCACTGTTCGAGGGAGACCGGAACGCGTTCTTCGACGCGACCGACGAGTACCACCTGTCGAAGGTTGCCAAGGGATACGTGGCCGGGGTCCTCCGCCACGCCCGGGAGATCACGTTGGTCCTGAACCAGTGGGTGAACTCGTTCAAACGGCTGGTGCCCGGCTACGAGGCGCCCGTGTACATCTGCTGGGCGCGGAGGAACCGCTCCGCCCTGGTCCGGGTGCCCATGTACAAGCCCGGCAAGGAGCAAGCGGCCAGGGTCGAGCTCCGCTCACCCGACCCTGCCTGCAACCCCTACCTGGCATTCGCGGCCATGCTGGCCGCGGGCCTGGCGGGGGTCGAGGGTGAGTACGAGCTGGCCCCGGAGGCCTCCAACAACATCTACGAGATGAGCGAAGTCGAACGGCACGAGGCCGGGATCGAGTCCCTTCCCGAGGACCTGTACGAGGCGATCAAAGAGGCGGAGGGGTCCGAGCTCCTTCACCAGGCCCTGGGCCGCCACGTCTTCGACTACCTGATCCGGAACAAGCGCGAGGAGTGGGACGCGTACAAGGCGTACGTCACCCCCTACGAGCTGGAGCGATACCTCCCCATCCTGTGACCCAGGCTCCTCCAAGAGGAGCCTGAAACGCGCCCTGACCTGCACCGGAGTCCGGCGCGCCCGGCCGGCCGAAACTCGCACTCCAGAACCGACCCCCCGCATGCCGAAAAAGGGATGGAACGGAAAGGAGGTGATCATATGGCGACCAAGAAGGCCAAGCCCAAGGCGCCCGCAAAAAAGGCCGGCAAGACCTCCCACAAGGCCTCCGCGCGCGTGGCAAAGAAGCGCTCGAGCCGACACTGACGGAGCTGCACGAACATAGCAACGGGCCCGCTCCGGAGGGGCCCGTTGCTCTTTTCGACCCCCTGCAAGGGGGAGGGGAGCCGGCGCCGCCGACTCCCCTCGTGAGGCGCCCTGGGGAAGCGCCGCTCAGTGACGGACCGGCCAGAGCAGCATCGCCGCTCCCGCCGTGGCGATCCGCCGGAACTTCGCCCGACGCTCGGCCGTCTGAACCGCCCGAACGCGTCTCGTTGCTCGCTCCACCTCGGCCTCCCGGATCAGGTCATCGATCCGGTACCTGGCCAGTGAGCTCGGCTGCATCGCGATCCCTCCTTCCGGAAACCTGAGACGAGCGTAAGCCGGGCTCCCTCCGATGAGCGGTGCCCGAGGTCACGAGTCGGACGTGTCGTCGGGCAGGTCCGGAGGGTGACGTGCGTCACCTCGCCGTCCCGCCCGCCGCGTCTTGATGGTCCCGTGACGAACGGCGAGGATGCACCCGCATGAGAATGTCTCGGCGTCGGCCATCCCTCTACGACGTGGTCGCGGCCGCTCTGTCCTCCGACGAGATACGTCCGAGCGCGTCCCCGGCGGGAATCTGGGCAACGGTCGGGACTGCGCGTCGTCGCCGGCGCAAGGGAGGCGCGGTCTGGAGGCGTCTCGCCGATCGCCTCGACCCCGGGCGGCTCCGCCCAACGCTTGCCGACGACGTCGAGATCAAGGAGTTCCGGCTGCGGTGGGGCAACGACTACGCGATGATCGCCAACCCCCGCGACCTCATCTACTACCGGCTGGAGCCGGGCGAGCTCGAGCTGGTCCGGTTGATGGACGGCACTCGAACCGTCAAGGAGATCGTCGTGCAGCGGTTCCGGGAGTCCGGAGGCCTCGATCTCTCCGGGGTGGCCGACCTCGTGCTCCAGCTCCACGAAGGGAACTTCCTGGATCGGCGGTTCCTCGACGTCGACGCGGCCCTGAAGCGGGCCCTGCATCCCGTGTCGGTCCCGGGGGCCAAGGTTCGCCAGTTCGTCAGGACACTCTCCATCGACTGGAAGGATGCCGAACGATTGGTCCGCTGGTTCTACCGTCACGGCCTGAGGTGGTTCTTCGGTCGGTGGGCGCAGCTCGTGGCGATCGCCGTCTCCCTCACGGGATTCATCGCCTTCGTGACGCTGTTCCGGGCGGGGAGGTTCTCGCTCACCGAGGCGTCGCCGGCGGCCGAGGGACTGATCCTGCTCGGCCTGAACTACCTCCTGACCTTCGCCCACGAGCTGGGGCACGCGGTCGTGCTCGTCCACTACGGGAGGAGGGTGAAGAGCGCTGGGTTCATGATCTTCTTCGGCAGCCCGGCGTTCTTCGTCGACGCCTCGGACGGCCTCATGATGGACCGCCGTCAGCGCATCGTGCAGGCGTGGGCCGGCCCGTACTCCGAGATGATCCTGGCCGGGTCGGCCGCGCTGCTCGCCTACGCGCTTCCGGAGTCGGCGGCCACGTCGATCCTGTACAAGTTCGCACTGCTCAACTACTTCGTATTGTTCATGAACCTGGTGCCGCTCCTGGAGTTGGATGGCTATTGGATCCTTTCCGATCTGATCCAGGTCCCCGACCTTCGCCCGATGTCCGTCGCGTTCGTCCGTCATGACCTGTGGCACAAGTTGCGGGCCCGGACCCGCTTCACCCTCCAGGAGATCGGGCTGGCGCTGTACGGCATCGTCGGGGCGCTGTTCACGGTGTTCGCCTTCTGGACCGCCTTCTTCTTCTGGCGGGCCATCTTCGGTGGGCTCGTCTCTCGGCTGTGGAACGGCGGCATCGTCACCCGGGTGCTCCTGGTGGTCCTGATCCTGTTCGTGGGTGGTCCCGCCATCCGAGGGGCGGCGAGCCTGATCCGTTCCGTTGCCCGCAGGGTCCGATCGGCGGGGCGGCAGGTCCGGTTCCGCCTGGAGACTCGGTGGCGCGTGGAAGCTGCGGAGCTGATCGACGCGCTCCCTCTGTTCGAGGGCCTCGGCGAGGACGTCCTGTCCGACCTCGCCGGCCGGGTGCGGCTGCGAACCGTGTCCCGAGGCCAGCCAGTGGTCCGGCAGGGAGAACGAGCCGACGCCTTCTTCGTGGTCCGCAGGGGAACCCTCCAGGTCTTGGAGGAGGATCCCCGAGCCCGGAACGAGCGGGTGATCCGGGTCCTGGGCCGAGGGGAATCCTTCGGAGAACTCGCCCTGGTGCGGGCGGCCCCCCGGTCGGCGACGGTGCGGGCGCTTCTGGACGCCGAGGTCTTCGAGATCGACAAGGGAACGTTCGACCGTCTCCTGGCTCAGGAGATCCGGGCGCCGGATCTGGCCCCCACCCTCCAGGCTGTCGCCGAACTGGGCGAGCTGCCGTGCTTCTCGCACCTGGAGCCGGACGAGCTCTCCGAGGTTCTGTCGTACGGCGAGTGGGTGACCCTCCCGCCAGGGGAGACAGTCGTGGCGCAGGGCGAACCCGGCGATGCGTTCTACGCGGTGCGGTCGGGGCAGGTGGACGTGTTGGAGAATCGCCGGAAGCCGAAGGTCCTGGGCCCCGGGTCGTACTTCGGCGAGGTCGCGCTCCTGTTGGACGTGCCGAGAACCGCGACCGTCCGGACCCGCACGCCGGTACGGGCGTTCCGCCTCGACCGGGAGGGATTCGACCGTTTGCTGGTCAGGGCGTTCCAGAAGGGAACCCTCAAGCCGCAGGCCGGCAGAACGTGGCAGCATTAGCCCCACCATGGACTGCTGGCACTGTCGGAGGACGGCCGTGGGTACCTGCCGGTTCTGCGGCCGGGGGATCTGCGAGGATCACGTCGAGACCCACCCGTACATCCTCGAGCTGTTCCGTTCCTCAGAGTTGATTCGGGCGCTGGTGGTGGAAGACGCGCTGTACTGCGGTGCCTGCACGCCCCGACCCGACCCGATCGACCTCCCCGAGCTCAACGACTGAGGCTCACCCGGGCCAGTCGAGTGTGACGGTCGTCACCGATCCAAGCGTGACCAACGTCACGGACGTTCCGGTGACCGTCGTCACAGCGGGGCATCAACACCCGGACGACACTTGCCGATGGGTTCGAGGACGTCCCCGAGCCCGGAGGAGGTGAAGAGAGGATGGCGACGAGGAAGGTGAAGCCCAAGGCGCCGACAAAGAAGGGCGGCAAGAGCACGGGAAAGGCCGCCGCCACGCGCGTGACGAAACGGAAGACCGCGCGAAAGACCGTACGCAAGACGGTCCGCAAGACCATCTAGCCCTGCGCTCTCGCACGTCGCCGGGCGGGCCCGGTACGCCGGGCCCGTTCGTCGTTCAGGGCCCTCCCGACGGATGAACCTCCTTCCCGTCGGGCGGGCGTCGTTCTACCATCCCCGACATGGCCCGATCGGTGCGATCCGTCGCCGGACTCGAAACCGCCATGGCCGGTACTCCCGTCTTCGCGGAGATCCCCCGGAAGGCGATCCGCGACTTCATCGACGAAGGGGTTGTCCGCGACTACCGCCGGGGCACCTATCTGTTCCACCAGGGCGACCCCGCTCCCGACGTGTTCTTCCTGTGGTCCGGTCGCGTGGAGATCAGCTCTGTCTCGGCCACCGGGCACCGGCAGCTATTGACCACGCTCGAGCAACCCCAGTTCTTCGGGGAGCTCGGGGTGCTCGGGGACATGCGCCGCACGGCGACCGCGGAGGCTCTGGAGGAATCGACGGTGTGGGCCATCGCCGGCGAGTCCTGGCTCCGGTTCCTCGGCGAGCACTTTCCGGCGACCAGGAGCCTGCTCAGGGCACTCGCCCGGCAGATCCAGGCGGCCGAGTCCTTCGTGGAGGATCTGCTGTTCCTCGACCTGAAGGGACGGGTGGCCAAGCGACTCCTCGGGCTGGTGAGCGCCAGCCTCGAGGAGCTGCCGGACGACGGGGTGATGCTTCCCTCCGTGGTGACCCACGCCGACCTGGCCAGCCTGTCGGGGGGCAGCCGCGAGAACGTGACCCGCATCCTTTCAGAGCTCCAGCGCCGCGGGATCGTCGACCGAACGGGCCGTCGCTACATGTTGAAGAACGTGAAGGCCCTGGCTCGCCTGGCCGGCCTGTAGACAGGGGCGAACGCCGGTCGGGGGACTCCGGGAGCGCTACGCTTGGCCCGTGCGCATCGCGCTCGGGCAGGTCAACTCGACCGTCGGAGACCTCGACGGCAACGTCGAGAAGCTCGCGTCGTGGACCCGGGAGGCCACCGGCAACGGAGCCGACCTCGTGTGCTTCCCTGAGCTGGCCATCAGCGGCTACCCACCGGAGGATCTAGTCCTTCGGAAGAGCTTCGTCGACGACAACCTGGAAGCACTCGAGGAGTTGGCTCGACGCACCTCAGACGGGTGTGCCGTGCTGGTCGGATTCGTCGACAGGACCGCAAAGGGGCTGCACAACGCCGCCGGGCTTCTCCGGAGCGGCCGCGTCGAGGCCCGGTACCACAAGCACAGGCTCCCCAACTACGGGGTGTTCGACGAGCAACGCTACTTCGTCCCGGGCGAGACCGGATGCACGGTCCGGCTGGCCGATTCCTCCCTCGGTATCAGCGTGTGTGAGGACGCCTGGAGACCCGGCCCTCCGTTCGACGAGTACGCGGGACGGGTGGCGGCCATCCCGAACATCAACGGGTCTCCCTACCATCGGCGCAAGAGCCACGAGCGGCTCGAGGTGTGCGCAGCCCGGGCCCGGGAGACCGGCGCCTGGATCCTGTACGTGAATTGCGTGGGCGGACAGGACGAGCTGGTGTTCGACGGGGGAAGCATGGTCGTCACGCCCGACGGGCAGCTCGCCTGGCACGCCGCCGTCTTCGAGGAGGACATGCTGATCGTCGACCTTCCCGGCGGAGACGGCGAGGTGCCTGCCGGGAAGCCCCCCCTCCCCGACCCGATCCGCGAACCGTGGCCGGAGGGAGCCGAGGAGGTCTACCGGGCGATCGTCCTCGGGCTCGGGGACTACGTCCTCAAGAACGGGTTTCGAGACGTCGTGGTGGGACTCTCGGGCGGGATCGATTCGTCGATGACCGTCACGCTCGCCGCCGACGCCCTGGGCCCGGAGTCCGTCCGCGCCCTGGCCATGCCGTCGAAGCACTCCTCACCCGAGAGCCTCGAGGACGCCAGGGACGTCGCGACCCGCTTGGGGATCCGACTCGACGAGATCACCATCACCGGGGTGTTCGATGCCTACCTCGACGCCCTCGCCGACGCGTTCGGGGGAACCGAGCCGGGTGTGGCGGAGGAGAACGTTCAGGCGCGGATCCGCGGGAACTACCTCATGGCGCTGTCCAACAAGTTCGGGTCGCTCGTCCTGGCCACCGGGAACAAGAGCGAGATGGCGGTGGGCTACTCGACGCTCTACGGCGACCTGGCCGGCGGCTTCGCCCCCCTGAAGGACGTGCCAAAGACCCTCGTGTACGAGCTGGCCCGGTGGCGGAACAAGCAGACCGAGCCCTCGCCGATCCCCGAGCGAGTCATGGAGAGGGCCCCGACCGCGGAGCTCCGGCCAGGACAGCTGGACACCGACTCGTTGCCGCCCTACGAGGTCCTCGATCCCATCCTCGAGGACTACGTGGAGGAAGACCGGTCGCCCGAGGAGATCATGGCGGCGGGAGCCGACCCAGAGCTGGTCTGGCGGGTGGTGGAGCTCGTTGACCGCGCCGAGTACAAGCGGCGGCAGGCCCCTCCCGGGGTCAAGATCACCCCCAAGGCGTTCGGCCGGGACCGGCGGTTCCCCATCACCAACCGGTACCGGCCGAAGCGGCCCACCTAGAGTGAGGGCCTTTCCGCGGGAAGGACCGGCCAGGGCGCGGCTACAATCTGGCGGGGGCGTTAGCTCAGTCTGGTCAGAGCAGTGGGCTTTTAACCCATGTGTCGGGGGTTCGAATCCCTCACGCCCCACCAGCGCATAGACCAGCGGAAACGCGAGCTAGGGCTGGACAGAATCCGAACCTTCGGACCCGGTCTCTCACCCCGCATCTCGAATGATCCGCATCAGCGTTCCTCGAGGGAACGTGTTGGGCGTTGAGGGCGTAAATGGGGTATGAGCCGCGGGTATCGAGTTCTCAATCTTCTCGTAGCAGCCCTGCTTGGTGGCACGGCTTGCGCGGCATCGCCGGAGGCTCCCGGGGTGCAGGCCAAGGAACCGATTGGGCCGAGCGAGGACGAGATCGCCTTCGTGGCTGGCGACTTGGACGTTTTCGCGATATCGGTCGGCGGATCCCCCCGGCGAATCACCTCCGGCCCGGGATTCGATACACGGCCGGACTGGTCTCCCGATCGACGGCGGTTGGTCTTCATTCGCAGCTATTCCCCTCGCGACAGCGGGCACGTGATGCTCGTCAACTCGGACGGCACCGGCTTGGAGCGGCTGACGACTGGGGAGCCCTCCTTCTGGGATGCCAGTTGGTCGCCCGATGGGGACCGGATCGCCGTCACGAAGGACGACTTCGGCAGCCCCCATGTCTATGTCATGAACGCGGACCGGTCGAGGTTGAGACGCCTGGTGGAGATCCAATCGGGTGGGCCGAGCTGGTCGCCGGACGGGAACCTCATCGCATTCGAGGGGAATCCAAAGGATCGGGAGCCCGATGCCATCTATCAGGTGGATGTTCGAACCGGCGAAAGCAGCCTCTTGGTCGCGGCCCCGCAAACGCTCAATCAAGCTGCAGCGTGGTCTCCGGATGGGACGCGCATCGCCTTCATCCGGATTCGCCTGGGCACCGAAGGTGCGCAGACGATCACCCTACGCACCGACCTCATCGTAATGGATACCGACGGGACGAAGCTTCGGCGTCTCGCGAGTGATGTCTCAGTCTCCTCTCCAGCCTGGTCCCCCGACGGCCGGCAGATTCTCTTCGCTCCAGGGGACAGCTCTTCACGGTGGATGCCAACGGGGGACCGAGTCGTCCTTTTGGCGACCCGCCTGTCCAGGGCGTCGATCCCGATTGGGCCTAGTTCCTCGAATACCCGCAATTGCTGCCGTGACGCTTGCTCAGGGTGAAGTCCGACCCTCTGACCTGCACTGAAAAGTTCGGATTGTGCCCAGTACGGCCCACCCCGGGGAACGGAGCGTACTACGAGACGGCGACGGGGCCGGTGGTGCCGGTGACCCGCCACTCGCCACCGGTGGTCTCGACCACGTAGGTCAGCCACACGCCGGCCAGGCCGGTGAAGTACAGGCTGGCGGGAATCTCGACGCGGTCCCCCGTCTCCGGGATGAGACCCAGGCTGACCAGCCCGTCCTGACCCTTCACCATCGGGAACCCGTCCTTCTCCACGATGACCTGCTCCATCTCGGCGACGTACTCGAGAGGTGGCAGGTCGGTGAGGGCGGTCCGCAACCGCGCCCGAAGCGCTTCGGAGAACGGCTCCCCCTCCCCCTCCGGAGACGTGCCTTCGGCCCTGCCCACGGGGCGGTCGAGCACGTAGACAACCTCGAGGCCAGGGCCATCCTCTCCGAAGGTGTGGTCCTTGGTGACCAGCTGACGGATCACCGCGGCGTAGATGCCCACCTGCCGCTCCAAGACCGGATCCTCGTCGGGCTGGAGGCCGGACCGGGGGCGGGTCCCGCCAGCGCACGCGGCGAGCAGCCCGACCACCAGGGCGGCCGGGATCAGGGCCCTCATCGCTCGGTTCATCTCGGCGGTTGGACGGGGAAGGGTCGCGGAAGGTTCCCGGTCGGAGGCTATACTGGCAGCGCTGCCCCCGCGGGCGGGGGGCGATGGTGCTTGCCCCCATCGTCTAGCGGCCCAGGATACCGGTCTTTCAAGCCGGCGGCGCGGGTTCGAATCCCGCTGGGGGCACACGGGCCTGTGGAGCAGCCTGGCCGTGCTCGCCACCCTGTCAAGGTGGAGGTCGCGGGTTCGAATCCCGTCAGGCCCGCGGAAACCGCCGGAGCGCCGCGCGCTCGGGCGCGAACAGGACGGCGAGGTAGCTCAGTTGGCAGAGCACGCGGCTGAAAACCGCGGTGTCGGCGGTTCGACTCCGTCCCTCGCCACGAGGGGGTCAAAAGCGGGCATCCGAGCGGTGCCGGTCCTAGTACGAGGACTGCTCGAGGAGCTGGCGGACCTCCCGTTCGCGGTACCGGCGATGCCCTCCGAGCGTCCTGATCGAGGAGAGCTTCCCGGCCTTCGCCCAACGGGTGACCGTCTTCGGATCGACACGGAACATCGTGGCGACCTCAGCCGGCGTGAGCAGTGGCTCGGCGTCTGTGGTCTGGCGCGTGGTCATGGCT
>JBOGWB010000040.1:0-10869 GCA_050693035.1 Actinomycetota bacterium
CCCCGGAAGGCTCGTCCGGCGGTGAGCGCCGTGGGAGAATGACATCGGTGTAGTTCGCTCCCGAGCCCGGCGGAGGCGCCCGTGGCCTACAACCTGATCCCCTGCGACAGAGACCAGCCGTTCCTGATGCCCCCGAGCCTCGATGACTGGCTCCCCAAAGACCACCTGGCCCGGTTCGTCATCGACGTCGTGGAGACGCTCGACCTCTCCCCCTTCTACGCCCGGCGCCGGGCCGACGGCTGGGGCCGGGCCGCCTACGACCCGAAGATGATGGTGGCCCTGCTCATCTACGCCTACGCCACCGGGGCCCGCTCCTCCCGCCTCATCGAGCGGCGATGCATCGAGGACATCGCCTTCCGCTTCATCGCCGCCAACGAGGCCCCCGACCACGCCACGATCGCCCGGTTCGCCAAGGACCACGAAGGGGAACTGGCCGAGTTGTTCGACCAGGTCCTGCGCCTGGCCGCCGAGGTGGGGCTGGTCCGCGTGGGGCTCGTGGCCCTCGACTCCACCCGAATGAAGGCCAACGCCTCCCCCGGGGCCAACCGCAGCGCCGACTGGATCCGCTCCGAGGTCGAGCGGATCTTGGCCGAGGCCAGGGCCACCGACGAGGAGGAGGACCGGCGCCTCGGAGACGCCCCCTCACCCGACGTCCCCGAGGAGCTCACCGAGCCGAACACCCGCCTGGAGCGGCTCCTCGCCGCCAAGGCCCGCCTCGAGGCCGACCAGGCAGAGCGCCAGGCCGCCTACCAGGCCAAACTGGCCGCCCGCGAGGAGTACAAGCGGCGAACCGGCAAGGGGATGCGGGGCCGCAAGCCCAAGCCGCCGCAGGAGCGCCTCAGGGATCGGGAGCGCTCCAAGGTCGCCAACACCACAGACCCGGACAGCCGCACGATGGGGGCGGCCAACGGTGGGTTCGTCCAGGGCTACAACGCCCAGGCGGTGGCGACGAAAGAGCAGATCGTCGTGGCCTGCGAGGTCACCACGAACTCCACCGACTACGCGGAGCTGCAGCCCATGGTCGAACAGGCGAAGGAGAACCTGGCCAAAGCCGGAGTAGGCACGAAGATCGGCGTGCTCGTCGGCGACGCTGGCTACGTGACGGAGGACAACCTGAGTCTCGAGGAGGAGCTCGGCGTGGAACTGGTGATCGCCACCAGGAACCGAAAGCGCGCCGGCCCCGGCGACCAGCCGCGACCCCGGGGACGGATCCCGAAGGGACTCTCGAAGACCCAGCGCATGGACCGCAAGCTCCGCACCAAACGGGGCGAGCGGCTGTACCGAAGACGGGGCGGAGCGATCGAGCCAGTGTTCGGACAGGAGCGCCAGCGGGGCGCCGGACGCTTCCGCCGACGCGGCCTGAGCGCCTGCAACGCCGAGTGGCGCTTTGAGCAGACCGTGCACAACCTCCTGAAGGTCAGGACGTCGGGCAGGTGGACCACGCCGGGAGGAACGCCGTCTCCCACACCGCCTTCACGGCGCTCTCCGCGCTCGGCGCATCTCTTGATCTGCTGTCGCCACCCTCACTGGGCTTTCCGCGACAGCCTCTCAGGGGCAAAATAGATCTGTACGCGAGGAAAGGAGGTAACTCGATGGCCACCGTCTACACCTCCCAGGTGAGGATCGAACGCTTCGCCGACGGCACCAGGCGAGCCGAGATCCCCGTGGAGGCCCCCATCATGCTGGGCGTCCACGACGAGGTGGCAGAGCACTACAAGAAGGAACCGGGCACGTTCGAGCCGCACGCGGCGACCCTCGACTACGTGGTCGCGGCCGCGGGAGGGTGACTGACGGGGACCCTGGGAGCCGCGCTGGAGGCGCGCCAGATACCCGCATCGAACGGGCGCCTCGTGTCCGAGGTGACCGGCGAGATCGAGAGGACCGACGACGGCGTGCTCGTGATCCGACGGGTCCACGTCCTGTACCGACTGCGAGCGGATCCGGAAAGGCGAGAGGCCATCGACCGCGTCCTGGGATTCCATGCACGGAAGTGTCCGGTGGCCAGGACGATCGGCGACTGCGTGGACATCAGCACGGAGCTGGAGCTCATCGGGGAATAGCGGAGACGGAGCCTCGAGCGATGGCAGACTGAGGTCATGCCCTCCCGGACCCCATCGGCTCTGTTGGGCGCCGGCATGTTGCTCTTCGCCGTCGCCTGTGACTCGCCGTCCCCAGCGGGGCCCCAAGCCACGGTCGAAGAGGAGCCAACCGCGACGGGCTCGCCGGCTCCTCGCCCGCAGCCCTCGTTCACCGAGTATCCGGTCCCAGCGGGAAGCCGCCCCCACGATGTCGCCCCCGCCTCGGACGGCGGGGTCTGGTACACGGCCCAGGGCTCCGGGGAGCTGGGGCGCCTCGACCCCGCCACCGGACGAACGCGCCACATCCCGCTCGGCGAGGGTTCGGCGCCCCACGGGGTCATCGTGGGGCCCGACGACGCTCCATGGATCACGGATGGGGGGCTCAACGCCATCGTCCGGGTCGATCCGAAGAGCCACGAAGTCTCCACGTTCCCCCTCCCCCGGCCGGCGTACGCCAACCTGAATACCGCGGCGTTCGACGGGGAGGGGATCCTGTGGTTCTCGGGCCAGAGCGGCGTCTACGGCAGCGTGGATCCCCAGACGGGGAGGGTGCGGGTCTTCGACGCGCCGCGCGGGACGGGCCCATACGGGATGGCAACGGCGCCCGACGGAACTGTGTGGCTCGCGTCGCTGGCGGGCAGCTACATCGCCCCCATCAACCCTCCGGGTGGCGGACTGGCCGTGGCCGACGTCCCGACGCCGCAAGGCGGTGCCCGGCGGATCTGGAGCGATTCCCGCGGCTTCCTATGGGTCACGGAGTGGAACGCGGGGATGCTCGCTCGGTACGACCCGTCGAGCATGTCCTGGGGCGAATGGCGACTGCCGGGCGAGAACCCGCAGCCGTACGCGGTCTACGTCGACGAGCGTGACGTGGTGTGGATTACGGACTTTGGCGCCAACGCCCTGGTGCGCTTCACCTCTCGATCCGAGCGCTTCCGGGCGTTCCCGTTCCCCAGCCGCTGCGCCGAGGTACGGCAGCTGCTGGGGCGTTCGGGCGAGGTGTGGGGCGCGGAATCCGGAACCGACAAGCTGGTCGTGTTGCGCACGCGCTGATATCGGCTGTGCTCGCCGCGGGGCCCGCCGAGGCGATTAAGCGACTGTGGCGCCGGACTCCTTTGTCAGCCCCGTCTCCCCAGAGAACGATCAGAAGACAGTGTTCACGAAGCCCCCCACCATGCGAGGGCCGCCACCACGGCGAACAGGAGCGGCGCCGGGTGAGTGAGAAGGAGCCTCGGGCTCCGCCGGAACAGGGCCAGCGCCAAGGCGATCGCAAGGAACGAGGCGAAGGACGCGCCCGTGACCCAGCCGACGGCCCGGCAGGCATCGCTCGGTCCCACGGCCGCACACGATCCCATGGCGCCAGCCATCACCAGCAACGCAGCCGTCCACAGATGCCACGCGGCTCGTACCAGCCCCTCAGTGACGTCCCGTCCGCCGAAGGGCGTGGGCGGCAGTGACGTGACGTCGAGCCGCCGCAGGATGAGTCTCTCCCCGAGCACGGAATGGGCGGCCCCCGTGCCCACGATCAACGCAGCGGCGGCGGCGTACGCAGCGGTCACTGCGCCGGCTCCCTGACTCTCTGGATGGCCGACTCTGCCGCCAGCTTGAACCGCCGCAGCCCCGCTTCGACCAGGGGGTCGTGGAACAGGCGAACCGCCAGGAAGTACGCCCGGCCAAGGCCCGTCGCGTCGAAGAACCGAGCGCGGGTCACGTTGTAGACGCGGGTGAGTTCCGGAGACACCGGGTCGAGGTAGACATTGGTCGCGTAGCTCGCGTACCGATGAGAACCGGTGAGGACGACCTCCCATCCTTCGTGGACGCGCTCGATCAGGAACGCTTCGGGACCCCCGCAAGCCCCGAGCAGATCGCCGACCGCCTCCCCTTCGCGAAGGCTCAAGGTCCGGAGCCCCGGCTCGCCCGTCCCATTGCAGCCGCCTTCGAAGCGGGCCACCGCGGCCGCGCGCAGGAGGAACGCTACAGATCCAGCCGGGCGGATCCGTGCGGTCGCTTCGGGGATGGCGGCCCAGACATCGCCCGACTCCGCCTGTACCTCCACGACGTGGACGTTCACGAAGTTCGCGCCCGGCACGTAGCCATCCACGAGCATCCGCAGATGCGAGGCGGCTTCCGGCTCGACCCGCATCGCCTGACGTCACCTCCTGCTGGAACGGATCGGAATCGACTGCAGGACGCTTTGGACCCGCTGGGGCTCGAAGGACTCTCCCTGCGAGAACGCACCGATGCCGGCGTCGACGGCGGCAGCGAACGAGCGCATGGCGTGAAGTCGGGACTCGAGGAAGGCCCGCTCCTTCGCGCCGGTGCGCCCCCTCGCTTGCAGCGCGCGCTCCGTCTCCTCCGACGTCGCGATGATCTGGCGGAGGTTCCACCGGAACCGTCGCTCCATGATCTCCTGCATCGCCCGCCAGAAATCGGTCGCGGCCTCGTAGTGGTCCTTGCGTGAGCCGGCCACCCGTACGCGGCGCACCAGGTGCCAGTCGACCAGGCCCCGGATGTTCACCGAGACGTTGCTCTTGGACTGCTGAAGGTCTGTCGCGACCTGATCGAGCGACAGCGATCGTGGCTCCAGGTAGAGGAGCGCGAAGATCCTCCCCTGGAGCTGGGTCAGGATGCCCGAAGTCGCGGCCGCCGTCCCGATCCCGTCCACGAAGATCGCCCTGGTCCGCTCCACGGCTCGCCTCCCTTTGCCCTGTGGTCTGAATGTTTAGTATATTCCGAACGTTCTGTCAACACGAGTGAGGCAACTCCGGCTCTCGATGGACCGGCCTCAAGCGGAAGGGACAGCGGTGGGAGCCCTGCCGGAGGAGATCGAACGGATCCTCGAAGCCGCACGGGTCGCTGAGTTCAGAGGCGCCGAGATGGCTCGGACAACGTGCTGCTGCGGTACGAGGTGCGGTCGGTGCGTTCATGACCGACATCGGCTTTCTGACCCAGCATCCAAAGACGGATCGTCGAGGCGGGTGGAGGTGCCGAAGTACTGACTCCAGCTACCATCGCCTTCTCGTGGGCGAGCATTCGCGCCAAGACGTGGCCCGGAGGGCCGGGGTCGACCCAGGCTAGGTCGACAGGCTGGTTGAGCTCGGGATTCTGGGGCCCGGCACCGGAGACGCGTTCTCGCCGGGTGACTTGCTCAGGGCGCGTTGGGTGCAGAGCTTGGAGCGGGCCGGCGTGCCGCTCGACGGGATGGCCGCCGCCGTCCGGGACGGAGCTCTCTCGTTCTCCTTCATGGATGTGAGCGCGTTCGATCGGTTCGCCGGGCTCAGCGACACGACCTTCCACCAGCTGAGCGAAAGCACGGGCGTTCCCCTGGAGCCCCTGAAGGTGGTCCGCGAGGCCATCGGCTTCGCGGAGCCACGGCCGGAGGACCACGTCCGCGAGAACGAGTTGTCGGTCGTGCCGGCGATCGAGCTCCAGCTCTCGACGGGGTTCCGGCCCGCCGTCATCGAGCGGTGGCTCCGGGCCTGCGCGGACAGTCTGCGCCGGGTCGCCGAGACGGAGACGGACTGGTGGAAGACCGAGGTGGGGCAGCCTCTCCTCGAGGGGGGCATGACTGAGGGTGAGATGCTGGAGGCCCAGGCCGACCTGGGGTCCCGCATGGCCCCCCTCTCCGAGCAGGCCCTCCTCGCCATCTACCACGGGCAACAAGAACACGCCTGGAGCCAGAGTTTCGTCGAGTACGTCGAGGGCGCACTGGAACGGGCCGGTCTGTACAGTCCGATGCACCGTCCGCCGGCGATCTGCTTCCTCGACATCACCGGATACACCCGCATGACCGAGGAGCGGGGGGACGAGGCCGCCGCGGATCTGGCGGCGAGGTTGGCCACCCTGGTTCGACGGTCCTCTCAGGAACATGGGGGGCGACCGGTGAAGTGGCTCGGCGACGGCGTGATGTTCTACTTCAGGGACCCAGGTAGCGGTGTGGTGGCCGCCTTGGAGATGGTGGAGGGCGTCGCGACCCACGGCCTTCCGCCCGCCCACGTCGGGATCCACGCCGGGCCGGTGGTCTTCCAGGAGGGCGACTACTTCGGCCGGACCGTGAACATCGCAGCGAGGATCGCCGAGTACGCCAGACCCGGCGAGGTGCTGGTGAGCCAGGAGGTCGTGAACGCAGCCGAGGGAACGCCAGTCACGTTCACTGAGATCGGGCCCGTCGAGTTGAAGGGCGTGTCGGGGACCCTCGGCCTCCATGCGGCCAGGGGGGACGAGTGAGCCTGCCGGAGGGCGGCGCTGCTTGAACGCCAATCCCGATGAGTTTCGCGACGCCAGCCGGTCCATCGATCCGCCCAACGGCCCAGCCGGTGCCTGAAGAGGCGAGGCAACGTCAGCTTCAAGGTCGACGGGCTAGATCTGAACACCGTGAACGGCAGCGACCTCCGCCCGGGTGGGCGGGGAATCAACCTCTGCGTAGGTTGCTTGCAGCGACTACCAGCGTCTTTAGCACTCGCTTGCCGCGAGCGCCAGCACTTCGTGCGTGCTTTTAGGTGTCAGGGGTTGGCACGGATGGCACCCGCCAGCTTCAAGCATCGGAGCCTCCACGGCCGGGGCGGTTGAGATCGAGGTTCGGGGAATGATTCGAGGCAGGACCGGCAAAGTGAGCTGGCGGTGACCGTGCTGCGCGAGTACCACGATCGGACCAAGCACTCTCCGGAGAGCGTGCGCCGGGCCATGCGGCGGCTCGACTGGGAGAACCGCCCCGACCCCCTGAAGCGATACCTCGGGCTGGAGCCGACGCCTCTTCCGGACCCACGTCCGACCGGCGTCCCCTGGCACGTCGCGCTCCGCAGTGACGGCGTCGAAGGGGACGCCAGGGTAACCCTTCACGTCCTCTCGCACCTCCTGTTCCATGCCGCCGGCGTCGTTCGCTCGATACGGACCCCCGATGGGGACATTCACTTCCGGACGTACGCATCGGCGGGGGCCCTCTATCCCATCGAGGCCTACGTCGTCGCGGGAGACATCGAGGGACTCGACGCCGGCGTCTACCACTACGCCGCGCTCGAGCACGGGCTGACGCCACTCCGGACCGGAGACTTCCGCGGCGCGCTCCCCCTCGCGGGAGCGCCTCCGGGGCGGGCCACCATCGCCCTGACCGGCATCCCATGGAGGACGGCGTGGAAATACGGGCCCCGAGGGTTCCGGCACCTGTACTGGGACACCGGAATGGTCCTCGCCAACCTCCTGGGAGCCGCGGGGGCTGACCGGCTCGATGCGAGGGTCCTCCTCGGGTTCGTGGACCAGGCCATGAACGATCTCCTGGGGATCGACGGCCTCACCGAGTTCGCCCTGTGCGCGGTGCCGCTCGGTCGGGACGAGGCACCGCCACCGCGACCGGTGGAGAAGCTCAGCCTCCCGGTGGCCCCGATCTCTCCGCGGCCCCGGCGCGACCCCCTGATCGAGCGGGCGCACGCCGAGATGGTGCTGGCTTCAGGCCAGGAGGTGCAAAGGTTCCGCGCGGCCGCACGCCGCGAACCCGGTGGAGGGGGAGAGTTCGACTCGTCGGAGGGGTACAGGATCCCGCCGCTTCCGGCCTCAAGGCTCTCGCCGGATGCCTTCGAGGAGGTGGTTCGGCGACGCGGCTCGTCCAGGCGCCAGGCCCGCGACCCCATAGATGCGCGGGAGTACGCCGCCATCGTCGATCTCGCTCTCGGCGGCATCCCGAGCGACTGGTCCGGAGCAGCCCTCACCGGCTTCCTGATCGCTAACGCGTTGGAGGACCTGTCGCCCGGGGCATACCGGTTCGGACCCGGGGGCCCCTTCGCGGGGATCCGGGAGGGCGATTTCCGGAGGAAGTCCGCGTTCCTGTGCCTCGAGCAGCGCCTCGCAGGCGAGGCCGCGAGCACGACGTTCCTCATGGCCGACCTCGACCGCGCCCTCAACGCCATGGGCGACCGGGGCTATGCCGCGGCCCAGCTCGAGGCAGCCGTGTCAGCTGGCCGCATGTACCTGGGCGCATACGCCCAGTGCCTCGGGGCCAGTGGGATCACCTTCTACGACGACGAAGCGCGGCGCTTCTTCGAGACCGTGCTCGAACCGATGCTCGCGGTGGTCATGGGCCCTGAGGGGGCGCGAGCATCCATCATCCGGTGTCGGCTTCGTCGCCTTGGCCGAGCACCGGGCGGTACGTGGCACCACCGCACAGCCGGCCAAGGTGTGATCGTGGATCAGGGATAAGAGGAGAGGGATGGCTCACCCCCGATGAGGAGATCGTCCGCCGAGCTTATGCGGCGCTCAACCGCGGGTACGTCGAAGGATTCGTCGGATCGGAGCAGACCGCACGATCCGCGGCCGCGCATAGTCGGAGTGGATTACTCCGGGGTTTCGATGAGCCGCTGGCCCCGATTGGGGCAGGGCTGCTCGAAGGCCTCGGTGAACGCCCGCCCCGGGGGCGGGAGGACCTGGACGAACGCGTACCGGTCGCATCCCAGGCACCCGAGCTGGGACGCGTGGCCGAGGTCGAGCCAGATCCCGAGCGTGTGGCCGTGGTCCCGCCCGATCCGATCGACCTCCGCCTTCAGCTCCTCCCTAGTGGTCACGGAACCAGCATACTGACCGCCTGGGGGCTCGCGCCCGTCGCGCCGGAACTGTGATGAGACGGGACCCGCGGCGGCGTCGTTTGGACCTCAATGATGGTTCCGCACGGGCAGGTGAGTCGCGCGTGGCGGAAGCTGCGAGCCGAAATCGTCCTGGTTCCGCCATCACGTCGACCTCTCCGTCCCTCGCTCCTCGCTCCGGGCCCCATCGGCCCCTGACCGGCGCCGGTGTCAGGCTCGCGCTTTCGTCTTCTCGGCCCGATCGCGCCGTCAGGCGCCGACTACGGTTCGGGGACGGAATTCGCCGGACGCTCGGCCCTGCGGAAGACCGTGCCGGTGAACACCGCGACCACGTCCGAGCCGGCGGTGACGGTCACCTCATAGGACGCGGTCCGGGTCCCGAGCGACAGCTCCCGGGCCTGCGCGATCAGGACGTCGCCGGCCGGCGCTGCCGTGGCGAAGTGGATCGAGGCCGCCACGGCCAGTGCCCGGGGGCCGTGGCTGTTCGAGGCGACCGCCAGGGCGGTATCGGCGAGGGCGAAGACGAACCCCCCGTGGGCGCTGCCAAGGAAGTTGCAATGCTCGGGGCGGACCGTGGCGCGCAGGCGGGCCGTGCCGGGACCCTTTCCGAGCAGCTCGAAGCCGAGCACCTCGGAGAGGGGGTCTGGATGGTCCCGCCCGCGGGCGGCCGCCCCCCCACTACGCGGTGGAGCAGGGCTCGTTGAAGTCGAACTCCTGGGCCGTGGGCCCCACGAAGAAATCCTCGAGCACCGAAGATCCGAGCGGCGCCTCCTCGTCCGGCTGGGCGATGATGGCCTCCCGCACCACCGTCTCGTTCGGGTCACCCGCGTACCGCCTGTCCGGCAGCGCGCCCTCGTAGCTCACGGTCACCTGCTCCACGGCGGCCAGGAGGCCCTCCCGGGTGAGGTCCCCGTTCTCGAAGGCCTGCTCCAGCCCCGCCTGCAGGGGGTAGGACCAGATCCACCCGAAGGTGAAGCCGTCGTTCGCCGGCGGTTCGCCGCCGGTGGCCTGCTGCATCGCTTCGTGCGCCGGCGTTTCCGAGCCCCACGGGCCGTTAGAGATCTATCCGGGCGTCCCAATGTCGGTGTTGACGTGGGACGAGTGGCGGATACTGCAGGGCCTGAACAGGTCGAGGACGTAAGCGGAGCAGACCGGGCCAGAGCGGACGCGGAGTGGGGTGGGACGCCAGCGGCGCTAGACACCTCCGGCGCGACGTGGCACGATCTCGCAGGTGACCAGCAGAGCCGCCGCGGCGCAGCACCTGCGCGACCTCGCGCGGCTGCGCCGCGTCCGCGACCGGATTGACCGGGAGTACGCGCAGCCGCTGGACGTCGAGGCGCTCGCCCGCGGCGCGCACATGTCGGCCGGGCATCTCAGCCGCCAGTTCCGGCTCGCCTACGGCGAGTCGCCGTACAGTTACCTCATGACGCGGCGCGTCGAGCGGGCGATGGCCCTGCTGCGTCGTGGCGACCTCAGCGTCACCGAAGTCTGTTTCGAGGTCGGCTGCTCGTCGCTGGGCACCTTCACCACTCGCTTCACCGAACTGGTCGGCATGCCGCCCAGCGCCTACCGGCGCGACGCGGCGCGGGCGACGGCGGGGATGCCGCCGTGCGTGGCGAAACGGGTGACCAGACCGGTCAGGAATCGAGAAGCGCCGGTCACGAGCCGCAACTAGCCTGACCGCCATGCACATCACCATTCACTCGTCGTTCCTCCCGCAGGACGACCCGGAGGCCGCCCTGGCCTTCTATCGCGACATACTCGGCTTCGAGGTTCGCAACGATGTCGAATACGGCGGGCTGCACTGGATCACCGTCGGCCCTCCCGGTCAGCCCGGTACGTCCGTCGTCCTTCATCCCCCGGCCGTCACCCCAGGCATCACCGAGGACGAGCGCCGCACCATCGTCGAGATGATGGCCAAGGGAACCTTCGCCATGATCAACCTCGCCACCGCGGACCTCGACGACACTTTCGCGAAGATCGAAGCCGGCGGCGCCGAGGTGGTCCAGGAACCGATCGACCAGCCCTACGGCATCCGCGACTGCGCCATCCGCGATCCCGCGGGCAACCTGATCCGGATCCAACAACTGCGCTGATCGAACCGGCGGCTCCGACCCGCTGACACAAACGGAGGTGATTCGAGATGGCCGATAGGAAGTCTGCAAAAAAGGGCGCGAAGAAATCGGCGTCCGTGGGATTCACGGCAGAGGAACGTGCGGCGA
>JBOGWB010000041.1:0-3399 GCA_050693035.1 Actinomycetota bacterium
GCCGCCGCCTCGGGAGATGGGGCCGCATCCCCCGAGGGGCGGTCTCGCTCGGCGGCTCGGATGGCGAGCGCCGCCTGCCGGCCCGCGGCCCGCCGGCGGTTCCTGGCCTCGTTGGCCACGATGGCCAGGAGCCACGGCCGGAACGGGGCGTCGCCCCGGAACCGGTGCAGGGCCCGATACGCCTTGACGAATGCCTCCTGGGCAGCTTCCTCCGCGTCGGCCGCATTCCCTCCGACCACGTACGCGATCCGCACGGCCACGTCCTGGTACCGGCGCACGAGTTCCCCATAGGAGCCTGTGTCTCCTCGCCTCGCCCGTTCGATGAGCTCGGCATCCTCCAGTGGTCGGCCCTCCACGGAGCGAATCTTCCACTACGCATTACACCGGGTGGGGGGGGTTGGGTTCCCCAAGTCGCGAGCGTTTCCCGAGGTGGGGCCGGGGTAGGTTTCGGGAGAGTGCCCGAAGCGGCCCGCATGCGGCCCGACAGAGGAGGTGCTCCGTGAAGAACCTGCGACCCGCGATCGGGCTGATCGCCCTCATGGTCGTGGCTCAGAAGGGCAAGGTCAGGATCGATCTCGGGACGATCGTTCTGTACGCGCTGATCGGTCTCCTCGTCGGCATCATCGCCAGGTTCCTGGTCCCCGGGCGGGACCCCATGGGCTTCATCGGCACGCTGGTGATCGGGGTCATCGGCGCCGTCCTCGGCGGCTGGTTGGCGGGAGCGGTGTTCCCCGAGACCGAGGGGGTCGACTGGTTGGCGTCGATCCTCGTGGCCATCCTCCTGGTCCTTCTGGTCAGGAGCTTCAGCGGAGGCCGGTGGCGCCGGACCTACTGAGCGCGGGACGGTAGCGAGCGGTCCCGGAACAGCTCGCGGGCGATGATCTCCCGCTGGATCTCGGAGGTCCCTTCATAGATCCGTGGGGCCCGAACCTCACGGTAGAGCTTCGCCAGGAGATGGTCGTCCGCGAGCGCGGCGGCCCCGTGAACCTGGATCGCCGCGTCGACCACCCATTGGGCCGTCTCCGTGGCGAAGAGCTTGGCCATCGCTGAGGCTCGCCTGATCCCGGGCCGGCCCTCATCGTGGGCCGCGGCCGCGGAGTAGACCAGCAGCCGAGCGGCCTCGGTCCTGGTGGCCATCTCGGCGATGGAGTGGGAGACGGCTTGGAACTCGCGGATGGCCCTGCCGAAGGCGCGCCGTTCCGCCGCGTGGGTGACGGCGGCGTCCAGGGCCGCGCGGGCCATCCCGACCGCAAAGGCGCCGACACTGGGACGGAACAGGTCCAGAGTGCGCATGGCTACCCCGAAGCCATCGTCGACCTTGCCGAGGACGTGATCCGCGGACACCCGCACCCCGTCGAGCTCGAGCCGTCCGATGGCGTGAGGAACCAACAGCCGGAGCGGCTCCCCCGTGAGGCCGGGGGCGTTCCCCGGCACGACGAACGCGGTGACTCCGTGGGCTCCGGCCTCCACCGTCGTCCGGGCGAACACCGTGTACAGATCGGCCTGAGGAGCGTTGGAGATGAACACCTTCACGCCCGAGAGTCGGAAGTCCGGGCCGTCCCGCTCGGCCCGGAGCTCGATGGCCGCGGCATCCGAGCCGTGCTCCGGTTCCGTCAGGGCGAACGCTGCCACCGCTTCCCCCCTGGCCACGGCGGGTACGTAACGTGACACCAGTTCCTCGAGCCCCGCCTGGACGATGGGATAGGCGCCCAGCCCCTGGAGAGCCAGGGCCGTCTCGGCCTCCGTGCACTCGACGGCCAGCGCCTCGCGAAGCAGGCACAGCTCCACCGCCGACACGTCGCCCGGGCGGGCGCCTCCGGCCCGCTCGGGGAAGAGCCTGGGGAGCAACCCGTGGTCGCCGAGCGCCCGGACCAGGAGCCGGTTGACCACCCCCGGCTGTCCGGACTCCGCCAGGGGGACCAACTCCTCCCGGGCGAGCCGCCGGGTGTCGACGATCAGGTCTTCCTGGTCCGGCGTGAGGGCGAACGAGGACGTGTTCACGGCCAGCCGAGACTTTACCCGGGCCGGGCCGAACGGGAGGTCCGGCCTGGGCGGGAGACTGATACCTTTTCTGATATCATTCATTCATGAGCGGAGGACGCATCCTGAAGGCCGCCCGAAGGGCGGCGGGTCTTTCCCAGCGGGAACTGGGCCGGCGAGCCCGGGTCCCCCAGCCGGTGATCTCCCGGATCGAGCGAGGGGTCGTCTCCCCGACCGTCAACACGCTGGAGCGGCTCCTTCGGCGGTGCGGTGTGGAGCTCGGCACGATGCCGCGGGTGGGGGATGTGGACCGAACTCTGATCAGGGAGCGGCTGCGCCTGACGCCCGGCCAGCGCGCCGCCCAGGGCGTCCTGGCGTGGAGGGGGATGCGTCCCTTCCGTGAGGCCGCACGTCGCCGAGGATGACCGAGGAGTCATTCGATCCTCTCGAGGCGCTCCGCATCCTCACCGCCCACGGCGTTCGGTTCGTTCTGATAGGAGGATTCGCCGCGGTCATCCGGGGTTCACCCGTCATCACGGGCGACCTCGACATCTGCAACGCCCGGGATGACGACAACCTGGAACGTTTGGCCGAAGCGCTTGGAGAGCTCGAGGCGAACCTGCGGGGGGCGCCGCCCGAAGTACCGTTCCTGCTCGACGCCCGGACCCTGAAGAACGGCGACCGCTTCACCTTCTCCACCAGGGCCGGGCCACTCGACTGCCTGGGCACTCCGGCCGGGACGGCAGGGTTCAAGGACGTGGACGCCGACGCCACGAACGAGGACCTCGACGGGCTGACGGTGAGGGTGGCATCACTCGACGACCTCATCCGGATGAAGCGAGCGGCGGGCCGCCCCAAGGACCGCATCGCCCTCGAGTGGCTGGGAAACCTCAGGGAGGAGCTCGAGGGGAACGAAGGCTAGGCCCAAATGCGCCACCAGAAGCCCTGGTAGTACGATGCCGCCGGACCGAACCGGGAGGAAGAGCGATGAGGGACTCGCCGTACTGGAACCCGCGGCACGAGACCCTGCCGCGCGAGGAGCTCGAGGCCCTGCAGCTCCGGAAGCTCAGGAATCTGGTCGAGTGGACCGACACTCAGGTTCCCTTCCACTCCAAACGCCTCCGCGACGCAGGGGTGACCGCGGACTCGATCGGCGGTCTGGAGGACCTGCGGCGCATCCCCTTCATGACCCGGGACGAGTGGATGCGGGGGCAGCTCGAACACCCTCCATACGGACCGATCCTTGCGGCCCCCGAGGAGGCAGCCATCCGCTACCACATGACCTCCGGTACCACGGGCCGCACCCCGATCCGCGTGCTCGACTCCATGAAGGACTGGGAGTGGATCGCCGAGATGTGGTGCTACGGGCTGTGGGGCTTCGGGGTCCGTCCCTCCGACGTCGTGTTCGTTGCCTTCGGG
>JBOGWB010000042.1:0-12379 GCA_050693035.1 Actinomycetota bacterium
CCGTCGTCCCGGCGGTCCCTCCGGGGGCGGACAGCCCTGAGGCGTCCGCGGGGACCGCTCCCTCCTGGGCGGCCTGTTGCATGGCCGCCTCGTGAACTCCGGGCCACTGGCCGCACGCCGCGGCCAGGAGCACGAACGTCGCCATGGCCGCCACGTACCGCTTGGTCATCGCCTCTTCACCATCCTCGCGATCCCTCCCGCGAACGTCCCGATCCCGCCAGCGACCTTGCCGGCCCCCCGGCGGGCCCCTCCCGCCACGCCGGCCATCCGCCGCCCGATCCCCTGGAAGGTCTGGAGGGTCCGAACCAGCGGATCGACGGGCTCGTGGATCGGCTGCCCTCGCCGCTGCGCGTTCAGCTTGCGGATGGCCGCCACGGCTCCGTCCGGGCGGATCCCCCGAGCCGGCTCCAGCACCAGCGGCCGGACCGCGGCCCAGGCCAGGAGGCCGAGAGGGATGAGCATCCACAGGTACCAGGGGGCCCTCGGCCGAACCTGGGCGACCGGCTCGGCCTGGATCGACTCTTCGCCCGGGGACGGCGTCCCGGTTTGCGTCTCCGCCTCGCCCGAGCCGAAGTCCGACGAGGGGGCCACCCCGGCGCCGAGGTCCGGGGGAGGCGGAGGCGGAGGGGGAGGCGGGGGCGGCGGCGGTGGGGCCAGCAGCGTCGGCTGACCCGGGGTGAACGCCAGGCTGAGCACCGCCCGGTTCCGGGTGGTCTTGTTCTCGTTCTCGGGGGTGACCTCTCTGTCGCGGCTGGGGATCTTGAGGTTCATCTGCCAGCTCTCGGAGGGCCCTGCATCCTTGGGAAGGGCCGCCACGAGCATCACCCCGTTGTACGAGCCAGAGGGGTCCTCGCCCCACGGCCCCGCGACGGGGGTCAGGTTGAAGGTCCACGTCGGCGGGTCAGCCTTTCCGCTCCGCTTGCCCTTCACGCAGCCGGAGTCGTCGTAGGCCGGTACGGTCTCCCACTTCTCGGCCTCGCCGCCCGGCCAGAACTCGTCGATCGGGCACGCCTGGATGGCCTTGCCCTGGGCGTTGTAGGCGGGCTGCTCGTTCGGATCCGACAACTCCACGATCGTGAGCACCGCCTTGGTGATCCTGGACCCGGGGGTCACCCCCCGACTGGAGAGGTCGAAGTAGAGCGCGGATATCCGCTCGTGCTGTCCACCTTCCACCGAGACGGGAAGGGTGTCGGGGTTCTGGGGGCTCCTCGCCCGGACCCGTTGGGAGATGGGCCCGGCGGCGACCTCCTGGTCGATCTGCTTGTTCCAGTACCAGGACGACCGGTCGGTGCCGTAGGTGAACTTGACCTTCTCGACGGCGGCGTGGGCGGGCGCGAGGGGAGCCAGCACGGCGCATGCCGCCAGGAACGCCAGGGCCTGACCGCTACGCCTCATCCGCGTTCCCCTCCTCGGAGCAAGACATACCCACATCTCGCTCCTTGTATCGCCGAACGCCTCCGGGGCAGGCCACCAGGAGCCCGCCCTTCACCCTGTTACTTGGCTGTAGGGGTCGCGGATTCCTGCTCGGGCGACAAAAGGGCGAATGGGGCGGAATGTCAATCCAGGGGACGGACGACCATCCCGGTGCGTGGCTTGGGCCAGAAGTACGTCGACTTCTGGGGGAGCCGCCCGCCCGCCTCGATCACCGCGCGGATCTCCTCGACCCGGGCGGGGGGGAGGAACAGGGCGAGGTCCGCGGCGCCGGAATGGACCGCTTCCTCGGCCGCCGCGGCGTCGGGCAGATAGCGCAGTTCGCGGAGCCCGTCCACGGCGTCGAGGACCTCACGGTGGAGAGCGCTCACGGCCGGGGGGTCGCCCCGCAGCGTTCCCACCACGTGCTCGAGCCGTTGCCCCCGTCGGAGGGCCGCCCCGAACCGAAGTCCTCCCTCGGAAAGCCACAGGAGGACCTCGGTCAGGTCCCGGACCCGCTGGCCGGGCAGGTCCGGGAGCTCGTCCACTCGCGCCACCCGATGGATCGGGAGGACCGGCGGGTCTTCGGCCACGGCGTCCACCACGAGCATCATCACGGCGTCCCAGGGGCCGGGGCCGTCCCGGCCGTCGGCCTCTTCCCGGAAGGCCAGGGCGGTCTGGTACCGGTGGTGGCCGTCGGCGACGAGGAGCGGCCGGTCCCGGTGCCACACGGCGAGGTCATCGGACGGGTCCTCCACCCACAACCGGTGGACCACGCCGCCCTCGTCGGCCACCTCCCGATCCGGCGGCCGCCGCCCCGCCCGGGCCAGCAGCTCCGACTGCGGCTCGCTCGGCCCGGAGCAGACGGCGTAGATGGGAGAGATGTTGGCTCGCGTCGAACGCATGAGGGCCAGGCGGTCTTCCACCGGGGCGACCATGGTGTGCTCGTGGGGAAGGACCCCCCGGCCCCACGGCTCCAGCCCCACCTCCAGGATCACCCCCCGGACCCGCCGCGGCGCGCCATGGTGCATGAACCTCATCTCGTACGGGTAGACGCCGGGGCGGCCCGCCCGGGCGAGCGCCCCCTCGCGGCGCCACCGGCGGAACAGCCGACCGGCCCTCGTATACTTGTCTCCGGACGCCCCGTCGTCACGACCCAGATCGACGCGGGAGATGTTGTGGGGGCTGGCGCGATGGAGGCGGCGCTGCTCCTCCGGCCCGATGATGTCGTAGGGAGGGGCCGTGACCGCCGCGAGGTCCCCGACCCTCGCCGGGTCGAAGAGGAGCCCGTCGAAGGGCGCGACGCTGGGCACGGAGCCTGTATAGAACAATCGAGGATGGAAGCGCGACAACCGGACGAGTCGACGTACGACCTCCTGGTCAAGGGGCAGCATTTCCTGGCCACCGGCCACCCTCATCAGGCGGTGGTGGTCCTGGAGAAGGCCAAGCTCGCCGAGCCCGAGAAGGCCTCCATCCGCGAGGCCCTCGGCCGGGCCCTCTACATGACGGGCCGGTGGGCCCGGGCCCGGCGGGAGTTCGCCAAGGCCGTGGCCATCGACCCCGTGAACCACTACGCGCACTTCGCCCTGGGGCTGACCTGCGCCCGCACCGGAGAGATGACCCGTGCCGTCGCCCACCTCAAACTGGCGGTGGCCATGTCGCCGCGCGACGAGTACCGGGAAGCGCTCGACCGCATGACCGGCTAGCGAACCGGGTCGAGATCGCCGGACGCCGTCCCCGGGCGTCCGAAGGGCGGGGCGAGAAGGAATCCCGGGGGCCGCCAGAGAAGTCATGAGGCATGGACCTGGTGGGAGCACCTCGTCGCGCCGCGGCGGCCTTCGCCTGCTTGGTGATGATGCTGGTTACCGAGGCGCCCGCCGCAGCTCAGGAGCCGTTCACCGGGACGGTCACGGGCCTCCAGTGCGATCGCGACGTGGCCCCCCGTGCTTGTACCGGCTTCCTTGGCGGTGTCGACGGCACCGCCCTCGACGTCGACCTGGGCCTTCCGGGCGCCGATCGGTATCCCCTCATCGTGGTGGTCCACGGTTGGGGGGGCAGCAAGGGGAATGGAGCAGCGTCCTCCACGTATCCGGGCGACACGTTCTTCACCGAGCGAGGCTACGCCGTCATGCGGTACTCGGCCCGGGGATTCGGCAAGTCGTGGGGGCAGACCCACCTGGCGAGCCTGGACGTTGAGATCCGGGATCTCCAGTCGTTGGTGTCCGCGATCGTCGATGACGAGCGGTTCTCGGTCAGGCGGAGGAGGATCGGGGTAACCGGGGCATCGTACGGCGGCGGGCACTCCTGGCTGATCGCCACCCGCCCGCGATGGAACACGCCGGAAGGGACGCGGGTGCGCGTCGCGGCCGTGGCCCCCATGGTCCCGTGGACCGACCTGGTCTCCTCGCTCGTGCCGAACGGGCGGCCGAGACGATCCACCGCCGTGGTGGGAACGCCGAAGCTGAGCTACGTATCCGCGTTGTTCGCAGGTGGCATGCGAAGTGACCCGGAGCGACCCTATCCCAACTACAATTCGCTCCTCCCAGAGCTCTACGCCCGGTTCACGGCAGGAGAGCCCTACGAGGCAGGCGGGACGCGCGATCCGGTCGTCGAGGAGGGGTTGGAAGAGCTCACGCTTCGCCGCTCGGTTGCCTGGCAGGACCGCTGGCTCGAGCGGCTGCGAGAGGTTCGGTCCTCTTGGGTTCCGGTCTTCGACATCCAGGGGTGGACCGACGACCTGTTCCCGGCAACGGAATCCCTGCGGATGTACCGAACGCTGAAGCGCGTGAGCCCCGACTACCCGATCAAGCTGTACTTCGGAGACGTGGGGCACCCGAGGGCCGCCAACAAGCCTGCGGAGATCGCTCTGGTCCTGCGGGAGCTCACGGGCTGGTTCGACTACTGGCTCAAGGGGGAAGGCGCACGCCCCGAGTTCGACGTCACGGCGGCGACCACGACCCCGAGACGACGGTTCACCCGGTCGCTGGTGGTCCGCGCTCCCCGGCCCGGCGGCCTCGCCGACGATGTCGCCCGCGTCAAGGCCCGCGGCCCCTTCGCGATCGCCAATCAGCCCGCGCAGACGGGCGGTGTGCCGGCCGACCCCATCGTGCGGGTGGCTGCCGCCGCTCTGGTGGACCCTCTCGCCCCCAGGCTCGTCGAGGCCCAGGCGCTCCCCACCGGCGGCGTGCTGATCTCCCGCCGGGTCGAGCGGCTCTCCAGCGACAACCCGCTATGGTACCTGGGCCAGGGGAGCGTCCGTCTCCGGGGCCGCGTGGCCGGCACCGACGTCCAGTTCGACGTCAGGGTGTGGGACCGGGCCCCGAACGGGAACGTGCGGCTCGTCGATCGGGGAACGTTCAAGTACGTGGGAGAGCCCGGGGACATCGACGTTCGGATCGGCCTGTTCGGGAACTCGTGGCGATTCGGTCCCCATCACGAGCTGCTGCTCGAGGTGGCGAACGTGGACCTCCCCTTCCTCCGGGCGAACAACCTGCCGTCGGCCACCGAGGTGACGACGCTGGTCCTGGATCTCCCCATTCGGAGCTGACCCTCAGGCGCCCAGGCGTCGCGGCATCACGTCATCCCATCCGCTAGCGTGGCGGCGTGATTCCTCTCGCCGACGGCTACGAGGCGTTCATCCTGGACCTGGACGGAGTGGTGTACCGGGGAGACGATCCCATCCCTGGGGCGCCGCAGGCCGTCGCGGCGCTTCGCGAACGGGGGCGACGGATCGTGTTCCTCACGAACAATTCGGCGTGGACCCCGGAGGAGGTGGCCAAGAAGCTCGCTCGCTTGGGGATCCCTGGCGACCCCGGGGAGGTGGTGACCTCGGCGCAAGCGGCCGCCCGGCTGCTGGTGGGTGAGAAGGACTCCCGAGCCACCGCCTTCGTCGTGGGAGAGGAGGGCGTCCGCGCCGCTCTGGCGGACTCCGGCGTCGACATCGTGGACGGCGAGGCGACCCGGGCGGACTTCGTGGTGGTCGGCTGGGACCGCCGCGCCGACTACGACAAGCTCCGCACGGCCTCTGTCCTCGTGCAGCGCGGCGCCCGTCTCGTGGCGACCAACGCCGACGCGTCGTATCCGGCTCCCGGCGGGGAGCTGTGGCCCGGGGCCGGCGCGCTCGTCGCGGCCGTGGAGACGGCGACCGGGGTCCGGGCGGAGGTGGCCGGGAAGCCGCACCGGCCCCTGTTCGACGAGGCGGTCCAGCGAGCCGGGAGCAGGGAGGCCCTGGTGGTGGGGGACCGGATCGAGACCGACATCGAGGGGGCCGTGGGGGCGGGGCTCGACGCCGCGTTGGTCCTGTCCGGCGCGGCCGGCCCGGGGGACCTCCTCGACGGGTCGGAACTGCCGGTGGCGGTGATGAAGGACGTCGGCGGGCTGTTGAGCCAACCGGCGGCCCGGGTCCGCCGGGCCCGGCCGGAGGACTCAGATGCGATCGCCGGCCTCGTGAGCTCGGCAGGCCTCCACGTGATCCCGAGCGACGCGGAATCCGGCCGGACGTTCGTGGCGGAAGACCGGGATCCGGTGACCGCCGCCGCATACGAGCGCCACGGAGCGGAAGCGTACCTGCGTTCCGTCGCCGTCCGAGAGGACCACCGGGGCGAGGGCCTGGGCATCCTGGTCGTGGCGGCGGCCGCGCAGTCCGCCGCGGGGGAGGGCGTCGAAGAACTGTTTCTCTTCACGGAGGACGCCGGAGGGTTCTTCGAACGCCTCGGGTTCGAGGCGATCGACTTGGATGAGGCGCCCAGGTGGATCCGCGAGGGCGAGTTGGCCCGCTACTGCGCCGAGGGCGCCACACCGATGCGCCGCCCACTTCGACCGCGAGCGCCTGCGGGACGCCGTCCCCGCTAGTACTCTAGGTACCCGGGCTGCGGGCGTCGCCGGCCCCGGTAGAAGAGGAGCGCCACGAGGACGCCGAACACGAAGCCCCCCACGTGTGCCAGGTACGCCACACCACCTTGTTCTGCCGCGCCACCGAAGCTGGTGAACGAGGAGATGGCCTGGAGCACGAACCAGAACCCCAACACGACAAGGGCGGGTAACTGCATCACGTGGAGGAAGAACCAGATCGGAACCAACGTCACCACTCGAGCGTGCGGGTACAGGATGAGGTAGGCCCCCAGGGTTCCGGCGATGGCACCGGAAGCGCCGACCAGAGGGACCTCCGAACCGGGGCTCGGAAGCACCTGGGCGAACACCGCGGCAACGCCCGCGGCCAGATAGAAGAGGGAGAACACGACGTGTCCCATGCGGTCCTCGATGTTGTTGCCGAACACCCACAGGAACAGCAGGTTCCCCGCGATGTGGAGCAGGCTCCCGTGCAGGAACATGGAGGAGAAGACGGAGAAGATCACGGACTTGTCCCCGCCGCAGAACCGCGCCACCTCCGGGATCGGGCGCAGGTTCGTCACCTCGTTGGGGATCACTCCGTAGCACACCAAGGTCTGTACCTGGCCCCTCGACTCCGGCCCCGCCAACGGGAACCCCTGCCAGAAGATGAACACGGCGGCGTTGATGGCGATGATGGCGAGCGTGACCCACGGGGTGCGGTGGGTGGGGTTGGAGTCGCGGAGGGGGATCATCGCGCCGGGCCCTGGCCGGACTCGGACCGGGGGGCTAGCTGGCCCGGCCGTCGGCGAGGCGCGAGCCGCCTTCGCGCGAACCGCGACACGGCTTCGTTGAGCGCCTCGTGAGCCTCGACGAACACGGCGTGTCCGGCGCCGGGAAGGAGGAGATGGCGGCCTCGCCGGAGCCGGGAGGCCATGGCCACCGAGTCCGCCGGGCTCATCAGGCGATCCCGCGCCCCCGCCACGACCAGCGCGGGGACAGCGATGCGGTCGAGGTCGGGACGGGCGTCGTAGCCGTTCATGGTGCGGAAAGTATCAGCCCGCACTTCCGAGGGCACGGAGGCGATGATGTCGCGCATGAACCTCACGTGCGAAGGAAGGGGGCGTTCCCCGAACCCCACCCTCACCACGCGATACGAGAGGCGTGAGACCTGCGGCATCCCGACGTCTCGCCACAGCACGCGATCGGTGAAGCCGCTCCGCACGACACGATCCATCATCCCGGCCAGGACCCTGGCCTCGATCCCCGCCCAGGGCCACCGCCCGGCGACGGCCCGAGCCACGTGCATCAGCGGCGTCGACGCCAGCACGACCCCGCGGATCCGTCGCTTGGCCGTCTCGGCGTGCTTCGCCAGGTACCGGATGGTGACGGCGCCACCGAAGCTGTTTCCGACCAGGACGATCTCACCTCGGGGGTGAGCATCGACGACCGCCGCCAGCGCGTCCGTCGCGTGGTCGAGGGAGAGGTGGTCGCTCGGAGGCGCTTCCGAGTGGCCGTGCCCCGGCAGATCCCAGGTGACCAGAGCGAAATGACGCCCGGCGAGATCGCGCTTCTGATAGTGCCAGGCGGCCTCGGTCATGCACCAGCCGTGGGTGAGCAGCACGGTCCCGGAGATCCCGGGTCCGGTCTTCCCCGGGAACCGGTCCGTGTACACGCGTGTCCCGCCCGGTCCGGCGATGGTGGAGGGTTCGCCCCGGATCGCGCCGAGTGCCTCGGCGGCTTCGGGGTCGTGCCGTCTCCCATCGCCTCGAGTGACGAGGCGCCCGGCTGCGGACGCTGCGACAAGCGTGCCCAGCGAGGAGGCCAGGAACCGATGGCCGCGCCTCACGGGGTCAATCTCCGGGCACCCTGCACCCCGGGCTGCGGGAGAGCCTCGGCGCGCGAAGCCGGCGCGCTGAGAATGCGCGCGAGCCCCCACGAAGCGTCCGCTCGTCCCGCCGCCTGCTTGCCACGCGGTGCCGGCGCACGAGGAAACGGGCCCAGAGAGGTCCCCGCCCGCGCCGCCGGCGGATTATACCCTTACCTGCGATTGCTATCCTTCTCGACAAGAAGGGGGGACGGATGCTCGACGGCGTTCGAAGGTTCGTGCGCGAGAGGTTCGAGAGGGTCTCGTCCAGGCGGCCCGAGGACCTGGCGCGGTCGGTTGCGCAGCAGGGGCAGGCGAAGAGGGAACAGGCAACGCGCATCGCCGGCGACGTCGTGGAGTGGTCCAGGAAGAACCTCGAGCTCGTCACCGAGGTGGTTCAGCGCGAGGTACGCCGCCAGATCGCCCGGCTCGGGGTGGCCACCAAGGAAGAGACCAGGGCTCTCCAGAGACGGGTTCGCGACCTCGAGGCGGGGGGCGCCGCGAAGAAGACACCGGCCCGGAAAACGGTCGCCAAGAGCACGGCGAAGAGGCCGGCCGCCAAGGCGTCCGCCAAGAAGACGGCTGCCCGGCCCGCCGCTGGGAAGAGCACCCAGACGGTTTCCGCCAAGAAGCCCGCGAGCCGGCAGAGCGGCGCGAAGAAGACCACCGCCCGGAAGAGCGCCAGACCGGCCAAGCGGGGGTGAGGCGTCGTCTCGACGCCGAGCTGGTTCGCCGCGGCCTGGCCGGCTCGCTCGGTGAGGCCAGGGAGAGGATCCTCTCGGGAAGGGTCACCGTGGGAGGCCGGCCCGCGCACAAGGCCGGATCGCTCGTGGCCGACGACGAACCCCTCGACGTCTCAGGGCCGGGACGCCCCTTCGCCTCTCGCGGGGGCGAGAAGCTCGCCCCGGCGCTCGACCGCTTCCGCATCGACCCTTCGGGGCGGAGGTGTCTTGACGCCGGCGCGTCGACCGGAGGGTTTACCGACGTCCTCCTGGAGCGGGGCGCCGCGCACGTCATCGCCGTCGACGTCGGCTACGGACAGCTGGCCTGGCACCTTCGCACCGATCCTCGGGTGATGGTGATGGATCGAACGAACGTCCGGGACCTGCGAGGGCGCGACCTTCCCTATCGGCCCGACCTGGTGGTGGCCGACCTCTCGTTCATCTCGCTCGAGAAGGTGGTCCCGGCGCTGACCGGCGTCGCCGCCCGACACGCCGACCTGGTGCTCCTGATCAAGCCCCAGTTCGAAGCGGCGCGTGCGGATGTCGCCGGCGGGGGAGTGGTCGTCGATCCGGAGATCCGCCGTCGCGCCGTGGAGGCGGTGGCGGCGGCGTGCCGCGATGCGGGCGCGGGGCCCTTCGACGTGGCCGCTTCGCCCCTCCTCGGGCCGGCCGGCAACGTGGAGATCTTCCTGTGGGCGCGGAACGGCGAGTCCGGGCGACAGCTGGACATCGAGGCCGCCTTCAGACAAGCGCCCGCACGCGGGAGGCACGCGTGAGGTTCGGGTTCGTCGTACACGGAGGGCGCCCCACGGCGATCGACGCCGCCTCGCGTCTGGTGGCGTGGTGCGGGGACCGCGGGATCGGCACGCGCAGCCTGAAGGCGGTCGATATCGGAGCCGACGAGTCCGAGGACGAGGAGCGGTTCTCCGACGGCCTCGACCTCGTGATCTCCTTCGGCGGCGACGGGACGCTCCTCCGGGCCGCGCACCAGGCCAATCGGGCCGACGTGCCGCTCCTCGGGGTGAACGTGGGGAGGCTGGGGTTCCTCACCGAGGCTACTCCTGAGGAAGCACCGGAGGTTCTCGGGTCGTTCCTCGAAGGGAACATCGAGGTGCAGGAGCGCCTCGCCCTCGTCGCGGAGGCCGAGGGCACGCCGTGGGACGAGCCGCAGTGGGCGCTGAACGAAGTCATCGTGGAGAAGACCGCGCGTCACCGGCTGGTGACGCTGGCGACGATGGTGGGAGAGGACCACGTCACGACGTTCTCCGCCGACGGAGTGATCGTTGCCACGCCGACCGGCTCGACCGCCTATTCCTTCTCCGCCCGCGGACCCATCGTGTCCCCGCGGCTGCAGTGCCTCGTGCTCACGCCGGTGTCCCCCCACATGGTGTTCGACCGCCCGCTGGTCGTGGCTCCCGACGAGCAGGTCGTGCTGGAGGTCAAGGGGGTGGAGCCGGGGCTCCTCTCCGCGGACGGCCGCCCCGGCCTCGAGATGCCCATCGGGTCGCGGGTGCGGATCCGGCGCGCCGACCGGCCGGCTCGTTTGTTGCGCCGGAAGGGGACCGAGACCTTCTACTCCCTGCTCAGACGGAAGTTCGCTCTTCCGTCGGAGCCCCCGGGAGGGAGCTGAGCGTGCCAGAGCGGCGTGACGCCGCCCCTCTCTGGCGGGAGCGGTGGCCCCCGACGTCCTATTGGATGAAGGCGGCGGCCGGCGTGCTGGTCGTCATCTTCCTGGCCAACATGCTCCTGCGCGTCCAGAACGTGCTCATCCTCCTCCTGGTCTCCCTGGTGCTGGCCATCGGGTTCCAGCCGGCCGTCCAGTGGCTCATGAGCCGAGGCCTCCCCCGGGGCGTGGCGGTCGCCAGCATCTTCCTCACGGGGCTGGTGATCGTGGCCGGTTTCCTGGCCCTGGTCCTTCCGATCGTGATCCGGGAGGTGGCGGAGCTCGTCGCCGCGGCTCCGGGCTACCTGGCTCGGGCGCAGCGGGATAGCCCCCTCCTCGCGGACCTGGACCAGCGGTTCAACCTGGTGGAGGGACTCCAGTCACTGGGCCGCAACCTTCCCACGACCGTCCTGTCCTTCGTCCGAAGCTTCACCGCCTTCGTCTTCAACACGCTGACCGTGTTCATCCTGACGATCTACTTCGCCACGGCCATGCCCGGCATCCGACGGGGCGTGGCGGAGTTGCTGGAGCGAGAGCGCCGGAAGGACTTCGAGGGCATCCTGGAGGAGTCCATCCAGCGCGTGGGCGGCTACGTGCTGGGACAGCTCAGCCTCGGCGCCATCGCCGGGGTGACGTCGTTCATCGCGCTGTCCCTTCTCGGCATCCCGTACGCGGCGGCGCTGGCGTTCTGGGTGGCCCTCACGGACCTGATCCCCACGATCGGCGCGCTCCTCGGGGCGCTCGTGGGGGTGGTGGTGGCGGCGTTCGTCGGGCTCCCGCAGTTCATCGGGACGGCGGCGTTCTTCCTCGTCTACCAGCAGGTGGAGAACTACCTCATCGGGCCGAGAGTGATGCGCCGGGCCATCGACATGTCGGCGGCGACCGTGATCACCGCGGTGCTCATCGGCGGAAGCCTCGCCGGGTTCGTCGGAGCGCTCCTCGCGCTCCCCGTCGCGGCCATCATCAAGATCGCGGTGCGGGAGTTGTTCGTGGAGCATCGCCTGGCCCGAGTCCGGGAGGCAGACGCGGAGCTGGACGCGGAGCGGGTGGGAACGCCGGGATCGAAGCCTACGGGCGGCCGGTCGAAGGCTCGAACCTCCAAGCGACCGGGGTGATCCGTCGGCGGCCGGCGGTAGTATCCGCGGAGCATGCTCCTCGAGCTTCACATCTCCGGCCTCGGCGTGATCGAGGACGTCTCCCTTTCGCTGTCGGGTGGCCTCAACGTGCTCACCGGCGAGACCGGCACCGGCAAGACCATGGTCACCGTGGGACTGGCTCTGGCTCTGGGACGGCGGGCACAGGCCACCATGGTGCGTTCGGGCGCCGGGAAGGCCACGGTGGAGGCCCGGTTCGATGTGGCCGCTCGCTCGGAGATGGGCGAATGGGCGGAAGAAGGAGAGCTGATCCTGGCCCGGACGGTGAGTGAGGACGGCCGGTCCACCGCCCGGGCGGGCGGCCAGCTCGCACCGGTGTCGACCCTGGCGGAGCTGTCGGCGGGCCTGGTGGAGATCCACGGCCAGCACCAGGGTCAGCGGCTCCTCGACCCCGCCGCCCACCTGGACTTCCTGGACCGGTTCTGCGGCCAGGGACACGCGGCCGAGCTGAACCGATACCGCGAGGTGTTCGGGCGGCTCCGGGCGGCTCGGGAGCGACTGGGGCGTCTCGACGAGCAGGCTCGGGAACGGGAACGCGACAAGGACCTCCTCGCCTATCAGGTTCGCGAGATCGAAGCCGCTCAGATCGCGGCAGGGGAGACCGAGGAGCTCGCCGCCGAGGAGTCGCGACTGGCCCACGCGGAGCGCATCCTCGAGAGGGTGGCCGAGGCCCGGACGGCGCTGTCCGACGAGGGCGGCGCGGCCGACGCCCTGGCCGCCGCGGCCGCGGCGGTGG
>JBOGWB010000043.1:0-7025 GCA_050693035.1 Actinomycetota bacterium
CCGGAGCCCTGGTCGGTGCCGCCGGAGCCACCGCCACCGCCGGCTCCACCGCCCTCCGTGGACCCGCCGCCGCCGGAGCCGGAGCCGCCCCTCTGGGAAGCGGTGCCCTCCTGCTCTCCGTCCTCGCCTTCCGTGCAGGCTTCGGCGGGCAGGTCAGGCTGCTCCTCGGCCTCGCTCGTGGCCACCTCCGCCACGGCCATCCCCTTCTCGCACCCGGACAGCTCGTCGCTCTGAGCCGTCTCGCTGACCTCCTTGCCGAACGCCGACGCCTCCTCGCCCTGCTCGGAAGAGCCGCCGGGAAGGTCGAACCCCACCATTTCGGCGGCGTCGGCCACAGCGTCCTGCGCCGGGCCGGGAAGCGCCCCGGCCACGGCGAGGCTCCCGAACAGCACGAGGCAAGCGGCGAGGCCGACCACGGCCACGCGCAAACGGCGGTGCACGAGTTTCGGCTTCCTGACTGCGGGCTTCACGGTCATGGCAATCCTCCCGACAGGCTCGGTGGCCAGGCCCTTCACCGCGGACGGAGCGCTGGACGCCGCGACCATCGCCGCCAGGTGACGGCCCGCGACGTCGGGGGACGGCTCCTCGAGCAGATCGAGGCGGAGGTCCTCCAGCGCGGCCGAAAGGTTGGTGGCCAGGGGGTCATCGGACGGCCCTCTGCGCTCGACGATCGCGTCCGCCCGGTCGGCGGTGAGGCGCCTGAACATCTCGTCCTCGTAATCGTCGAAGTCGTCCATCAGGAAACGGCCTCTCGGGAGATCTCTCGAGCCAGCCGGGCAAGGGCCCTCCGCTGGAGGGTCTTCACCGAACCCGCCGACTTGCCGAGTATCCGAGCCACCTCGGCCACCGGGAGGTCGGCCAGGACCCTGAGCAACACCACTGCCCGCTGGTCGGGGGTGAGCCGGCGAAGGGCCTGCAGCGCCGGGCGGCCCCCCAGGCGGCGCATCGCCTCCTCCTCGGCGTCGGCCACCGGCCCCAGGACCGGAAGAAGCGCCGGGTCCACCGCTTCCTCCCGTCGCCGGTACCGCCGGCGGCGCTCGTCGAGGAGACGCCGGTGGACGATGGTGAACACCCACGACCGGAAGCTCCGTTCGTCACCCTGGAACCGGCCCAGGTCTCGCACCACCCCCACGAAAACCTCGGACGCCAGGTCCTCGGGCTCCCCGGCCCCCTGAGCCCGGAGGTAGCCGAGCACTGGAGGGGCCAGGTCGCGGTAGAGGGCTTCCAGGGCGGCCGGGTCGCCCGCCCTTGCCGAGGCGAACTCGGCGTCGAAGGCCTCGCCGATCACAGGATCACCACCGTAATCACCCTGAAGGTTATCGGTCGAACGTTCGGCCGAGCGCAGGGAGGTCGGTCGCGCCGACGGGCTTCCCCTCGACCAGGGGCAGGATCAGCACCGCCGCGACCACCAAGGCCCCGCCGGCTAACTGGACCCCGGTCATCGTCTCCCCCAGCAGGGACACTCCCAGGATCACCGTGACCACCGGCTCCACGGTAGCGCCGATCGACGCTCGGGTCGGCCCCAGGCGCTCTACGGCCGAGAGAAAGAGCGACACCGCCGCCGCGGTGATCAGGGCGACGCCCACGATCCACATCGCTGAAGTCGGGGCGCGGCCGAGGTCGACGGCCCCCGTCGCCGCGGCGACCGGGGCGAAGGCCAGGGCGGCAGTCGTCTGGACGATCCCGCTCGAGAAGAGGGGATGCACCCCCACGACGCCGCGCTGCGCCAACACGACGAAGGTGGCCAAGGCCACCGCGGCACCCACGGCCATCAGGACGCCGACCCAGTCGAGCCCCCGGGCGGGGGCCCCGAGGACCAAGACGAGTCCACACGTGCTGAGCGCGAGGGCCAGGCCCTTCCCCGCGCTCCACCTTTCCCGGCCGAGCATCGTCGTGGCCAGGGCCACCATCAAGGGATGCGCGTACAACAGGAGGGTCGATGCCGAGGCCGGGATCCGCTCCAGCGATCCGACGAACAGGCCCCCGACCACGGAGGCGACCAGCCCCATGCCGATCAGCGTGCGAAGCGTCGGCGGCCGGGGACGACGGGCCACTCCTAGGACGCGAGCCAGCGCCAGCAACACGACCGCCGCGCCGGCGAAGCGGACCCACGCCACGAGCCCGGCACCGGCGCCGGAGCGGTACGCGAACTTGATGGCGATCGTCGCCGCCGCGTAGCAGCAGCCGGCCGTCGTGACCACCAACACGCCCGCCAGGTCTGTCCTCCGGAGGCGCACGGCGTGACTCTACTGGGGTATAGGATCACCTCGTTCAGACCACTCCGATCCTGGCGCCATGACGAGCGAGGAAACCGCCGCTGCGTTTTCGAAGGCGGCAGCACTCTCCAACTGGTCTCGCTGGGATGCAGCGAAAGTCACATGTCAAGAGGCGCTCCGTAAAGAACCACAGGACGGTCGCCTGCAATCACTCGAATGCTGGGTGGGGGCCGTCTCCGGAGACTTGGACCTCGAAGAGGCGGTGTCACGCGCTCGACGGCTCGAAGCCAGGCATCGCGATCTCTTGGAGCCTCACCTCGTCGAGGCGGCTATCGAGTACCGGCTCGGACACGGTCGTGCCGCGGTCCAGATGTTGCGGGAGCTGGAGCCGCGCTATCCGGGCAGGATTTCCCTCCACACAACAATCGGTTGCTTGCTCGGGCAACTCGGCGAGTCGAAGACGGCATCCGCTGCGTACGAACAAGCTCGCGCTTCCGGAGAAATCGCGTCGCCCGGTCATCGGTTCAACGCGCTCCGGTGCGTTGTTCGCTCGGGTGACAGAGAAACGGCACGCGATCTGTTGGCCAGGACCCCAGCGCCGGAACGATTGGCCTCTCGGCTTCGCCGCTTCCGAGCTCTCCTTTGGACGTTGCTCCTGCTATCCGCCTTCTTCGGATTGGTGCTGAACGTCGTCCCAGTGCTCGTGGTGACGTTGGCGGCGGGCATCGCGTTGGGGTGGGAGGGCTTCTATTTCTGCGGCAGCCCGGTCTGCGTCGCCGGCCCCCCTGCCACCGCTCTCGTTGCCGCGCTCACGGCTCGACTGCTGGGACGCCCGTTGGAAACGGCGGAGTGGCTGGCTCCGGTTGCGCTTCTCCTCCTCTCCACCGCCTATCGGGCGAACATCGTGACCCTCGCGGCGGGCGTTCGGGTGCGACTCGGTCTCCCGGCAGGCCTGCCGGGCCCTGGCCCGCCCATACTGCGCCTCCTCACTTCGACGTGGACACCCCCGTGGCGCGTCCCGACCTCCCTGCCGACATCAGACAGCAGGCCGTGCGCTTCGCCGTGCTGGCCGCCGCAACAGCCATCGTCTTCGTCGTTCTCTGGTTTTCCCCCGCCTGAGCGGAGCGGGTGGTCCGCCTGCCGACGGCCGGGTAGCATCACCCCATGACCGACTACCAACTGGTGATCGACGGCGAGCTCGTCGACGCCGCATCCGAGGAGACGTTCCAGTCCATCGATCCGTCCACCGGCCACGCGTTCGCGGAAGTGGCCAAGGCGGGAGCGGAGGACGTGCGGCGGGCGGTGCGGGGCGCCCGGAAGGCCTTCGACGAGGGTCCGTGGCCCCGGATGCGCGGCCGCGACCGGGCCAAGGCGCTCCTCGCCGCGGCCGACCTGATCAAGAAGAACGGCGCCGAGCTCGCCGAGCTCGAGTCGAAGGACTCCGGAGGGACCATCCGCAAGGCCAAGAACGCCGACATCGGGATGGCCATCTCCACGTTCCGGGTGTTCGCCGAGCTGGCCGGGCGGGAGGACGACGAGGAAGCGCTCCCCCGCTCTCCCACCTCCTACAACTATCTGCGGCGCGAGCCCATCGGCGTCTGCGCCGCCATCACGCCGTGGAACTTCCCCATCCAGATGGCGTCGTGGAAGATCGCTCCGGCCATCGCCGCCGGGAACTCGGTGATCCTCAAGCCCGCGTCGTACACCCCACTCACCTCGATCGAGATCGGCCGGCTGTGCCTCGAGGCGGGGCTCCCCGAAGGGGTCGTCAACGTCCTGCCCGGACCGGGTGGCGCCGTCGGGGAGGAGCTGGTGAAGGCGGACGGCGTGGACAAGATCTCGTTCACCGGCTCGACGGAGGTCGGGCGGCGCATCATGCAGCTGGCCTCTGGCACCGTGAAGAAGGTCACGCTGGAGCTCGGCGGGAAGTCACCCTCGATCGTCCTCGAGGATGCCGACATGGAATACGCCGTGGAGGGGGTGCTGTGGGGCGTGTTCTTCCATCAGGGCCAGGTGTGTTCCGCGGGAACACGGCTGTTCGTGCAGCGCCCGATCTACGACGAGCTCTTCCCCGCCCTGGTGAAGCGGGCGGAGGAGATGGTGGTGGGCCCGGCCCTCGACCCGAAGTCGGACCAGGGACCCATCGTGTCCCAGAGCCAGCTCGAGACGGTGGAGGGGTACGTCGAGATCGGCCGGTCCGAGGGGGCGGAGGTGGCGGTGGGTGGCGAACGGGTCACGGTGGAGGGTTACGAGGACGGCTACTACTACCGGCCCACCATCCTCGCCGGAGTGGACAACCGGATGAAGGTAGCCCAGGAGGAGATCTTCGGGCCGGTTCTGGTGGTCATCCCCTTCGACGACGACGAGGAGGCCGTCAGGCTGGCGAACGACTCCATCTACGGGCTCGCCGGAGCGGTGTGGACACGGGACGTCCCGCGGGCGGTCAAGCTCGCCGAGCAGCTCCGCATGGGGACCGTGTGGATCAACGACTACCACATGATCAATCCGCGGTACCCCTTCGGCGGCTACAAGCAGTCCGGCGTCGGCCGGGAGCACGGGTCCGTCGGGTTCGACGAGTATCGGGAGACCAAGCATATCCACGTCGACCTGGCGGGCGGGCGCGACAAGCACCCGTGGTGGGACATGATCCTGCCTCCGCCTCGCTCCGCCGAGTAGGCCGGGCTCAGCCCTCGGCCGGAGCTCCCGCCGGAACCGGCCGCTTCACGGACTCCTGGCCCACCGGGTCCCGGAGCGGCGCGGAGCCGAGGAGCGCCCTGCACAGGAGAGCGGTCCCGAGGAACATGAACCCGGAGATGGCGTAGGTTGCTCGCACCCCCAGGTTCGTTCCGAACCAGCCGGCCATCGACGCCCCCGCCAGCAGCGCTCCCTGGAGCACCGCCTCCGAGGCACCCATGACCCGACCTCGGAGAGCGTCCGGGGTCCGCTCCTGGAGGAGGGAGATGTACGCCACCGAGCCCATGCCGTTGGCGAACCCGGACACCAGCCACAGCAGCAGAACGGTGGAGAGCATGGAGGCTCGAGAGGCGCCGATCACGGCCAGGCCCACGAGCGCGATGGCCGCGGCGAACAGCCACTCCCGCGCCCACCTGCGGGCGGCGGCCGGCGCCGCCACCGAACCGAGAACCATGCCCAGACCCCACACCCCCCCGACCAGGCCCAGGGCCTCGGGTCGAAGCTTCAGGGTCTGGATGAGGAAGAGCGGCTCCAGGGGTGAGCGGATGGACGCAGCCACCATCACCAGGCCGATGACGATCAGGGCACCGCGGATCACCGGGCGGGCCAGCGCGTACCGGATCCCCTCCACCAGCGCACGCAGCGGCGGCGTGGCGGCGGCCGTGGGGTCCCCCGCGGGGAACCGCACCCCCACGAGGAGGACGCCGGAAGTCATGAACGAGACGGCCTGAAGGCCGAACGCCCAGGAGGCGCCGACGCTGGCCACGAGGATGCCGCCGATGACCGGCCCGGCCATCACGGCGAAGTTGTAGGTCGCCCCCACGAGGGCGTTGGCCGCCACGATCCTGTCCTTGGGCACCAGGTTAGGGATCGACGCCTGGAGGCTCGGCTGGAAGATCGAGCCGAAGAGGCCCAGGCATCCCGCCACCACGTACAGGTGGGCCAGGGAGGGCTCCCCCACCACCAACAGGGATCCCACGGCCACCATGCGCACCACGTCCGAGCCGATCATCAGGGTCTTGCGGGGGAACCGGTCGATGAGCGGACCGCCCAGGGCCCCGGCCACCGCCCCCGGGGCCACTTGGGCGACGAGCAGCGCGGCCAGGGCGTGGGCGCTGCTCCCCCGCCCGGCCAGGCTGGCCACCACCGCCAGCGTGTACACCCAGTCGCCGAGGTTCGAAACGGACTGAGCGGCCCAGACCCTCATGAACGCCCCGTGGCGATGAAGCCCCCGATACTGGCCCTTGGCCGAGGGGAGCAGCCGTGACCTGCAGATCCGGTGGAGAGCCGCCGCCGCCCCGAGCGCGATGCACAGATCCCCCACGCTGAACACGTTGTGGAAGGGGAAGGGCGAGGGGAGGGCAAAGATGTCCCCCAGAAACGCCAGGTGGGGGTCGGCCAGCGGCGCCGAGTTGCGGAAGCCCGTCTCTGTGACGGCCCGTCCCGCCGCCAGGAGGGCCCCAGGCGACGCGGGGATCACGCCCCCGTTGACCGCGATGGCCAGCAGGTTCATCGCCCCGCCCAGGGAGATCATCCAGATGCCGGGAAGCCGCCGGTTCGCCACGAGGAACACTCCGGCCAGCAGGTACGAGGCCACGTGGGCGCCCCCGTGGAACCAGGGGTCGGCGTGGGGGATCACGCTGATGATGAGGATCTGGACCCCCAGGGCCGAAACCAGAGACCAGGCGTGGCGGAATCGCAGCTCGGCGAGGGAGCCGAGCTTTCCGCCGAAGATGGGCACCGTGGCCACGGCCACAACCACGAATGCGACGAGCAGCACCGTCCGACCTCCGTCCAGCTGGAACTTCCCTGGCTCTATCGGCGAAACGGGCGTCCCCCTTGAGAGACCCCGATTTCCCCAAAGGGCAGACCTCCAAATTCCCCACCCGTAGGCCTAAAGGCCGACGCTTGAGACTGCCGATAACTGGACAGACGGGGACCCTCGTCTGGGGGACTCCGCCGGTAACACGAGAGGAGGTGACGGTTTGAAGGCACGGCTCTTCCGGCTAATCGTGTCCGTGGGCATGATTGCTATGCTGGCGGCGGTACTCGGTGCCGTCGAAAAGTGGGGGTAGACCGTAGCCACCGTCAGGGCGCCCCGGGGAAGCCCGGGGC
>JBOGWB010000044.1:0-16702 GCA_050693035.1 Actinomycetota bacterium
CTACGACCCAGGGCGAGGGGCCTCTCACGCCCGTTCTCAGGGTGTGCTCGAGGGCGGCGAGCACGATCCGCTCCTCTTCGGGGGTGAGGTCGGGCGGAAGCTCGAACCGCGGCATGTGATCCTCCCTACAGCGGGATGTTGCCGTGCTTGCGGGGTGGCAGCGCCTCGCGCTTGGTGCCGAGCATCCGGAGGGCCTGGATCAGGCGGATCCGCGTCTCGGCCGGCTCGATCACCTCGTCGATGAACCCTCGCTCCGCGGCGATGTACGGGTTGGCGAACTTCTCCTCGTACTCCGCGATGAGCTCTTTCCGGCGGGCGTCGGGGTTCTCGGCTCCCTGGAGCTCCTTGCGGAACACGATGTTGACTGCTCCCTCCGGTCCCATGACGGCGATCTCCGCCGTGGGCCAGGCGAACGAGACGTCGGCCCGGATGTGCTTCGAGTTCATGACCAGATACGCGCCCCCGTACGCCTTCCGCGTGATCACCGTCATGCGTGGCACCGTCGCTTCGGTGAACGCGTACAGCAACTTGGCGCCGTGGCGGATGATGCCCCCGTACTCCTGCGCGGCGCCCGGGAGGAATCCGGGGACGTCCACCAACGCCACCAGCGGCACGTTGAATGCGTCGCAGAACCGCACGAATCGCGCCGCCTTCTCGGAGGATTCGATGTCCAGGGTCCCGGCGAGCTGGTTGGGCTGGTTGGCCACGATGCCCACCGAGCGGCCGTCCAGCCTCGCCAGACCGACCACGATGTTCCGGGCCCACCTCGAGAAGACCTCCAGGAACTCGCCGTTGTCGACGACGGAACCGATCACGTCCTTCATGTCGTAGGCCTCGCGCGGCGAGTCGGGAACGATGTCGTTCAGCTCCTCGCACCGTCTGAGCGGATCGTCGGTGGGCGCGTACTGTGGGGGGTCCTCCATGTTGTTCGGCGGCAAGAAGGACAGGAGGTACCGGACCCGCTGGAGGCACTCCTCCTCGTTGGGGGCGATGAACGAGGAGATGCCCGAGCGGACGGCGTGGGTCTGGGCTCCGCCCAACTCCTCGAAGGTGACGTCCTCCCCGGTGACCGTCTTGATGACATCGGGGCCCGTGATGAACATGTACGAGGTTTCCTCGACCATGAACACGAAGTCAGTCATGGCGGGCGAGTACACGGCGCCTCCGGCGCAGGGCCCCATGATCACGCTGATCTGAGGGATGACTCCGGAGGCTCGAACATTGCGGTCGAAGATGTAGCCGTACCCCGCCAGGGAAGCGGCTCCTTCCTGGATCCGCGCCCCGCCCGAGTCGTTGATCCCGATCACCGGGGCCCCGGTAGAGAGGGCCAGGTCCATGACCTTGCAGATCTTCTCGGACACGGTCTCTCCGAGGGATCCCCCGAACACCGTGAAGTCTTGCGAGAACACGAAGACCTTCCGCCCGTCGATGGTCCCGTACCCGGTGACCACGGCGTCGCCGTACGGCCGGTTTCGGTCGATGCCGAACCCATGGACCCGGTGCCGCGCCAGCTGGTCCGTCTCCACGAACGACCCGGGGTCCAGCAGGAGGTCGATCCGTTCCCGGGCGGTGAGCTTCCCCCGGGCGTGCTGCCGCTCGACGGCTTCCTTGCCCCCCGCTGCCCGCGCCTGGTGGGCTCGCTTGTGGAGCTCGTCGATCTTGTCGTGGACGGCCCGCCGGGCCGCCTCTTGAGGATCCGTCTTCTTGGCCATGGCGAAGGGAGTGTAGCCCCACTGCCCCCCCGGGACTCCCCGTCAGGACCAGACCGGGAGGCCCAAGGCTTCGTCGACCTTCCGCACCGGGGGCTCACCGCCCAGCGCCCTCACGTACACCTCTGCCAGGAAGACCTTCGAGCCCGGAAGGAGGTGCCCGCCGAGGGCCTTCCCGTCCGAGCCGCTCACGACGAGGTGCGCGTGCAGGAACGGTTCCCCGTCCTTGAGGGACACGTTCCCCAGGCACGAAGCGATCTCCGAGCCACCAGGGAAGTCGTGCTCCTCGTATTCCTGCCTGTCCTGGTTGTAGTAGGCGAACCTGGCGTGGGTGAGACCCCCGATCACCTGGACCGTCCCCGCCTCGATCCCCAGATCCCGGACGCCCTGCGTGACGCCCTCGTACAGGTCCTCGCCCTGCTCCAGCCGAATCATGGCCGCCTTCCCGTCGTCCGACTTGAACACGAGCATGGGTAGCTCCTTTCTCTGATCCCGGCGCTAGCCTACCGGGGCGCCACGGCCGGCCGCCCCCGCCGTGCGCACGCCCAGCAGCGTAACGGCTCTGCAACAGTTGCCGGCGTGCCGGCGGGAAGCCACAACCGCGGTGAGACAATCAACGAGGGAGGAGGAACGTGTCGGGAACCGAGGCTCAGGCGGCGGGAAGGCGGCGAGGCGGCCAGATGGCCGTCGCGCTCGTGTTCGCGCTCCTGGTCTCCGCCGTGGCCTTCCCCGACCCCGATGCAGTCTCGGCTCCCCGCCCAAGCGTTGCGGCCTATCGGGGTCTGGGCGCGTGGGTGGACAGATTGGATGACGCGCAGTGGGACGACCCCGAGGGAACGGTCCAGGCCATGCAGGCGCTCGGCGTCCGCACGCTCTTCTTGCAGACATCGAACTACACCCAGCCCTATCGTCTGTTCCGGCGGGACATGATGGAGCGGTTCATCCAGGCCGCCCATCTCGCGGGCATGAAGGTCGTGGCGTGGTACCTGCCAGGCTTCGACAACCTCGACCGGGACCTCCGTCGGTCGATGGCGGCGATCAACCTCAGAACCGACGACGGCCAGGCGTTCGATTCGTTCGGTCTGGACATCGAGGCCAGGGCGGTGACCGACGTGACGGAGCGAAACGCCCGCGTGGTCCGTCTGTCCCGTCGGATCCGGGAGGCGGCGGGAAGCTCCTACCCTCTCTCGGCGATCATCCCCGCGCCACGAGACTTCGAGCTCTTTCCCAACTCGTGGCCGGGCTTTCCCTACTTCGAGCTCGGACAGATCTACGACGTCTTCGTGCCGATGGGCTATTTCACCAACCGATTCGATGGCGCTTCGGGCGTGAACTTCTACACACGCCGGAACATCGAGATCATCCGGGAGCTGACCGGCAGGCCCTCCATCCCGATCCACGTGGCCGGAGGGATCGCCGACCGCACGGACGGAGCCGAGGTGGAGGCGTTCGTCCGGGCGATCCGAGAGCACGGGGTGCTGGGGGCGAGCCTGTACGACTACGCGACCAGTGGACCGGAGGATTGGGCGCCGCTCGCCGAGGTGCCCGTGAACCCCCGGCAATCACCCGGCCTCCCCGTTCCCGTCGGGACGGCGACGGCCCTGGGGCGGCTCCCCAGAGGCGATCGCACCCATCCGAAGGAGGTCTTCTACCGATTCGAGGGCCGATCCGGGGCCTGGCGGGTGAGATTCCAGGTCTTCGACCTCCAGTCCGGCGAGGTGTCCGTGTGGATCAACTGGCACCTGGTGAAGGAGCTGGGGCCGACGGCCAACCTCGCCTGGAGCCGGGGACGCACGGTCTCCCTTCCGGACGAGTGGGTCCGGAACGGGCGACGGAACTACCTCCACTTCGTGGCGGCGGGGGACCACCCGGACTGGAGCCAGTGGGGCGTCAGGAGGGTGAGCCTGGTCCCGGGGCCGTAGAGGGCTCCTGGACCAACTCCACCAGGACCCCACCCATCCCTTTGGGGTGGAGGAAGGCAACCGTGGTCCCCCGGGAGCCGGGGCGAGGTGATTCATCCACCAGAGGAAGGCCGAGCTCCCTCAGCCGGGCCAGCGATGCGGCCACGTCCCGAACGCGGTACGCCACATGGTGGACCCCCTCTCCCCGTCTCTCGAGGAACCGGCCCACCGGGGTGTCCGGCCCCAGTGCCCCCAGGAGCTGGATGAACGACGTCCCCGCCTGGAACAGGACCTCCTCCACCCCCTGGTCTGCCACGGTCTCCCGATGAACCGGCTCGGCGCCGAAGGCCCTCCGGTAGTGCTCCACCGCCGCCGCCAGGTCCCCGACGGCGATCCCCACGTGGTCGATGTCCTCGAGCACGAGGGCAGACTACCGAGCCGGCAGGGGACGCGCCGAAGCCGCCAGGGGATGGAGGAGGTCAGGCAGGACCGTCCCCGCCTTGCGGCGAATCTTACCGATGGGTAGGTTTCTCGTCGGTAGGTTCGGAGGCGAAAGGAGACCTCAGGTGACCGGCACGCCCGTTGACCAGCGCATCCTGGACGAGGCCCGGCAGCTCCAGCGCCAGTGGGGGTCGGATTCCCGCTGGCAGGGCGTCTCCAGGCCGTATTCGGCGGAGGACGTGATTCGTCTCCGGGGCACGGTGGCCCGGGAGCACTCCCTGGCTCGGCTGGGGGCGGAGCGGCTGTGGCGCCTCCTGGGAGAAGAGGACTATGTGCACGCCCTGGGGGCGATCACCGGCGCCCAGGCCGTGCAGATGGTCCGGGCGGGGCTCCGGGCCGTCTACGTCTCCGGTTGGCAGGTGGCCGCGGACGCGAACGCCGCCGGCGAGACCTACCCGGACCAGAGCCTCTACCCGGTCAACAGCGTCCCCGCCCTGGTGCGGCGGCTGAACAACGCTCTCCTCCGAGCGGACCAGATCCAATGGGCGGAAGGGAGCGACGACATCGACTGGCTGGTCCCCATCGTGGCCGACGCCGAAGCGGGGTTCGGGGGTCCCCTCAACGCGTTCGAGCTCACGAGGGCGATGGTCGAGGCGGGGGCGGCCGGGATCCACTTCGAGGATCAGCTGGCGTCGGAGAAGAAGTGCGGCCATCTGGGAGGCAAGGTGCTCGTCCCCACCGCCCGGTTCATCCGAACCCTGGTCGCGGGACGGCTCGCCACCGACGTGATGGGAGTGCCGACCCTGCTCATCGCCCGTACCGACGCGCTTTCCGCGAACCTGCTGGAAAGCGACGCCGATGCCGAGGATCGCGAGTTCGTGACCGGTGAGCGGACCCCCGAAGGGTACTGGTGCGTCGAACCTGGGCTCGAGCCCGTCGTGAAGCGGGCGTTGGCCGTGGCGCCGTATTCCGACCTGCTGTGGTTCGAGACGTCGACGCCCGACCTCGGGGAGGCGGAGCGATTCGCCGATGCGGTGCACGCGAAGTTCCCCGGGAAGGTTCTGGCCTACAACTGCTCGCCGTCGTTCAACTGGCGCGCGAACCTCGACGACGACAGCATCTCCGCGTTCCAGCGGGAGCTGGGAGCGATGGGGTATCGGTTCCAGTTCGTGACCCTCGCCGGATTCCACGCCATCAACGCCACCATGTTCGAGCTGGCTCGGGGGTACGCGCGAGAAGGCATGGCCGCGTACGTCCGTCTCCAGGATCGCGAGTTCGATCTCGAAGGCAAGGGGTACACGGCGGTGAGGCACCAGCAGGAGGTGGGCACGGGCTACTTCGACCGTGTGGCTCGGGCCCTCTCCGGAGATCTCTCCTCGACGCTGGCCCTGGAGGGGTCCACCGAGGAAGCGCAGTTCGGGTAGGGGCGCCTTTCTAGGACCTCGGTCCGGTCCGGCCCCGCCTCCGTCGTCCCGGGGCCGGCGCCGGCTGGAGTCGCTCCGCCAGGGACAGGGCCTCTGGCACGTGGTACGCGGGCGAGGCCAGCGCGGCGTGGACCGCAGCGACCCCCATGTACCGGACCCGATCATGGTCCGAGTTCGGAGCATTCGAGCTCAGGGCGTAGAACTCCACCAGCTCGAGGAACTGCCGCAGGTCCGGGACCAGCCCGCCCCGCTCGTACGCGTAGATGGTCTGCTGGGCGGCCGGACAGCCCGGGGTCGCCGCGGCGTCCTTCACGGCCCGGTAGCCCGCCGCCTTGCGGAGGCCGCGGAGCAGGCCTCCGATGGTCCGGGCGACCTCTGGCTCAACGGGAGGCTGCTTCTTCCTCGCCATGGGACTGTTGTTCTCTCTTACCACAATAATTGCCAGACGCCACATCGATACCGGCCGCGCCGCTTCCCCCATTCCCTCCGCACATCTGCGGTGGTTCTCTCGGCATGTTCCGACTTGGCAAACCGGCGGGTTTGTTGTCCAATGGTCAATCATCACGGCTTGCTCGGGTTCGTCCGGAGCGTAGAGGAAAACCTGACATCGTGAAACGGCGCGGGAACGGGTCCCAGCGGGCCCTGAGCGAAGCATCCATGGCCCGCGGCGAAGTCGCGGCCATCCTCGGGCAGTCGAAGCTGATGCAGGCGGGCCGAGCCGATGTCGCTCGGGTTCGGGAACGCACCCGCCGCCGGAAGCTCTTCCGGCTTGCGCTCATGATCGCCCTGCTCGACGGGTTCCTCTGGTACCGCTACTTCACCGGCAACCCCCTCGGTTTGCCCAGCCTGCCCAGGGACTGGGTCATCTGGCTGCCGGGTTTCCTGCTGGTGTTCGTTCTCGTGCTGGTGATGCTGCTGCCGATGGGAAGCGGCCGGTCCCCGCACGTGCTCATCCGGCCGGAGCATATCGAGGTGGGGCTGGACGAGGTCAAGGGTCTGGACGGCTTGGTCGACGAGGTGGTCCGGACCCTCAACGTTTTCCTGGGCTATTCCACGTTCCGGGAGCGGATGGGAGGAACGCCCCGGCGGGGCGTGCTGTTCGAGGGCCCGCCCGGCACGGGCAAGACCTTCCTGGCGAAGGCCATGGCCAAGCAGGCCGGCGTGCCGTTCCTGTTCGTGTCGGCCCCGGCGTTCCAGTCCATGTGGTTCGGCATGACCAACACGAAGATCCGGTCGTTCTTCAAGAGGCTGCGGAAGGCGGCGCGACGGGAGGGCGGGGCCATCGGGTTCATCGAAGAGCTCGACGCCATCGGGATGGATCGCGGATCCCTTCAGGCGGCGCCCGCGCCCGCCGGTCTGGGGCGGTTCGTGTCCAACATGATCTCGCCTGGCACCGGAGGGATGGTCAACGAGCTCTTGATCCAGTTGCAGTCGTTCGACCAACCTCCGTGGGGCCAGCAGGTCCGGAACCGGATCGTGGAGTGGATCAACGGCTATCTTCCAGCGGGGCGGCGGATCGAGACGGGAAAGCCGCAATACCACAACGTGCTCCTGATCGCGGCGACGAACCGGGCCGACTCTCTCGACCCGGCGCTGATGCGCCCGGGCAGGTTCGACCGGCGTCTGTACTTCGACCCGCCGACGCAGAAGGGCCGGCGCGACCTCGTCGACTTCTTCCTCGAGCGGAAGGCCCATGAACCGATCTTCGACGACGAGGACGTCCGGGAACGGATGGCCCACGACACGTTCGGATACACCCCGGTGATGATCGAGCACCTCTTCGACGAGGCGCTGCTGGTGGCGCTGCGAAACGGGCGCGACCGGATGACGGTGACCGACGTGTACGAGGCCAAGCTGGCGGAGGAGACTGGGCTCAAGCAACCGGTGACCTACACCGAGGATGAGCGGACCTCCGTGGCCACTCACGAGGCGGGACACGCCACCGTGGCGTACTTCGCGGGGACCAGACGGCGCCTGGAGGTGCTGTCGATCATCAAGCGGCAGCGCTCGCTCGGACTCCTCGCTCACGGGGACCTCGAGGAGCGGTTCACGAAGTCGCGGACGGAGCTCGAGGGCCTCATCGCCATCTCGCTTGGCGGGATGGCTTCCGAGGAGATGTTCCTGGGAGAGTCGGGGACCGGACCCGCCTCCGACCTGGCTGGGGCCACGGAGCTGGCCGCGGCGATGGTGGGGGCCTTCGGGATGGCGGGGTCGCTGATCTCCTACGAGGCCGTCGTGGACGGCCCGGTGTCGATGCGGAACCTGGCAGGCAAGGTGCTCGGCGACCCGGCCGGCAAGGAGCGAGTCGAGGAGCTCCTGGCGGCGCAGAAGCAGCGGGCCATGGCCATCCTGGAGGCCAACCGCGACGTGTTGGAGGCTCTCCGCGACGCGCTGGAGAAGCGGGACGAGCTCGTGGGCGACGAGATCACCAAGGTCATCCGGTCCGCCCTGGAGCGCCGGGCCTGAAGGCCGGCCGCGGCGGCTCCATCAGTCGGGCCGTCCCCTGACCGCCGGTAGAATGGTTCCGACAACCTCACCGCACCCTCGAGAGGAGCCGTCGTGACCACCTGCGTCATCGTCGCCGGGGCCCGAACGCCGATCGGCAAGTTCGGAGGCGGCTTCCGTGACGTGCCCGCCGTCGACCTCGGGGCCGCGGCCATCCGGGAGGCGCTCGCTCGGGCGCCCATCCCCGCCGACCAGGTCGACTATGTGCTCATGGGGCACGTGATCCAGGCTGGGGCCGGCCAGATCAGCTCCCGCCAGGCCGCCGTTAACGCGGGTATCCCCAAGGAGGTTCCCGCGGTCACCATCAACAAGGTGTGCCTCTCGGGCCTGAATGCCATCGCCCTGGCCGACCAGCTCATCCGGGCGGGGGAGATCGAGGTGGCCGTGGCGGGGGGGTTCGAGTCGATGAGCGGCGCCCCGTACCTCATCCCCGACGCTCGGTGGGGCACCCGCCTCGGGAACACGGAGATCGTCGATGCCATGCTCTACGACGGCATGTATTCCACCTTCACCGGGGAGTCGATGGGGGCGTCCTCTGACGAGGTGAACCGGGAGCTCGGTATCGGGCGCGAGGAGCAAGACGCGTGGGCCGCTCGCTCGCACCAGCGGGCCCACGCCGCGTGGGAGGACGGCCGGCTGGGGGAGGAGGTCGTGCCGGTCGAGGTGTCGCAGCGCAAGGGCGATCACGTCGTCATCGACCGTGACGAGGGGATCCGCCCCGACGCCACGGCCGAGTCCCTGGCCAAGCTCAAGCCGGCGTTCGGGGATGAGGGCACCATCACCGCGGGGAACGCTTCGCAGATCTCCGACGGCGGGGCGGCGGTGATCGTGATGAGCCGGGAGCGCTCCGAGGCCCTCGGGCTCGAACCGATCGTTGAGATCGTCGCTCACGGGATGAGCGCCGAGCGGTTCCCGTACCTCCATACCGTTCCGGCCATCGCCATGGAGCGCGCGCTCAAGAAGGCGGGAGCGTCGCCGTCGGACCTCGGGCTGGTGGAGATCAACGAGGCATTCGCGTCGGTCTCTCTCCACGCGAGCAGGATGCTGGGCCTGGACGAGGAGATCGTGAACGTGAACGGCGGCGCGGTTGCGCTGGGGCATCCGATCGGGATGACGGGAGCCCGATTGGTTCTCACCCTTGCCTACGAGATGCGCCGCCGGGGCGTATCCCTCGGGGCGGCGGCGCTGTGCGGCGGAGGCGGCCAGGGCGATGCCCTGATCGTCCGCCAGCCCGGCTGAGCGGAGCGGGATGCGGTGAGCGAGCAGCTGTTCGCCCTCCCGGAAGAGCTGGAGACGTTCCGCAAGGCCGTTCGGGAGCTGTGCGAGGAGAAGGTCGCCCCGCGGGCCGCCGAGATCGATGAGCAGGACGAGTTCCCCTGGGACATCCACAAGCTCTTCGCGGAGAACGAGCTCATGGCGGTGGGATACCCGGAGGAGTTCGAGGGGGCCGGCGGCGGGTCGCTCACGGTCGCGGTGATGATCGAGGAGATCTCCCGGGTCTCGGCGAGCGCCTCCCTCATCCCGCTGGTGAACCGGCTGGGGGCCATCCCGGTCATGCTCGCCGGGTCCGACGAGCTGAAGCGGGATCTGTTCGGCTCGATCTCCCGGGGCGAGCACCAGATGTCCTATGCCCTCACTGAACCGGGCGCGGGCTCTGACGCCGGCTCGATGCGAACGCGGTACGAGGAGGCGGACGGCGGCTTCCGGCTCTCCGGAACGAAGCGATTCATCACCGGGGCGGGAGCCTCCGACCGGTACACGGTATTCGCCACAGAAGACCCAGACCTCGGATCGAAGGGCATCTCGGCCTTCGTGGTCCACGCCGAGGACGAAGGGTTCTCGGTGGGGAAGTCGGAGAAGAAGATGGGGATCCGAGGTTCGCCGACCCGCGAGGTCTATCTGGAAAGCGTGTTCGTTCCGGATGAGCGGTTGATCGGGGAAGCGGGCAAGGGGTTCTCCTACGCCATGCGCACGCTGGACTACTCGCGGCCGACCATCGCCGCGCAGGCCTTGGGGATCGCCCAGGGCGCCTTCGACGCCGCCACGGGCTACGCGCGGGAGCGGGAGCAATTCGGCAAGAAGATCGGCGCGTTCCAGGGGATCCAGTTCATGCTGGCCGACATGGCCATGGAGATCGAAGCGGCTCGGCTCCTCACGTACAAGGCGGCGAGCCTCTGCGACGCCCAGGACCCGAGGTTGACGTACTTTGCTTCGGCGGCGAAATGCTTCGCCTCCGACACGGCCATGAAGGTCAGTACCGACGCCGTGCAGATCCTCGGCGGTTACGGCTACATGCGGGAGTACGGCGTGGAGCGGATGATGCGCGACGCCAAGATCACCCAGATCTACGAGGGCACGAACCAGATCCAGCGCGTGGTCATCGCCCGTCAGCTCCTGGGCGCGCTGGGCGACTGATCCCGCCTACGGCAGCCCGTAGGGGCAATCTTCCCGCAGGGGAAGGACCAGCTTCTCCAACCGGGGCGGAGAGTTGAAGTCGAACGCTCCCGACAGCGGATCGGCCTGAGCGTCCCGCTTCGTCATCGGACGGAGGTCGAAGACCTGCTCGATGAGGGCCAGCACGGAGGAGAACTCGTACGTCGTGTGGTCGATGGACCCCCCGTCCGGGTTTCCGCCCCGCTTCGTCCACGGCGAGATGATCAGCGCCGGGGTCCGCGGCCCGAGGCCCATGATGTCGAAGTGTGGAGGCTTCATGTGGTCGTACAGGCCACCGAAGTCGTCCCACACGATCACGATGGCCGTGCTCTTCCAGAACTTGCTCTTCATGATGGCGTTCACCTGTTGCACGGTCCAGTTCTCGCCGGAGCAAACGCTGCGATCGCCACCGGGGTGCTCGTTGTGCGATTCGGGCGGCACCAGCCAGGACACCTGGGGCAGGCGCCGCCTCTTCACGTCCTCGAGGAAACGCTCCGGCGGCTGCACCTTCCGCCACATCGGTCCGAACCGAACGTGCCGAACGGCCTGGAGCGCGTTCATCCACTGGTTCTCGTTCGCGTAGTACTTCCAGCTGATGCCCTTCCTCTCGAGCTGGTCCTGGATGACTTCGAGCTCGATGCAGGTCCGGATGGTCTCCCAGAACGGGGCGATCTCGGCAAGCAGGTAGGGATGCTCTCCCATGGCCCGGTCCTCCACCTCCATGATGTGACGGAGCTCCCTCCTGGTCAGATCGTCGCGGAAGTGGGTCGTGTATTCGCGCGCGTCGTCGCAGTAGTTGCCGGGATTATCGACCGTCTTCTTGTTGTCGACGATGCCCCGCGCGTCGGCGGCTACCGTGTAGAGATGCTCCGGGAACGTCGGCCCGTACATCGAGGTGAAGAAATGATCCGCGAGCACGAACCGGTCGGCGTACGCCCAGTAGTTGGGGATCCCCTCTCGCCGGAACTGAACGTAGCCCGACAGATCGTCTCCGTAGAGAAGTGTGTTGAAGCCGTTCATCTTCCCGCCGTTGATGGCGAAGAGCCCGGCGGCGAACCCGTGCGCGATGTCGTGAGGATGGATGTCCGGGGAGGGGCCGAGCGGGATCACCCGCCCATCGATGGTCTTCCCCGTGGTGGCGCCGTGAGCTCCCGGATACCGTCCGAAATAGTTATCGAACGTCCGGTTCTCCTTGATCATGAAGATGATGTGCTTGATCGGGATCGGAGGCGCCACCGGAGAGGGGGAGGGTATCGGGACCTCCGGACTCCCCTCCTCTGCAGACGGGGTGCCCCCAGAAGCAGCCCGTGGCGGGGGCGAGCCATCCGGCCGCAGCGGCCACGCCACGACGGCCGCCACGGTGGCTCCCAGGATCAGCATGGGGAGCGCTCTCCGACTCGGCCCGCCCCTTCGGTGACGTCCCGTCGCCGAGGTCAGGGCGGCACGTGGGGTATCGCGATCCTGGTGGCGCCCTGGGGGGCTTCCGGGTCGGGTTTCCGGGGCGTCGTCCGGCACAGTGGTCTCTCGGCTCCAGAGCGGGGCCGCCAGTATGGGCCCACCGAACTGGGCCGGTCAACGACTGTCCTCCCTCCGAGGGCCCTGATAGCCTCGACCGGTCATGGAAGTGGACCTGACCCCGAAACCGTCCTCGGTTTCGCGCGTCACCCTGGCTCGTCAGATGGAAGTGGCCGACGCCAACATCGCGGGGAACGTCCACGGGGGCTCGATCATGAAGATGGTCGACACCGCCGCCGGGCTCGCGGCGGCCAAACACTGCGGTGGCCTCGCCGTGACCGCCGCCATGGACGAGATGACGTTCCTCGAGCCCGTCTACCTCGGAGAGGTGGTGACGGTGAAAGCCTCGGTGAACGAGGCGTTTCACACATCGATGGAGGTGGGCGTTCGGGTGGAGGCCGAGAACGTGTCCACGGGACGGAAGGTTCACACCTCCAGCGCCTACGTCGTGTTCGTAGCCATCGACGAGCAGGGAAAGCCCCGTCCGATCCCCCCTCTCTTGGCCGAGACGGACGAGGAGCGGCAGCGCCAGAGGGAAGCGAGGCTCCGGCGGGAGGCTCGGTTGACCCGGAAACGGGTCATCGAGCAGGCCCGCGCTTCCGCGGGCGAGGACGTGCCCTGAGCGAGACGACGCCGGGCCGATGGGTTTCCTGTACGACCTGAAGACGTTGGTCGCCCGGTACCCCGCGGTGGCCCTTCCGGTTGCCCGGCTCCGCCGAGGCCACGGCGTGGTCGTCTCTCGGAACACCGAGATCGTGGTCGAAGGGTTTCCTCGGACGGGCTCGTCCTTCGCCGTGGCCGCGTTCCGGCGGGCCCAGGACCGGCCGGTTGAAGTGGCCCACCACGTGCACGCGCCCGCCCAGGTGATGGCGGCGATCCGGTGGGGCATCCCCGCGCTCGTTCTCATCAGAGATCCGGAGGACTGCGTCTTGTCGCTGGTGATCCGCAACTCCGACATCACCGTGGCCAAGGCCCTGGCCGGGTACGAGCGGTTCTATCGTCCGCTCCTCCCCATGAGAGAGCGGTTCGCTGCGGCCACGTTCGACGACGTCGTGCAGGACTTCGGAACGGTGATCGACCGAGTCAACGAACGCTACGGAACGAGCTTTGCTCGGTTCCACCACACCGAGGAGAGCGCGGCCTCCATCCTCGCCGAGATCGAGGCGGACTACCTCACGCGGGACGCACCCGGGGAGCATTTCGAACGCATCGTCCCGCGGCCCTCGGAGCGGCGGCGCCGGCTCAAGGAAGAACTCCGGGAGCGATATCGCCACCCGGCGCTGGCCGAGGCGCGGGCCTGGGCGGAGTCGCTCTACGAGCGGTTCGTCCGAGGGTAGTCAGATCGACTGTTGACGGATCCGCATCGCTACCGCATGATTCTGGGCCTCAGCTCATAGGCTCGAGGAAGCGATTCCCCTTGAACGTGTCCGCACGGACGGCATCGGTTCCGGCACCCAGACGCGTCCGCGCGGCCCGAATGGCGGTCATGGTTCCGTGGATCCTGACCGCGCTTCTGGCCGGAACCCTCGTCTGGGCCGTCCCGCAGGCGGCCCACTCCCGCCGGCTGGCGCTTCGAAGCCAGGAGATCGACGTCCGGCTCCAGGCCGCTACGGCTCGGTTCGCTGAAGCGGCGAACCAGGACCAAGATATGAGCGCCCGCCTCGAGGTGGTCAGGGAGCAGGCGGCCACATTGCGTGGAGAGGCCCAGGAGTTCTCCCGGCGGAAAACGAGCCTCGAGAAGAGGATCCGTCGGCTCGAGGCGCGGCTCGCCGAGCTCAGGAGTGCGGCCGCCGCGGCTTCGGCCTCTTCGTCCTCGTCAGGTTCGGTACCGAGCCCCGTCGATGTTCCTCCGCCGCCCCAGCCGGATCCGGTTTGCTACGTGAACAGCGAGACCGGCGAGACCATCTGCGAGGCGTACTGATGCTTGGCCGAAGGTGGGTGATGATCGCGGGCGTCGCCCTCGCGGTGGGGACCGGTGGGGTGGCGGCGACCCAGATCCCCGACGCGATTCAGCGCGGCTCCCGCGAACGACAGGTCGTGGAAGGAGAGGCCCGGCTGGCGCATCTGGATCAGCGGGCCAACACGCTGACGGGGCGGGTGGCCAGCCTTGAATCCGAGATCACCATGCTCGTCGCGGAGAGCAACGATCTCACGCCTCGGCTGCGGAATCTGCGGAAGCTTGTCCGTGACCGTCGGCACCAGATCGAGGAGCTGCGCGACCAGATCTCGGCGCTCGGCGGCTGAGCCTCGACCCGCCCTGGATCTCCTTCGGACTGCCCGATACGCGAGCTGCTAGCCGACGGCCGTGCGGATCTTCTCGAGCGCCCCGGGGTTCTCCAGGCTCGAGAGGTCACCCGGGTCCTCGCCGATGGCGGTGGCACGGATGGCTCGCCGGACGATCTTCGCCGAACGGGTCTTGGGGAGCTCGTCGACGAACACCATCCGGGCCGGGGTGAACGCCTTGCCGAGGTGCGCGGCGACCGCCCTCTTCAGATCACCGGCGAGGGCGTCGCCGCCGGTGTGGCCCGGCTTGATCACCACGAAGCACCAGATCGTCTCGCCCTTCACGTCGTGGGGAACGCCGACGGCGGCGGACTCGGCGACCGCGGGGTGGCCGGCGAGCGCGGACTCCACCTCCGCCGGGCCCACTCGCTTCCCCGCCATCTTGATGGTGTCGTCGGAGCGGCCGTGCAGGAACCAGAAGCCGTCCTCGTCGATGGATGCCCAATCGCCGTGCACCCACACGTCGGGCCATCGCGACCAGTAGGTCTCGAGGTAGCGGTCGGGGTCCCGCCAGATCCCCCGGGTCATGGCGGGCCACGGCTTCGTGCACACCAGCTCACCCACGTCGCCCCGGGGAACCGGTTTCCCGTCGGGCCCCCAGACCTCCACGGCCATCCCCAGCGCGGGCCCGCGCAAGGTGCCCGGCTTCAGCTCGTTGATGGGGAGGGGAGACAGGAAGCACGCCCCGACCTCCGTCCCTCCCGAGATGTTGATGATCGGGCACCGGTCGCCGCCCACCTTCTCGAACAGCCACAGGTACGGTTCGGGGTTCCACGGCTCGCCGGTGGACCCGATGATCCGGAGCGACGAGAGATCGTGCTGCTCGACCCATCGGTCTCCTGCCGGGATGAGGGCGCGGATCAGGGTGGGGGAGACGCCGAGGGTGGTGATCCCGTGGCGCTCGACCATGGCCCAGATCCGATCGGGCTCGGGGTGGTTCGGCGCGCCCTCGTAGAGGAAGACCGTGGCGCCCAGCGCTCCGGCGCCCACGATCTCCCAGGGCCCCATGATCCACCCCAGGTCGGTGACCCAGAACAGGATCTCGCCCGGATGGAGGTCGGTCTGGTACGCGACCTCCTCGGCGATCTTCACCGTGAAGCCGCCGTGGACGTGGACGGATCCCTTGGGACGGCCGGTCGTGCCGCTGGTGTACGCGATGAACAGCGGGTGCTCGGAGTCGAGGGGCTCGGTCTCCAACCGGCCCGGTTGTGCGGCGCTCAGCTCCTCCCAGTCGACGTCTCGCTCCCCCCACGGCGCGTCGTCTCGCCCGAGGCGCCGCCACGTCACGACGTGCTTCACCGACGGCACCAGGTCGGCTGCGGCGTCGGCGACCTCCTTCATCCGCACCGCCTGCCCGCGGCGGAGGAACCCATCGGCCGTGAGGAGGACCGTGGCTCCGGCGTCGGCGAGGCGGGCGGCCACCGCGTCCGGGGCGTAGCCGGAGAAGATCGGCAGGTAGACCGCTCCGAGCTTCGCGGTGGCCAGGGTGGCCGCCACCGTCTCCGGAGCCATCGGGAGGAAGACCCCCACGGCATCGCCGCTGCCCACCCCGAGGGAGCGGAGCCCCCCGGCAAGCCGGTCGGCCATCTCCCGGAGCTCCGAGTAGGACACGTGCCGGACCGCTCCGTCCTCCCCCTCCCAGATCACCGCGGCCGCGTCGGGAGTGCGATCGGCCCACTTGTCGACGCAGTTGTGGGCGAGATTGGTGGTGCCGCCGACGAACCACTTCGCCCAGGGGATCCCCGCTGAGGTGTCCACCACCCGGTCCCAGGGAGTGAAGAACTCGATGCCCAGGTCCTCGGCGACAGCGGCCCAGAACCACTCGATGTCCTCCTGGGACCGCCGGACGAGGTCCTCGTAGGTCTCGATCCCGTGGGTCCGCATGAACCGGGTCACGTTGGCCCGCTCGAGGTACTCGTGGCTGGGCCGCCACACGATCCGGGTCAATCCGCCCCCCCGTGCCCGCCCGTGGTCATCGCGACGGCCCGGTACCCGGTAACCTTGCTTCGATCATGGCCGATCGTAAGCCTACGGCCGAAGCCGTCCCGGCGGCGACATCGGACCGACCGCCCGAGCCAGGTCAGGGCGGTGGGGATGGTGCGGACCCGCGTGGCTCTCGGCGTCGGTTCATCCTCCGGCAGGTAGGGTTCGCCGTGGCCGGCGTCCTCGCCACCCTCCTGGCCGTTGCCGCCGTGGCCTCCATCTGGGTCCTTGACTACATCGAGGACAATCGCCAGGTCGTCAATACCGGCGGCGCGACCGTCGTGGAAGTTCCCGGCGAACCGGTGAACGTCCTGGTGCTGGGGAGCGACAGCCGGGCCCGCCTGTCGGAGGAGGAGCAGGCAACCAAGGGGGGCCCCGACGACGTGGAGGGGCAGCGCTCGGACACGATCATCCTGGCCCACTTCGACCCCGAGCGGAACTCGGCCGTGCTGGTGCACTTCCCCCGCGACCTCCGGGTGGAGATCCCCGGCCACGGCGAGGGTAAGAT
>JBOGWB010000045.1:0-2034 GCA_050693035.1 Actinomycetota bacterium
GGGCGCACCCGTGGCGTTGGGCCGGCCTCGGGTGGCACGATGGCGCCCGATGGACGAGCTCACCTGCCCCTACTGCGGAGCTTCAGTGTCGCCCGAACTGCGGTTCTGCGGAGCCTGCGGGTCGTCCCTGGAGCGCACGTGTCCCTCGTGCGGCCAGACCTGGGCTCCCTCGTTCCGCTTCTGCGGGAACTGCGGCACGCCGCTCGCGTCCTCGAGCGGCGGGGAGCCGGCGGCTGCCTCGGGGATCACCCCCGAGGAACGCAAGGTCGTCACGGTGATCTTCGCGGACCTCAGCGGGTCCACGGAGATGGCGACCCGGCTCGACCCCGAGGACCTGCGCGGCGTCCTCAGGCCGTTCTTCGACGCGATGGTCGAGGAGATCGAGCGGTTCGGGGGCACGGTCGAGAAGTTCATCGGTGACGCGGTGATGGCCGTGTTCGGCGCACCGCAGGCCCATGAGGACGATCCAGAACGCGCCGTCCGAGCGGCCCTTGCCATCCGCGACTGGGTCCGGGAGGAGGAGGACGACCTCCAGGTCCGCGTGGGCGTCAATACCGGCGAGGTGCTGGTAGCGCTCGACGCGAGACCGTCCGAGGGCGCGTCCATAGTCGCGGGTGACGTCGTCAACTCGGCGGCGCGGATCCAGGCCGGCGCCCCGGTGAACGGCATCCTGGTCGGGGAGACCACGTACCGGGCGACGCGGGGCCTCATCGACTACCAGGAAGCGGAGCCGGTCGTGGCCAAGGGCAAGGCCGAACCCATACCGGTGTGGGAGGCGCTCGCTCCCCGCGCTCGGGTGACCATCGAGCGCATGGGGGGAGCAGAGCTGGTGGGGCGAGAGCAGGAATTGAGCGTCCTGCTGGGCGCGCTGGCCCGCGTGAAGTCCGAGCGAGAGCCCCAACTGGTTACGCTGGTCGGCGTGCCGGGGATCGGCAAGAGCCGGCTGGTGTACGAGCTCTTCAAGGCCATCGAGACTGGAGGCGAGCTGATCTACTGGCGGCGAGGCCGTTCCCTCCCCTACGGCGAGGGCGTGGCCTTCTGGGCCGTGGCCGAGATGGTGAAGGCGCAGGCAGGGATCCTGGAGGGGGATCCAGCCGACCAGGCCGAGCAGAAGCTCCACGTCGCGGTCGATGGTCTGATCGAAGAGGAAGGGGAAGCGCGGTGGGTGAATGTCCAACTCCGCCCGCTGATCGGGGTGGCCGGAGACGGCGAACTGCGCGGCCCGGGTCGCGAGGAGGCCTTCGCCGCCTGGCGGCGGTTCTTCGAGGCCATGGCCGAGCGGCGCCCGACGGTCATGGTCTTCGAGGACCTGCACTGGGCAGACGACGCCCTACTTGATTTCGTGGATGAGCTCGTCGAATGGGCGAGCGGCGTGCCTTTCCTGGTCGTCGCCACGGCGCGGCCCGAGCTCCTTGCCCGCCGCCCCGGCTGGGGAGGCGGCAAGCCGAACGCGGTCACGATCTCCCTACCCCCTCTGTCAAACGACGAGACCGCCAGCCTCGTCCACGCACTCCTGGGCCGGTCCGTGTTGCCGGTGGAGACCCAATCGGCCCTTCTCGAGCGGGCCGGGGGGAACCCGCTATACGCAGAGGAGTTCGTCTCCCTGGTTCAGGAACGCGGGCTCGATGGAGAGGGGGCCACGGGCTTGCCGGAATCGGTACAGGGCATCCTCTCTGCCAGGCTGGACTCGCTGCCGCGGGAGCAGAAGGCGCTTCTCCAGGCCGCCGCCGTCCTGGGCCGCGCCTTCTGGGCGGGCGCGCTCGCCCACGTCGCCAACCTGGATCGCAAGGATGTGGAACAGCGGCTCCACGCGCTCGAACGGAGGGAGTTCGTCAGGCGCGAGCGACGGGCGACTGTGGCTGGCGAAACCGAGTACGTCTTCCGCCACCTCCTTGTGAGAGACGTCGCCTATGCGGAGATCCCGCGGCGTCTTCGCTCCGAGCGCCACCGTCTGGCCGCCGAATGGATCGAATCGCTCGGGCGTCCCGACGACCACGCGGAACTCCTCGCCCACCACTACCTGGCCGCGCTGGA
>JBOGWB010000046.1:0-2241 GCA_050693035.1 Actinomycetota bacterium
TCGCAGATCGACGGGGCGTGGAGGGTGCATTTATTCCGATTCGCCGGCCTCACCAGCAGGTTTCCCCGAAGGCTTGTTCGAGAGATGAGCCATGGGGTCCGTTGTGGCCGGAGAATGTTCAAAAAACAGGTGACTCGAGGTCTCGGTGGCCCCGAATTGAACGCCGGGATTCAGTCCCACGAAGAAGTCATCGCTGGCAGCCCAAATACCCGGCGACCGGGGATCCGTGTGGCACTAGTCTCGCCCTGCCCAGGCAGACCACGATCCACCAACCTCGCGAGCCTTTTAAGTCAGAGGCACGGTACGAGGATCGTCCGTCCCGTCGACGCGCCGGCTAGGCGCTCTGCAGGGCCCCGCGGACTGATCCTTCCATCTCACCCCAGGAGAACAACCTGCCCGGCCGGACCCACGCCCTGCCCGCTTCCAGGACAGCCTCGGCCACCCCGGGGACGCGGAACAGGGCCCCGAGGGTCGGATCGAGACCGGCCATCTCCGGGCTCTCGGCCACGTTCCTGGGTCCTCCGTAGGCGACCTCGAACCCTCGTGGCGGAGGCTCACCGGGAAGCGGAACGGGAGCCCCCCACGCCGTACCGATGGGTCCGGGCGATCCCAGGGCCAGATGCGCGGCGGCGGCCCGCGCCTGGCGGATCCGCTCGGAGATGTGGACGGGCAGCCGGATGGTGCGGCCCTGGTTGGCGATGCCCCTGGTGATCGCCTGCCGGATCCACCAGGTGGCGTAGGTCGAGAACTTGAACCCCCGGCGCCAGTCGAACAGCTCGAGCGCCCGCATGAGCCCGATGTTCCCCTCCTGGATCAGGTCCAGGAGGGAGAGCCCCATGCCCTGGTACTTCCGGGCCACCGAGACCACCAGTCGGAGGTTGGCGATGATGAACCGCTGCCGCGCCCGCCCCGCCTGCCGGATCGCCTCGCGCGCTCGCCGGATGCTCCGTTGAGAGCGAAGGCGCCCGGCCCGCAGCTGCTCCTCGGCCTCCCTGCCGCGCCCGATAGTCTTGGCGAGGTCGACCTCGTCCTGCTTGGTCAGAAGCAGCTCGCGTGCCGCGGCCTCGAGGTACGGGCCGAGGTCCGAGACGTCGGAGCCTCCCGTCGCGCGATCCGTACGTCTCGCTGGTCTCGTTCGGGGACCGCCCTCATCTCAGCGAGCGGAGCGAGTTGCCATTGCCCCGAGCATGGAACGCTCCCCCCTCGGGCGAGGTAGGGCCGAGCACTTTCCTTCGGTTCAGCCCGATTGAGCCTGGGGCCGCACGAAAAGCTCGGTCCCTTCCTGGGTCTGACGGGTGTCCAGGACCGCCTGGTCCAGGGGATCCGACAGCTCTGGGGCCACGAACACGTCGAGCCCCGGGGCCTGGCCCTCGGCATCGCCCTCGTTCGGGCTGGTCACGGGCTGGAAGCCTATGGACGACTCACCGGCAGGAGTCTGAACCGGCTGGATCCGGATGGCGGTTCCCGGCACCTCCGGGCGCTCGATCGCCTGCCGCAAGATGGAAGCCGCCGCCTCAGTCACCTGGAGCATTGCGATTCCCTCCTTCCGAACTCTGCCCTTCCGAACTCTGCGCTCATCCCATACTAACCCTCTAACCAAATATCTACCAAAGGCCCATGATCGGGCGTATCGGGCGGGCCGGCGGCGACGTCTCGGATCTGGTTCCTCCGGAGTTCCTCCTTCGTGCGGCGAGCCGCGGGTCGGTAGGCTGGCAACGTGATGAGGATCGGCGCGGGGCTGTCGACGGAGACCGATTCCCGAGAGGCCGCCATCGAGGCCGCCATGGTGGCCCGCCGATCGCTCGACGAGGCCCGGACGTCCCTCGCCCTCGTGTTCGCCTCGCCGCATCACGCAGCCCGAGCGTCCGCCCTGCTCGACGCGGTGCACGAGGCCTGCCGCCCGGAGGCCCTGATCGGGTGCGTTGGCGAAGCGGTCCTCGGCGGGCGGCGGGAGGTGGAGGGGGAGCCCGCCGTGGCCGTATGGCTGGGCGCCTTGGATGAGGGCATCGAGACCTTCCAGGTGGAGTTCCAGGCCACCGAGGAGGCCGGCGTGTTCACCGGCTGGCCGGAGGAGGGAAACAGGTTCCTCCTGGTCTGCGACCCGTTCACCTTCCCTGCCGACCTCCTGCTCCGGGAGCTCGATCGCCGGCAGCCCGGCGTGACGGTGATCGGTGGGATGGCCAGCGGCGGGGTGGAGACCGGGGAGAGCCGGCTGTTCCTGGGCGATCGGGTCGTCAGCTC
>JBOGWB010000047.1:0-2297 GCA_050693035.1 Actinomycetota bacterium
CCCCGTACATCCCGCCGTAGTAGATGCCGGCGAACATGATGAACGCGCCGGTCGGATCGAAGTTGAAGGTGAGCGGAAGCAGCAGTGCCACGGTGACCGCCGGGCCGATCCCCGGCAGCACCCCGACCACCGTCCCCAGCGTCACCCCGATCGCCGCGAGCAGCAGGTACTTCGGCTGAAGCGCGGTGCCGAACCCATTGAGGAGGTCGCCCAGCGCGTCCATCTAAAGCAGCGGGTCGAGGAGGCCCTCGGGCAGCCTCACCCCGAGGAACTCCGTGAAGAAGAAGAAGATGGCCGCGGCCACCGGCGCAGCCACGATCAGGTCGCGGATCGAGTGGCGGCTGCCGAGGACCCTGGCCTCCACCGGGACGAACGCCGCCGTGGCCACGATGTAGCCGAGGGGCTCCAGGGCCAGCGCGTACTCGATCAGGCCAGCCAGGGCCAGCCCCACCGTGGGCCAGTGGGCGGCGGCCTCCTCCTCGCCGGCCTGCTTCGCCAGCTCCTCGTCGGGCCGGAGCGTGGTCCGGAGCAGGGTTGTGTGCGCAGGGGCTCAGCGGACGCGGAAAGGGTGCCGATCCCAAAGGACCGTACCTGTCACACCCTCCCGATAATGTGGAGCGCGATGGTGGTGGCTTGTATGACTCCCGAATCTGATAGCAGTTGATCAAGCATCTGCTATCATATGCTGATGCGCCAGCTCCTCACCCGCATCAACGATCGGCTGCACCGCCGGCTGAAGGCGCGGGCAGCCGCCGAGGGCCGCTCGGTGAACGCGCTCGTCACCGAGCTGCTGTCCACGGCCGTGTCGGGGTCGGACGAGAGGGCTCGGGTGCACTCCCGGGTGGAGGCAACCGGGCTTCAGATGATCCCTCGGCCGCGGCGCCGTCCGCCATCCAGGGACGCGGCCATCGCGGCCACCAGGGGCGTGGGTCGGTCGGCAAGTGAGGCGCTCGCCGCCGAGCGCCACGGGCGGTGACTCTCCTCTACGCCGACACCAGCGCCATCCTGCGAGCCTACTTCGCCGACGAGCTGGATCACGAGGAGCTTCGAGCCATGCTGCTCGAGGGCAGCGATCCGGTGGTTACCTCCGAGATCGCCCGAGTCGAGCTGGCCAGCGCGGTCCGAGCCGCAGCCAGGGCCGCCCGGCTGCTCAAGTGGCGGGCGATCCTCGCGCGAATCGACGCCGACTGCGCCGAGGACGGCCCGATCACCCTGCTGGCCCTGCGGCCACTCGAAGTCCTTCCGACCGCCTACCGACTGGTCATTGACCACAAGCTGCGGACTCTCGACTCTCTGCACCTCGCGGTAGCGCTGGAAGAGTGTCCATCACTTGCCAACGGAGGTGCCGTTACATTCATTACCCGCGACGAGGATCAGGCCGCCGCCGCGGCGGCCCTGGGGTTCGCGATCGGCTAAGCCAGATCTGCCATGTCGGCAGCCATCAGCTGAGCCCTTCACGGAGGCTTCAGCCCGGCCAGGACGCCCGGGCGCCGTCCGTGGTCCACACGCCGTCCACCCTCGGCGACCCCGAGGCCACGCCAGACACCGGCGCGACGAACGCCCGGGTGACGAAGGCCTGGATCCGGAAGCCGAAGATGACCGTGTCGCCGGTGGCCACCGGGTGGCCTTCGGGCACGTCGAGCATCCCGTAGTAGTCGATGGCCTCCGGAGGCGGAATCTCCGCGGGTACGCGGTGTCGGAGCGCTTGCTCGGCGTCGGCGCCCACCAGGGCGGTCACCTGGTATGGGGGGAACACGGGGTCGATGTACATCCCTCCGCCGAAGGAATAGGCCCGCCCCGCGTGGAAGTGCGACACCTCGGATAGGTACAGCACGGCCGGCGCTTCCGGCAGGTCGCGGACCGCGTGAAGCGGCGTGGTCCCGGTGAGGCCGTGGCCCGGCTCCACCTGGGTCGCGCCGGCCGCCGCTAGAATCGAAAGAACCTCGCTCGAGGTCGTTCCGGGCGCGTTTACCTCCAGGTCGATCCGGCCGAGCGCCCGCAGCGATTCCGCCGCCCGCTCCAACGTCCGGAGGTTCGGCGTCGGCCGCACCTCGCCCGACTCCCAGTCGAACAGCAGAGCGGGAAACGTGGTGATCCCTGCGAACCGGGCGCCCTCCAGGGCATCGAGCTCCTCGGCGACCTTGGCCCCCTCCTCGGCCGGGAACCCGCCCTCGTGGCCCTTGTAGAACGTGTCGCCCTCGGCGAAGAGACGCGCCAGGAGCCGCTGCTCCCGCTCACCCTCGGCCGAGGCCTTCGCCGCCTCCCGGGCCTTGTCCATGCTGTACACGGTCCAGTAG
>JBOGWB010000048.1:0-13896 GCA_050693035.1 Actinomycetota bacterium
GGTCCGACGTCGACGGAGAACCGGGCGCCCTCCTCCCACTGGGACGGGCCCAAGATCCCTTCGGCGCCTGGCCCGAGGGTCGGGCCGAAGAGGCTGATCCCGGCGGCCACCGCGGCGACCGCGGCCGGCCTGGCCCGAAGACCGCGGACGAGCTCGACATCCTCCGCAAAGGTCCCCGCTGCGAGGACCACATCCGCGTCTGGGGCCTCGGGCATCTCCTCCGGTGCCACAGTTCGGACGAGCGTCATCCCCAGCCGGTCCGCGGCATCGCGGGCCCCCAGGGCGGCGCTTACCCCGAACAGCCCCCGCCCAGCGGCGACGAGCACCCGTGCCCCGGGCAGGAAGACCGCTACGGCTTCGAGCACTTGTCCGAGGTACCGACTCGCCGGCGAAGGGACCGACAGGACGCCGGGGAGCCGTTCGACCTCGTCGGCGCTTCCCCCGTGGTTCCAGAGGACTCGTCCGCGTTCGGCGGCCCACCGAGCGGCCTCATCGACCAGGTCGCTCCCATAGGGGCCGACGAGGAGGCCCGCTTCCGCCACCTCCTCGAGGGCCCTGCGGACCCCCGCTCGAGTCCCGCCATCGTCGACGACGCGGAGTTCCGGGGCGAGCCGCTCCTCGCCCATCCGAATCCCGCCCCGCGTCCGGGCGCGGTGGACGACTTGCCGGAGACCCGCAGCGGCAAGCCGCCCGAGGAAGCCGTACCGACCGGTGAGCGACAGGGAAGCGCCTACGACGAGCCGCGCGTCAGGCACTTGCTCCTCAGATCCCCTCCATGCGGTCGCGGTGGTGGAAGGCTGCGCCGTGCGGTGGCGTCACGGATGAGCTTGCGGCCGACCTCCGGCTCGGCGAACTCGACAGCGTCACCCCCCGAGAATCCTCATGAGCCTGGGAGGATCTGGAGGTAGCCCTCCACCTTGCGCTCGGCCATGGTCCAACGGCGGCACCTATCGGAGCTTCGCGCCCTTCGTCTCCCGGCCCAGGGACCCAGTGACGAGCCCGCCGAGGGTCATCACGGCGGCCACGAGCGAGATCGACCAGACCAGCTCCCCGGTGACGTCCCGGAGGTAGCCGAACAGGTACGGACCGGCGATGGCCGCTGCCTTCCCCACCCCCTCGGCCAGCCCAAAGGCGCTCGAGCGGAGCCGGGTGGGGTACAGCTCAGAGGTGTACGGGTACACCGCCCCCCACGCCCCGAGGTTGAAGAAGCCCACGAAGAACAGCGACCCGAGGAACAGGGCCGCCGACTCCGCGATCGAGAAGGCGTAGGCGGAGAGGCCGCCGAGCACCAGGAAGGTCGCCAGGGTCCGCTTGCGGCCCCAGGCCTCCACCAGCCAGATGGCCGCCGCGTAGCCGGGGAACTGGGCCACCGCCACCAGCGCCAGCAAGAGGTACACGGGGATCCCGAACCGGGTGACGGCCCCCAGCACGTCGGGCAGCCAGATGAACAGGGCGTAGTAGGAGATGTTGAGGGCCGTCCACACCACCATCACGAGCACCGAGGTCCGGAGAAGCTCCCGGCCGAACAGCTCGGCGAAGGGGCTTCCGGCTCGGCCGGGGCTTCCAGGCCGGCCGCCGTGACCTCCCGGCCGGTGATCCGGGAGAGAACCCCGGCCGCAGCTTCGGTGCGGCCGGCCCGGGCCAGGAAGTACGGGCTCTCCGGCACGGTGCGGCGGGCCACCGCGGCGAGGAGGGCGGGGGCAGCCGCCGCCACGAACAGCCACCGCCACTGGCCCTCGAGGACGTCGAGGAACAGGTAGGAGAGCCCGATGGCGAGGAGCATCCCCACGGGCCAGAAGAAGTCGAGGAACACGAGGAACCGCCCCCGGTTCTGGGGCGGCAGGTACTCGGTCAGCAGCGAGGGGTCGACCACCAGCATGCCTCCCAAGCCGATGCCGGCCAGGAACCGGAAGGTGACCAAGCTGCTCGGGCCCCAGGCCAGCGCGGTGAGGGCGGTGAACGCGCTGTACCAGAGGATGGTGGCCTGGAAGATCCCCCGCCGGCCCACCCGGTCCGCCAGGCGCCCCCACAGGACGCTCCCCACCAGCGACCCGGCGAGGGCGCTCGACCCGAGGATCCCGAGCCACCCCCCCGAGAGGTCCCACAGCGCCCGGAACAACGGCAGGGTGAACCCGACCAGGAGGATCTCCATGGCCACGAAGGTCCAGGCCACCCCGGTCACCAGCACGATGCGCCGGTGGAACGGGGTGAAGCCGCCCTCCCTGAGGACCTCCTCGATATCCCTGGCGCGGACCGCGTGCTCGCCCATCGCAGGACCTCCCCAGCCCGTCAGTATGCTGGTTCGGTGGCCACCACGGAGGAGCTCAAGGCGGAGGTTGAGCGGATCGGCCGGGACCACGGCCACACGCTCGGGACCTGGCTCGACCTCGGCCACGCGTCCCAGCTCGGGTGACTGGGGTGCGACCGGTACGCTTTCGTCCAGGTCCTCCCGCCCCCGGGACAGGCGTTCGCCGAGGCCTTCGAGCAGCCCTGCCCCGATCGGGGCCAGCGGCTCATCGAAACCCCGGAGTAATCGCTCCGACTAGGCGCGGCCGCGGCATGGCCCCCGAAGAAAACGCTCCATCCCCTCTATGAGCCGATGTCCAGGACCAAAAAACCTGTCGGCTTGATGACACTCACCGGCCGGCCGAGCCGGAGCGGGGTAGCGCTAATTGATCGATGTAGGGAAGGGAGGAGCGCGTGGAACCCGGAATTCTGCATCGTCCCGTTGATCGGCGTGGATTCCTCTCGCTGGCGGGGCGGGGAGCGGTGAGCTTGGGCGCGGCCGGCGCCCTGCCCGCGTTGCTCGCTGCCTGCGGACGGGACGAACCTGCCGTGGTTGCCCCGGCCAGCCCGGGGCCCGCATCAAAGGGCGAGACCGTCCTCGTCGGCGACGTGCTCGATTACGCCCTGCGCTCCGAGGACTGGGAGGGGGCGTTCGGGTTCGTGCGGTTCCGCGTCCACCCCGGTGTGGTGGACGGCCGGGACGTCTACTTCATCCGGACCGACGTCTCCGACCAGGCGTTCGCAGACTCCGAGAGGCTCGTGTGGGCGCCCAAGCTCGCAGGGCTGGCGCGGAGGGGCCTGCCCGGAGAGGCGTTTCTCGCGTCCAAGGGGACGGCGGAGCAGGCCGCGGTGCTCTCCTCGGAGCCGGGTCGAGGCGGCTACACCCCTGCCTGGCGGATCAACCGGGTCACGTGGGACTCCACACCGCGGACGCTCCGCTCCGTCGCCGACGTCCGGGCCGCCGAAGAGGACGGGGATCTCAGGGTCGAGCGCACCGACGTCGTGGTGAACGGCGCGGTGGTGAAGTGGTCCAAGGGCGAGATGCCGGTGGACGACGAACGGCGCGAATACCTCGGACCGGGACAGCTTCTCGAGCCCGTGGACACCTCCCAGCTGACCGTCACGTTCAAGCTCCACGAGTGCTTCCCCGGCGTTCGCTACATCGTCTGCGATACCTCGCTCGGACCGATGGCCGAAGGGATGGCGGTCGTCCATTCCCCGGGGCTCGAACCGAGCCACAAAGCCGGTGCGACCGGGCGAACCAACGTGTTCATGAACGGGATCAAGGGGCCTGGGCCCATGGGGTTCCAGCCGTCGGTGTTCGACTCGCAGGCTGGCTCGGTGGACTGGAGCCCGTACTGGGACCACATGACCTACGCGTGGCGCGACGGGGTGGATCCGCGAGTGCTCACGACGGAGGGGGAGGTCCATGCCGTCCGGGACGACGGGGGACTCGAGGAGTTCACAGGAACTCCGGATACGGGAGGAGAGATCTTCACCGTGAACTGCCCGGTCCCGATCCTGGCGCCGAACACGTTTACGGGCTAGAGCTCTGAAGCGTCGACGTAGCGGCGGCAGTCGTAGCACCAGGTGAACGAACGCGGACCGAGCGGGAGTGATCGAAGCACGGGATGCCCGGCGGCGAGCGCGTGCGCGCGGTTGTGACCCAGCTGAGACTCGCAGCACCCCACGAATCCACAGTGGGCACAGACCCGGAGGTTGAAGGAGCTCCCGCACCCTTCACAGGTCTCGGCGCGGGGAGCGACCGACTCCTCCGGGATATGGGCACACGTGCTGGTGGATCTGAGACGCCCCATCCGGTCTCACCTCGACAGCTGGCCGACACTCCTAGGCTAAAGCCAGCGCCGATGCTCTCAGACCGAGACTGTTCCCCATGGAACGATTCTGTTGAGGTCCTGCGGCGGGGAATGTTCGCTTACAGACAGTCATTGGATGGGACAGGCGACCATGAGAGGAATGCTCCGGCACGCTGCCTGGCTTGCTCGCTCCCTGGGGCGTGGAGACCTCGCGCCCTTCACCGAGGACGATATACGGGAGCTGGCGGAGTCGATCGGGCTCCGCCGGGTCGAGCCGGGCACGCTCCTTCTGGAGCAGGGGAAGCGCGTCCGGTTCATCGCGGTGGTCGAGCGCGGCGACATTGGCCTCTACCACCGGTCCGGTCTCCGGCGGGTGATGCTCCAACGCCTCCACGAGGGAGATGTCCTGGGCGACGTACCGTACTTCTGCCGGACCGCCTCACCGTTCTCGGCCCGGAGCCTGTCGGAGGTGGAGCTGCTCCAACTCGACGATGACGTCCTGACGCGTCTGCTGTATACGCACCCGGCCATCACCCAGCGATTCCTCTACAGCCTGGCAACCCGGCTCGAGCGGATGCAGCGGCGGCTCCTGGAGCTCACCCAGCGAGACCTCCGGGGCCAGGTGGCGACGCTGCTCCTGAATGAGACCGATGGGCACGCCGGGGAGATCCAGCTCCCCCAGGCCACCCTCGCGGAGCTGCTCGGAGCTACCCGGCCCAGCGTGAACCAGGTCCTCAAGCGGCTCCAAGCGGAGGGACTGGTCCGGCTGGCCTACCGGCGGGTGGAGGTCCTCGATCCGGAGGGCCTCCGCCGGGCGGTCTCGTGAGGAGCTGATCGCGGGCGCCTCTACACGATGTGTCGGCTCGGGGACAGTGCCCGCTTTTCCCGGTCAGATCCGGGTTGAAGGAAGAGAAGACAATCAGCACTGGGAAACCGAAGGGGAGGAACGCCTTGTTGCTGGGCGCTGATCGACGCGGTGCCGTGGACTCATGAGCCCAACGTGGCGCGGTCTCGTCGCGGCGGCGGGGGTGGGGGCATTGCTCCTGGTGAGCTGCGGTCCAGGTGACACCTCGGAGGGCGGCTTGCCGGCCGATGCCGAAGGGATCGCCTCGCGGGACCCCACTGCGCTCACCCGGGAGGACCTCACCAGCGTGCTTTCTCCCGACTCCATCCCGTCGATCGACAACCCGAAGTTCGTCTCCTCGGACCAGGCGGCCGCGTGGCTGGCAAGTGAGGAACCCGTGGCGGTGCTTGAGATCAAGCGCGACGCTCGAGCGTATCCGCTGCAGATCATGACGTGGCACGAGATCGTGAACGACGTCGTGGGGGACGACCCCGTTGCGGTGACGTATTGTCCGCTCTGCAACTCGGCGCTGGCGTATCCGCGAACGGTGGGGAACCGGGTTCTCGAGTTCGGCACCTCGGGGAGCCTGTACAACAGCGCGTTGGTGATGTACGACCGCCAGACCGAGTCCCTGTGGCTCCACTTCGAGGGCGTGGCCATCGAGGGACCGCTGGAGGGAACTCGGCTCGAGTTTATCCCGGTCCAGATCCTGTCGTTCGAGCAGTTCCGCGACGAGCATCCGGACGGAAAGGTACTGTCCCGAGGGACAGGGTTCAGCCGGGCGTACGGGCAGAACCCCTACGAGTTCTACGACACAGCAGGATCGCCCCAACGCCGTGGCCGGGCTGGCATCGGTAGCCAGCGGCCGTTCCTCTTCGAGGGTGAGCTGGACGGCAGGATGCGCGCGCTGGCCCGAGTGGTTGGGGTGGAGATCGGCGGTGAAGGGGTCGCTGTCCCGTACGACCTCTTGGCTGCTGGCGGGAGGGCGGCGGCGGTCCACGCCACGATCGGGGGCCAGGACATCGTGGTGTTCTGGCGAGCCGGCGTCCGCTCCGCCCTCGACAACCCCCAGATCTCGCTCGGACGCGACGTGGGGTCCTCGGGGGTGTTCGTTCCCCTGTCCCGAGGGAGGGTGCTCACCTACCAGGCCGAGGGAGGGCTGATCAGGGACGAGCAGACCGGCTCGATCTGGTCGCTGGCCGGCCGAGCGACCGCCGGACCGCTCGCCGGCGAGGAACTCCCCAAGGTGAACCACGTCGACACATTCTGGTTCGCTTGGTCCTCGCACAATCCCGATACCGCGATCTTCGAGCGAGGAGGGTGACTTAGTCCCTGTGAAACATCATGGTTGGGATCGATAGGAGGGGTCTGAGTGCTCGAGGGCCGCGGACGGATCCTGGTTCGCTGGGGACTGGCGTTGGTCGGACTCGTCGGGCTCGTGGTGCTATTGTCGCAACTCTCGGCGAGGCTCAGCCGGCAGGCCGACACCTTCCCCCCCGACAGGCAGCGCGGCCACGTGGTCCAAGACATCGACACCATCGCGGGCCTTCGGGAGGCGTTCAACGAGGATCCGGGCCACGTCCGCGTGGTGCTGCTGCTCTCGCCGACGTGACCGACCTGCGTCGCCGGCGCCAGTTGGGTGCAGGACCGGATCTTGGAGAGGTGGACGAGCGGAGACCTCCGCGTGCACACCGTGTGGCTCCCCTTCCTCGGCGGAACCCGTGGAGCCATCGACGGCACCCTCCTCTCGGATCCTCGGGTGCGGCACTACTGGGACGGGCAGGCCGTCACCAGCCGATGGTTCGGGACGAACCTGCCCGGGCAGTCCGGCTTCTTCTGGGACGCCTACGTCGTGTATGGCCCCGACGCTCGATGGTCCGAGGAGCCGCCTCAACCGGTCGAGTACGGGGCGACGGTGATCGGGGACAGCGCTTCGCTCGAACAAGCGATCCGGTCCTTGCTTGGACCGCCGAACCGCCCGTGACCGAGCAGCCTGCGCCGGCTATCGACCGACAAGGGATGCGGGTCGGCGTCGCGGTGGCTGTGACCACCGGCACACTGGGGCTCGCTTTGGCGGCCAGCGTCCTGGCTCCGAGGGCGGCCCTGCTGTTCGTCGAAACTCTCTCCTCCAGGTCGGCCGACCTGCTGCAGCGAGCCGGGAACGCTCTGTCGCTGGGTTATGCCTTCGTGGCCGGCATGGTCGCCGCGGTGAATCCCTGCGGGTTCGTGCTCCTGCCGGCATGGCTGAGCGCCTATGTTTCCGACCGGGGGACCGTGGGAGGTGACCGTCCGGTGCGGCACTCGTTCTCCGTGGCCCTTTCCCTCACCGGAGGGGTGGTGGGCCTGTTCCTGGTCGTGGGAGCGGTGGTCGCCGGGGTATCCGGGAGCTTCATCGTCGCATTCCCGTGGGTCGGGCTGGGACTGGGAGTTCTCCTCACCGCCGTGGGAGGGACGGTCGTTGCCGGGCGCAGTGTCCACCTCTCCTTCGTGGACGACTGGACGAGCAAACTGGCGCGAGGGGCGAGGGCATCCTCGGCTCGGTCATATGCGATCTTCGGTGTGGTCTACGGTCTGGCCTCCCTCAGCTGCACGCTTCCGGCGTTCCTGGCCGTCATCGCGATCTCCTTGCTCTCCGGGGGCTATCTTGCGGCGCTGATCCAGTTCTTGATGTTCGGAGTGGGCATGGCGGCAGTGCTGGCGACGATGACCGTGTTGGTCGGGTGGCTCGCACAGCGCCCTCATCGAGCGCTGCGGCGCTTCTCCCGATACGCCATCCGGCTGAGCGGCCTGTTGTTGCTCCTCGGCGGAGGCTACCTCGTGTATTACTGGTTGAGCGTCTGGCCTCTGCTACGGCCGGCATCGTAACGTCACTCCTGTTCGTTCGCGGTCAGCCAGCCCCTTCTCACCCCATACTGTCGCGGTGGGCGAGCGTCCGGAGGCCACCGGGGCTCAAGCTCCACCCCCAGCCCATCCGCCACCCGGTTCAGGTAGTTGAAGTAGGCCACGACCTGATTGGCGTCCACGATGTCCCGGTCGGACAGCCCAGCCGCCCGCATCGGCGCCAGGTCCTGCTCCTCCATTGCCCACGGCGCCAGAGTGAGCTTGAGCGCGTAGCGCAGAAGGATCGAGAGGTGCCCGGGAAGGTCGTGAATCTGCCCGGAGGCGACCGCCTCCGTCAGCGCCGCCTGCCCACTCTCGGCGGTCAGCGCGGCGCCGTGATGCACCACTCAGTAATGGCAGTCGTTCGCCGCCGAGACCGCGACAGCTATGGCTTCCCGCTCGGTGCGCGACAGCCCGGAGGGCCCGAACATGACCACCCGGTAGAGCTGGAGGTGGGCCGTCAGGGCCTCCGAGTTCAGGCTGTGAGACGCCAGGACATTGTCCTGGTCCCGAGCCTCCGGGGCGACCTCCACCCAGGCCATCGGATCCTCCTCCCGCTTCGGTGACGTCCGCTCCCGAGCGGAAGCCTACGACGCGATGGCCCGCGGCCGGACCTTGTACGGGAAGAACCGCTCCGGCTCGCCCCGCTCCCAGGCCTTGCGGAGCTCCGGCTCGGCGATGTCCCAGTCCGGGCGGATCCTCTGGAACATCTCCCGCAAGTCGCGGCGCAGATCCTCCACCGACGGCCTCCCCCAGTACCAGTAGCCGTTGTAGATCTTGAAGACCGTCAGCCCGGGCTCGAGCACGAGGGTGTGGGGGATCATCGGGTCGTTGTGTGGGTCGGTGTACTCTTGGATGTCCAGGTTCTGCTGGACCTTGCGTCCGGGGTCCGAGAGGAACGGCCACTGCGCCCCCAGGGCGTCGCGAAACTCGTTTGTCTGGATCAGGTTGTCGGTGGAGATGGTGACGATCCTCGTGTAGCCCACCTTGAGCTCGGGATAGAAGTCCACGAGGCTGCGCATCTGCCTACGGTCCTTCGGGCAGAATTGCCCTCGCGAGAGCACCAGGATCATCGGGTCATCTCCCTGGAGCTCGGAGAGCTTCCGGCGGGTCCCAGTGTGATCCGTCAGCTCGTAGTCGGGGAACCTGGCTCCCACCTGGATGTCGGGCCGCATAGTTCATCTCCTCCTTCCTCACATCAGTCTTACCCTCGGCGCTTAGGGCCCTGGCCCTATGGACGACGGCTGTCCTCTCTATCGAGGCGAGCTTCAGCAGGCGTACCCGAACCCGGAATCGGATTCCACCGGCTCCGCCCGTACAAGACGGAGCTCGCTCGCGACCAGGGATGCGGGCTCGCCCCCATAGTCCTGGCCTTGACCTTGCCCTGCTCGAACAGCAGCACCGTAGGGATGGACAACACCCCGTACCGCTGAGCGAGCCTGGGGGCTCGATCGACGTCGAGCTTGGCGAACCGAACCCGGCCCTCCCACTCCTCCGACAGGGCCTCGAGCTCCGGCCCCAGTTGCCGGCACGGCAGGCACCAGTCCGCGTAGAAGTCGACCACCACGGGCGTCTCGCTCTCCAGGACCTCCCGACCGAAGTCCTCGGTCGTCACCTGAGTGACCATTCGTGGCTCCTTTCTCTTCGACTTGCGGTCATCGAGTCAGGAGAACCAGGCCACCGCGTGTTTGCGTCCGAGACTGTCCGCTTGGCGACAGTGTGGACCCTGGCGGCCGCCGTCTCGGGCCGAGACTCAGCACGGGGCCCCAATAATCAGGAAATCCTGTTATGATTGCCGAGCCATGAAGCAACTGAAGCAGAACGTGAGTGCCGAGGAAGATCCGGATGCCTGCGGTCCAGATGCTCTGGCTCGCTACTTCCGGGTCTTCGGGGACCCCACGCGGCTCCGAATCCTGGAAGCTCTGCTGATCCAGGAACGGAGCGTCTCGGAACTGGTGGATCTCATCGGGGCGCCGCAGAGTCGTATCTCGAACCACCTCGCCTGCCTGAAGTGGTGCCGGGTGGCCCAGGCCGACCGCCGGGGCCGGCAGGTCATTTACCGCATCACGGACCCGCGGCTGAGACGAGTGCTCGAGACGGCCCGGGCACTGGCTGCCGAGAACTGCCAGTACCTGGAGAGCTGCCGACGGATCGGTCCGGACTGGATCTAACAGGAGGAGGGGATGAAGCGGTACCGGATGGACGTCGACGGCATGACGTGCGACTCCTGCAACCTGCACGTTGACCGCGCCCTGGAACGCGCCGGTGCGCAGGATGTCGCCGCCGACTGGCGGAAAGGAGAGGCCCGGTTCGCAGCCGACGTGGGCGTGGACACAAACCGTCTGGCCGACGCCGTCCGGGAAGCCGGGTACGGCCCCGGGGCCGTCGAAGTGCTCGAGGCCGGGAACGGAGGGCAGCGACTGGAGGGCCCCACCGACTACGACCTCCTCATCATCGGCGGGGGCTCTGCCGCGTTCGCCGCGGCGATCCGGGCCCGGGACCACGGCGCCCGGGTGGCGATGGTCGAGAGGGCCCCCGTCGGAGGGACGTGCGTGAACGTCGGGTGCGTGCCCTCCAAGGCCCTCCTCCGGGCCGGCGAGGTCTACTGGCAGGCGGGCCGCCACGACTTCGCCGGGATCAAGACGAGCGCGGGGAAGGTCGACCTCCATGCCCTTGTGGCCCAGAAAGACGAGCTGGTCGAGGCGATGCGCGGGGAGAAGTACCTGGATCTGGTGGAAGCCTACGGCTGGGAGCTCATCCCGGGCCATGCCGAGTTCACCGGACCGGAGCAGGTATCCGTGGTCGGTCGGACCCTTACCGCCTCCGCCTACCTGGTGGCCACCGGGGCCTCGCCGGCCGTACCTCCCATCCAGGGCCTGGAGGAGGCGGGGTACCTCACTAGCACCACGGCCCTGGACCTTCACGAGGTCCCGGGTTCGCTGGCCGTCATCGGGGCCAACGCCATCGGCCTGGAGCTCGGACAGTTCTTCCTGCACCTGGGAGCCGAGGTGGTGTTCTTCGACGTCCTGGACCGCATCGCTCCCTTCGAGGAGCCAGATGTCTCCGAGGCTCTGGCGAAGGTCCTTCGAGACCAGGGCGCGGGGATCCACGCGCCCGCCAGGGTCCTTCGGGTTGCCCAGGACGGCGACCGCCGGGTGGTCCACGCCGAGGTGAACGGAGCTATCCGGAAGTTCCCGGTGAATGAGGTTTTGGTGGCCACCGGCCGCCGCCCTAACACCTCGGGGATGGGCCTCGACCGGGCGGGGGTGGAACTCGACGGCCGGGGAGCCATCGTGGTCGACGAGCACCTCCGGACGACCAACCCGAATGTGTTCGGTGCGGGCGACTCCACCTCGGCTCCCCAGTTGGTGTACGTGTCGGCCTACCAAGGTTCGCTGGCCGCAGACAACGCGCTGAATGGGGCGTCACGGAAAGTGGACCTCCGAGGCCTGCCGCGGGTGACGTTCACCAGCCCTCAGGTCGCCTCGGCCGGCATGACGGAGGCCCAGGCCCGGGAGGAGCTCCGGCACGTCAAGGCCAGCGTGCTCCCCCTGGAAGCCGTCCCCCGGGCCCTGGTCAACCGCGACACCCGAGGCCTGATCAAGATCGTTGCCGACGCGGCCAGTGACCAGATCGTGGGAGTCTCGGTCCTGGCCGAGGGGGCCGGGGAGGTCATCCAGGCCGCCGTGTACGCCATCAAGCTGGGGCTCACCGTGCGCGAGGTGGCGGAGACCTTCCACCCCTACCTGACGATCGCCGAGGGGCTGAAGCTGGCGGCCCAAGCTTTCACCCGGGACGTGTCGATGTTGTCCTGCTGCGCGGCCTGAACGATCCGCGAGGACGGAAGGAGGGCCTGGGGCGGCCGGCGGGCGAGAGTAGGAGAGAGGCATGACCCTTGAGCACCTGTTCGACGCTGAGCTCAAGTTCCGCCCGGGCATGGACCCCGTGGTGCCGGCGAGCGGTCGGGAAGGCCAGCTGATCGGGAGCGGCGATGGCACCGTGCGTGGTGCAGCCGTCCGGGGCACGATCCGGTGGTCGAACTTCGAGACGCAGGGTGAGCGGGTCTGCGGGATGCACCCGGCGGGGCTCATCGAGACCGATGACGGAGCCACCTTAAGGTTCGACGCACGCGGCTGGGCGCTGCGCTGGGACGGTGATGGCGGCGAGAGCATCTGGGAGGTGGCGGGAGGCCTTCGGTTCGAGACCGAGGACCGCCGATACGAGTGGCTGACTCGGTCGCTTGCCGTCTGGGAAGGACGGTTCGATGCCGCCACCGGGCGAGGGATCTGGCGCATCCATGGGTCATCGCAGCATCGTGGCGCTCGTCACGAGTAGGTTGGTGAGGAGGGGCGATGGCCAGAGAGCTGCCTCAGGTCAACAGCCCGCCGCCACCCGCCGGACGGACCCGGTATGCGCTCTTGGTCCTGGCCCTGGTGCTCGCTGGGCTGGCCGGGTACGTAGGGTACGTGCTGTTCCCCCGCTTCGCCCTTCCCCCGGTCGCCGGCGCGGGACTGGTAGGCCTCGCTGCGGGGGCGGGGGTGGCTTCCTTCTTCTCACCGTGCTCCTTCCCGCTTCTCCTGACGCTGCTGTCCAGAGGCATAGCCGCCGAGCGAGGGGGCGGCCGCATGCGCATGGCCCTGGTTTTCGGCGGGACCTTCGCCGTGGGCGCGGCGGCCTTCACCCTGCTCCTGGGCCTCCTCATCGGCCTCGGCGGCCGGGCACTCGCGGGCTCCATCACGTTCACCAGCGCACCCGGGATCGCCCTCCGGATCGCTGTCGGGACGCTCCTCGTGTTCCTCGGCCTGGTGCAGGCCAACGTCATCCCGATCTCCTTCCATGGAGTGGAGCGGGCCCTCCGGCCGCTCAGCGAAGCCCACGCGCGGCTGCGGCGGGACCGCCCGCTCGCCGGGTGGGCCCTGTTCGGGTTCAGTTACCTGCTGATCGGGTTCGGCTGAACTGGCCCGATCCTGGCCGGTCTGGCCGGACAGGCTCTCACCGTGGGCGGGTTCGAGGCGGCGGTGGCGGCCTTCGTTGTTGCCGCCGCGGTCCTGGTCGTCTTGGCCTTCGGCGCCGCCGTCACCGTCGCGATGGCCCAGGAGCGGGTGGCCAACCGGCTCACGGAGGCCGCCCCCAGCATGAAGCGATGGGGCGGGGTCGTCTTGGTGGTCGTGGGGCTGTGGTTCGTGGCCGTCGGGGTCTTCGCCGAGACCTTCGCCGATGTCTTCCCAGTCTGAAAGGAGGGCCGCGATGCCCTATGAGATCGAGATCGATGAGATTCGTGCGCTCCTCGACACAGGGGCACAGCTCATCGAGGTCCTGCCGTCGGCCGAGTTCGAAGAGGAACATCTCGCCGGGGCGATCAACATCCCCTTGAAGCAGATGACGGAGGAGGCCGTCGAACCACTGGACAAGGACAGGCCGGTGATCGTCTATTGCTGGGACTACCAGTGAGACATGAGTCCGCGGGCCGCGTGGCGGCTCGAAAGGCTCGGTTTCACCCAGGTGTACGACTTCGGCCCCGGCAAGATGGCCTGGCTGGCGATGGGGTGGCCCCGAGAGGGGAGTGCTGCCAAGGTCCCGAACGCTGGTGAGGTCGCCAGGCGGGGGACTCCGACTTGTGCTCTTGACGACAGGGTCGGCGACGTACGAGAGATGGTGCTGGCGGTCGGGCGGCACGTCTGCATCGTGGTCAACGAGGCGGGGATCGTTGAGGGCCGTCTGCGAGGGAGGGCGCTGGAGGAGACGCCGGAAGCCACGGCGGAGGAGGCCATGGAGCTCGGGCCGACGACCATCCGCCCCAGCGAGCCGCTCGAGCCGTTGGTCGAGCGGATGCGGAGGCGGGGTGTGCGGACCATCGTCGTGTCCGACCTGAAGGGCCGGCTAGTGGGGATCCTGTATCGAGAGGATGCCGAAAGGGCTCTGGAGGCCACTCGAAGATGAGTCCCCTATCTCGCCGCGATCTATTGGCTGGCGTAATCAAGTGCGAAGTTTCCGCTTCGCGTCATGGCGATAGTCTTCAGTCCACTCGTGGGGGCGTTCCAGTGCAACGGCTACAGCAGGGTCCTGACT
>JBOGWB010000049.1:0-54003 GCA_050693035.1 Actinomycetota bacterium
GGGGAGGACGGCCGGGTCGAGCGGTTCCTGGAGAAGCCCGGCTGGGGCGAGGTGTTCAGCGACACCATCAACACCGGCATCTACGTGGTCGAGCCCGAGGTGCTGGCCCACATCCCGGCGGGGGAGGAGTTCGATTTCTCGAAGGACCTGTTTCCCCTGCTTCTGGAGAAGGGGCTTCCCATGTACGGCTTCGTGGCCGATGGGTACTGGACGGACGTGGGGAACCTCGACGCCTACCTCACCGTCCACCGCGACATCCTCGACCGGAAGGTGCGGGTGAGCCTTCCGGGGTTCGAGATGAGCGGGAACGTCTGGCTCGGGGAGGGTTCGGAGGTCGACCCTGAGGCGAACCTTCAGGGCCCTCTCTACGTGGGGGAGAACTCGAGGGTAGAGGCGGGAGCGACGGTCCGGGAGTACTCCGTGCTGGGCAAGGGTGTGGTGGTCAAGAGCGGGTCGTTCGTGCACCGGGCCATCGTCCACGACAACGCCTACGTGGGGTCGGCGGCCTCCCTGCGAGGGTGTGTCCTGGGGAAGAACTCCGACGTCAAGCACGGGGCCCGGCTGGAAGAGGGGGTGGTGGTGGCGGATCAGTGCCACGTGGGAGAGGGAGCCGTCCTTAACCCTCACGTAAAGGTTTACCCATTCAAGATGGTGGACCCCGGAGCCCTGGTCCAGAACAGCATCGTGTGGGAGACCCGAGGGGCCCGGAGCCTGTTCGGGGAACGGGGAGTGGCCGGCCTGGTGAACATCGACATCACCCCCGAAGTGGCGTTGCGACTGGCCCTGGCGTTCGGGGGGACCCTCGCCAAGCGATCGGTGGTCACCGCAGGCAGGGACCCCACGCGAACGGCCCGGATGGTGAAGCGGGCCATGGTGGTGGGGCTGGGCGCGTCCGGGGTCCACTGCCACGACCTCGAGGTGGCCCCGGTCCCCCTGACCCGCTTCTACGCCCGGTCCACCCGAGCGGTGGGGGGGATCGCCGTGCGCACCGCCCCCTTCGACCCTCAGTCGGTGGAGATCGTGTTCTTCGACCAGCGGGGGATCGACATCGACCCCGGAACCCAGCGCAAGGTGGAGCGGTCCTTCTACCGGGACGACCTGCGGCGGGCCTTCCATCACGAGATCGGGGAGCTCATCTTCCCGGCTCGAGGAAGGGAGTACTACCTGGAGGGCATCCACGATGCGGTGGACGCCCAGGCGCTGCGGGAGGCACGCCCCAAGCTGGTCGTGGACTATGGGTTCGGGGGGACCGTTTTGACCGGGCCCGTCGTGTTCGGCCGGCTCGGCGTGGACGTCCTCGCGGTCAACGCGGTCCTGGACGAGGACAGAGTGATCTCCACGCGGGAGGAGGCCGACGCGATGCTCGAGCACCTCTCCGCGCTGGTGCGGTCGAGTGGAGCGGACCTGGGAGGGGTCATCGATCCCGCGGGGGAGCGGATCCGGCTGGTGGATGGCCGGGGCCGGGTGGTACCCCCGGAGGTCGCGCTGCTGGCCTTCGTCGAGCTGGTGGCTCGGGTGACCGAGAGACCGCGGGTGGCGGTTCCGGTGGCCACCTCCAGGGTCGTGGAGGACCTGGTGAAGAGCCGGGGCGGGGAGGTCGAGTGGACCCGTCTGTCGCCGGCCGCCCTCTCCGCCGCCAGTGACCGGGACGGGGTGTCGTTCGCCGGCGGCGGGGGAGGCGGGTACATCTTCCCGGAGTTCCTGCCGGCCTTCGACGGGGTGATGAGCCTGGCCAAGCTGCTCGAGCTCCTGTCCCGGGCGGGGACCACGCTCGAGGAGGTCGTGGAAAGCCTGCCCCCCACCCACGTGGCGGCGACGGAGATCCCGATGCCCTGGGAGTCCATGGGCACGGTCATGCGCCGCCTGGTCGAACGGCTGGACGGCGATCGTACGGTGACCATCGAGGGCGTCAAGGCTTTCCGCGGCCGAGACTGGGCCCTGGTCGTCCCGCACCCACAGGAACCGCTGGTCCGGGTGTGGGCCGAGGCGGGGGACCCGGCCGCGGCGGAGTCGTTGGCGGCCGAGTTCGCCGCGCTCGTCGAGGAGCTGCGGGGGTAAGCGTGTCCGGGCGGTCCTCGCCCCTCGGGTTCTCCATCGTGCTGCTCGTGCTGGGCTTCCTCGTGTCGACGGGATTCGTCCAGGAGCGCCTCCGAGAGAGCCAGAACCCCACCCGCCGCCACGAGCTCGAAGCCCTCGTTCGGGAGCGTCGGACCGACGTCGGCGAGCTGGCGGCCGAGGTCGCCGAGCTCTCGGGCCGGCTCTCAGCGATCCAGAGTCGTTTGGCCCTCGGTTCCTCGCGGGTGCGGGACATCGCGGACCAGGCGGAGAGGCTCCGGGCCGCCGCGGGCGTCACCGGGGCCAGGGGCCCCGGTGTCGTGGTGGAGCTCGCCGACAGCCCCCGGGCCCCCTCCACGCAAGGGGAGGCGGCGGACCTCAGGATCCAGGACGTCGATCTCCAGCTGGTGGTGAACACCCTGTGGCGAGCGGGCGCAGAGGCCGTGGCGGTGAACGGGCGCCGGGTCGTGTCCACGACCGCGATCCGCCAGGCGGGGGGGACCATCCTCGTCAACTACCGGGCCGTCACATCGCCGTACCGGGTCGTGGCCATCGGAGGCGCGGAGGCCCTACACGACCACGTGACCCGCTCCGAGCTGGCAGACCGGTTCGGGGTATGGACGGAGGTGTACGGTCTTCGCTTCTCCGTGGAGCGGGTCGGCGAGACGTCCGTACCCGGGTTGCGCGGCGTTCCCGCGTTCCGGTGGGCCCGGCCGGTGAAGACGGCAGGATGAGGCCGGCCCGGGGAGCGCAGGGGACTGAAGGAGTGCCGCGGTGATCGCGCTCCTCTCTCTCCTGGTGGGGATCGCGGCGGGCCTCTTCTTCCAGCCGACGCTTCCTCCCGTGGTGGCGCCGTATCTTCCGGTGATCGTGGTGGCGGCCCTCGACACCGTTCTCGAGGGGACGCGGACCCGCCTGGAGGGTGGGTACCACGAGGGCGAGTTCATCGCGGCGTTCCTGGCCAACTCCGCCCTGGCGGCGTTCGTGGTCTGGGTGGGCGACCGGCTGGGGACGCCGGATCTGACGATCGGGGTCATCATCGTGTTCGGGGTCCGCATGTTCAACAGCCTCGCCGCCATCCGGCGACACATCTTCCGGGGACCATGACCGGGACGGTTGACCGGCCGGCCCGCCGCGCCTCGCGAGGAGGGGCCTGAGGTGGACTGGGGCGACGCACCGCTGCGGACACGGGAGCTCCGCGGCCCCACCATGCGCCCGCCGAGCCGACTGCAAACGCGCATCGCCCTCGTCCTGGTGGCGGCGGCCGTCGGATTCCTGGTCGGTGTGCAGGTCCGAAACAGTGGGGAGACATCGAGCCGGCTCGCCGCGGAGAGCCCCGAGGATCTCACTCGCATCCTCGCGGACCTGAACGGGGAAGCCGACCGGTTGGCTCGAGAGGTGTCCGACCTTCAGGTGAGGCTGGTGAGGTACCGGACGTCCGCCGAGCAGGATGATCTGCTCTTGGAAGACGCCCGCAAGACTCTGGCCGATCTTCGGGTTCTGTCGGGCACGGTTCCCGTGCGCGGGTCGGGGGTCGTCGTGCTGATCGCGGACCCCGGCCGGAGGGTCACATGGGAGCTCCTCCTCGACCTCGTCCAAGAGTTGCGAGACGCCGGCGCGGAGGCGATCGCCATCAACGACCACCGGGTCGTGGCGTCGACGTGGTTCGGACCCGCTGCGTCGGGGGTGGCGGTGGACGGTGAGCGGCTGGAGCCTCCGTACGAGGTGAAGGCGGTCGGCCCGGCGGAGGCGATCTCCGAGGCGCTGGGGATACCCGGCGGCCCGGTGGCGGTCATCAGCGCGCAGGAGGAGGTGAGCCTCGACGTCGTCGGGGCGGGCAGGCTTCTCCTGCCCGCCTTGCGGCGGGAGATCGCGTTCCGATACGCTCGCCCGGCTCCGTGAGCCGTCCACACCGGATCGAATGGGCGGCCGCTCTTGGGAGGATGGATGGAGTATCCGAGTGACCTGAAGTACACCCGTGAGCACGAGTGGGTGGCACCGGAAGAGGGCCGCCGCGTGAGAGTGGGCATCACGGACTACGCGCAGGATGCCTTGGGCGACGTCGTGTACGTGAACCTTCCGGACGAGGGAACCGAAGTCCGCGCGGGGGAGGCCCTCGGCGAAGTCGAGTCGACGAAGTCGGTCTCGGACATCTTCAGCCCTGTCTCCGGAAGCATCGTCGGGCGGAACGAAACCCTGGTCGATTCACCCGAGCTGGTGAATCAGGAACCCTACGGCGAAGGCTGGATGGTCGTGATCGAGATGGCCGACCCGGAGGAGCTCGACGACCTCCTCGACGCCGACGAGTACCGGCGCATCGCGGAGTCGGGGCCGGAAGAAGAGGGCTAGAACCCTCGACTCTCCATCCACCGGAAGGCTCAACGTTCGATGAGGGCTATCCGCAACGCCTCCTCTACCTGAGGGTTCGCTGCACGTTGACCACCTCGCTATCCTGGGTATAGAGTCCGCCCCTGCGGGAACTCTCGACCTTGGGGCGAGCCTTACCTCGAGGGGAGGCCGACGTGAAGTGCGCCAACTGTGGGAACAGGAATCCCGCCACTGCCAAGTTCTGCTCCAACTGTGGGACTCCGCTACAGGATGAGACGACCCTCGGCCTCACCCCGACGGAGATCGAGGATGAGACTGGAGAGGAGGTTTACCTTCCGCTCGACGAGCTCGAGGAGGGTCAAGGTCTCCTCGTGGTCAAACGGGGTCCGAACGCCGGGTCGAAGTTCCTGATCGACAAGGACGTCACCACCGCCGGTCGCCACCCCGAGAGCGACATCTTCCTCGACGACATCACGGTTTCCCGGCGACACGCCGAGATCCGCCGGAAGGATGCCAAGTTCTACATCCACGACCTGGGAAGCCTGAACGGTACCTACGTCAACCGCGAGAGCGTGGAGAGTACTCAGCTGGCCAACGGCGACGAGCTCCAGATCGGGAAGTTCAAGCTCGTGTTCTTCACCCTGCCCGCGTCGGGGGAGTGACCGGGTGGCCCGCGACTACCTCTCGATCGGCGAGGTCCTCATCAACCTCAAGCCCGAGTTTCCCGACGTCACCATCTCCAAGATCCGGTTCTTGGAGAGCGAGGGTCTGATCGCACCCGAGCGCACCTCCTCTGGCTACCGGAAGTTCTACGAGCAGGACGTCGACCGCCTGCGGAGGATCCTGAAGTTGCAGCGGGACGAGTATCTGCCTCTGAAGGTGATCAGAGATCGGCTCGACAGCGGAGGCGATGGAGCGGGTCCGGCTCGTCCGGCGGTGGTCGACATCACGGACGACGACGTCGTGCAGCCGGCCACCGACTTGCAGATGTCCGGCGCTGAGCTGGCCACCGCCACCGGTCTGGACATCAAGGTGGTCGAGGATCTGGAAGGCTACGGTCTGCTTCGCCCCCGCCGGGACGGCGAAGCGAAGTTCTACACGGGCCACGATCTCGTCGTGCTCCGGATCGTCAAGGACATCTTCAAGTACGGCGTCGAGCCGCGCCACCTCACGATGTACCGGCACTTCGCGGACCGGGAGGCGGCATTCTTCCAGGCGATCATCCTGCCGGTGCTCCGGCAGCGGAACCCGGATGCTCGCCGGACCGCGGCGGAGTCGCTCACCGATCTGTCGCGGATCGCCCGCAAGCTGAAGTCCGCGTTGCTTCGCTCCAACCTCCGCGACTATCTGAGCGCGTAGCCGCGTTATCCTTCGCCCCGTGCGCCGCTCCTTCCTCACCGTCGCCCTCGTCTCCCTCGCGTCGTCGGCCATCTTGTTCGGAGCGCCCCTCACATCGGGGGGCAGGGTCTGGCCGCAGACGGGCCCCCCACCGACGCCGGTGCCCCCGTTCGGATCGCCGTCGCCCTATCCGACCGCACTCCGGACCCCAGAGACGCCGGAGCTCGAACCGGTGCTCTCCTCGCCGTCCGGAGCCCTCGTGGACCTCGACTCCGGCCGCGTGCTCTACGCCACGGGGTCTTCGATCCGCCGGCCCATCGCCAGCACCACGAAGATCATGACGGCGCTCCTCGTGCTGAACTCCGCCGACATGCGCGAGGTCGTGACGGTGAGCCCGCTCGCTGCGGCCCAGGGCGGTGCGTCACTGGGCCTGGTGAGCGAGGAGCGGATCCGGGTCCGCGACCTGATGTTCGCGCTGATGCTCCAGTCCTCCAACGACGCCGCCGTGGCGCTCGCCGAGCACGTGGCCGGGAGCGTCGACGCCTTCGTCGAGCGGATGAACCGTCGCGCCAGAGCGATGGGTCTGCGCGACACGCGGTTCCGCAGTCCGAACGGGCTCGACGACCGGGGCTACTCGACGGCGCTCGACCTCTCGCGCATCACGGTTCGGGCCGTGCGCAACCCGGCCTTGGCTCGGATCGCGAGGACGAAGTTCCATTCGGTGCCCTCGCCCGGCGGAGAGACGCGGCGGCTCCAGAACAGGAACGCGCTCCTGTGGCTGTACCCCGGAGCGTTCGGTGTCAAATCGGGGTTCACGAGCGCGGCGGGATCGTGCCTCGTCGCCGCGGCCGAACGCGACGGGCTGCGGCTCGTGAGCGTCGTGCTGGGCGCGCCGGCGGAGGCGTTCTCCGATGCGGCGACATTGCTCGACTGGGGCTTCACGACGTTCGAGCTCCGACGGGTGGTGATCGAGGGGGAGCGGTTCGATCCCGTGCGGATAGGTGGGAGCGAGGTCGCACCGGAGGCTGCAGCCACGCTAAAGGTGATGGTGCGCCGCGACGCGGAGGTGACACGGAGGGTGGCGCTGGATACGGAGCTCGCCCTGCCCATCGCCGAGGGGGAGCGGCTGGGTGAGCTCCTGGTGGCCTCCCGGGGCGGACGGGAACTGGGTCGGACGCCGCTGGTGAGCCCCGAGGCGGTTTCGTTCCCCCCGGCGGACTTGCCCTGGGCCCACCGGATGTGGGAACAGGCGTCCGTGTTCCTGGCGACGATGTTTCGCTCACTCCTCGGCTGAGCTCTGCTCCTATAATCCGCTCGGTGGAGGGTCAAGTTAGTGTCCTGTACTCCGCGTCCGTGATCCAGACGCGGGTCCGGGAGCTGGGCGAAGCGATCCGGCGGGACTACGAGAGCCGCGAGCCCGTACTCGTTTCCGTGCTCAAGGGCGGGGCGATGTTCCTCGCGGACCTGTTCCGGGCCATCGCCGGACATGTTCGGATCGATTTCATGTCGATCTCACCCTATGGTCCCGGAGGCACGGGAGTGGTGAGGATCATGAAGGACCTCGAGCTCGACATCATGGGTCAGGACGTCATCGTGGTCGAGGACATCGTCGATACCGGGCTGACCCTCTCCTATCTGTTGTCCGTGCTCCAGGCGCGGCAGCCGGCGAGCCTTGCGGTGTGCACCTTGCTCGACAAGTCCGCCCGTCGGATCGCTCCCGTCGAGATCCGGTACAGGGGCTTCGACTGTCCCGACCGCTTCGTCGTGGGCTACGGGCTCGATTACGCGCAGCGGTACCGCAACCTGCCGTTCATCCTGTCCATCCCGGACCCCACGGCCCTGGCCGACGACCCCGGTCTCCTGCTGCCGTACCTCGATCGAGTGGGCCGAACCTGAGGCGCGAGCCGCAAGAGCCGTCCTTCCAGGCAGAACGGTTGCCGGAGTGTGGGGGAGCCGATACATTGTGAACGAACGCACATGATCGAGCTCACGCTCATCGGGGTCCGGGTCGAGCTTCCGGCGAACCAGCCGATCGTGCTGCTCAAGGAGCGGGAAGGGGAGCGATATCTCCCCATCTGGATCGGCAGCGCGGAAGCCCAGGCCATCGCCCTGGCCCTCCAGGGGGTCACGCCGCCGAGGCCCATGACCCACGACCTGATGCGCAACATCCTGGAGGAGCTGGGCGTGAGCGTGGAGAGGATCGTCATCACCGAGCTCCGGGAGGGCACCTTCTTCGCGGTCATCCAGATGACCCGCAACGGGACCCGGTACGAGATCTCCTCTCGGCCCAGCGACGCCATCGCCCTCGCGGTGCGCACCAGCGTGCCCATCTTCGCCAACGAGGACGTGCTGGGGGAGGCGAGCATCGTCATCCGGGACGACGAGGAGCAGGAGGTGGAGAGGTTTCGGGAGTTCCTGGACCAGGTGAGCCCGGAGGACTTCGCCGGGGAGGAAGGGCCAGGGCAGGAGTAGGGGGGCGCCGCGATGGTTGACACTCCCGCGACCCGAAGATAGTCTTGCTTCACGCCGACGTAATTACGAGGGTGTGATGCAAGAAGAGCAGGGGTACCGCGTTCCCGAGATCCAGCGGATCGTCGGGATCTCCTATCGCCAGCTGGATTACTGGGCCCGGACCGGGCTGGTCAGGCCGAGCGTTCGAGACGCTCAGGGATCGGGGACCCAGCGCCTCTACTCGTTCCGGGACGTCGCGGTGCTGAAGGTGATCAAGGGACTGCTGGACGCGGGCGTTTCCCTCCAGAACATCCGGAAAGCGGTCGAGTACCTGCGCCACACGAAGCAACCGCTCTCCAGCGTCACGCTCGTCTCCGATGGGCGACGCGTGTACACCCCGGAATCGCGGGAGGCCGTGATCGACTTGCTTGCCGGCGGGCAAGGGGTCTTCGCCATCGCGGTCGACAAGGTATGGAAGGATCTCGAAGGGTCGCTCCGGAAGAAGACAAGGGCAAAGGCCGGAGGCGCTTGAGGGCCGCGACTGTTCCTGAGTCTCTCAAGAGCGACACCATCGAATTTGCTCACGCGAGCGAGCGTCAGTTCGCTCGGCTGCTCGACTTCTACCAGATCGAATGGGAGTACGAGCCGCGCTCGTTCGACCTCGAGTGGGACAGCGACGGGAGCGTCACCCAGCGCTTCACGCCGGACTTCTACCTTCCGCAGTACGACCTGTTCATCGAGATCACCACGATGAGCCAGAAGCTGGTGACGAAGAAGAACCGAAAGGTTCGCCGGCTGGGGGAGCTCTACCCCGAAGTCAACTGCAAGATCTTCTATCAACGCGACTACCTCTCCCTGATCACCAAGTACGGCCTCGAGGACCGCGCGGGGTAGGCCGGGTCCGCGCGCCCGGAGGCTTCGTGGGGCCCTCTGGTAGGATTCCGCCGACCAACCGCCGGACAACGCCTGGAGACTGACGCCGGTGCAGTTCGCGCCCCACACCGATGACGACGTGCGGGAGATGCTCGAGTCGCTCGGGCTCTCCTCGCTCGACGAGCTCTTCTCGCACATCCCCCAGGACGTCAGGCTGGGCCGGGCGCTGAGCGTGCCGGCCGGGCGTTCGGAGATGGAGCTGCTGGGGGATCTGGCCGCGCTCGCCCGGCGGAACCGCCATGCGGACGAGCTGGTCTGCTTCATGGGCGGAGGTGCCTACGACCACTACGTGCCGGCGGTGGTGTGGGCGCTGGCGGGCCGGTCGGAGCTCCAGACCTCGTACACGCCGTACCAGCCCGAGCTCTCCCAGGGGATCCTCCAGGCCCTGTTCGAGTACCAGTCGATGGTCTGCGAGCTGACCGCCCTCGAGGTGTCGAATGCTTCCCTCTACGACGGCGCCACCGCGCTGGTCGAAGCGGTGAACCTCGCCCGCGGCGCGACGGGGCGCGAGCGTGTCCTCGTGGCGGGGACGGTCGATCCCCGGTACCGGGAGACCCTGGTGACGTACGGCCGTGGGGCCGGCTTCGCGCCCGAGGTGTTCGCCGGGGGTCCCGGTCTGGCCGGGGTGCCCGAGGTGAAGGACGACGTTGCGTGCGTCGTCGTCCAGCACCCGAACGTGTTCGGTGTGCTCGAGCCCGTTCGCGAGGCGTTCGAGGCGGCGCGGAGTGCGGGGGCCCGAACGATCCAGGTGTTCGACCCGTTGTCGCTCGGCGTGCTGGCCCCCCCGGGGGAGGTCGGCGCGGACATCGCGGTCGGCGAGGGCCAGGTCCTCGGGAACCATTTGAACTTCGGAGGCCCGTACCTCGGCATCATCGCGGCGAACCTCCGGGACGTGCGACGGCTGCCGGGACGCATCGCCGGGGAGACCGTCGACGTCGATGGACAGATCGGCTACGTGCTCACGCTCCAGGCGCGGGAGCAACACATCCGTCGAGAGAGGGCCACCTCCAACATCTGCACGAATCAGACCCTCATGGCCGTCGCCGCGGCCGTGTACATGACGTGGCTCGGTCCGGACGGGCTGCGGGAGCTGGGGGCGGCCTGCGCGGCGAAGGCGGCCTACGCGGCGCAGCGACTGACCGACGTGCCGGGGGTCAGCCTGGCGTTCCCGGGAACGCCGTTCTTCAAGGAGTTCGCCCTTTCATTTGGGCGGGAGGCGGATGAAGTACAGGCCGGCCTGGCCGGCCGGGGGTTCCTGCTGGGACCGGTGCTCGAGGGCGCGCTGCTGGTGGCGTGCACGGAGCGGCGGACCCGCGAGGAGATCGACGCGCTGGCCGAAGCGATGAAGGAGGCACTGGGATGAGCGACCGGGCTCCTCGCACCGGCGCTCCCGTCCGCGTGGGCGATCCCGCCCTTCCGAAGACGCTCGATGCGTTGTCGAGGCCGGGCCGACGAGCGTGCGACCTGCCGCCCCTCGACGTACCCGAGGTCGCGATCCCCGAGGAGCACCGCCGCGCCGAGCCTCCCGGCCTTCCCGAGGTGGGGGAGCGGGACCTGGTCCGGCACTTCACCCGCCTGGCCCAGCGCAACTACGGCGTGGATACGGGGTTCTACCCGCTGGGATCGTGCTCGATGAAGTACAACCCGAAGATCGCCGACGCTGCGGCGGCGCTGCCCGGCTTCTACCGGCTCCACCCACACCAGCCCGAGGACACCGTGCAGGGCGCCCTCGCGCTGCTGTGGCTCCTGGAACGGGCCCTGTGCGACATCACCGGGATGGCGGGGGCAACCTTCCAGCCCGCGGCCGGAGCCTCGGGCGAGCTCACCGGCCTCCTGTTGATGCGGGCGTTCCACGAGCGTCGCGGCGATCCGCGCCGGCGCATCGTGATCCCGGACTCGGCGCACGGAACGAACCCGGCCTCGGTCCGCATGGCCGGCTACGAGGTGGCGGAGGTTCCTTCCGACGCCCGGGGACTCGTCGACCTCTCGGCGCTCGAGAAGCTGGTCGACGACGATGTGGCGGGACTGATGATCACCAACCCGAACACGCTCGGGCTCTTCGAGGAAGACATCCAGGAGATCGCCCGGACCATCCACCAGGTCGGGGGGCTCCTCTACTACGACGGTGCGAACCTCAACGCCATCCTCGGACGGGTCCGCCCCGGGGACATGGGCTTCGACATCGTCCACATGAACACGCACAAGACCTTCGCCACCCCCCACGGTGGGGGAGGACCCGGCGCCGGGCCGGTGGCCGTCACCGAGCGTCTGATGCCGTTCCTGCCGAAGCCGGTGGCGGCGAGGGCCGAGGACGGCCGGTTCTTCTGGGATCGGGACCGTCCGGAGTCCATCGGACGGATCCACGGGTTCCACGGAAACTTCGCCGTGCTGGTGCGAGCGTACGCCTACGTGTTCGGGCTGGGCGGCGACGGGCTGCGGGAAGCGGGGGAGCGGGCGGTGCTGAACGCGCGCTACCTGGCCGAGCGGGTCAAGGAGGAGTTCCCGCTGGCCTATCCGGGCCCCCCGATGCACGAGTTCGTGGCCACGGCGAAGCCGCTACGCCGCCACGGCGTGCGAGCGGTGGACGTGGCCAAACGGGTCATCGATCTCGGCTTCTATCCGTCGACGGTGTACTTCCCGCTCATCGTGGAGGAGGCCCTGATGGTGGAGCCCACGGAGACGGAGTCGAAGGAGACCCTCGACGCCTTCGCCGACGCCATGCTCCGGACGGCTCGGGAAGCCCGGGACGACCCCCACTCCCTCCACGAGGCCCCGGTGACCACGCCGGTCCGGCGCCTGGACGAGGCCCGCGCGGCTCGCCAGCTCAAGGTGCGCTGGTAGCCGCGGGCAATCCCCCGGCGGGGGAGAGGACGTATAAGAAGGTGAGCCCATGTGCTGGCCGACACACGATCTCGACTACGCCCGCATGAAGCTCCAAGAGGACTTCAGGGCCACCCGGGAGCGAGGGAAGGTGCCCCGCCGGGTACGGTTCGGTGCCTGGGTCTCGATCATCGCGCTGTCCGTGTTGACCGGCGTTCCGGCCCTGGCGCTTCCAGTGATCGTTCTGTTCGAGGCGTTCGTGGCTCCGCGGCTGGCCCGTCCGCCGTCCCGAGAGATGGGCCCGTTGCGGGAATGGCGTCCCCCCGAAGGGATGACGTCACCCGAGGCCCTGCCCACCTCGTGGGCCGGCCGTGACCTGAAGTCCTGAGCCCCAAGGAGGCTCCCAAAGCGGAGGGGTGGGGTCGCGGCGAATCAACTATACATAATGGCTGTTATCGGCGATCCAGGGGGCGCCGCAGCACACGGTCGCGGACCCCCCACACGAAGACGTGCCACAGGGCCTCGAACACGATCCGGCGTGAGAGCTTGGACGCGCCGGCGCGGCGGTCCTCGAACGTGATGGGAACCTCGCCGACGGAGAGCCCCCGGCGCCACGCGCGGTACGCGAGCTCGATCTGGAAGGCGTATCCCTCGGCGCCCGACCAGTCTCGCATGAGCTCCTGTAGGGCCTCCCGGCGGAACACCCGGTACCCGCTGGTGGCGTCGCGGACGGGGAATCCCAGGAGGAGCCGCGCGTACAGGTTTCCTCCCCGAGACAGGATCCGTCGGAGGAGGCTCCAGTTCCGGATACCGCCCCCCGGCACGTACCGGCTCCCGATGACCAGGTGGTGGGTCCGGGCCCCCTCGAGCAGCCGGGCCAGGTCTTCCGGACGGTGGGAGAGGTCCGCGTCCATCTCCACCATGAGGTCGGCGCCGTCGGCCAGGGCTCGCTCGAACCCCTCCCGGTACGCGCTCGCCAGCCCGGCCTTCCCCGGCCGTTCCACGAGGTTCACTCGATCGTCGGCCCCGGCCAGGCCGCGGACGATCTCCCCCGTCCCGTCCGGCGAGGAATCGTCCACCACGACCACCCGGATGTCCGCGGGTCTCTGCCCCCCCGCAGCCGGTCCGTCTGCGACCGCCAGGGTCCGTCCGATCGCCTCCTCGATGGTGTCCCGCTCGTTGTAGGTGGGGAGCACCACGACCACCCGCGGATCCGAACCGAGCGAGGGCAAGGGCCGCTTCTTTGCCCGACGGGGTCCGAGGAAGCCCGCCGCGACGATGGCGAGGAACAGCGCCGGCAGCCATCCGCCAACCGCGTCGTACACCGTCGTCCCTCGGGCGCGGGGGATCTGCGCGCGGAGGATGGCCGGCCGGAACAGCGCCGTGCGCTCGAGGACCTCACCCCGGGGGCTGATCACGGCGCTGATGCCCGACAGCGCTCCGTGCACCACCCACCGCCCGCTCTCGACCGCCCGCAGCTCGGACAGGGCCACGTGCTGCTGGGGCGCGGAGCTGATCCCGAACGTGGAGTTGTTCGTGGACACCACGAGGAACCCCGTATCCCCCGTCACGTAGGACCGAACCAGGTCGGGGAAGGCGTTCTCGAAGCAGATGATGGTGGCGAACTCCCCCGCCGGGACGTCGAAGCGCCCCGGAAGGGTGCCCGGCGACAGATCCTCGCGCACCCGGCTGACGTCGGGGATCCAGTCGAGCACCCGGCGGAACGGCACGTACTCGCCGAACGGCAAGAGGTGGTTCTTGGCGTACCGGCCGACCACCTCGGCCTCAGGCGTGTACAGGAGGTTCTCGTTCAGGAGCCGTCCGTCACTCGTCTGTGTGATGGCCCCCACGAGGGTGGGCGCGCCGACCGTTCGGATCGCATCGTCCACGGCCGGACCCAGGACCGGGTCCCGGGTGGGATCCCTGTCCAGTGCATTCTCCGGCCACACGACCAGGTCCGGCGGATCGGCGGACAGACTCAGGTGAAGGCGAGCATGGTTCCGGGCCACGATGTCGTCCCGGATGATCCGGCTCCGGGTGGCGATCTCGACGGGGACGTTCCCCTGGATCACGGCCACGTCCACCGCCGGACCGTCGGGCTCCGAGAACGGGATCGCGGCGGGGACCACTGCCAGGAAGACCGCCACCCCCAGCGGCACCAGGCCGCGCCCGCGCCGGATCCGAAGCGCCGCCGCGAGCAGCAGGGCGTTGATCGCCGCCATGACGAGCCCCAGCCCCACCGCGCCCACCACCGTGGCGAGCGGCAGGAGGAGGCGGTTGTGGTGCTGGGTCGCCCCCAGCCCCAGCCAGCTCCATCCCCCGAACGGCCAGCTGCCCCGGAACCACTCCACGGCTGCCCACGCCGCCCCCACCACCAGGGCGGTCCGGAGGGGCCGGTCGTCGCGCCAGACGGCCGGCACCACCGCCCCGAAGAGAGCCAGGAACGCTGACACTCCCAGGACCAGGGCCGCCCAGCCCAGGACCGTCACCGGGATCAGCCAGGAGAGCAGCAGCCCGTAGAACGCCAGGCCGTGGACGACCCCCAGGACCGCACCCCTCCGGGCCCGGGCACCCCGGAGTGCCCATAACAGCGGCACCAGGGCGACGAAACCGAGCGGCCCCAGATCGAGGGGCGGAAGAGCCAGCGCGGAGAGGATGCCGGAGGCCGCCGCGGCGGCCAGGCTCGGAGCTAGACGCAGTCCCGGCAGAACATCCGCTTCTTGTCGGCGAGCTGGCTCCGGTGCTTCACGAGGAAGCACTTCTTGCATACGAACTCCGTGGGCTGCTGGGGCACCACCTTGACGGCGAGGGATTCCACGCGCTCGTCGTCCCGGCCGACCGTCAGCACCGACTCCTCCTCGGACTCGGCCGGCTCGGCCTCGCCTTCACCCCGCTTCGCCAGGATCTCCTCGAGGCTGGTCTCGGCGGGTTCCTCGGCGGGTTCCTCGTCGTCCAGGGTCTCTTTGCTCTCTTCCAACTCTCTCACGGCTGCCCACTCACCCTCATTCAGTCCGGGGGTCCGCTCGCATTCTCCGGGGAGCTTCCTCGCTCCGGGCGAGCTACCCCCCGGACCCCCAGGGACGGCACATTCTACTCGCGGTCCGGTGAATCGTCGGGAGGTTTTCATCCCGGAAATCGTGGCCGCGCTCCCCCACCGCGGGAGGACGTGGGAACCGGGAAGCAACGCAAAGGACCCAGAGAGACCTTTGGGGCCGCAGCGCCGGGGCGCCGCGGTCTCTACTCAGCCTCACTGGGTCCTTCGCGCCGCCGGTCGCCGGCCGGCGCGCGGCCAATGCTAGGCGTCCGTCCGGCGGGTGTCAACCGGAGGTCGAGGCGTGCGACATGTGTATGACGGCGTCTCCATCGATCGGGTCGAAGCCCTCGACGACTGTATGATGCCGTCAACACGATCCGGCGAGGGCAACTCTCGAGGGTTGCTCGAGGGTTGGTCTCGAGTTGGGCGGGCGGCCTTGGAGAAAGTCCCCCGATCCTTCCAGCCGGTCGGTGGGCGCCCGTATGCTATCGGCCGATGGATGCACGGCCGACGGAAGGATTCACCCTCACGGACGTGGCGGAGAGCACGGGCTTGGAGGCGGCGGCGTCCTTCGTGGTCGAGCTCCTCAGCCGTCCCGCCTCCGACATCAGGGTGGCCGACGGGCAGCTGGGGCTGGAGGAAGATCTCGTCTTCGAGGGCCACCCCGACGACTTCGAGATCGTCCCTCTCTCCCCCGCCGATCCGGGCCGGGTCTGGGCCGTGGACGGCGGCTCGTGCTTGCTGGCGGACGGGCGCTCCTTCCAGGTGGCGGGATACCGAGCGGCCCGGGTGCGATTCGCCGGAGGGATCACCGACCTGGTGGACTCCTCGCCGCTGCGGGTTCGGGCGCTCTCAGCGGCCGAGCTGGAGTCGATCGCCCGAGACGCGCTGATCGAGCTGTGCGGTTCCCCTCCGGAGCGTCTGCCCGAGCTGCCGCGACCGGTGGACGCCCTCCGGGAGTGGTCGGAATGGGGGCTGGCGGCGCGAACGGTGCGCGAAGCCGCGCCGGGCGATCTGGTTCTCGTCGATGGCTCTCTGCATGGAGGGCCGCTTGTGCCGCCGGAGGTGGTGCGGAGGGTCCACGGGGAGGCCGTGGCCCGGAACGTATCCCTGGCGGGCGTGGTCAAGGCGTCCACGCTGTTCTGGGGGCGCAACGCGCCCCTGGTCACCCTGCTCAAGCGTCGCGGCGACCGGGAGGTTGGCGCCACGCCCTGGGCCGCACGGATCTCCACTAACCCCACCTTCGCCCGCCTGTACGTCGGGGACATCTTCGTTGCCCACCTCGCACCGACGGCGTCCCACGCCTTCCGGGTGGACGTCGCAAGCGGGCCGGCTCCTCCCCAGGAGGTCCTGGCCCGGCTGGCGGGATCCTCCGGTGACGCGGCGTTCGTCGGCTACCCCTACCCGCTGGCTCGGGCCCACCAGGCCGCCCGAGTGACGGGATACGCCGTGGCCGACCTGCGTCGCGCCTTCCGCGACGCGCTGTCGACGCGAGGCCTTTCACCGGACGACATCGAGGTCCTGTTCCAGGACTTCCACGACATCCTGAACCGGAGCTGACATGGTGGAGGAGCGGATGGACTACCGGGGGCGGATCTTCGGAAAGAACGTGCTGGAGGCGACCTTCCGCGCCTTCCACGGGGTCGACCTGTTCCTCGGGGAGCTGCTCGTCGCAGAGGACGCGGAGCGTGCCCGCCGGTACCTGTTCCGGGTGATCAACGTGACCTACGGGTCGGATTCCTCCGACCCCAACTGGGCGGAGCGCACGGCCGGGGCGTACATGGCCGGAGACACGGCGGGGACGCCGTACCGTCTCCACGACCCGGAGCAACGGCTGTACAAGGTGGCCACGTGCGGGCCGCTCGGATACATCGACGCCGGTGGCGAGTTCCGCAAGCCCAAGTCGCTCCCCGCTCAGTTCGCCAGGGTCACCGCCCCCACGCCCGAGGACTTCGCGTTCCTGCGGGAGCGCATGGGCGATCTACAGGTGGGGCTGTTGCGCTCGGGAGAAGACACGATCGACCTCGAGGTCGGGATCTTCGGCGACACACTCACCTCCCACGTCGGCGTCTTCGCCACGACCGGCATGGGCAAGTCCAATCTCATGAAGGTCCTGTCCGGGGCCATGCTCGCCTCCCAGGGTCGCTACGCCCTGCTCCTCTTCGATCCCCACGGCGAGTACCTCGACGGGGGCGGGGGCGGGCGCCGGGGGCTCCGGGACCACCCCTGGGCCGCGGACCGGCTCCGTGTCTACGCCACGCGCCCAGGGCCGGGTGCGGGGTACACCGCGCTCCGCCTGTCGCTCGGCGAGCTGACGCTGGGCGATCTCCAAACCGCGTACGAGTGGAGCCACGCCCAGGAGGACGCCATCTACCGCCTTGCTCGCCTGTACCGCGAGGACTGGATCATCACCGCGGCGGACGAGAGCCTCGACGCCGACGAGCTCGCCCAGCAGGTGGGCGCGGCGACGGCCACGATCCAGGTGATCCGGCGGCGAGCCCAGCGGATCCTGGACCTGCCGTGCATCAGCCGCGATCCCTCGCAGCCCTCGCTCTCCGAGCGGATCGTGGACGAGCTCTCGGGGGGCTATTCGGTGCTGGTGGAGACCTCCGGGTTGTCGTCGATGGAGGAGATCCTGGTGGCTTCGGTGATCACCCGCCGGCTGCTCGATGCCTACGCCGGCGCGTACCTCGAGGACCGAGACCGGTTCGCGGCGCTCCCCCCGACGCTCGTGGCCCTGGAGGAGGCTCAGCGGGTCCTCTCGCGCGTGAAGCGCTCCGAGGAGAACGTGTTCCCCCGGGTAGCTCGAGAGGGAAGGAAGTTCCGGGTCGGGCTCTGCGCCGTCAGCCAGCAGCCGAAGCTCATCGACGACGAGTTGCTCTCCCAGTTCAACACGTTCTTCATCCTGGGACTCGCCGACGAGAAGGACCGGAACATCTTGAGGGCGTCGTCGAAGCAGGACATCCGAGACCTCGGCCCCGAGATCCAGACCCTGATGCCCGGTGAGGCCATCGTGACCAACCTCGAAGCCCCGTTCGCCCTTCCGGTGAGGGTGTACCTGTACGAGGAATACCTCAAAGGGGTGAAGGGCCCCGCTCCTCTTCCCGACCGACCAGAGGGAGCGTCGCGGGGGTTCACGGAGTAGATGGCGCGGCTCGTCGCCGTCGGTGACTGCCATCTCGGCCGCACCCACCTCGCCCACCTCCGCGACGAACAGGGACGGATGCTCCGGGAAGAGGACTTCCTGCGGTCCTTCGACTGGGCGATCGCCAAGACCATCGAGCTCGAGCCCGATGGGTTCCTGTGGCTCGGGGACGTCTTCGACCACGCCCGGCCTTCGTATCGCGTGTTCACCCGGGCGGCCATCGGCTTGAAGCTCTTGGAGGATGCGGGGCTGCGGGGCGCGGCCATCTCCGGCAACCACGACACCCCGCGGCTGCGGGGCACCGGATCGCCGTACGCGGCTCTGGAGGAGTTCTTCCCCGGGGTGTCGTTCGCGTGGCGGATGGAAGCGGTGGTCGTGGAACTGGCCGGCGTCCGGATCCACGCGGTGCCGCAGACGCTCTCCGTGGGCGACTTCAAGGAGCAGCTCCAGCGGACGGCCGGCGAGCTCGACACCGGCGTCACCAGCGTCCTGATCGCCCACGTTGCCCTGACGTCGCTTCCCTCCAGGGAATGGAAGGACATCAACGAGCTCGAGGTGGAAGAAGCCGCGTTCGACAGGCGCTTCGACCATGCGGTCCTCGGTCACTACCACGTCCATCAGAAAGCTTCGAAGCGAACCTGGTACGCGGGGTCCACCGACTCCTATTCCTTCGCCGATCGCCCCAAGGGCTGCGGGCCGAAGGGATTGATCGTCCTGGACACCGACACCGGGAAGGTGGAGCACCATGCCAACCCGGGCGAGCGGCCCCTGGAGACCCGGGCCATTCAGGCCGCGGGGATGGGTCCGGCCGAGCTCCTGGAGGCGTGCCATCGAGAGGGCGCGGACACCGCGGAGAGGGCGATCGTGCGGATCTTCCTCGATGAGGTGGACCCGGCGGCGTACCGCCAGGTGACGAGGCAGGACTTCCAGGACGCCATCCCGCGAGCGGCGCACGTCCAGGTGGAGCCGGTCTACGGGGCGGCGGCCCTGGCGGTGCAGGGCGGGCCCGAGATCGGACGGCTCGAGACGGAGTGGGACGGCTACGTGGAGGGCCAGGACCTCGCGGGCCTCGACCGGGAGCGCGTGCGGACGACAGGCCGCCGGTTCCTCGAGGACGCCAGGACGGAAGTGGTATGAGGATCCTCGAGCTGTCCCTCCGGAACTACCGCGTCTTCGAAGAGGTCGACCTGGAGCTGCCCGCCCACGTGATCGGCATCTTCGGGACCAACGGATCGGGGAAGTCGACGCTCATGGAGGCCATCCTGTTCTGTCTGTACGGGCGGGCCCGCACGGCCAAGGACCAGATCCGAACCCAGGGCGTGCTGACGGATTGCGCGGTCCGGGTTTCCTTCGAGCACAGCGGCCGGCAGTACGCCGTGGTCCGAACGATCAAGGGGAAGAACCACCAGACCGACGCGGAGCTCTACGCGGGAGATCTGCAGGTGGCGTCTGGGGTCACCGAGGTGGACGGGGAGATCCAGCGGTTGCTCCGCATGGACCAGCAGGTGTTCCGGGCATCGGTGTTCGCCGAGCAGAAGCAGCTCGATGTGTTCTCGGACGTGACCAAGGCGAAACGGAAGGAGATGGTCCTCCGGCTGCTGGGCATCCGGCCGGTCGATGACGCCCGCACCGCTGCGCGGAAGCAGGCCCGCGACACGAAAGGGAATGCCGATCGTTTGGCGGGCGCGCTCCCCGATCTCACGGAGCAGGAGAAGGCGTTGGCCGAGGCCGCCGGCAGGGCGAAGCAGGCCGAGGAGCGGGCTGCCGAGGCGGCGGAGGCGCTCCGTGAGGCGGAAGGACGCGCCACGTCCGCACGGGACGCATTCGAGGTCTCCGACGGGGTCCGTCAGCGGGTGGAGAAGCTGGCGATCGAGCGAGCGGCGACGGCCGAACGGGCGGAGTCGCTCGATGGACAGCGCGCCGACCTGGACGGCCGGATCGCCCTCCTTCGGCAGGACCTCGCTGTGCTCCCCGAACTCGACGAGGAGCGCGCGGCGCTCGAAGGCGCCGCGGACCGCCTGGCGGCGGCCCGGCGGCTGACCGAGGTGGCCGACGAGGTTCGGCAACTCGAGGTGCAGGCCGGGGAACTTCCGGATATCGATACCGCAGCGGCCTTGGCCGAGCTGGAGGGGTCGGAGGCGGCCCGCGAGGCCGCGCGTGAGGAAGCGCATCGCGCCCGGTCGCTGGAGGAGCGGGCGAGGGACGATCTCGTGGGCGCGGAGGCGGCGCTGAAACGGGCCGGGGAGGCCGATCCGACGCAGCCCTGTCCCACGTGCGGCCGTTCGCTCGGCGACGACTTCCGCCAGTACGTGGCCCATTGCCGCCAGGAGGTAGCCGAGAGGAAGCGTCGGCAGCGCGAGGCCGCTGGAGCCCTCCGCGCCGCCGAGGAGGGGGCTCGGGCGGCCGAGGAGGGATACCGCAAGGCCGTCGCGGGGGGCGAGGAAGCTCGGGCGGCCGCCGACACGCGGGCGAACATCGAGCGGCAGCTCGGCACGGCCCGAACTCGCCTGGGAGAGCTGGCCGAGCCATTCGGCGAGGAGCTCCCGGACCTCGCGCTCCTCCAGAAGCATGCCCGGCGGGCCGCCGAGGTCGACCGGCGCCTCGCGGAGCTCGGGGCCGAACGCAAGCATCTGGCTCAGGCCGAGCAGGATCTCCAGGGTATCGGCGCCGAGCTCGCCCGGTGCACCGCGCGCATCGAGGAACTCGATCGCGACGCGGCCGCCCTCGCCTTCGACCCCGAGGACCACGCCCGCCTTCGCAAGGAGCGCGAGGAGTCCGAGCTGCTGTTGGAGCAGGCCCGCGCGGCGGAGCGAGAGGCCACCGGGGGGGCCGCCCGGGCGGCGCAGGAGGTCGGGCGATTGGAGGGGGCGCTCGCTCAAGCCCGAGAGACCGCCGCGCGCCTCGACGAGCTTCGGGAGGAGGCCCGGTACCTCCAGCGCGTTTCGCTGCTGCTCGACGGGTTCCGCGACCACCTCGTTTCCCGGATCGGGCCCGAGCTCTCCCGCGAAGCCGAGGCCATGTTCCGGGATCTCACCAACCACGAGTACGAGGACCTCATGATCGACGACGAGACCCTGGCCATCCACATCGCCGACGGCGCACGGTTCTTCCCGGTGGAGCGGTTCTCTGGATCGGAAACGGACCTGGCCAACCTGGCCCTGCGGGTGGCCATCTCGATGCACCTCTCCCGGATGTCGGGCGCCGACATCGGGATGATGGTGCTCGACGAGGTGCTCGGCTCCCTCGATGTCGAGCGGAGGGATCTCTTCGTCCAGACCATGGGGCGGCTGGCGTCCCGGTTCCACCAACTCTTCGTGATCACGCACGCAGAGCAGATCAAGGATCAGTTCCCCGCGTCGATCGAGGTGCGCAAGGCCGGCCGCCGCCGCAGCACCGCGCTGCTGTCGTGAGAGCTCTCTCCGCGCCCGAGTGCCCTCAGATGAAGAGCTGAATCGTGGCCGCTCCACCACTGAACCTGTGGCGTGACATCCGGACGCTCCCCCGTCCGGCCTGGGTCCTGTTCGCGGGGTCGTTCGTCAACCGGTTCGGAAGCTTCGTCACCGTCTTCCTGGTGCTGTACCTGGTGGAGTCGGGGTACTCGGTGGCCCAGGCGGGCCTCGCCGCGAGCGCCTACGGCGCGGGCAGCCTGGTCTCAGCCCTGGTGGGCGGCTATCTGGCCGATCGGCTGGGACGGCGGAGGACCATCGCGCTGTCGATGTTCGGGGCGGCCGGGGCGGCTCTCCTCCTGTCTCAGGCCGAGGGGCTGGGGAGGATCATCCCTCTCACTGCCGTGTTCGGGATGCTCTCGGAGCTCCAACGGCCGGCGTCCGCGGCGCTCCTGGCCGACGTCGTTCCGCAAGGACGCCGTCTCACCGCGTTCGCCGGCTACCGGCTGGCCATCAACGCGGGCTACGCCTTCGGGCCCGCGGTGGCCGGGTACCTGGCCGAGCGATCCTTCTTCCTGCTGTTCGTGGGCGAGGCGGTCACCTCGGCGGTGCTCGGCGTGGTGGCCTTGGTCGCTCTGCCGGAGGGGGTCCGCTGGCGGCGGTCGGAGGAACGCCGTGGAGAGTCGATCAGGTCCATCGCCGCCGATCGCCGGTTCCTGCTGTTCCTCTTCGCCACGGTCTTGGCCGCGTTCGTGTACATGCAGAGCGGCGCCACGCTCCCGCTCCACGTGCGTGAACTCGGCCTGGGGACCTCGACCTACGGCTGGCTGATCTCGTTGAACGGGGTGCTGATCGTGGCCCTGGAGTTTCCGCTGATCGGGATCACCCGTCGGTTCGCCGCCCCTGGGGTCATCGCCACCGGCGTGGTCGTCACGGGGATCGGCTTCGCCCTCACCGGGGCCGCCCACACGGCTCTGCTCCTCGCGCTCACCGTGGTGATCTGGACGTTCGGGGAGATGGTTGCCGCGCCGGTGGGCAACGCGTACGTGGCCGACCTGGCCCCGGCGCACATGCGCGGCCGGTACCAGGGAGCGTACGGGCTGACGTTCGCGCTCGGCTTCGTCCTGGCTCCGGCGCTCGGCACCCGGCTGTTCGCCTGGTCTCCCGGCGGGCTCTGGCTCATCTGCGGGATCCTGGGGCTGGTATCGGGGGCCATGATCCTGGCGTCGCCGCGCCGCCGGACCCGGCCGGACCTCGCCCAGGTCGACCTCGGCCCGGAGGTCCCCGGCACGCCCCGATAGAAAGAGGTGGGCGTAGAATCCCCGGGTGCGTCGGTACGACGCGGTGGTTGTCGGGGCCGGTCACAACGGGCTCGTGTGCGCGGCGTACCTGGCCCGAGCCGGCCTCCGGGTGCTGGTCCTGGAGCGGCGCCACCTCGTCGGCGGGGCCACCGTCACCGAGGAGGTCTTCCCAGGGTTCCGGTTCAGCGAGGCCTCCTACGTCGTCTCGCTGCTCCGACCGGAGATCGTCAGGGAGCTGGACCTGCCCAAGCATGGGTTCGCCGTCCTCCCTCTCGACGGCACCTTCACTCCGCTGGACGGCGATTACCTGTGGAGGGTGAACGATCACGGCAGGACGGTGCGCGAACTCCGGCGGTGGTCACGCACGGACGCGGAAGCGTACGAGGACTACGCCCAGCTCATGGTGGACATGGCGCGGTTCGTTAAGCCGGTTCTGTCGATCGTCCCGCCGGATCCGGGCAGGCTCGATCCCCGCGAGTGGCTGCCGATGGTGGGACTGGCTCGCGCGTTCCGTGCCCTCCCCAGGGAGCATCAGGCCACCTTCGTCCAGCTCATGACGATGAGCGCCGTCGACTTCCTCTCGCAGTGGTTCGAGACCGATCCTCTCATCGCCACCATGGCCGCCTCGGGGATCATCGGCACGTTCCAGGGCATCCGGTCGCCCGGCACGGCGTACGTCCTCCTCCACCACTACATGGGGGAGATCGACGGGGTGTTCCGGGCGTGGGGGATCCCTCGTGGCGGAACCGGCGGGGTGAGCGAGGCCATCGCCTCTGCGGCGCGCTCGTTCGGAGCGGAGATCCGGGTGGCAGCCCCGGTGGCCCGGATCAGCGTCCGCGACGGCCGAGCGCGGGGGGTGACCCTCGAGTCGGGGGAGGAGATCGAGGCGGGCATGGTGCTGTCGGGAGTGGACGTTCGCCGGACCCTGCTCGACATGCTCGAGCCGGGGACGCTCGACCCGACGGTTGAGGAGGCCATCGGCCGGTACAAGTTCCGAGGATCCTCCGGGAAGGTGAACCTGGCCCTCGACGGGCTCCCCGACTTCATGTGTCTCCCCGGCGCCGGCGAGCACCTCCGGGGAGCCGTCAGCATCTCGCCCTCGGTCGACTGGATGGAGAAGGCATACGACGACGCCAAGTACGGGCGGTTCTCCCGTCAGCCGTACATCGATGTGGTCATGCCCACGCTCGTCGACCCTTCCATGGCTCCGCCCGGGAAGCACGTGATGAGCTGTTTCGTGCAGTGGGCGCCGTACCATCTCGCCGACGGCGCCGGGTGGGATGACGCGACCCGCGACGAGTTCGGCGACACGGTGGTGGCGACGCTGGCCGAGTTCGCGCCCAACCTTCCCGACCTCGTGCTGCACCGGCAGGTCCTCACCCCGCTCGATCTGGAACGAGAGTTCGGCCTGACGGAAGGGAACATCTTCCACGGGGAGCTTTCGCTCGAGCAGCTGTTCTGGGGCCGGCCGGCACCTGGCATGGCCCGGTACCGGACCCCCGTGCGGAACCTGTGGCTGTGCGGATCGTCCGCCCATCCGGGCGGCGGGATCATGGGGGCTCCCGGCCGCAACGCCGCGCTCGAGGCGATCAGGTCGCTGCGCCGCTCGCGGCTCGGAAGGCGGAGGCGGGTCGGCGCCAGGACCGTCGAAGCACGGGAGGCCTGAGGACATGTCCGCGACTCCTTACGACGCCGTGGTGATCGGCGCGGGGCATAACGGCCTGGTCTGCGCGGCGTATCTGGCCCGGACCGGTCTCCGGGTGCTCGTTCTGGAGCGGCGAGATCGGCCCGGCGGAGCGGCCGACACGGTCAAGATCGCCCGGGGGTTCCAGGTTCCCGCGGCGGCCCACACCGTGGGCCGGCTCCGAGGTTCCGTGGTTCGGGACCTCCAGCTCGCGGAGCACGGACTCAGGTTGATCGAACCGGAGGCCCGGGCGTTCCTGCCCGGGAGGGACGGCCGGGGGCTGACCCTGTGGTCGGACCCGGGTCGGACCGCGAGGGAGCTGGCCGCGCTCTCCCCCGCCGATGCGCAGGCGTATCCCCGGTTCGACGCCAAGCTGCGGTCGCTGGCGAGCTTCATGGCTCGACTGCACTCGATGACTCCTCCGGATCTGGAGCGGCCGTCGTTGGGGGATGCCAGGAAGGGGCTGGCGTTGGTCCGAGGGCTGCGCGGCCTGGGAGGCGCGGCCCAATCTCGAGAAGCTCTCAGGATCCTGCCCATGCCCGTCGCCGATCTCGTGGCCGAGGCCTTCGAGACGGATCTCCTCAGGGCGGCGGTGGCCGCGCGAGGAGTTCAGTACACGGCGATGTCCCCCCGATCCGCCGGGACCACCGCCGTGCTGCTCTCAGACTCCGTGGGGGGCGACGCGGGCGCTGCCGGACAGGCGACGCTCGTCGCCGGAGGCCCGGGCGTCCTGGCGACGTCGCTGGCTTCCGCAGCGCGTGGCTTCGGTGTTCGGGTCCGCTGCGGCACCGAGGTGGCCGCGGTGACCACGGACGGTGAGGCTTCCACCGGGGTGGCGCTGCTCACCGGGGAGGAGATCCCGGCCCGAGCCGTGGTCTCCGCCGCCGACCCCAAGCGCACGCTCCTCGGACTCCTCGATCCCGCGGTCCTGGGCCCCACGCTGGCCTGGCGGGTCGGCAACATCCGGGCCACCGGTGCGGTGGCCAAGGTCAATCTGGCCTTGGACGGGCTGCCCCGGTTCGAGGGAGCCGATGAGGACGAGCGCCTCCGGGGCCGCATCCTCCTGACCGCCGGCCTCGACCACCTCGACCAGGCGATCGACGCCTCCAAGTACGGTCGCTTCTCCGAGTCCCCGTTCGTCGAGGCGACCATCCCGAGCCTGTCGGACCCGTCCCTGGCGCCCGAGGGGCGGCACGTCATGAGCCTCATCGTCCACTCGGCCCCCTACCACCTCCGGGAGGGCGGATGGGACGAGCGCCGCGATCAGCTCGGTGACGTGGTGCTGAAGACCCTCGAAGAGGTGGCGCCGGGGATCTCGGGTCTGGTCCGGGAGCGTCAGGTGCTGACGCCCCTAGACCTGGAGCGCGACTACGGCCTCACCGAGGGCCATCCGCTCCACGCCGAACCCGGCCTGGACCAGTTCTTCGCGTGGCGGCCGCTGTGGGGCTGGGCCCGCTACCGGATGCCGGTGCGGGGCCTCTACCTCTGCGGCGCGGGAGCCCACCCGGGAGGTGGCGTCACCGGGGCGCCCGGCGCGAACGCGGCCCGTGAGATCCTCGCCGACCTCCGCCGCGGCGGCTGACCTCGGACACCCCGGTCTTCCCCTCCGTCCCCTCCACCACGGCGCGCTTGCGGGGGGGGTCGAAGAACGGCAAGTCAACGACCGTGGCCCCAGCTCGACGGCGCCGAGCCTCCACCGTCCATTCGACTTCCACCCGGGTGCCCGGTTTCTCATGCGCCGCGGTGACGGAACCCAGCGCGATGTTCTTCTTCAGCACGGGGCTCCACGTCGTGCTGGTGGCCCTCCCCACCTGACGGCGACCATCGAACACCGGGACGTGACTCCGCGACGCCACCTGTGGAACCATCGGGTACAAGCCCTGGGACGAGAACAACCCCTCGATCTCGTCCCAGTCGATCTCCAGGCCCACCAGGCGTCGCGAGGGCCCTCCGGCGGCACGTTCGGCCTCCAGCGCCCTTCGGCCGACGAATCCACCCGGCTTGTTGTCGAGGTCGGTGAACCGCCCCAGGATCCCCAGCTCGAACGGCGAGTAGGCCTGCTCGACGTTGAGCGCTCGGCGGGCGCTCACGTAGTCGACCTCCAGCAGGATCAGCCCGGCCTCGATCCGCACGATGTCCACGGCGTTCAGCCCGGCGGGGCGGAGGCCGTATCCGGCTCCCCCATCCATGAGGGCGTCCCACAGGTCCACGGCCTGGTCGGCGTCGACCCACAGCTCGAATCCGAGGTCGCCCGTGTATCCGGTTCGGGTCACGTCCACGACGATGTTCCGGACACTGGAGGGCCGCTCGCGGAAGAACCGGAGGTCTCCAAACGCCTCGCCGGTGGCGGCCTCCAGCACGTCCCGGGATAGCGGTCCCTGGAGCGCGAGCGCAGCGGTCGACTCGCTGATCTCCTCGACCTCGACGTCGAGGCCGTGGCCGTTCATCCGGATCCACCTGAGATTCGGTTCCGCGGACGTCCATCGGAATCGCGCATCCTCGAGGCGGGTTACGGTGCCGTCGTCGAGCACCTTGCCTTCCTCGTTGCACCAGCAGGTGTACCAGACCTGCCCGACGCCCAGCCTGGTGGCGTCGCGGACGATGACCCGGTCGATCAACCGCACGGCGTCCGGGCCGGTCACCGAGTACTTGAAGAGTGGCGAGACGTCGATCAATGCCGCGGCTTCCCGGATTGCGTTGTACTCGATGTCGTGATGGTCGGCGTACGAGGTGGCCGCGAAGTACCCCGACCACTCTCTCCATTGGCCCTTGCGGTTGAGCGCCGCGGTCCGCTCGTGAAAGGCGGTCCCCACACTCATCGGAGGAATCCTACGCTGCCGGCGCCCCCGCCTCGATCGGAGGTCACGCGGCCGTGGGGGGATCCAGCCGCTCGGCGAGCCGCAGTCTGGCGCCGATCTCCGACAGAACCATCGCCATCACGGTGAGCACGGCGCCGACCCATTGACGTGCGAGGAGCCGCTCCCCTAGCCACACCGCCGCGAACAGCGCCGCGAACACGGACTCCCCTGCCAGGATGATGGCCGCCCGGACGGGGGTGAGGCGGCGCTGGGCGAACACCTGGATCGTGAACGCCACCCCGGACCCGAGGATCCCCGTGAGGAACAGCAGCATCCAGACCGATGCGGCGTCTGCCGGCTGGATTCCCGTGCCCACCGCGAACGCGCCCGCGAGGTGGAACGCGGAGGCCGCCGCCATCTGGTCGAGCGCCAGCCCGGCGCTCGAATACCGGCCGGTGAACCGACCCACCGCCACCACGTGCCCCGCCCACGCCACTGCCGACGCCAGCACCAGCAGGTCGCCGAGCCTCGGTCTGAGATTGTCGAAGCTCTCCACCGACAGGAGGACCAGGCCCACGAGCGAGATGGCCACGGCGCCCCACGCTACGGGCCGGCTGGGCTGGCGAAGGATGAGGAGAGCCAGCACCGGGGTGAACACGACGTAGAGACCGGTGATGAACCCGGCGTTCGTGGCTGAGGTCCTGGCCAGTCCGGCGGTCTGGAGCGAGTAGCCGAGGAACAGCAGTGCCCCGAGAACGATGCCGGGCGGGATGGCCCGCCGGATCTCCGCCCATCCGGCCCCGGCCCGGGCGAACAGAGGAAGCGAGATCAGGAGGATGAGGAACCCGAGCGTCCGGCTCCAGGCCATGAACGCGGGGACGGAAAGGTGATCCAGCGCCAGCTTCCCGGCGGGAAACGTGATCCCCCAGATCAAGGGGGTGAGGAACAGCAGGAGACCGAGGTCCGGATGGCGTCCCGGCGCGTTCGCTGCGCGCTCCACGGGCGCCGAGCGTACCAGCCCGCCAGAGCGCAGGGATCCTCTCACCGGTAACATTGACTCCTGAGTCACCCGAGGAGGAGCATGCTGCCCTGGTCCGTCCCGCTGGAGGGTCGCTTCGACGAGCACGTGTTCGAGAGCAACGTCCTGAAGGGCAACCCTCTTGGCGATCCGAACACCCGGCCGCTGTGGGTGTACGTCCCGCCCGGGTACGACGACGACCCCGACCGTCGCTACCCCAGCATCTACGTGATCATGGGTCTCACCGGCCAGCTCGACATGTGGCGGAACCGTTCACCCTTCCGCAGGAACTTCCCCGAGCTCGTCGACGAGCTGTTCGCCTCGGGGGAGGCGCCGCCGGCCATCCTGGTGTGGGTGGACTGCTGGACGTCGCTGGCGGGTAGCCAGTATCTCGACTCGCCGGGAACGGGCAAGTACCACACCTATCTGTGCGAGGAGATCGTCCCATGGGTGGACGAGCGGTACCGGACGATGGCCCATCGCGACCATCGGGGGATCACCGGGAAGTCCAGCGGCGGGTACGGGGCCATGGTCACCGGGATGCTCCGCCCCGATCTGTTCGGCGGACTGGCCACCCACGCCGGAGACGCCCTCTTCGAGGTGTGCTACCAGCCGGACTTCAGGAAGTCGGTCCGGGTTCTCCGCGACGAGTACGAGGGCTCGTTCGACAAGTTCTGGGAGGTCTTCCGGTCCCGTCCGGCGTTCGCCAAGGAGAGCGACGGCCATCTCCTCAACGACTGGTGCATGGCGGCGTGTTATTCCGCTGACGAGGACGGAACGGTGCGGCTCCCCTACGACACGGCCACCGGCGAACTCATCCCGGAGGTGTGGGACAGGTGGCTCGCCTGGGACCCGGTTCGGATGGTCCCCAAGTACGCCGATGCGCTGCGGTCCCTGCGGGCCATCTACATCGACGCCGGCAAGAAGGACGAGTGGTTCCTCGATCTGGGAGCGGAAGCCTTCCGCCGCGCCTTGGCCGACATCGGGGTCACCGACGTCTTCTTCGAGCTGTTCGACGCCACCCACATGCAGATCGAGTACCGCTACCCCATCGCGGTGAAGTACCTGGCGGAGCGGCTCGGCTAGCGACGGGCGGAGGCCGGTGATGGAGCTTCGCGACATTTCCATGGACGACCTGCCGATCTACGAGCGGTCGCTGACCGATCCCGACATGATGTCGGAGTTGGGTGGGCCGCGCCCCAGGGAGGGGCTGTCGGAGAAGCTTCAAGGGATCGTCGATGACGTCAAGAAAGGAGCCGTCTGGTTCTCCGTGATCGTTCCGGACGGCGTGGCCGAAGCAGGGGCCGGGCACGTGTGCATCTGGGACCACGACTGGAATGGGGAGCGAATCGCTGAGATCGGGTGGATGGTGCTTCCCGAGTTCCAGGGCCGGGGACTGGCGACCGAGGCGGTTCGCTCCATCCTCCGCCGGGCTCGGTCGGAGGGTCGATGGGACGTGATCCACGCCTTCCCCGGCGTCACCAACGCTCCCTCCAACGGGATCTGTCGGAAGACGGGGTTCTCGAGGCTCGAGGAGCTGGATATCGTGTCCTGGGGAGGGACCTTGCGGTGCAACCACTGGCGCATCGACCTTCGTTCCGCGAGTCTCTGACCGGAACTCCCTAGCGCGCGTACACGTCGCGCCCACGAGACACCGTGAGCACGGGACGGAGGTCCCGGGGATCGGGAACGTCCAGCGGGTCCGCCTCGTAGGCGGCGAAGTCGGCCGCCGCTCCCGGCTCGAGCCGTCCCTTCTTCAGCTGGTGGCCGAGGCGAGCGCTGCCGATGGTGAAGATGCGGAGGGCCTGCTCGCGTGACAGTCGCTGGCCGGCGTGGTGATGGTTCTCTAGGGCCCACACGCCCAGCATCGGATCGAGGGGTGTCACGGGCGTATCGGAGCCTCCGCCGACCTCCATCCCCCGCTCGATCAGCGTTCGGAAGGGGTTCATCCGGCGGGCCCGTTCGGCTCCCAGCCGTTGCTCGTACATCCCCCCGTCCCCACCCCACGTGGAGTCGAAGGCCGGCTGGACCGAGACCGCCAGCCCCAGGGCGGCGGCACGCTCAACGTGGTCTGTGGATGCCATCTCGAAGTGCTCCAGCCTGTGGCGGCGGGCCCGGAAGTGCCGGCGTCCCCTGCTGTCGAGGGCCCGGTACACGCGCTCCCACACCCGCACGGCCTGTTCGATGGCGGCGTCACCGATGGCGTGGAGCCCGACCTGGAGGCCCGCCAGGTGGGCGTTGTGGAGGAACTCGGCCAGCTCGTCGTCGCCGTAGGCGAGGGAGCCGCCTTGGTCCGTGTCGTCGTACGAAGCGGTGACTGCGGCGGTTCGGGCCCCGATCGACCCGTCGAGGAACAGGTCCCCGCCGATGGAGTGAAGCCCGAGGTCCATGACGTAGGGGATGTCTCGGTCGGCCACGTAGATGGCCAGGTCTACCGGAAGGTCCGAACGGTGGCCGACGAGGACCTCCACGTCGCGCCTCCCGCGCTTGTCGGGGATGGCCATCTCGTGGAGAGACGTCACACCGCGGGACACGGCGAGGGTCGCCGCGCGGAGCTGATAGTCCTGGACCTCCGAGTCCGACAGCGACTCGAAGTACCAGCGTTGGGCGTCGGCGTTCGCGGTGCCCCGGAGGAGTCCGGTGGGACGTCCCTGAGCGTCGCGCTCCACCCCTTCTGTCGGGGCCACGCCGGACGCCTCCAGAGCCGCGCTGTTCGCCAGGCTGAGGTAACCGTCCGTCCGCACTAGGATCAGCGGGTCGCTGGAGAGCTCGTCCAGCTCGGAGAGGGATGGGAATGCGGGATCCGGCCACCTCGACTCGTCGAATCCCACGCCGAGGACGCGTCCCGGGTGAGCGGCGAGATGTTCGCGAGCCGCGCCGAGCGCCGCTTCGCGGGTCTGCACCTCCGACAGGTCCAGCCCCTGGAGGCTGAGTCCGGTCCCGGTCAGGTGGACGTGTGCGTCGATGAATCCGGGCAGGATGGTGGTCCCGGGCAGTTCCACCAATCGGTCGGCCTTCGGCGGGTCCCCCGCTCCGACCCGCTCGACGTGCCGGCCGTCGACGAGCACCCACTCCCCTCCCCCCAGGGGTGAGAGCGTGTGCACTCGGGAAGCGCGGTAGAGGGTCCTCATGGTTCGTCGGCTGGGCCCGGGGATTGTACGGGATGGACGCCCCGGGGCGCGTCGCCTCCGCGGGGCCGAAGCGCTCAGGCTCGGATGGGGCCGGACCCGCCCGACGTGCCGACGGCCGACGCGATCCAACCCGGGCACCCGCCGATGCGGGTCTTCCGGGCAGACCGCGAGAGTCCCAGGTGGGCCAGCGCGCCGTCCAGCCGCTCCAGGACCTCGGCGGCTTCCCGCTCGGTCGCGATCACAGCGAGGTAGTCGTCGACCCAGCGGAGGAAGCGCACCCCGATGGCCTCGTCGACCGACCGGAGGACCGCGTTGGCCAGGACCGCCGAGGCCGGAGGGCCGATGGGCAGCCCGCGATAGCCGAGTGAAGCCCATCCCTCGAGCATCGCCGCCGCCTCGGCGGCGTCCCCGGGCGAGGCCCCGGCCGCCAGAAGGCTTCGGGCCACCGTGTCCGGCCCCACCGAGGGAAAGAACGCCTCCACGTCGGTGCTCAGGAAGACCTGGCGGCCCGTGGCCCACCCTCGGGCCGCACGAAGCCCCCTCCGGAGGCGCCGGAGGGACGTCTCGACGGGCTCGAGACGCCACCCGCTCCCGGGCCGCAGAACCCGGTTGGCCACGACGCGGCCGGGAAGCCTCGGCTCCAGCGTCGCGGCCACCCTCCCTCCGAGGTCGTGCCAGGTCCGAGCGTCGCGCGCGGAGAGGCGGGCCATCAGCCTGGGCGGACCCCCCGCTCGCGGGCGGACCTCGATCTCGATGGGATCGAACACGAAGCCTCTCCCGGTCCGGGGGAGGCCGGTCCGAGGCGTTTCTACCGCGGGCGCCCGACTCCAGACAATCGGCTGCTCGGGTGGAAGTTTCCTCCCCCGCCGGGGGGTGGGGTATCCCCCGGAGCTCGCTAGATCGTCAGGTTCCGGAGGAGCAGCGCCTCCGCCAGGCAGCCCCGCTGGAGCTCGCCGAGATCCACGCTCTCGTTGGCCCCGTGCGCCCGGCTGTCGGGATCTCCCACCCCGGTGAGCAGGATCGAGGCTTCCGGATACGCCTCGGAGAAGGCGGAGACGAAGGGGATGGTTCCGCCCATGCCGATCTCCACCGGGGCGGTCCCCCACGCCTCCTGGAAGGCCTTCCTCGCAGCCTCGTAGACCGTCCCCTCTGCCTTGACGGCGAAGGGGTGGGCGCTGGCCCCCGGGGTCACAGCCACCCGGGCCCCCCACGGAGCGTTCGACTCCAGATGCTCCACCAGGGCCTCCATGGCCCGGTCCGGATCGTCGCCCGGAGCGATGCGCAGGCTGACCTTCGCTCGGGCCGCCGGTACCAGGGTGTTCGAGGCCTCGGCCACGGGGGTGGCGTCGATGGCCAGCACGGACACCGAGGGCCTGCTCCACGTCCGGGAGGTCAGGCCTCCTTGGCCGATGAGCTGGAGCCCGTCCACGGCGCCGGCGTCCGACCGAAGCTCCTCCTCGGTGAGGTCGAGCGGATCGGCCTCGGTGGCCACGAGCCCAGGGATGGCCACGTTGCCGCGCTCGTCGTGAAGCGTGGCCAGGAGCCTGCTCATCACGGTGAGGGCGTCGGGCAGGGGCCCTCCGTACTGTCCGCTGTGGATGCCATGGTCCAGCGTCCGCACCTCGACCACGCAGTCCACCAACCCCCGCAGCGAGATGGTCAGAGCGGGGCGCCCCACTCGCCAGTTCCCCGAATCGGCCAGCACGATGACGTCGCATCTGAGGAGGTCGCCGTAGCGCTCGAGGAACGCCGTGAGCGTGGGGGACCCGATCTCCTCTTCGCCCTCCACGAACACCGCGAGCCCCACCCCGAGGTCGTCTCCGAGCGCCCGCAGGGCCGTCGAGTGCACCACGATCCCGGCCTTGTCGTCGGAGGAACCCCGGCCGTAGAGGCGTCCGTCCCGCTCGGTGGGCTCGAACGGAGGCGTTTCCCAGAGCGCTGGATCCCCGGTCGGCTGCACGTCGTGGTGGGCGTATAGGAGGACGGTGGGCGCTCCCGGAGGAGCCGGCCTGCTCCCGAGGACCGCGGGGTGCGCCCCCTCGATCTCCAGGTACCGGACCCCCTGGAGGCCGGCGGCCGCCAGGATCTCCGCGGTGGTCTCGGCGGAGCGGCGGACATCGGCCGGATCGAACCCTGGGGCGCTCACCGACGGTATGCGCACGAGGCGTTCCAGATCCGCCCTCGTCTCGGACATCAGCTCGGCGGTGCCGGTACGAAGGTCCTCGGTCACGCGGCCTCCTCCTCAGCGGGGTCCGCCGAGCCTACCAGGGCCTAAGGGTTCCCGGCTCGGGTTCCGAAGACCTCACCAGGGGCAGCACATACGCCGATCACGGCGTAAAGTGGGCGGAATCGCAAGCTGGGCCGGCTCCAGGGCCGGCGAGGAGGTCGTGCTGATGAACCGGGGTCGGCGATACGCACGGTGGCTGAAACGGGCCCTGATCGGCTACGCGGCTTACCTGTTCTTCGCGTGGATCTTTCTGGGCGTCGGTCCGCAAGAGGCCACCGCGAACCCGAACGCGGTCATGGGCCAGCTCCGCCAGTTCCTCCTGACGGCGCTGGTTCTGATGTCCTTCATCGTCATCCAGTTCGTGGCGATGTTCTGGTTCCTGGCCCGGGGCACGACCTACACGATCTACCCCAACGAGTACGACCGCACCTTCGACGACGTCCGGGGCCAGCCCGCCGCGGTGAAGTCGACGAAGGAGGTTCTGCGCCTGTTCCTCGGGTTCAAGAACTTCCGGCAGATGGGCGGGTACCCGCCGCACGGCATCCTGTTCGAAGGACCCCCGGGCACCGGGAAGACGCTGATGGCCAAGGCCGTGGCGGGGGCTTCCGGCGTGCCGTTCCTCTTCGCCAGCGGCAGCGGCTTCGCCAGCACGTTCATGGGGATCGCCCCCCTCAAGGTTCGCCGGATGTTCAAGCGCGCCCGGGGCATGTCGGACAAGTACGGCGGCGCCGTGATCTTCGTCGACGAGCTGGACGCGCTCGGTGCGAGCCGAGGCGCCGTATCCCAGCGCTTCGACGGGAACGAGCAGCCCTCCCTCCCCAACCGCATGATCATGGGGATGGGCATGGGCGGCGGTATGGGCATGGGGGCCGTCAACGAGCTCCTGGTTCAGATGGACGGGTTCGTCATGCCGAAAGGTCTCTGGCGGCACATCCGTCGGGTGTTCCGACTCGGCAAGCCGAAGATCCCCCAGTACAACATCCTGGTCATCGGGGCGACGAACCGGGCCGCCACGCTCGACCCGGCGCTCCTGCGACCGGGACGCTTCGACCGGAAGATCCACGTGGGGCTGCCCGACCACGAGGGCCGGCAGGACATCGCCCGGTACTACTTGGCCAAGGCTCGGCACGAGCCGATCGACGTCGAGAAGGTCGCCCGGATGACGCAGGGCTACTCTCCGGCGATGATCCAGAACATCGTGAACGAGGCGCTGATCTTCGCCCTGCAAGACGGCCGGGACGCGCTCCGGTGGGACGACCTGTGGCAGGCCAAGCTGGTGGAGGAGATCGGTCTGAAGCAACCCGTGAAGCTGACGCCTCGGGAGAAGGAGATGGTGGCCGTCCACGAGGCCGCGCACGCCGTCGCGTCCTACACGCTCCAGCGGGGTGAGCGTCAGATCCAGGTGATCACGATCCAGAAGCGCGAGGGCGCGCTGGGCCTGGTCCACGGGCAGTCGATCGAGGACCTCTACACGGAGTCCCAGAAGCAGATCATCGCCGAGCTCCAGGTGTTCCTGGCCGGGCTGGCCGCCGAGGAGATCTGGTTCGGGCAGACGACTTCGGGGCCGTCGTCGGACCTCCGTGCGGCCACGGCCATCGCTTCCGCGTACGTCGGCCTGTACGGCATGGGGCGGAGCCTCGTCTCCGTGGGGGCCATGCAGCCCACCATGATGGACGGTGACCCCATCCGGGCGGTCCTCTCCGACCCCGAACGCAGGAAGGAGGTCGACGAGCTCCTCAACGACTGCCGCCGACGGGCGAAGAAGCTGCTCCTCGAGAAGCGCCACGTGGTGGAGGGACTCCGCGACGCACTGCTCGAGCGGGAGGAGCTCATCGGCGACGAGATCGAGGAGATCATGGCCCAGCTCGGCGAGCGGGAGCCGCTCGTGCCGATCGGCGCGGGGGACGGCCACGCCCAGGGGAACGGCCCGGTGAGCGGGAACGGACCGCCCGCAGGAGCCACCTAGGCACCTAGGCCCCAGACGCTCTTTAGTTCAGGCGTGCAGGGTGCATGGGGCTGACCACGAGCCCCCAATCCGGGTCGGCGGCGGGTTCCACGTCGTCGTGGCCCCACCGTCCCTGGCAGCAAGGAGCAGCCCGCTCGTCCTCACGCCCCTGCGTGTAGGCGAGCCGCCAGATCCCCCAGCTGCCCGCTCCGGACAGCACCATCCAGCCGAATGCTACCGACGCCTCCAGCCACATCGTGGCGACATGCTACCCGGTCCCCCCGATTTCCATGCAATCCGCAAAGAAGACCAGGCCCGTTTCCATCACATTGCCAGGTGCACTGCCCTTTGGGGAACGACGGGCCGGCTCGGAAATGCACAACGATTGACAACGTCAACAAGGGACCGTCGGCCCCGGTCGGTCAGTCCTGTCCCGACAGATGCTGACCGATGATCATCCGCTGGACCTGGTTGGTCCCCTCGACGATCTGAAGGGCCTTGGCCTCGCGCATGTAGCGTTCCGCCGGGTACTCCTGCATGTAGCCGTACCCCCCGTGGGCCTGGACGGCGTTCGTGGTCACCCGCATGGCCACGTCGGAGGCGAAGAGCTTGGCCATGGCGCACGCTACGGGGTCGCGCTGGCCCTGGTCCCGGGCCCGGGCGACGTCCCGGTACAACCTTCGGGCCGCCTCCACGTCGGTGGCCATGTCGGCCAGCATGAACTGGAGGCCCTCGAACTCGATCACCGGCCGGCCGAACTGCTCTCGCTCCCGGGCGAAGGAGACGGCCGCGTCGAGAGCGGCCTGCCCCAGGCCCACGGAACAGGCGGCGATGCCCATCCGGCCAGAGTCGAGGGCCGCCAGGGCGATCCGAAACCCCTGCCCCTCCTCCCCCACCAGGTTCTCACGGGGAACCCGGCATCCCTCGAACAGGAGCTCCCGCATCGGTGACGCGTGCCACCCCATCTTCTCCTCGCGCTTGCCGAAATCGAACCCCTCCCATCCCTTCTCCACGACGAAGGCGGAGATCCCTCCGGGGCCGGCGGGGCCGGTGCGGGCGAAGACCAGATAATGCTCGGCTTCCCCGGCGTGGCTGATGAACCGTTTGGCGCCGGTCAGCCGGTAGGAGTCGCCGTCACGGTCGGCTCGGGTCCTGAGGGAGGCGGCGTCCGAGCCAGCGGCCGCCTCGGACAGCGCGTAGGCGCCCAGCCAGTCGCCGGAGAACAGCCTGGGGAGGTATCGCTCCTTGAGGTTCTCCGACCCGTATTCGTGGACCCCATAGGCGGACAGGTGGTGGACGGAGAGGCCCACGGCGAGCGCGAGATGACCCCCGGCGACCTCCTCGAGGACGGCCAGATACGTGAGGAAGGGCTGTCCCCCGCCACCGTACTTCTCCGAGTACGGAACTCCCCCCAGCCCCATCTCGCAGAGCTGGCGGAACAGCTCCCTGGGGAACTCGCCCTTCTCCTCGTGGGAGCGGGCGGCCGGAGCGACCCGGTCGCTGACGAATCGCCGAACCAGCTCGACGATCTCCCGCTGCTCCTCGGAGAGCCCGAAGTCTCGGTCCAATACCTGCTCCTCTAGAGGGGCTTCGCCTATGCTGAGCGCGATGCGGTTGTACAACACCCTCACCCGCCGGGTCGAGGAGATCCGCCCACTCCAAGGCCGTGTCGTCCGGATGTACGGGTGCGGCCCGACCGTGTACCGGCCCGTGCACATCGGCAACCTCCGGACGTTCCTGCTCTACGACCTGGTTCGGCGGGCCCTGGAGTTCGAAGGGTACGAGGTCATCCAGGTGATCAACATCACCGACGTGGGTCACATGACGGACGACGTGGGTCAGGAAGCTCGGGACCGCATGGACATCGCCGTGGCAGACGAGGGGCTCTCGCCCCAAGAGATCGCCCAGAAGTACACGGAGATGTTCCTGGAGGATTCCCGGAAGATCGGGGTGCTCGCCGCCAACGAGTACCCGAAGGCCACCGACCACATCGGGGAGATGATCAAGCTCACTGAGCGGCTCTTCGAGCGGGGCCACGCCTACGCGCTCGATGACGGGACGGTCTACTACGACGTCCAGTCCTTCCCCGAGTACGGCAAGCTCTCTCGCAACACGCTCGACAAGCTCCAGCCGGGGCATCGGGAGCTGGAGGCGGACCCTCGGAAGAAGCACCATGCCGACTTCTCGCTGTGGAAGGCGGCGGGTTCGGGTCGGCTGATGAAGTGGGACAGCCCCTGGGGCGAGGGCTTCCCCGGCTGGCATATCGAGTGTTCCGCGATGTCCATGAAGTACCTGGGCGAACAGTTCGACATCCACACCGGGGGTGTGGACCTCGTCTTCCCTCACCACGAAGACGAGATCGCCCAGTCCGAAGGGGCCACCGGGCGCCAGGTGATCCAGCTGTGGGTCCACGGCGGGCACCTGCTGGCGGAGGCACAGAAGATGGCCAAGTCCACGGGGAACGTGTGGACCGTCCGAGATCTCGAAGCGCGCGGCCGCGACCCGCTGGCCTTCCGCCTCCTGTGCATGCAGACGAGGTATCGGTCGATGATGGACTTCCGGTGGGACGCGCTGGAGGCGGCCGACCGGACGCTCACGCGGATCCGTCAGCGGATGGCCGGATGGAGGGACGCGCCCCCCGGCGAACTCTCGCCCGAGGCCAAGGAATACGATCAGCGGTTCCGGGCGGCGGTGTCCAACGACCTCGACATGCCCGAAGCGGTGAAGGTCCTCAACGAGGTCGTGTCGTCGACCATCCGGGACGGAGACAAGTACGCCCTGCTGAACTCGTGGGACCAGATGCTGGGGCTCGACATGGATCGCCTGGCCCGGGAAGGGTTCGAGGTTCCTCCCGACGTCCAGGAGAAGCTGGAGGAGCGCGACGCGGCCCGGGCGGCCGACGACTTCGCCCGGGCCGACGCCATCCGCGAGGAGCTGGCCGCTCGGGGCTGGGAAGTCATGGACACCGCTGAGGGCACCACGGTCCGGCCCCTCGTCGGGCGGTAGCCGCCCCTAGATCACGTTGTACTCGGGGTCGAGCTCCCCGACCAGGAACCGGTCGTAGCGGAACGGATCGATGTCCACCGTGTGCGCCCGCCCGTCCACGATCTCCTCGGCCATCAGCTTTCCGGCGATCGGGCCGTGCATGAACCCGTGGCCCGAGAACCCCGCCATCACGTAGAAGCCCTCCGCCGTGGGGATTCGCCCCAGGATCGGGTGGGCGTCCGGGGTGACTTCGTACAGCCCGGCCCACCGTGAGAGGAGTCCCGTGTCGGCGAGGACCGGCATGCGCTTGATCGCCTCACCCAGGTGGACCTGCTCCCACTCGAGGTCCACGGTGAGCTTGAACCCGGGCGCCTCGGCGGGGTTCGACTTCCCCGTGAGGATCCCCTGGCCCTCCCGGTGGAAGTACAGCGACTCCTTGAAGAACACCACGAACGGGAAGTCGGGCGGCAGGCTTGGGATCGGCGTCGTCACGGCCATCTGCCGGCGGATCGGTTCGATGGGGATGGCCACGCCAACCATCCGGCCCAGTTCGGCGGCCCATGCCCCGCACGCATTCACCACGACCGGCGTGTCGATGGTTCCTCGCGACGTCTCCACCGCCACGATGCGGTCGCTGTCACGATGGACGCCGGTCACGGGGGTCTCGGTCAGGATCCGCACGCCCGACCTCCGAGCCCCGGTCGCGTACCCGTGCGTGACGCTGTGCGGGTCCGCGAGGCCGTCCCGCTCGTAGAACGTCCCCCCGAGCACGCGGTCGATGTTCACCAACGGGAGCAGGCCTGCCAGCTGTTCGGGTCCAAGCCACCGTGTCTCGATGCCCAGACGGTGCTGGAGGGCGACGTTGGCGCGGAACCGGTCCACGTCGGCGGGGTCGGTCAGCAGGAACAGGTAGCCGGTGAAACGGAGGCCGACGTCCTGGCCCGGTTGATCGGGGAACCGCTCCAGCATCCGGATGCTCTCGATCGACAGGCGGATGTTGGTCTCGCTGGCGAACTGGTGGCGGATCCCGCCCGCACACGCGCCCGTCGACATCGCTCCGAGCTGTGGCTCGCGCTCGAGGAGCACCACGTCTCGGACCCCGCGCTGTGCCAGGTGGTAGGCGGTGCTGGCCCCCATCACCCCGCCGCCCACAACGACGACGTCGGCGGAGCGTGGCAGGTCGTCGGCCGCGCGGACGGAGTCCTCGGCGCTCACTTCGGCCATGCTAGCAGGGAGCTTCGAGGCGGCCGGAAGGAGTTTGCTGCTGCGAGGGTCCGCCGATACCCTGAGTCGCCATGGCGGAGCCCCCGTCCCCCTCGAACGGCGCGGCCGGCGGGCGCCCCTCCCTTCCCACTGCCCTGATCGTGGGGTCGATGGCGGTGGCTCTGGTGGCGGTGTCCGGCCTCCTGTTCCTCCTCTACACCCGGACCACCGGCCCCGGCGAGATCCTCCGGGAGTTCATCGAGGGGGTGGAGGCCCGGGACTGCCAGGCCAGCTACGCGTTGCTGGACCCATCCCTGCGGATCGATCCCGAAACCTGGTGCGAGAACCTGGGGGAGCTGGCCGGGCAGGTGGATTCTCGATTCGCCGTCCAGCGGGTGGTGCTCGAGGAGGACATCGCGCTGGTAAGGGTGAGGAATCCGGACGGTACCAGAGCCGTCTGGCGGCTTCGCCGGGCCGACCGCTCCTGGCGGGTGCTGGATCCCCTGACCGGCGTGGAGTTCCTCGTCTAGACAGGTTGAGGGCGCCGAGTAATCAGAGGATGGGAAGTCCGAGGGACTTGGCGACGTTGGTGCGGAGGATCTCGGAGGTTCCCTCGTACAGGCGCATGGCCCGCATGTCGCGGTACCAGGTCTCGATGCCCATCTCGGTCATGAACCCGTTCCCGCCGTAGACCTGGATGGCCCGGTCCGCGACCCGCCCGGCCATCTCCGTGGCCACGAGCTTCGCCAGCGCGGCCTCGCGTCTCCCGTCGGCGCCACCGTCGATGTCGTCCGCCATCTTGTAGACGAGCAGCCGGGCCTGCTCCAGCTCGGCGAACGAATCGACGACCATCCCCTGGACGTACTGGTTGGAACCGATGGGCCGGCCGAACGCCACGCGGTCCTTGGCGTACTCGGTCATCCGCTCCAGGAGGAATTGGGCCCGCCCCAGGGCCAACGCGGCGATCTGGAGCCTGGCTCCGTTGATCCCTTTCACCGCCGAGTAGAAGCCGAACCCCGGCTGACCCAGGACGCTCTCCTCCGACAGCCGGCAGTCGCTGAAGGTGAGCTCCACAGGGTGCTGCCACGGGGACATGGTGTGCTGCACCCTGGTCACCTCGAAACCCGGGGTGTCCGCGTCCACGAGGAAGGCCGTGATCCCGCCCTTTGCCCGCTTCTCCGGGTCGGTGACGGCGAACACCAAGGCGAATGCGGCCTCTCCGCCGGCGGTGATGAAGTGCTTGCGCCCGTTCAGCACCCAGTCGCTGCCTTCCTGCTGCGCGCGGGTCTTGATCCGGGTGGCGTCGGAGCCGGCCTCGGGCTCGGTGAGCGCGAAGCACGTGGTCTTCTCGCCGGTCATCAAGGGCTTGAGGTAACGGTCCCGCTGGTCCACGGTGCAGTCCAGGTACACGGGTGAGGGCCCGCTCACGATGGGCAGGATGGTCTCGTTCTGGGCCATGATCAGGCCGCTCGATGCGGCTTCCTCGAACATGAGGACCTGTCCGAGGTAGGAGATCCCTCCGCCGCCGACCTCCTCCGGCATGTGTATGCCCCAGAACCCGAGCTCCGCGGAACGGCGGCGAAGCTTGTCACGTTCCTCGGCCAGGCCCTCGAAGACGCCGCTCTCCTGGATCTCCTGGCGGTGGGCCTCCTCGACCGGACGCACTTCCCTGTCGACGAACTGGCCGAGGGCCGACCGGATCTCCCGAAGCTCTTCGGGGACCTGGATGACGGCCACCTCTCCAACCTCCTTGAATGGCGTAACCTACTCGTCCGTAGGTTATCATGCCCGCCGGTCGCGGGATGAAACGAGCGGTCAGCCCACCACCTGGAGGTCCCGGTCGGCGTGATTGAGTCGCAGGGCCCCGTCCTCCGTCACCGTGACGATGTCCTCGATGCGGATCCCGAAACGTCCCGTCAGGTAGACGCCGGGCTCGATCGAGAAGCACATCCCGGGACGAAGGGGCTCCCCGTTCCCGGCCACCAAATAGGGCTGCTCGTGCTCCTCCAGCCCGATGCCATGGCCGGTCCGGTGGACGAAGAGATCGCCGTAACCCGCCTCTTCGATGACCTGCCGGGCCGCGCGGTCGATCGTTTCCGCCGGAACCCCCGGCTTGACCGCTCGGAACGCCCGGTCCTGGGCCTCCTGGACCACCTCGTAGGCATGATCGAATTCGCTGGGTGGCTGCCGCACCACCACGGTCCGGGTGATATCAGAGCAGTAGCCACCGACCCGCCCCCCGAAGTCCATTACCACGGCGTCGCCGCCCTGGATGGTCCGGGAACCCGGTTCGTGGTGCGGAGAGGCGGCGTTCGCCCCCCCTCCCACGATGATGAACGCCACCCGATCGTGCCCCATCTGGACCAGGAGCTCCGCGAGCTGGTCCGCCACGTCACGCTCGGTCCTGCCTTCGAGCCGGGTGTGCACGATCCGCCGGAACGTCTCGTCAGCCGCCCGGGCGGCCCGCCGCAGGAGGCCCAGCTCCTGATCGTCCTTCACGGATCGGAGGGGGCCCAGGACCCCCGACGCGGGGACGTACTCGGTGGCGCCCAGCGAATCTTGGAGTCGAAGGAGGTGAGCGGCCCACATCCCGTCGGAGCATCCGATCTTGGCGCCCTTCCCCACCACCCGGGCCACCAGGTCGTAGGGGTCATCGGTTTCTCCCCAGTCCGCGACCTCGGCCAACCGCTCCGCACCGCTGCCTCGGGCCAGCGGACGCTCCAGGGTCGGCACGACCAGGACCGGGTCCCTTCCCGGCCGGACCACCAGACAGGTGAGGCGCTCGAGCGGTGGAGGGTCGTAGCCGGTGAGATAGATGAGGTCGGCGGAGGGGGCGATCAACAGGGCGGAAAGGCCCTCGCGCGCCGAGACCTCGGCCGCCCGAACGAGCCGACGGGCGTGCTGCTGGGCCATGGGGGAATGATAGAAGCCCCGCCGGGCCAGATTCGCTAGGAGAGCAGGTTCGCGCGCCTCAGGCGTAGTGCTCGCAGTGCGAGCAGCGGGCCCACATACCCTCGGGATCGATGTGGAAGATGGCCTGGTGCCCGCAGGTCGCGCAGGTGCGGATCTCGTGGCCTGGGCCGACCTCGGCCTCCTCCGGCTCGCCGTACCGCTCCAGGAGCCGCAGGTAGGTGTGGAGGAGTCGCCGGTCGTCGAGGCGTTCCGCTGGCTGGGCCATTCCTTCCCCCTTTCGACCAGGTCTTACCCAGCGGAGAGGACGTTTAACCCGAATCGGTCAGATCTTGAGGGCCAGCACCTCGTGAAGGACCTCGAAACTGGCCGGCGTGGCCCCCCGGACCGCCCCGGCGGCCTCCAGGGGAAGCGGCCGGTCGGCGGTGATGTGGACGGTTCGTCCTCGGTACTCCTTGATGTGGGGATGGGGCACCTGCTCGCCCTGGTAGATCTTGGGAAGGAGGCTGAACGCCTCCGACCTGGGCCCGTGATGGATGAGCACGTCGAGGACCCCGTCGCCCGGGAAGGACCGCGGAGAGATGCGCATCCCCCCTCCCCACTGGCAGTTCCCCACCACGACGTTCCAGGCTCGACCCGCCCACTCGGCGCGGTTCACCCGGACCACCACGTCCTGCGCTCGGCTGGTCGCCAGGGCCAGCCAGAACCCCAGGAGGCGGCGCCCCCTGCCGAGGGCGGGGGGAAGGCGGGCGGTCCGGCCCGCGACCGCGGCTCCCAGGCCGGCCTGGGCCACCCCGGTGTAGTAGCCGGCGCGCTCCTCACCGTTCACCCTGTAGCTCAGGCGGACGGCGTCGATCCGGTAGGTGCGGTCGCCGGTCAGGTGACGGACCGCCCGCACCGAGTCCCCCGGCAGCCCGAAGGTTTTCGGGAAGTCCGCACCGGACCCTGCCGCCACCACGCCCAGGATGGCGTCGGGGGCCACTGCCCTGCCGTCGTCGAGCATGCCGCTGACCACGTGGTCCACGGTGAGGTCGTCCCCGACGGCGACGATGAACCGGTCCCCGGCAGCCAGCGCCTCCCGGGCGAGCCGGGCGGCGTCGCCCGGCTCGGGGGCCTCCTCGATCCGGTAGTCGAGCCGGCGGGCCAGGAGCTGGCGTTCGACCTCCGGCATCTGCCGGCCGACCTCCCCCCGTCCCGCCCGGGGGTCCACCACCAGAACGGCGCGTCCGAGAGGGCTGGCCAACCGCGACGACCCTCCCTAGAGGCCGGTGTAGGCGACGACGCCGCGGTTGACCGCTTGCCGCGCTTCCCGAGCCAGGCCGGCCACGTCCTCCCCCGCCACGCCCTCGATCTGGTTCAGCAGGTCGATGAGCATCTTCGAGGTCCGTACGAAGTCCCCGGGAGCCATGTCCAGCGCGGCCAGGACGTCTTCCAGGGGCTTCCCCTCGGCCCAATGGAAGGCAGCGCCCACGAACCCCGGCTCGAGCTCGCGGCACAGCTCCACCTGGTTCTCCTCCTCCGTGTGTCGGATCTGCCGCCAGGTCTCCTGGAGGGAGCGGTATCGCTCTTGGAGGTCGGATGTCGGGAAGTCCGCCGCCCGAGGGGTCCGCTCCCGTGACTCGTACACCATGGTCGACACCAGGCCGGCCATCCCCGCCGGGGTGAGGCCGTCGAACAGCCCGCCCGCCAGCCCCTCGGAGACCAGGATGTCGCCCTCGCCGTAGATCCGCCGCAGGGTCTGGCCCCGTTCGGTCAGCGAGAAGTTCCTGACGTAGCCCAGGGTCTCGAGCACCCGGAGGACCCTGTCGAACTGGCGGCCGATGGTCTCGGTCCGGGCCCTGATCCCTCGCTCCAGCCCCCGGATCTGCCGTTCCATCTTGGAGGCGCGGGCCGCCCACCGCTCGTGCTCGGCGATGTCCTTGCACTTGGTCACGGGATGGGCGTCGGCTTGGCGGTCGAGCTGCGCGGCCCGGCGCAGCGCTTCCTTGGGCACGCTGGGATCTTGTTGCTTGGGTGGCCGCACGTTCAGCGCCACCAGGCGGGCCGCCAGGTCCCTCCGGAAGCGGGCGCTGCGGGCGCTCCCCGACCGGGGCATGGGCACCTTCGCCAGCGACATCGGCGGGGCGTCGAATTCCTTCACGCCTGCTCGGAAGAACTTCCGGTCCTGGGTGAGGAGCGTGGGGCGGCCGTCCCGGTTCGAGAGGACGACCGCGAGTCCTCGCCTGCTGGCCCTCGGCACGAAGACGACATCACCCGGCCGGAGAGACGCCATGGCGGTGCGGACCGCCTCGAGGCGGCCTCGCTCGTGGGTCCGAGAAGCGTCGTGGCGGATCCGGTCCGCTTCATCGCGGAGCCGCCAGTACGCGGGGAAGTCGCCGAGGTGACACCGCATCCGGGCCCGGTAGCCGTCGAGGAAGGCCCGGTCTCGCTCGAGCTGGCGTTCCACCGTCACGACGCCGCGATCCGCCTGGAACTGGGCGAACGACGAGTTCAGCAGGTGATGGGTCTCCTCCGGCGTGTAGTTCGCCACCAGGTTGACCGCCATGTTGTAGGAGGGCTTGAACGATGACCGCAGCTCGTAGGTCCGCTCGCTGGCGAGTGTGGCGACACGCACGAAGTCCACCTGCCGCTGGTGGACGACCACGCCGTAGCCGACGTCGTCGATCCCCCGCCGCCCGGCCCGCCCCGTGAGCTGGGTGTACTCCCCGGGGGTGAGCAACTCGTGCCGCTCCCCCGAGAACTTCCAGAGGTCCTCGATGACCACCGTCCGGGCGGGCATGTTGATCCCGAGAGAGAGTGTTTCAGTGGCGAACACCAGCTTCACGAGCGTCGCCGCGAACAGCTCCTCGACGGCTTCCTTGAACACGGGGATCATCCCCGCGTGGTGGGCGGCGATCCCCGCGGCCACGGCTTCCCGCCACTCGTAGAAACCGAGGGCGGAGAGATCGTCCTCGTCCATCCAGGCCACGCGCATCTCCACGAACTCGCGGACGCGGGCTGCCTCGCCGGCATCGGTGAGCCGCAGTCCCGCCTGCATCATCCACTCCACGCTCCGGTCGCATCCGGCCCGGGAGAACACGAAGTAGATCGCGGGCAGCAGCTCTTCTTGAGAGAGGACCTCCACGACCTCCTCGCGGCGGGGAACGTAGATCCGGCGGTGGCCCTCGCGGGGGCGGGATATCCGCTCGTACTGGCGGCGTCCGTCCCCCCGACGCCGATACTCGCGCGAGCGGAGCTCCCGCTGGGTCAGGGAGACGATGTACGGGTTTGGCTCGCGGCGCCCCCCCACCTCGACGTGCATCGGATGGAGCTCCCGTCCCACCATGTACAGCTGCTCCAGGGGGACCGGCCGCTTCTCCTCGATGACCACGCGGGTGGTCCCGCGCAGCGTGGTCAGCCACTCCCCGAACTCCTCGGCGTTCGACACCGTCGCCGAGAGGCACACCACCGAGACCGACAGCGGAAGGTGGATCAGGACCTCCTCCCACACGGCGCCTCGGTAGGGATCCTGGAGGTAGTGAACCTCGTCCATGATGACCACCTCGAGGCCCTCGAGCGTGGGGCTCTGCTCGTAGAGCATGTTCCGGAGAACCTCGGTGGTCATGACCACGATGGGGGCCTCGCCGTTGATGCTGTTGTCTCCCGTCAGGAGGCCCACCCGCCCGGCGCCGTGGCGGGCCACGAAGTCCCCGAATTTCTGGTTGGACAGCGCCTTCAGGGGTGTGGTGTAGAAGGCTTTGCGGTTCGCGCCCAGGGCTCGCTCCACGGCGAACTCGGCCACGACGGTCTTGCCCGAGCCCGTGGGGGTCGCGACCAGCACGGATTCCCCTCGGTCGAGCGCTTCGATCGCCTCGACCTGGAATTCGTCCAGCTCGAACGGATAGCGGGCAGCGAACTTCCGGAGGTCCATCGGTCTGATTCTCCCACGCGGGCCCGCGGGTGCCCCGGGACCCTGCCCGGTCAGCTCACCCGACGCAGCAGTTTCCGGATCGCCTCGGCGAACCCCTCGGGCTCCTCGAGGTTGGAGAGATGGCCGGCGCCCTCGAGCACCGTGAGTTCCGCGCGGGGAATCCCGTCGGCGATCGTCTGCGACATCTCCGGCGTCGTCAGGGCATCCGCCGAGCCCACGATGACCGCCGTGGGGACGTCGATTTCGCTAAGAATCGGCCTGGAGTCCGTGCGCTCAGCCATCCCCAGCGCCGCGGCGGCGATGGCGTGGGCCGGCTGGCGCCGGATGATCTCCTTCACCCGCCCCCACAGCGCCGGGTCGGTTCCGTCGGAGAGAAGCGGAGGCGGGTTCTCCGCCATCCACTCGCTCCCTCGGGCCTTCACCGTCTCCGCGACAGTGCGGCGTCGGTCCTTCCCTGCCTGGTCGTCTGCCTCGGCCCGGGTGTCGGCAAGGACCAACCCGGCGATGCGCTCGCGGTGCAACCGCCACAGGGCGAATGTGACGTAGCCTCCAATGGACAGCCCGCACACCACCGCTCGCGCGGCCCCGGCACGATCCAGCTCGGCCACGAGGGAGTTGGCCATGGCCTCCATCGTGACCGTCTCTCCCGCCGGCGGCGTCCCTCCGAATCCCGGGAACGACGGCGCCAGGACCTCCACCTCTCCCTTCAACGCCGCGACCTGTTCGTCCCACATCGACGCGTCCAACGGCCAGGCGTGTGCAAGCAGCAGGGTCGTCATGGCTCCTCCTCCTCGGGGGTCACGGCGCGGCCACCTTCAGGGCCCCGGCCACGGTGGTGAACAGCGCGGGCAGCGGTCCCAGCCGCTCGCCGTCCCCGTACACGTCGAACGGTCGAGCCGCTTCGAGCTCCACCTTCTGGCCCCGGAGCATCGTGACCGCGGGATGGGTCACGTGTCTCCCGCGGAACACCCTCGGGAACACCGCCACGAAGGCGGGTTTCGAGATCGCGGCGACCACGCACACGTCGACCGATCCATCGTCCAGGACGGCGTCCGGGCAGACCTTCATCCCGCCCCCGTACTGCGGCGCGTTCGCCACCGCCACCAGCATGGCCGGAAGCCGTCGCTCCTCACCGTCAACCCGCACCGTGAACTCGGCCGGTCGGAAGCGCAACAGGGTCCGCAGTACCGCGACCACGTACCTGGCGGCCCCGTGCAGCCTGCTGAGCGTGTTGGCGTAGGCGTTCACCTCGGAATCGAACCCCGCTCCACCCACACAGACGTAGTGACGCTGCCACCCGGGCCCCTCGGCCCGGACGGCGTCGACGGCGCGCACCCGTCCTTCGCGGAGGCACTCCAGCGCGAGGAACGGCTGCTTCCGACGGAGGCCCAGGCTGCGCGCGAAGTCGTTCCCGTTTCCTGCGGGGACCACGGCCAGGACGGTTTCCGTGCCCACCAATGCTTCGGCGCAGGAACCCACCAGCCCGTCGCCACCCAGGGCGACCACCGCGGTGACGCCCTCGGCGACCGCCTCTCGGCAGGCGCGCTGGGGATGAGTGCCGTCGTCGGTGATCACCAGGAGGTGCTCGATCCCCATCGCCGTCAGTGCGGTCTCAGCGCGGGGGATCATCCGCCGGGCCCGTCCCCCGCCGGCGGTCGGGTTGGCGACGAGGACGACGGGACCCACTGCCCCCCGGACTACCCGCCGGCCCCGGGGAGTCCCCCCGGCTGGCCCGGCTGGGGAAGGGGCGCCGGTTCCAGGATGCCCAGGCCAGCCTTCACCGTGGTCACCTTGCCCCACCCGATGTCCCAGACCTGCGCCGCCGCCAGGAGCTGCTTCTCCAGCGAGGCGATGAGCTCTCTCCGCGACCTTCCCTCGAGGCTTGCGGCCACGATGAGCGAATCGGCCGTTGCCGAATAGAGCTCGAGCGAGCGTCGCATGAGGTTGCGGCCCTCCCGTAGCTCCGCCATCTCGGGCTCGAGCTCGGCGATGTCCTCGGCCGCTTCGGCAGCCCGCGTGCTCCATCCCCGGGCCTGTTCGGCGAGCTGTCCTTCCTGGGCCTCACCCGCCTTGAGCTGCGACATGCCGGTGCCGAGATCCGGAAGGATCAGGTAGTCCGTCAGGAACGGCTGGCCCACCGCCCTCCGGCGCAGCACCTCCTCGACGAAGGCGCTGAACGAGGAGGCATCCTCCCGCTCCGCCGCGATCTGTTGGTTTCGCCGCTGTGTCGACAGGCCGACCAGGACGAGCGCCGTGATCCCCGCCACGAGGACCAGCCCCACGGTGACCTGGACCCCCCGCCGCCGGAACAACGGCTTCCTGGGGATGACGAGGTGCGGCCGCGGCGCAGCGGCGATGCCGCGGCGCGTCGCTCTGGTCCGGCCCTTGCCCTTGATGGCCATCGAGTGGGGGAGCCTACCTCTTGAGGATGCGGGCCACCAGGATGGCGGCCTCGTAGAAGGCTATCAGGGGTACCCACAGGAGCAGCATGCTGTAGGGGTCCTGGGTCGGTGTGGCGATCATGGCGAACACCGCGAGCCCGAAGTACGAGTACCGGCGCCACCGCTTCATCTGCGCCGAGGTGACGATCCGGGCCCCCGCCAGGAACACGAGCAGCAGAGGGAATTCGAAGGACAGGCCGAACACCAGGATCAGCAGGATGAGGAAGGACAGGTAACGGTCGACGGTGAGGAAGACGGTGAGGGCTTCTCCCCCGAACGAGAACAGGAATGCCAGGCCGCGGGGGATGATCAGCATGGCGAAGACCGTTCCCGCCGCGAACAGCGCCACCGATGAAAGAACGAACGGTACGGAGAGGCGCCGTTCCCGCCGGGTGAGCCCAGGGACGATGAACTGCCACAGCTGCCAGAGCACCACGGGAAGCGCCAGGAGGAAGCCCGAGAAGAATCCCACCTTCAGGCGGGTGAGGAAGGGATCGACGGGGCTGGTGAATGCCAGCCTGCATCCCTCCAAGAGCCGGGACTCGGGCGGGATGGCCTCCAGGGCACGGCAGTAGGGCCCTCGGAGCACCGAGAAGATCGGGTCGAAGAACACGAACCCCACGATCGAGGCGACGGCCAGCGCCGCCGCCACGATGATGAGCCTGGTGCGGAGCTCCTCGAGATGCTCGAGGAGGGTCATCTCGTTGGGGTCGCGCCGCTGGCGTCGTCTGATCACGCGCATGAGTCGAATTTCGGCGTCAGGACCGGGAGCTCCCGGTCACGTCGTGGTCTGGTCACCCGATGCCGGAGAGCTTGGGCCATCGCCGGGACCTGGAGTCTCCGCCTTGGTCTTCGATGCCGGCCGGGCTCGAGGCCGGCGGGCGATCGGTGGCTCTTCGTCCAGGTCCTGCTCCATCTCGGCGCGGAGCTCCGACGCCGCTCGGCGGAATTCCCGCATCGACTTCCCCACGGTCCGGCCGATCTCCGGCAGCCGGCGGGGGCCGAAGATGATGAGGGCCAGGACGATGATGACGAGAAGCTCTGGGGCTCCGATGGACGGCACGTGGACCTCCTGGTGGGGATTCTACCGCCTGGGGGCCCGGCGCCGAGGCTTCCCCCGGCCGCTCTCGGCCTTCTCCTCCTCGCGGTCGCGCCGACGTTGCTCGAGGCGCTCGGCAAGCGCTTGGGCCCGGTCACCCTCCCGCTGGATGTCCTGGAGCGCCGGAGTGACTTCGGCCGAGAACTCCTGAAGGGCCCCGGAGAGCCGCCGCACTTGCCGGAAGAGGGAGATCACCAGCACCGCCATGATGGCGAGCGTCGCCGCGCCGATCGAGACAAGGAACAGCGCCATATGGCGGTCAGGATAGCAGCGGAGCGAGCCCTACCGGGCGTCCGCGACGAGCTGCTCGAACCAGTCGTTCTGCTGCAGCAGGAAGTGGAAGTCGATGAGGTCGTCCGAGGTCAGCGGCGGCCCCCCCGGCCGGACCTCCGAGGAGGCGATCTCCTGGGCCTCCATGACCTCCACGCCGGCCGACATCAGCAGGAGCACGATCTTGCGGTCGGCGGGCTTCTCCACGGGGAGCTCGCAGGAGGGACAGTCGAAGCTGTAGCTGCCTTCACCGGACTCCTGCTCGACCTGGAGCAGGATGGATCGGGCGTCCATCTCGACCTCTCCACACTGCGGGCACGTGGCTCGAATCGTGGTCATCTCGCCTCAGATATCGGCCTGGGGCGGGGCGACTTTAGGTACCGGGGCCGACGACCGGGCTAGCCCGTTCGAGCTACCGACTTGAGCGCGGACCCCGTCGCCGGTACAGGGACAGGGCCTCCTCGGCGGCCGCCCGGGCCAGGTCGCGGAGCTCGGGGGGGTCCAGGACCTCCGCTTCTCCCCCCAGCCGGAGGACCAGCTTGGCCACCCAGGCCAGGTCCTTGGCCGGGAGGACCACCTCGAGGTCGCTCCCTCGCTCCGTAGTCCGCTCCACCTCGTAGTACTCGGCCACCCAGCGGGCTCCCGGGCGCAGGAGCAGCCGGACCCGGACATCCTCGGCGGTACGGTCGTACAGGGGGCGTCCCTGGCCGAGGAGACCGCGGGGTTCGAACGTCTCCCCGGTGGGGCGGACGTCGCGGATCCGGTCGACCCGGAACATCCGCTCCTGGTCGCTCTTCTCGTCCCACGCCACCACGTACCAGTTCCCGATGGCGGAGAAGACCTGCTCTGGGTCGATCCGACGGTTCGTCGCCTGGTCTCGGGAAGCCGAGTAGTAGTCGATCTCGATCCGTTCCCGCCGCTCGGTGGCGTCCCGGACGGCCTCCAGGGGGCCCCGGCGGCCTGCCGCCCGCTCCACCTCGAGGTGGAGGTCCTCGAGCCCCGCCACATCCAGGACCTCGCGGAGCTTCTCCAGCGCTCCCCTCAGATCTTCCGCCCCCGGGCCCTCGGTGCCCAGGAGGGCGGCCGCCCCCAGGTACAGGGCCAGCGCCTCCCCCCGGGTGAGCCGCACCGGCCGGGAGAAGTGCTCGGCCATAGAGACCCACACCTTCCCCCCCTCGATCTGAACGTCGACTAGGTCGCCCGGACCGTAGGGAGGGAGCCCCGTCACGAACAGGAGGTTGAGATCGCTCGTGAGGTCGCCCTGGTTCACGCCGAACACGCGGGCCAGCTCCTCCAGGCTCGTCCCCGGGTGGCGGACCAGGTACGGGACCAGGGCCAGCAGCCTGCGGAGGCGCTCTGCGGTTTTGGCGGGAGGCATCCGGCCGCGGCTCCTAACCGGCCTTGATGGCGCGGAGGACCGACTCCAGGCGGTCCACCACGGCGTCCCGAAGGGCCTTGGGAGAGAGCACCCGGGCGTCGGCCCCGAACGAGAGGATCCAGGAGGCGAACGCATCGCCCCCGGCGGCGGGGACCTCGGCCTCCGTCCATCCGTCCCGCCCGGTCCGGACGATGCGGGCCCCGGGAAGCCCGGACAGCGCCCACCAGGCCACCTTGGGGCTGAAGGACACTCTGGCGGTGGTTTCCGGCTCCCCCAGGCCCCAGGGGCCGGCCTGGAGCTGGTCCGAGGCCCGGAACCCCTCCGGCGGGGGTTCCGCCTCCCCCAGGTCCTTCAGGACCGAGGCGAACCGGGAGAGGCGGAAGGACCGGGCCTCCCCCCGCTTGCGGTCCCGCCCCACCAGGTACCAGGAGCCCCGGCGGAACACCAGTCCCCAGGCGTCGACGTCCCGCTCCCCCGCCCTCCCCTGGAGCGGCCGGTACCGGAACCTGACCCGGCGGCGGCGGGCCACGGCGTCGGCCACGTCCGAGAGGTGCGGGGCCGCCGCGTCGACACCGAGGTTCCCTTCCCGTTCCGCCAGGCCGGTGAGGACCCCCGTATCCACACCCAGGGCGAGCTTGCGGAAGGCCTGGGCCGCCTCCCCGCCGATCCCGGCATGGGCCGCCACGAACAGCGCGGCGGCCTCCTCCGCGGTGAACTCGACCTCGGGCAGCTCGTAGCGCTCCCGGGGGATGCGGTAGCCCTCCTCGACCTCCCAGACATCGGTCGGGGCCACCTCGACCGGGATGCCGATGGCCCGCAGCGTGTCCTTGTCTCGCTCGAACTGGCGCTTGGCGCTGGCCTTGTCGCCCTGCCGGTACGCGGGCAGGACGTCGCGGATCTGATCGAACGTCAGGGGGCGGCGGGCTTCCAGGAGGAGGGCCACCAGGTTGACGAGGCGCTCCAGGGGGTGCATCCGGGCCGATGATACCGGGCTACCATTACCCGCGATGATCAGGCTACGAACGGGCACCGTGAAGAGGGTGGAGCGTCCTCGCCGGGGCCTCATCGAGCTCGAGGTGGAGGTGGAGGGCCGGATCGAGCGGGCTCTCGCCTACCCCCAGATGACCGGCCCCGCGGAGGAGGGCGACAGGGTGCTCCTGAACACGACGGCCGTGGGCCTCGGCCTCGGGACGGGTGGGTACCACTTCGTGGTGGCCGTTGAAGGCCGAGAGAACGTCGACCCAGAGGGCCCGGGCCACGTCATGAAGCTCCGCTATACGCCCCTCCAGGCCAGGGTCCTTGCCGTGGAGGAGCCGGAGAGCCCCCACCGCGAGCGGATGGAGGCTCATGAGGGCCTGGCCGGCCTCCCGGTGGCCTGGCTGCCCCTCCATTCCATGCTGGGTGCGGCCGCCGCGGGGGCGAAGGCGGCCGGGGCCGAGCGGGTGGTGCACGTGATGACCGACGGCGCGGCCCTCCCGGCCTGGTTCTCCGAACAGCTCCATGTCCTCCGGGAGGGCGGTCTGCTGGACGCCGTGGTCACCTGCGGCCAGGCGCTGGGCGGCGATCTGGAGGCGGTCAACGTATTCTCCGGCCTTCTCGCCGCTCGTGCCGTGGCGGAGGCGGACGTCGTCCTGGTCGGTGACGGGCCCGGGAAGGTCGGAACGGCCACCAAGTGGGGAGCCAGCGACGTGGCATCGGGCATGGCCCTGAACGCCGTGCACGTCCTGGGAGGGCGGCCCGTGGCTGCCGTGCGGCTGAACTTCGCCGACCCCGAGTACCGGCACCACGGGGTGTCTCCCCACTCGCTCACGGTGCTGCGTCAGGTGGTCCTGGGGCCGGTTCACGTGGCCGTTCCCGTTCTCGAGGGCGAGCAGCGGGAAGCGGTCTGGCGGGCCCTCCGGGAGGCCGGGCTCGAGGAGCGGCACCAGCTCGTGGAGGTCAACGGGAAGCCGGCCCTCGACCTCCTGCGAGAGCGAGCGGTGAGCGCGCGGACCATGCGCCGGGCCGTCGAGGAAGAGCCGGAGTTCTTCCTGGCGGCCGGGGCAGCCGGAGTCCTGGCCGGTCGGATCGCCGCCGGCTCCGAGCGATGGCATCAGGAGATGGGGCGTGGCGCGAACGCTTGAGATCTCGTTCAACGCGAGCGGCGCGGCCGAGGCGGGAGCCCGGGGCCGGATCGTCGTGGTGGTGTACGTCATCGACGCCGCCACGAGCGC
>JBOGWB010000050.1:0-48287 GCA_050693035.1 Actinomycetota bacterium
TGCCCTCTCTGGCCTCAGAGGACCGGCCGACAGCTCACGACAGAGGGCACCTCGGCCCGTCAGACCCAGGGTCAGACCGGCCCTACCGAGACCGCCTGAATCATCTCTGTCAGACCCCGTGGCTAGACTCCCGGGTCGGGAGGAAGGCCATGACGACGGCGACCATGGTGGTGGTGGCCCTGGCGGCACTCGCGGCGGGCGGCATCGTCGCGGCAGTGGTGCTGGCCCTGCGCCGCCCCGGCGGGGGACAGGGCGGGGTTCGGGAACTGGTGGGTCTGGTGGAGGCCCACGGGATCCGCATCGAGCGCCTCGCCGACGCCCTGGGGCGACAGTCGCTGGACGACCAGGCGGTGCGGGAAGGCCTGGTCCGGGTGCGAGCGGCCCTGGAGGAGACGCGGCTCCAGGATGAGGAGCGCCGCCGCTCGGAGGAGAGGGGCTGGGAGGCGATCCGCCGCCTCGAGTCGGTGCTGGTGGGCGGGGCCACTCGGGGCCGGGCCGGGGAGAACGTGCTGGAGGAGGCGCTCGGCCAGCTCCCGGCCGGCATGGTCGTCCGAGACTTCCGGGTGAACGGCCGGGTCGTGGAGTTCGCCCTGGTCCTTCCGGACGGAAGGCGCCTTCCCGTGGATTCCAAGTGGGCGGCGTCGCCGCTGCTGGAGGCACTGGACGGCGAGGAGGACCCAGGGGCACGGGACGTTCTGGCGCGGAAGGTCGAGGACGAGGTGGTCCGGCGGGCCCGAGAGGTGGCCGCCTACCTCGAGCCCAGCATGACCACGCCGTTCGCGGTGGCGTGCGTGCCCGACGCGGCCTTCGGGGCCTGCCGGCGGGCCCACGCCGACGCGTTCGTCCGGGGGGTCGTGCTGGTGCCGTACTCGACGGCGCTCCCGGTCCTCCTGTCCCTGTACACGCTGGCCGCGCGGCACGGGGGGGCCGCGGACGCCCAGGCGTGCCTGGCTGAGCTCGATGGTCTGGTGCAGACCATGGAGCTCACCCTGGAGAACAAGGTGGCCAGGGCGACGACCATGCTCCAGAACGCCGCCGACGACTGGCGCACCAGCCTGGGGAAGGCCCGGGGAGCTCTGGGCAGGGGGCGGGGCACCGCGGAGAGGGGTGGCGCGGAACCGTCGACCGGTTCCGATCCCGAGGCCGGGCCCGGCTCGCTCGCTGCGGTCGGCTAGCCTCGCTGGGGGTCGGCCGGCACGGGCGGTCGCTCCATCTCGGTATCCTCGCCGGGTGGACGCCACTCCGGCCGGGATGTTCGAGGAGGCACTGACCCGACAGGGGTTCCATGAGGTTCAGCAGCGGCGCGGGGTGCGGCTCTTCAGCTCGGCCCCCAACCCGTATCTGACCTACTGGGTTCACGTGGAGCCTGACGGGTTGGCCCTGTTCACCTGGGAGTTCGCCATCGCGGAATTCATGGCGACACTCGGGCTCCAGGTCGGATCCGATGAGTACCTCAACACCTTCCTGTTCCCGAGGGAGGACGTCCGCGGTCCACAGGAGCCCGCGTGGCTGGCCGCGCAGATCGAGCGTACCGAAGCCATTCTCCGCTCGGTTTCCCTGTTCGGGAACGGCGAGCCCGACTAGCCCTGAGCGGGAGTCCGGGGCACTTGACAACGAGCCAAGGGCGGGTGCATACTGCGATGCATACTAGTTTATCTAGGACTAGTCCCGACAGGAACAGGGAGGTTTCCCGAACCATGGCGACCCGCGTGACTCAGGGCCCGGAAGCCAAGGCGCTTCCGACGACGTCCTACGCGGTGCTGGGGCTCCTCACGTTCGGGGAGATGTCCGGCTACGACGTGACCAAGGTGGCCGAGCAGTCCATCGCGTTCTTCTTCACCCCGGCCAAGAGCCAGATCTACTCTGAGCTTCGCCGCCTCGTGTCGCTGGGCTATGCGACCGAGCGCGAGGTCGAGCAGGACCGCCTTCCCGACAAGCGCCTGTACAGGATCACCGACCGGGGGCGCCGGGCCCTCCGCGGTTGGCTGGAGACGGTCGAGGTCGAGAGCGCCGAGATCAAGAGCCCGTTCCTGGTGAAAGTGTTCTTCGGCGCGCACATGGGCAGGGACGCGCTCCTCGCGCAGGTGAAGGAGATGCGCAGGCGGGACGCCCAGCAGCTCCAGGCGCTCAAAGAGATCGAGACGTTGATCAAGGGGCAGGACGAGATGTTCTTTCCGAACCTCACTCTCAGGTGCGGATTGGCCCACACGCGGGCCGTCATCCGCTGGGAGGACGAGGTCATCCGGGAGCTCGAGACGCGGGAGGAGTCGTGAACACGAAGCAGCGGGTTCGATCGGTGGCCACCGACCCTGCCGTGACGGTCGAAGACCTCGTGAAGGTGTTCCCCGCACCGGGGGGCGGCACGCTCACCGCGGTGGACGGTGTGTCGTTCTCCGTCAGCCGCGGTGAGGTGTTCGGTTTCCTGGGCCCCAACGGTGCGGGGAAGACGACCACGCTCGAGATCATCGAGGGCCTCCAGTCGCCGACCTCGGGTCGCACCGAGGTCGTGGGCCTCGACTCGCGTCGCCACCGCGAGCAGATGAAGCAGCGGATCGGCGTTCAACTCCAGGCCGGCGCGTACTTCGACTTCCTCACGTTGGAGGAGATCCTCGACCTGTTCGGGTCGTTCTATCCGCGACGCATCGAGCCGGCGGAGCTCCTCGAGAAGGTGGGGCTCCTGGAGAAGCGAAAGGCGCTGGTCCGCGAGCTGTCCGGAGGCCAGGCGCAACGGTTCTCCATCGTGGCCTCGCTTGTGAACGACCCGGAGGTGGTGTTCCTCGACGAGCCAACCACCGGGCTCGACCCGCAGGCCCGCAGGAACCTCTGGGATCTCATCACCACGATCAACCGAGAGGGCAAGACCGTCGTGCTCACCACCCACTACATGGAGGAAGCGGAGATCCTCTGCGACCGGGTGGCCATCATCGACCGGGGCAAGATCCAGGCGCTGGACACCCCGATGGGGCTGATCCACCAGTTGCCGACGGCCTACCGGATCGTCTTCGCCACCTCGCAGCCCGTGATCGAGGGGGAACTGCGGGGATTGCCCGGGGTGGCGGACGTCGACACCGTGCTGAACGGCGACTTCCGATACGAGCTCCAGGTGTCTCGGGCGCAGGTGACGCTGCCGGCGTTCCTGGACTGGGCGGAGCGACGGGGGGTACGAGTGGATGACGTTCGGGTCATGCCCGCGACGCTCGAGGACGTGTTTCTTTCGTTGACCGGCCACAGCCTCCGCGAGTAGAGGAAGAGGAGAGGGCCATGCGCAAGCTCTTCACCGCCAGCGTCAAGATGCTCTACCGAGACCGGCAGAGCCTGTTCTGGGCGCTCATGTTCCCGATCATCTTCACCGTCGTCTTCGGGCTGTTCGACTTCAGCCAGGCTCCCGAGGTGCGCATCGCTGTGGCCGCCGAGCGGCGCTCGTCGGTGTCGGAGGCGCTGGCCACGGGCCTCCGCGATGTCGAATCCTTCGAAGTCAGCCGGACCACCGAAGTGGCGGCGGCTCGCCGGCAGCTCACCGAAGGGGAAGTGGATGTCGTGGTGGCGGTTCCTCCCACCTTGACCACTCTTTCGCCGGGCAGCCCACCGGTTGTCTCCCCCATGGCCGTGACCGTCTATTACAACGAGAACAACTTCGACTCGAACCAGTTCGCCCTGGGCACCATCCAACGGATCGTGGACCGCATGAACCTGCGACTGGCCGGAGTGACCTCTCCCCCGCTGTCCGTCGAAGCGCGCGGCGTGAGCGCCCGCTCGGTCGAGTACTACGACTTCCTGCTGCCCGGCCTCGTGGCCATGGGCGTGATGAACTTCTCGATCACCGGCATGGCCGTGGCGGTGGCCCGGTACCGGGAGCAGCGGATCCTCAAGCGGATCCTGGCCACGCCGCTGCGGCCCTTCAAGTTCCTCTCCGCGCAGGTCCTCGCCCGGCTGGTGCTCGCTTTCGTGCAGGCGGCGCTCATCGTGGCGGTGGGAGTGTTCCTGTTCGGGGCGAACGTGTACGGGAACGTGGGGTGGATCTTCCTCCTGGCTACGGTGGCCAACCTCATCTTCCTGAACATCGGGTTCGCGGTGGCCGGGCGATCGCCCAACCCCGACAGCGCCCAGGGGATCGCCAGCGCGGTGGCCATCCCGATGATGTTCCTGTCGGGCGTGTTCTTCCCCACCGACACGCTGCCGCAGGTCATGCAGACGGTGGTCAAGTACCTACCGCTGACCCCGCTGATCGAAGCCCTGCGAAAGGTGTCGCTGGAGGGGCTGTCCATCACCGACACCGGGCCGCAGCTCATCCTGCTCGGCGCGTGGGGGGTGGCCTCATTCGCCCTGGCCGCGATGAACTTCCGGTTCGCCCGGACCTGACGGACCGAGCCCACAAGTCGGAAGCCTTGGGCTACCCTTTGGCTCGTGGAGTTCGAGCGGGCCCTGGTGGTCTTCGCCCACCCAGACGACGCAGAGTTCCTCTGCGGAGGGACCGTGGCAACCTGGGCGAAGAGGGGAACTGAGGTTCACTACGTCTGCGCAACCGACGGGTCGGCGGGCTGGAACGGTCCGGACCGCTCCCGCGACGAAATCGCCCGCATCCGCCAGGCCGAGATGCGTGAGGCGGCGAACGTCCTCGGCGTGCGCTCGGTTACCTTCCTCGGGTTCGTCGACGGGACCCTCGAGCCGACCCTTCAGCTGCGCAGGGCGATCACCAGAGAGGTCCGCCGGCTGAGGCCGGACCTGCTCCTGACCAACGACCCGTCGCTCCTGTGGAGTGGCCGCCGCTACGTGAACCATCCGGACCACCGGGCGGTCGGTGAGGCCGTCCTGGCCGTGGTGGCATGCGACGCGCCGACCCGGCCTCAGTTCCCGGAGCTGCTCGAAGAGGGCCTGGAGCCGCACAAGGTGCCCCGCCTGTGGCTTCCTACCTGGGACGGAGCGGATACCTACGTAGACATCAGCGACGCCATCGATCTCAAGATCGAGTCGCTCCATCGGCACAAGAGCCAGATGGAGAACATGGGCATGGCTGATGTCGACGACCGTGTCCGCGAATGGGCCGCCGACCTCGGGAAAGAGCGCGACGTGAAGTACGCCGAGGCGTTCCGGACCTTCGACCTGAACGATGACTGAGCCGAGGACCCGACGATGAGCGAAGAAGAAGAAGAGCGCGCCCAGCCGCTGGACCCCGAAGAGAAGGACAACATCGCGGCGGACCTGGACGATCTCGACGCGATGCGGGCGGTGTTCGAGGCTCAGGGGATGAAGGGGGTGATCATCGCCTGCCCCGACTGCGGCTCAGACCACTACTACGGATGGGACCTGCTGAAGGAAAGCCTGGAGCACATGCTGGAGACGGGCGAACCGCGCATGCACGAACCCGCCTTCGAGCCGAAGGAAGACGAGTACATCATCTGGGACTACGGGAAGGGCTATATCGACGCGTTGTCCGATACGGGTCTGGACTCGATGGCGCCAACCGACCTGAAGGTCTGCGCGTGGTGCGACTCACCCGTGGAGTCGTTCTTCGGTTTCTGCCCGAAATGCGGGCGGTCGCTGGCGCCCATGCGCCTGTTGCGAGAACTGTCCGCGCGGGGGATCCCGGAGAAGGAAGCACGTGCGATCCTGGTGAAAGCGGGCTTCGAGCCGTTCGGCTAGGAGGTCCTGCCGGCGCTATGGTCGGGACCGGCGGCGGCTCGCGACGAGCAGGGCCAGGCCCAGAGCGATCAGGAGCAGAGGCCACAACACGGCCGCTCGGAGCTCCAACACGCCGAGTCGCTCGAACAGGAACACCAGTCCGGCGACGATGAAGAAGATCCCGAACCCGAGTGCTCCGGTGTCGAATCCGCGGTCGTCCCGCCGATCGCTCACTGATTCACCTTCACGCTCCCCAGGCCCACGGAGAGGTCGAGGGAGATCAGCGGCCCGATCGCTACCCGTCTCCGGTCAACTCGTCGCCTCACGATTCGCTCCGGGCCGAATCCCGACGCCTGCTCCCCCAAGATCTGGATGTCCCCGAGCCCCGCGCGCGCGTGAACTTCGACATTGATCCCTACCGGGACCTCGACCACCAATTCCCCCAGTCCTGCTCGCGCCCGAATGTCGACTCGGTCGCCCCGGACGAGGCGGAGATCCGTGAGATCGATCACCAGTTGGCCCACGGCCAGGTCGTAGCGCGGCTCGAGCTCGGCCGCGCTCTGCGGAGTGATCACCCGCTGGCCCACGCCGCCGACCAACGGCAGGTCCACCGCGGCAACCACCGCGGTGGTGATGGTGAGCACGATCCCAAGGGCGATCAGGCCGCTGTACCGGCCGGTGCGTGAGCCGGCCACGAGCACGGCTCCGACCACGATCAGCGCCGCCGGGAGCAGCGCGTCCCATGGGAGCTCGATGACGCCAAGGGACTCGAAGAGCCACCCCACCCCGACGGCGAGCAGGATCAGCGCGAACGCGATGCGTCCCAACGGAAGCGAGCGCCGTCCCTCTGCCGCCGGCGGTCGGGCCTGGGGCCCGGGAGGTGGCGGCTCGGTTGCGGTCTGCCTTCCCGAGGCCGCCCTGCTACCCGCAGGCCGCCGTGGCGGCTCGCTCCCGGTCACCGTCGAGTGCTTTGGAACAGGACGGCCGCGCCGATGGCAATGAGGATCAACGGCCCGGTCACCCGGTCGAACCAGGGGACCAGACGGTCGATCAGCAGGATGATCCCCAGAGCCACCAATCCCACTCCGACCACCAACCACAGGTCCACGTGCCGTTCCGGCTGCGGTCGCGCTCCGACCGGTTCACCCGCTCGCTCCTCCGGGATCAGGATCCAGCCCAAGACGTACAGGAGGACCCCCGAACCACCGGCGAACGCCAGGATCACGAAGGCGATGCGAAGGACCACCGGGTCGACGCCGAGGTAGCGGCCCAGTCCCCCGGCCACGCCGGCGATGACCCGATCATCGGTGCTGCGCCGGAGCACCCGGTCCGTGGCCACCGGGCTCGAGGGCCGGTCGGAGCGGACGCGCTCGCGACCCGGCTGCTCGGCGGTGGGCTGCTCGGCGGTGGGCCCGCCCGTGGATCCGCGACGCGTACCCGAGCGGGCGGCCCTCGAAGCCGTGCCCTTCTGGCTCCCTCGCCCGGCTGAGCGCTTCCGGCTCGGTTCGTCGCTCGCTCTGCGTGCCACGTTCGGAGCCTACCAAGGAGGAAGGGTCGGTTGAAGGGGCTACCCCGCCGGCCGCTCCAACAGGCAGTCTTCGGGGACCTTGTCCGGCCTGAGTCCCTTGTACGAGGGCGCCCGGAGCTTGCCGGCCGACGTCATGGCGAGGTACTCGACCTCGCAGACGAGCTCGGGCCGGACCCACCTGGCGCCCTTCAGCTTCCGGAGATCCGGATCGTCGATGGGTGGTTCCGGCGTTTCCAGCTCCACCAGCCGCTCCAGGAGGTCCGCGAGCATCGGTTCGGTGAACCCCGTACCCACCTGGCCGATCCACACCAGGTCCTTTCCCCGGTGCGCACCGACCAGCAAGGCGCCGAACGTCCGGGACCGGGAGCCCGTCCCGGGAGTCCATCCGAGGACGACGCAGCTCTGCCGGTTGAGCGCCTTGATCTTCCGCCAGTCCCTCGAGCGTCTTCCGGGCTGATAGACGCTGCCGAGCTTCTTTCCGAGGACGCCCTCGAACCCGAGCTGGCGCGCCGACTCGAAGAACCGCTTCCCCTCCCCGTCGACGAACGTCGTCAGTCGCATGGTCTCGTCCGGTGTGACGATCTCCTCGAGGAGCTCCCGGCGGCTCTCGAGCGGCTCGCCGGTGAGGTCTCGGCCGTCGAACCACAGCAGGTCGAACGCGTACGCCACCACCGGAAGCTTCCGTCGAACTCGCTCGATGTCCCGCGGGGAAGAGAGGTTCATCCGCTGTTGGAGGAGCTCGAAGGACGGTCGGCCGTCGGGATCGGGCGCCACGATCTCCGCGTCGATCACGGCCTGGAGGGCGTTGACGTTCTCCGCCAGGTTGTCGAGCTCCGGGTACTGGGCGCTCTGGTCCCGCCCGGTGCGGGAGATGAGTCGCGTGGCGTCGGTGGTGACGTAGGCGAGGGTCCGGATGCCGTCGAGCTTCGGCTCGAAGCGCCACCGGGGGTCGTCGAAGGGCTCGGCCCACAGCTCCGCCAGCATCGGGGTGAACCGTGGCGGGGGAGGCGGCTGTTGATCCGCCGAGCGCTTGGAGAGGAATACCAGCCAATCGGTCCGCGTCTTCACCAGGTGGTACTCGCCGCGGTGGCGCCGGCCGTGGAGCCGGAACGTGATCTTGCCGTCCTCCCACTCCAGGGCTTCGTACGTTCCTCGGTCGAAGATCTTCACCTCGCCCGCGCCGTAGTGGCCCTGGGGGATCCATCCCTCGAAGTCGGCGTAGTCCATCGGGTGGTCCTCGGTCTGGACGGCCAGGCGCCTCTCGCCCGGGACGGTCGGAAGCCCCCGGGGAACGGCCCACGACATCAACACTCCGTCGCGCGCGAGCCGGAGGTCGTAGTGCAGGCGGGTGGCGTTGTGCTTCTGGATGACGAAGAGGCTGCCGGCCTTCTCCTCCGTCTTGGCGTCGGGCGGCGGCTCGGGCGTCCCCTCGAAGTCTCGCTTCTTCCGGTACGTCTCGAGTCGCTGGGTGGGGGCCCCGGATTGGGCGGCGGACGTGGCAGCGGCCGAGGGGCGGTCGGGAGCTGGGCTGGGGGAACGGGCTGGGGCCCCCGACGCCCCGGAGGGCCCCACGCGCTCGCTGCCCGCCGTCTCGTGCTTGTCCTCGATCCGCAGGCCGAGGGCGTCGAAGACCGAATGGAGGTCCACCGGCTCGTCCAGCACCCCGCGGAAGAGGTCACCGACCCGGCCGAACCGCTCGTGGATCGTGGCGATGGTGAAGTCCTGCGGCTCGGCCCCGGCCTCCACTTCCTCCCAAGTCAGCGGGGTCGACACGGTGGCTCCCGGTTCGGGTCTCACCGAGTAGGCCGACGCGATGTTCGCGCCCAGGCGGTTCATGTTGTGGTCGACGAACACCTTCCCGGTGCGTTTGGAGATGTCCCACTCCATGGTCACCCGGTCCGGATCGGCGCGGAGGATCGCTCGCCCGATGGCGCCGACGAACGCCCGAGTTTCCTCGTACGTGTGCCCCGGCGTCACGGGGACGTAGATCTGCATCCCCGTCGCTCCGGAGATCTTCGGATGGCTGGGGAGACCCAGCGCGTCGAGGGCGGCATGGACGTGGCGCGCCACCGCCCGTACGTCCTCGAACGTCGCCGGCTCGAACGGGTCGAGGTCGAAGAACGCGTAGTCGGGCTGGTCGATGGTCCCGCACCGGGAGTGGAGGGGGTGGAACTCGATGGCCCCCAGGTTGACCACGAACAGGAGCCCGGCGAGGTCCTCCGCCATGAGGAAGTCGTTGTAGCCGAGCCGGGCCTCGTCCCCCTCGCTCTCCACGCGGCACCGCGGCATCCAGTCCGGTGTGTGCCGGGGGGCGTTCTTCTCGTAGAAGTAGTCGCCGGTGATGCCGTTCGGCATCCGCTTCATCGTGAGGGGGCGGCCGGCGAGGTAGGGGAGGATCAGCCCCTCGACGTTGAAGTAGTAAGCCAGCAGGTCACCCTTCGTGTAGCCCTCGTCCGGCCAGAACACCTTGTCCAGGTTGGAGAGGCGAACCCGTCGCCCCGCGGCCTCCGTCCACCACACGTCCCCATCCCGCTCGACGGGGAGGGGCCTCGGGACGGGCACCGTGAACGGCTCGCCGCGGCGGGCCTTGGCTCGTTTCCCGGAAGGGGTCATGGGGAGATGGTATGCCGAGGCGTTGCGGAAGCCCGACCCGGCCCCACGCAGGTCCGGGGTCGGAACCGGCCCCCGCCGGATAGAATCGTCCCGAGGAGGTAGCGCATGAGGACCATGTGGAAGGGGGCCATCTCGTTCGGCCTCGTGTCGATCCCGGTCCGGGTCTTCCCCGCGACCGAGGAGAAGAGCGTCCGGTTCAACCAGCTCCACGCCAAGGACCACGGCCGGATCAAGTACCAGCGGGTGTGCGCCAAGTGCGGGGAAGAGGTTCCCTATCAGGACATCGTCCGGGGCTACGAATACGAGAAGGACCGTTACGTGGTCCTCGAGGAGGAAGAGCTCGATTCCATCCCCGTGGAGTCCAGCAGGACCATCGACATCGACCAGTTCGTGGATATCACCGAGATCGACCCCATCTACTTCCAGAAGACGTACTATCTCGTCCCCGATGAGGCCGGCGTCAAGGCCTACGCCCTCCTCCGGGAGGCGCTCGCCGACAACAGCAAGGTGGGGATCGCCAAGGTGTCCTTCCGGGAGAAGGAGCACCTGGCCACGATCCGGGTGAGCGACCACGTCATCGTCCTCGAGACGATGTACTGGCCCGACGAGATCCGGAAGGCCGCTTTCGAGGAGCTCGACAAGGCCGTGAAGGTCCGGCCCCAGGAGGTCCAGATGGCCCGGTCGCTGATCGAGAATCTCACCGGCGAGTGGGACCCGGACCAGTACGGCGACGAGTATCGGCAGGCTCTCATCGAGCTGATCGAGAAGAAGGTGGCGGGGGAGGAGATCGAATACGTCGCTCCGCCGGAGGAGGCGCCGAAGGTCGTGGACCTGATGGACGCCCTCCGCGCCAGCGTGGAGGCCACGAAGAAGGAGAAGGCGGCGGAGAAGCCGTCTCGCAAGAAGGCGGCGTCCTCCAAGCGCAAGCGGGCCGCCTCCTAGTTCCTGTCCCCCCTAGAGGTACCGACGCACTCGAGCTCGATAGCTCCGGTATTCGTCACCGAAGCGGGCCTCGAGCAGAGGCTCCTCACGCCTCACGATCACGTAGTGCGTCGTCACCACGACGACAGGGAACAGCAGGACGAGCCAGGCCGAGTTGAACAGAAATGAGAGCCCGAGGTACATCGAGTCCCAGGCGACGTACATCGGGTTCCTGCTGAAGCGGTAGGGACCGCCGACGACGAGCTGGGCAGGTCTGTCCAGATTCGTTTCCGCGGCTGCGGCCATCGCCCACAGGGCGGCGGCCGAACCGGCGACCACCAGCGCCCAGCCGGTGACCTGCCCCACCCACGCCGCGGCGAACAGCCTCCAGGAAAGGAACAGGTGGATCAGGATGCCCACCCCCAGACCGGCCAGGTGGGGCTCCGGGAGGGGAGCGTTGCTCCAGCGCCGGGCAGCCATTGCCTACGAACCGGAGTGTGGCACCGTCGCCTTCGAGATGTCAGGTTTTACCCGCGCGTAACAGGGGCGAAATCCCTGCGAAACCTGCCTGCCTTATCAAGGGTGCCAGCGGACGCAGAAGGAGGACGCTCATGCCCGGAATCGACACCGGCGACACCGCCTGGATCCTGATAGCCACGGCGCTGGTCATGTTCATGACTCCCGGCCTGGCGCTCTTCTACGGTGGCCTGGTCCGGGCGAAGAACGTCCTGGGAACGATCATGCAGGCCTTCGCGGCGCTCGCCGTCGTCACGGTTCTGTGGGTGCTGATCGGCTACACCTTGGCTTTCGGGCCCGACAAGTCCCTCCTGATCGGCGGCCTCGACTTCCTCGGCCTGGCCGGGGTTGGACAGGATCCCGCTGCGGCCGCTCCGACCGTGCCGCACCTGGCTTTCATGGCCTTCCAGATGATGTTCGCGGTGATCACTCCGGCGCTGATCGCGGGGGCATTCGCCGAGCGGATGCGGTTCGGCGGGTACGTGCTGTTCATCGGGCTGTGGTCGCTGCTCGTGTACGCCCCGCTCGCCCATTGGGTGTGGGGGGGCGGGTGGCTCGGTGCGGCTGGGGTCGGGGCCCTCGACTTCGCCGGTGGAACCGTCGTCCATATCAACGCGGGGATCGCCGCCCTGGTGGCGGCCCTGTACCTGGGAAGGCGCCGCGGGTTCGCGTCGGAGGCGTTCGTTCCCCACAACGTGCCCATGGTGATCACCGGGGCGGCGATCCTGTGGTTCGGGTGGTTCGGGTTCAACGCCGGGAGCGCCCTCTCCTCGGGCGGGCTCGCCGCTCAAGCGTTCGTCACCACGCACGTCGCCGCGGCCGCGGCGACCATCGGTTGGCTGATCCCCGAATGGCGGAAGCACGGGAAGCCCACCACGGTCGGGGCGGCCACCGGGGCGGTGGCGGGCCTGGTGGCCATCACGCCCGCGGCGGGCTACGTCGCCCCGTGGGCCGCCGTCTTCATCGGGCTCGCCGCCGGGGCGGTTTGCTACGCGGCCGTGGGACTGAAGTTCCGGTTGGCCTTCGACGACTCGCTCGACGTCGTCGGAGTGCACCTCGTTGGAGGCATCGTCGGCGCCATCCTCACCGGGGTGTTCGCGCAGGCGGCCATCAATCCGGCCGGAGCGGACGGCCTCCTGTTCGGGAACGCGGCCCTGGTCGGGAAGCAGCTCGCGGCGGTCGGTGCCACGATCGCCTATTCGCTGGCCGTCACCTCTGGCATCCTGAAGCTCGTGGATGTGGCGGTGGGCCTCCGTGTCTCCGAGGAGGACGAGGCCGCGGGGCTGGACCTCTCGCAGCACGCGGAAGCGGGGTACACACTGGGCGAACGAGGCGGGACGCACGCGCTCCCCGAGGAAGAGGCGGTGGCTCCGGTGCGGGTGCCGGTGTCCCGGCCCCTGGTGGAGACGCCTTAGGGAGTCCGGGGGGCAGCAGCCCCGCAGGAACAGGGAGGTGTGGGCATGAAGCTCGTAGTGGCCATCGTCAAGCCCTTCAAGCTGGACGAGGTGAAGGAAGCCCTCCGAAGCATCGGGGTCAACGGCCTCACCGTGACGGAGACGCAGGGATTCGGAAGGCAACGCGGCCACACCGAGGTGTATCGAGGTGCCGAGTACCAGGTGGACTTCGTTCCCAAGGTGAAGGTGGAGGTGCTGACGGACGAGGACGGCGTCCAGCAGGTCGTGGACGCCATCCTCAAGTCGGCCCGGACCGGGAAGATCGGCGACGGGAAGATCTTCGTCGTGCCCGTCGAGCAGACCTGGCGGATCCGCACCGGCGAGATGGGGCCCGACGCGATCTGAGGGAGGACAGCCACCACCGATGCGATCCGTGGCTCCTGCGACAAGCGCCGGTGCCGCCGCGGGCCCTGTGGAGGGTCTCGTCCGGAGGTTGCGCTCCCTGGAGCAGGCATATTCTCCGGGCCACCACGGCCGGTGGTCGGCGCGGCGTCGGTCCGACCTCGTGGACGAAGCGGTGCGGGGGCTCGCCGAGGGGCTGGGGCCGCAGGTGGCCCTGGTCGCGCTGGGAGGCTACGGTCGCGGGCAGCTCTGTCCGCGCTCGGACGTGGACCTCATGGTGCTCCACCGAGGCGAGTACCCGGACGCCATGTTCGAGACGGCCAGCCGGGTGTTCTACCCGTTCTGGGACGCCGGGATTCAGCTCGGCCACGCGGTCCGGACCGTCGAGGAGTGCATGGCGGCTGCGGGAGAGCGGGTCGACGCGCTCACCGCGCTCCTCGACGCTCGGCTGGTGTCGGGCGACGCCGAGCTGTTCGGCCGCCTTCGATCCGAGCTGGCGGTTGTCGTGGCCGCCGATCCAGCCGGGTTCCTCGACCGACTGAAAGCCGCATCGGCCGAGCGCCATGCCAGGTACGGCTCGTGCGCCCAGCTCCTCGAACCCGACCTGAAGGAGAGCGCCGGGGGACTTCGAGACATCCACTTCTTCGGCTGGGCCGCTCGGGTCCTCCGGGCGGCGTTGCCGGCCGACCTCGTCAACGGGGCGCTGCTGCGGGACCGGGAAGCCGCCGCACTGGACGAGGCGGAAGAGTTCCTCGTCCGGCTGCGCACGGCGCTGCATCTGGAGGCCAGACGCCGCACCGACCGCGTGCCTTTGGAGCTCCAACCGCGGCTGGCCGAGGCGTTCGGTTTCGACGCCGTCGCTGGTCTCGCGGCGCCCGATGCGCTGATGCGGACGCTCTTCGAGCATGCCCGCGCGGTCGACCACGTCTCGGAGGTCTTCGCCGATCGCGCGGCGACGAAGGTCGGGAGAGGTGACGCCCACCTCGAGGTCGAGCGGCCAACCGGCCCGGAGGACGTGCTTCGGGCGTTCGCCCTGATGGCAGAGAGCGGGACCCCCCTCGGGCCGGCGGCCCTCGACGCCGTGGAAGAGGGGCTGCTCGGTGTGCCTCTCTGGACCGAGGGGATGCGGGAGGCGATGCTCTCCATCCTTCGCGCCGGCGGTAGCGGAGTGCGGGCCCTCGAGGCCATGGACCGGACGGGATTGCTCTCCCGGTTCTTGCCCGAGTGGGAGGCGGTTCGCTGCCGGCCTCAACGCGACCCGTACCACCGGTTCAGCGTCGACGTCCATCTGCTCAGGACGGTGGCCGGAGTGGCCGGGATCCTCGCCGGTGAGGAAGACGATCCGCTCGCCGGCGAAGCGGTCGCTGCGATCCGCGATCGCGACGCCGTCCTCCTCGGCGCGCTTCTCCACGACATCGGCAAGGTCGGCGAAGGCTCCCACGTGTCGAAAGGTGTAGAGGTGGCCGCGGCGGCGCTGTCGCGGTTTGGTGTGCCGGACCCGACCGCCGCTTCCGTCCTGTTCCTCGTCCAGCAACATCTTCTTCTGTCCGACACCGCCACCCGGCGCGACCTCTCGGACCAGAACCTCGTGCTCGATGTGGCCGCCCGGGTCCAAGACCCCGAACGGCTGGCCATGTTGTACGTGTTGACCGTGGCCGACGCCCGAGCCACCGGACCCCACGCCTGGACAGCGTGGCGCCAGGCCCTCGTCCGGGATCTCGTGGGCAAGGTGGAGCGGGTGCTCCAGCGAAAGGAAATGGGACCCGATCGCGCGGTCCTCTTGTCCCGCAAATTGGAGGAGGCGCGAGCTCTGTTCGGTGAGCGCGACCGGAGCAGCATCGAAGCCGATCTCGCCCGACTGCCACGGGCGTACCTGCTCGCCACGGAGCCCCGCTCGGTGGTCCGGGACCTCTGGCTCGTCGCGCCGCCCCTCGCCGTATCGGAAGTGCGGACGCGGGCCGAGGCCGGAGCGAGGGAAGGAATCGATGAGGTCAGCGTGGTCGCTCGGGATCGCCCCGGCCTCCTGTCGCTCATCGCCGGGGCGCTGGCGGTGAGCGGCATGAACATCCTGTCCGCACGGGCGTTCACGACCGAGGACGGCGTTGCCCTCGACCGCTTCGTCGTGGAGCCCGCCTTCGGCGACGAGATCGACGAGGAGCGGTGGCGACGGTTCCGGACCGACCTGCGCCGGGCGCTCGAAGGTCGTACCTCCCTCGACCACCGCATCAGGGAGAAGCGGACCCACTACCCACCGCCCAGTTCGCAGGTGCCGGTCAAGGTCACAGTGGACAACGGGACGTCGGACTTCTACACGGTCATCGAGGTCTCCGCCCCGGATCGCATCGGCTTGCTGTACGACCTGGCCCGCAGCCTGCACGACCTCCAGCTCGACGTGCACGTTGCGATGGTGGCCACGTACGGAGCGCGGGTGGTCGACGCCTTCTACGTGCGTGACCTGATCGGGGAGAAGGTGGTCGAGCCGAACCGGATCGCATCGATCGAGGCGGCGATCAATGCTCGGCTCGCCCCGGAGAACCCTGAGGCGCCCGGGGACTAGGCTGTCGGTCGTGTCACAAGACCGGTTCGCCATCGAAACGCCCCGCGGACAGGTTTCGGCGGAGCTCACCGGCACGGGTGCCGGGCGAACCGTCGTCGTCTGCGCCCCCGGCGCGGGAAGCGATATGCGGAACGAGCTGCTGCTCGGGTTCGCCGAGGCTCTCGCCGATGCCGACGTCGCCTGTCTGCGGTTCAACTTCCCGTACAAGGAGCGCGGTGCGAAGGCACCCGACCCCCCGCCGGTGCTGCTCGCCGCGTGGCGGGCCGCCTTCGAGCGGGCGCAGGAGCTCGGCGGGCCGGTGTGGGTGTCCGGAAAGTCGATGGGTGGTCGCATCGGGTCCATGGCCGTGGCAGAAGGGATGCCCGCCGCCGGACTCGTCTTCTTGGGCTATCCGCTCCATCCGCCCGGGAAGCCGGACAGGATCCGGGACGCCCACCTCGACGACGTGCGAGCGCCGATGCTGTTCATCCAGGGGACCAGAGATCCGTTCGCCCGGTGGGACCTCTTGGAAGGAGTGGTCAAGCGCCTTGCGGATCGGGCGGTGCTCCACCCGATCGAGGGAGGAGACCACTCCTTCCGGGTGCGAGGTCGCCCCAAGGACGATGGTGGCACCGGCCGGGAGCTCGGCGGGATCGCGGCTGAATTCATCCGCGACCACGGCTGAGCTCGGGCCGGGATCAGCCCTTCGGGTACAGGATCAGCTGCGTGCAGCGGAAGAGGGCGATCCGCTTCCCCGAGCCCTCATCGGTCACTTCGGCGTCCCACACTTGCGTGGTCCGCCCGCCGTGGACGAGCTGTGCCGCGCACAGGATGGCTCCCTCGAGGGTGGTACCGAGGAAGTTCGTCTGCAGCTCGACCGTGGTGAAGCCGACGGCGTCCTCCGGCAGCGTGGCGCGACAGCCGTAGCCACACGCGGTGTCTGCGAGGCCCACGACGGCGCCGGCGTGCAGGTAGCCGTTGGGGGCGATGTGCTTCCGCTCCACGCTGAGACGCATCCGGGTGGCGCCCCGTCGGACGTCGAGGACCTCGACCCCGAGGAACCCCGGGAAGCGGCCCTCTCCCACGGCGCGGAAAGCGTCGAGTTCGGCGGGGCTATCCTGGCTCACGACGCTGAGAGGATACTGCCGCGATGCCCAGACGCCACCGCGCCGCCCGGGACCGGTTGTCGCCCGAGCCGTCACGCCCACCCCTGGGCGTTGCGCCCGTCTGGGCCCAGCGCGAGGGATTCACCGTCCGCCAGGTGACCGGGAGCAAGCCGTACCGGTGCCCGGGGTGCCAGCAGCCCATCCGGGCGGCGGTCCAACACCTGGTCGTGGTGCCCGACCGGGACCCCGACGACCGGCGGCACTGGCACACCGAGTGCTGGCGCCGAGAGCTGAGGCGTCTCGGGCGGTGACTCAGAGGGATAGTCCGAGCTGAACGGGCTGGGGCGCCTGCGGCGGGCCGGAGACCCAGCGGGCTTTCCGGGCGGACGCTCCGCCGACGCCGAATCGGCGGGCCAGCTTCCGAACCTTCTCGGCGATCTCCTGCTGGTAGGCCTTGGGAGCGTACGCTCGGTCGCCGTAGAGCTCGCGGTACTTCGGGACGAGGTCGGGGTGGCGCTCCCGGAGCCACTTCATGAACCACTCCCTGGAGCCTCCCTTGCGCAGGTGGAGGACGATGGGCATCACGTGCGTGGCCTTCGCTTCGGCGATGGCCCGGACCGTCTCGGTCATCGCTTCATCCATGTCGGAGAGGAACGGGAGAATGGGAGCCATGAGGACCCCGCAAGAGACTCCAGCCTCGTTCAGCTTCCGAACCGCGACGAGACGCCTCAACGGGTTGGGAGTACCGGGTTCAACTACTCTCCAAAGCTCTCGATCCACCGAGCCGACGGAGAAATTTGTGGCGACCTCGGTGACGCGGGCGCATTTCTGCAGCAGATCGATGTCCCGGAGGATCAGTGTGCCCTTGGTGAGGATGGAGAACGGGTTGCCGAAATCGCGCAGCCCCTCGAGGATCCCCCCCATCAGGCGATATCGGCCCTCGGCCCGCTGGTAGGGGTCAACGTTGGTCCCCATGGCGATGTGGTCCCCCTCCCACTTCGAGGCGGAGAGCTCCTTCCGCAAGAGCTCGGGGGCATTGACCTTCACGACGATCCGCGAATTGAAGTCCTCTCCGTAGTCGAAGTCCAAGTACGTATGAGTCTTCCGAGCGAAGCAGAAAAAGCACTGCATTGTGCATCCCCGATAGGGATTGATGGTCCACCGGAACGGCACGTACGAGGCGTCGGGGACTCGGTTGATGATCGACTTCGCCCGAACCTCGTAGAACGTGATCCCCCGGAACTCCGGCGTGTCGAAGGTACGAACCACGGCGCCCTGCTCGAACAGGGGCACCGTGACCCGGTCGTCCTCCGGGCGAACGTCCAGGCGAAGGTTATCCCAGCGCATGGGACCTCCAAGGGTAGAACACCCGTTCGGAGAAGCACAAGGGGGTAATTCCACGGGTGGAAGGCGGTCCACCTGTATGATGCTGTCATCGTGGCCAGACAGCGGCTGCCCGCCCAGGTCCGGATCAGCATGCGCCAGGACCCCGACGGCCGGTGGCGGGCCGCCTCCCCGGACGGGCGGGTGGCCGCCTCGGCCCAATCCCGAGAGTCGTGCCTGAGGAGCGTCCGCCAGCAGGCCGCGGGCCGCACCGTGCTCCTCGTGGAGGTGTGGCCGAAGCTGGTCGGAGTGGCCGAGGCCGCCGAGCTCCTCGGCTGGGACAAGCGCCGCGTGGTCACCTACGTCGACCGGGGGGCCTTCCCGCCCCCGATCGCGGCCCTGGCGGGCGGACGCGTCTGGGCTCTGGACGACGTCCGGGAGTTCGCGAGAGCGTTCCGGGCCCGCCAGCGGGCCCGATCCCGGAGGCTGGGGGAACGGTGAGAGGCGGCGACCCGGCCGGGTTTGGGTAAACTTACTGACCGGTAACAACTGGCCCGCGGACCCCCGAGACGAAGGAGGCACAGGTGGGTGTGAAGTTCCTATCAGACGAGTGGGCGGCGGCCGTCACGGACGCGCTGAACTCGAACGATCAGTTCAAGCAGGCTGCCGGGTCGCATTCGGCCAAGATCCAGAACGTTGTCAGCGCCTCGGACGGCGAGGTCAAGTACTACTTCCAGATCCAGGATGGAAAGGCCGAGGTCTCCCTGGGCGAGATCGATGGCGCAGAGGCCACCATCAGCCAGGACTACGACACCGCCGTGGCGCTGATGAAGAACGAGCTGTCGGCGACGGCCGCCTACATGAGCGGACGAATCCGCATCAACGGTGACCTCATGAGGCTGATGCAGCTCCAGGGAGTCATCGGCACGCTGCCGCAGGCCATCAAGGACATCGACGTCGAGTACTGAGGAAAACCCCATCTGACCTGCGGTTTTACTCTTGTCAGGGTCCGCTCCTACAATCGGGGCGGCCATGAAGATCGAGGTGGTCCGGAGTCCGCGGCGCCGGAAGACCATCACCGCGGAGCGGAAGAACGGGCGCGTGGTGGTCCGGCTCCCTGCCGGCATGACCAGGGCCGAGGAGCGATCCTGGGTCGACCGCATGGTTACCCGCCTCACCGAACGGGAGCGGGCCGAGCGCTTCAACCGAGGCCGGGATCTCCACCGGCGGGCCGATCTCATCAACCGCCGGTACTTTGGCGGCCGCCTTGAATGGCGGTCGCTTCGCTACGTGTCCAATCAGAGAGAGCGGTTCGGCTCCTGCACCCCCGACGATGGGACGATCCGCCTCTCGTCGCGGGTGGCCGAGATGCCCTGGTGGGTGCGGGAATACGTGCTGATGCACGAGCTCGCTCACCTGATCGTGCCGTCGCACTCGCCGAGGTTCAAGCGACTGGTCGACAGGTATCCCCTGGCCGAGCGGGCCCGAGGGTTCCTCATCGCCAAAGGGATGGGCGAGGAAGCATAGGGACACCTCCGGACGGACCCTGGCGCTCCGGAGCCCTCAGGGGAACGTTCCGTACAGGCGGTCTCCGAAGTCTCCGATGCCCGGGAGGATGTAGCCCCGGTCGTTGAGCTGGCGATCGAGTGCGGCCCCGTACACCTGGATCTCGGGGTGCGCCTCTTCCATGGCCTTCACCCCCTCGGGGGCGGCCACGATGCACACCATCCGGAGGCCGGCGGGACCCTTGGTCCTGATGCTCTGGCATGCCCGCACGGCGGAGCCGCCGGTGGCAAGCATCGGATCGAGGAGGACGACCTCCCTCCCCTCGAGCGGGGGTAGCTTCTCGTAGTACTCCGACGGCTGGAGGGTCTCCTCGTCCCGTTCGAGCCCGATGTAGCCCACGGAAACGGTGGGGAAGAGGTCGGTGACCGCCTCCAGCATGCCCAGGCCGGCGCGCAGGATGGGGATGGCCACCAGGTCCGCCGTGAGCACACTGCCGTCGGCGGGCTCGAGGGGCGTGGGGACCTCACGCGAGGCCGTCGGCAGGTCTCGCGTCGCCTCGAGGATCAGGGCGGCGGTGAGCCGCTTGGTGAGGATCCGGAAAACCGACGGCGGCGTGGCCTCGTCACGCAACCTCGTCAGGAGGTCCTGAGCAAGGGGATGGTGGACCACCGTGAGGGGCATGGCGGCCGTATCGTACTCAGTCGCGGCGGCTCCCCGCATCCGCCCCGGGCGTGGCATCTGCCGCCCCGTCCCATGCCGGGTGTTCGCTTTGGCCGCGGCGGAGCGTGCTTGGCCTGGTCCCCTGAAGCACACTCACACCCGCTGAAGTGACGCTGCACACGGAGGGGGGCTCAGGGGGCGGGCTCCCGGACGTCGAGGTCCGGGAGGCCACGAAGTCGTTCGGCCCTGTCACGGCCGTCGACCGTGTCTCGTTCGCCGTGTCGCGGGGAGAGTTCTACTCCCTCCTCGGCCCGTCCGGCTGCGGGAAGACCACCACGCTTCGCCTGGTGGCGGGGTTCGAGCGGCCCGACTCCGGCCGTGTCTTCCTTCGGGGCAGCGACATCACTCCCCTTCCGCCCCACCGCCGCAACGTCAACACCGTCTTCCAGCACTACGCTCTGTTCCCCCATCTCTCCGTCTCCGACAACGTGGGGTACGGCCTCAGGCAGAAGGACCTGTCGCGAGAGGAAGCTCGCCGGCGCCTGGAGGAGGCTCTGGCCACCGTGCGACTGACCGAGCTCCGTGACCGGTATCCACGGGAGCTCTCCGGCGGCCAGCAGCAGCGGGTCGCGCTGGCCCGGGCCCTGGTGAACGAGCCAGCCGCCCTTCTGCTCGACGAGCCCCTCGCGGCCCTCGACCTGAAATTGCGAAAGGCCATGCAGGGAGAGCTCAAGAGGCTCCAGGAGCGGGTGGGGATCACCTTTCTCTACGTGACCCACGACCAGGAGGAGGCGCTGACGCTGTCGGACCGGATCGCGGTCATGAACCAGGGCCGGATCCTCCAGGAGGGCACGCCACAGGAGATCTACGAGCGCCCCCGCTCGAAGTTCGTGGCGGACTTCATCGGGCAGACCAACTTCTTCGAGGGGGAAGTGGAGGACGCGGACGCCTCGGCCACGGTCGTGCGCGAGCAGGGCGGGTTCGTCCTCCGATGCGCCCCGGCGCCGTGGGTCTCGCGGGGCATGCGGGTGGCGGTGGCGGTCCGGCCCGAGAAGATCGCCCCGGCGAACGGTTCGGTGTCCGGGGCGAACCGTCTGTCGGGAACGCTCGTCCGCGTGACGTACCTCGGCGATCTGGTCCAGTACCACGTGGCCCTTCCCGGCGGGCGCGAGGTCGTGTGCCAGCGGCAGAACGAGGCGGACGACCCGGCCTCGGGATGGCGGGTCGGAGCCGAGGTGGGGTTGGCGTGGGAGGAGGCGAGCGCGCTGGTGCTCGAAGTGGAAGGTGTGGCGCAGGAAGAGGACCTTCGGTTGGTCGAGGAGGACCAGGGATGACCCGGAGAAGGGAGGCAGGGATGGACCGGGAGCGGAAGCCGACCGATCTGGAGCGGCTGCTGGCGGGGAGGAATCGGGTGTCGCGTCGGAGGTTCCTCCAGGCTACGGGGTACGGTTCCATGGCCGCGTTTCTGGCGGCCTGCGAGCGGCAGCTCGGTCGCCAACCTCGGGCCACCGGTGAGCCCGAACCCAGGCTGACCGGCGACATCGAGGACGAGCTGATCATCTACAACTGGTCCGCGTACCTGAACCCCGCCACGATCAAGGCGTTCGAGAGGGAGTTCGGGGTCAAGGTCCGCGCCACCGACTTCTACGAATCGAACGAAGAGATGATCGCCAAGCTCAAGGGCGGAGCCACCGGCTACGATCTGATCGCTCCGACCGGCAGCTACATCCCCGCCATGGCCGACGAGGGGCTCCTCATGCCCCTGGACCGCTCTCGCCTCCCGAACCTGACCAACGTCAACGAACGGTTCGTGGGGTTCGCCTGGGACCCGGAGAACCGTTACCACGTGCCCAAGGACTGGGGCACCACGGGCGTCGGCTTCCTGCAGAAGTTCGTGGACGAGGACGTCACCAGCTGGCGCCAGTTCTACGAGCTCGGCGAGAAGTACTCGGGCAAGTACACTGTGCTCGATTCGCAGTACGAGGTGGTCGGCTCGGCACTGAAGATGCTCGGATACTCCTACAACAGCGACAGTCAGGCGGAAGTGGACGAGGCCCTCGACGTCCTGATCCCCTTCAAGCCCCACATTGCCTCCATCACCTCCAGCCAGTACCGCCAGATGATGGGACGGGGCGAGATCTTCCTGGCGTTGGGCTGGAACGGCGACTTCTTCTACGTGTACGAGGACCAGCCGTCCGTGAAGTACGTGGTCCCGGAGGAGGGAACGGAGTACTGGATCGACGTCTGGTCGGTCCCCGCGGATGCTCCGCACCCGGTGGCGGCCCACGAGTTCATGAACTGGATCCTCACACCCGAGAACCAGGGGCGGGAGACGAACTACACGTACTACGCGAGCTGCGTGACGGGAGCCGAGGACCACACCATCAAGGCCATCGTGAACGATCCGGCGATCTACCCGCCGGCGGACGTCACCGACAAGCTGGAGCAGGCCATCTCGGAACCGCAGATCGTGCAGCTTCGCGCGGACGCCTGGAACCGGTTCCTAGCCGCATAGCAGTAAGGCGGGTGTGGCGGAGAGACGCGGGTCGAGTGTCGCCGAGCCTCGCGGGCTGATCGCGCCGGCGTGGGGCTACTACGGCGTGTTCTTCCTCGCGCCGCTCCTGATCATCGTGGCGTACGCGTTCGCCATCCGGACGGAGACCTTGCTGGGGATCCGGTTCGGCCTCTACACGGAGAGCTTTCAGACCCTGTGGGACCCGCTGTGGCTCCAGGTGTACAGGGACACGTTCGCGATGGCGCTCGTGGGGACGCTGGGCTGCCTGTTCGTCGGGTACCCGTTCGCGTACTGGTTGGCCACCAGGGTCCGAAACAAGAAGACCCTGCTCCTGATCCTGGTGGTGGTGCCGTTCTGGACCAGCATCCTGATCCGGACGTACGCCTGGCAGCTGATCCTCGCTCCTCGGGGGCCGTTGTCGGGCCTGCTCCAGGCGCTGCATCTCATCGCCAACCCGCTGGACATCCTGTTCACGCGACGAGCGGTATTCATCGGACTGGTCTACGACTACCTGCCCTTGATGGTCTTCCCGCTGTTCGTGTCGATCGAGCGGATGGACCGCGGGCTGGTCGAGGCGTCGCGGGACCTCGGCGTTGGTCGGTGGGGAACGTTCTGGCGGGTGACGGTGCCGCTGACCCTGCCGGGCATCCTGACCGGGTGCCTCCTGGTGTTCGTCCCCATGACCGGGGAGTACGTCGTGCCCACCATCCTCGGCGGGGCCAAGCAGGCGCTGGTCGGGCCCCTCCTCGCGAACCAGTTCCTGGACGCGTTCAACTGGCCGTTCGGAGCGGCCATGTCCCTGGTGTTGGTGGTGTTCCTCTTGGTGGTCATCTTCCTGTACCTGAGGATCCTGGGCCGACGGGCCGAGGAGAACCTGGGGGCATCCCTGTGAGCCGCCGGACGGCTGCGCCCGATGCCGTCGCCCTACCACGGATCGGATCCGTGCTCCCCATGGACCGAATCGTCGACGGGATGCTGCGCGCGGGGGGCGTCCTCGTCTACGCGTTCCTGTATGCCCCCATCCTGGTGGTGGTGATCTACGCGTTCAACGATTCCCGTCTGGTCGAGGTCTGGCGGGGCTTCGGTCTCTCCTGGTGGGGGGAGACGTGGCGGGACGAGAGCGTCCGCCGCGCGCTCGTCGTGTCCGCGTCCACGGCGTCCACCAACGCGGTCGTCGCGACGGTGCTGGGGACCGCCGCGGCCGTCGGCCTTCGGAACGTGGGACGCCGGACTCGGGTGGCCTTCGACTCCCTCATGTTCTCCACGCTCATCGTCCCGGAGATCGTCATCGCCATCGCCTCCCTGCTGTTCTTCGTGACGATCGGGCTGCCGCTCGGCCCGGTGGCCATCGTCATCACTCACGCCGTGTTCAACACCTCGGTGGTCACCCTGATCTGCCGGGCTCGCCTGGCCGGAATGGACCGGTCCTTGGAGGAGGCGTCCGCGGACCTTGGGGCGACCCGGTGGAGAACCTTCCGTCAGGTCACCTTTCCCCAGCTCTTCCCGGCCGTTCTGGCCGGAGGTCTCCTCGCGTTCACCTTCTCCTTCGACGACGTGGTGCTGTCCACGTTCGTGTCGTCACCGGGCTCCACGACCCTGCCGATCCGAGTGTTCTCGGAGCTTCGATTCGGGCTAAGCCCGAAGGCCAACGTCGTGGCCGCCTCCATGCTCGCCATCACGCTCACCGCCATCGTCACCGCTCAGATCCTGTTGCGGCGAGCGGGCCAACCGCCGGTTCCGGCGGGGAAGAAGGCGGAAGGTGCGGTGACCGCGTGATCCCCGAGGAACGCGAACTGGGGCCCCGGATCCGGCGGCTTCGTGAGGACAAGGGCCGCTCGCTCCGGGCCGTGGCCGAGACGGCCGGCATGTCGCAGAGCTTCCTCTCACAGGTCGAACGGGGGGTCGCATCGCCCTCGGTGGCCTCGCTCCGGCGGATCGCCGAGGCCCTGGGAGAGTCGGTGGGCGCCTTCTTCGCGGGCAACGGGGGCTCGGGCACTCTGGTCAGGGTGGCGGACCGTCGGCGGCTCGTCCATCCGCGTCGCCAGTGGGAGGACGTCCTTCTGACCCCACCGGGTGCGAGACGCCTCCAGGTGATCCTGTCCACGATCGAACCCGGAGCGGGGTCGGGTCCCGAACCGTACGCGCACGACTCCCACGAGGAGTGCGTGATCGTCCTGAAGGGCAGCCTCGAGTTCTGGGTCGAGGACGAATCGTTCGAGCTCCAGCAGGGGGACGCGCTCCTGCTCGAGTCACGCCGGCCGCACCGGAACCGGAACCCGGGGCCCGGGAACGCGGAGGTCCTGTGGGTCATCACCCCGCCGAACTACTGAGTGACTCCGGATGACCGGCCAGAGAAGCATCGGATGACAGCCACCCGGGGTCGAGACGTCTTCTTCGACCACGACGGTGGTCTGGACGACTACCTGAGCCTGTTGCTGCTCCTCTCGTACGAGGACGTGGATCTGCTCGGCATCTCGATCACTCCGGCGGACACGGTGATCGAAGGAGCCCTGCCGGCCACGCGAAAGATCCTCGACCTCGCCGGGCGGTCGAACGTCGCCGTGGCGGGAGGAACCCTGGAAGGACCCAACCCCTTCCCCTTCTCGTGGCGGCTGGACTGCTTGAAGGTGAACGACCTCCCGGTGCTCAACCAGCGGCCGGAGATGGCGGCGCCGGTGAGCAGCCTTCCGGGGCAGGAGTTCCTGGCCGGGACGCTGATGGGCGCCCCGGAGCCCGTGACCCTGCTCGTGACGGGACCTCTGACGAACCTGGCATGGGCCCTCGACAAGATCCCCGGCGTCGAGGAGAAGGTGAAAGAGCTCGTGTTCATGGGCGGCGCGCTGGAGGTGGAGGGCAACGTGCAGGAGCCCGGCCGCGACGGCTCGGCCGAGTGGAACGTCTACTGGGATCCACCGGCAGCCAAGCGCGTCTTCGACTCGAGGATCCCCATCACGATGTTCCCCCTGGACGTCACGAACCAGGTTCCCGTGACCGAGGAGTTCCGGAGAGCTTTCGGCCGGCAGTACGAGCACCCGTTCTCGGCTGCTGCGGGCGCGATCTGGGCCATGACCGCGGGGTGGGACCTGGCCACGGGTCTTCCGTACTTCTGCTGGGACACGCTCACGACGTCCTATCTGTCTGTTCCCGATCTGTGCGGGTTCCGGGAGGTGGGCTGCGAGGTGCTGGTGGAAGGATCCAGCCAGGGCCGGACCGTGGCCACGTCCGGCGGCCGCCTCGTGAGGGCGGCGGCCGAGGTGGACGCGGGGCGCTTCTACGCGCATTGCCTCGAGACGCTCAAACGGTGATGGGTCGCGTCGTCGTGGTCGGAAGCTACAACGTGGGCCTCACGGTCGTTGGTCCCACTCTTCCCTCTCCCGGACAGACCGTGCTCGGCCACACCTTCGACATGGGTCCGGGTGGCAAGGGGTCCAACCAGGCCATCGGGGCGGCACGACTGGGTGCGGAGGTCACGTTGATGGTCAAGGTGGGGAAGGATGTCTTCGGCGGGGACGCCCGGCGCCTCTTCGAGCGTGAGGGGCTCGTCGGGCCGGGCTTCCTCGAAACGGATGCGCACACGGGCGTGGGTCTCATCCTCGTCGACGACGACGGACACAACATGATCGCGGTGGCGCCGGGAGCCAACGGATTGCTGGTGCCGGATGACCTCGATCGCGTTCCGAGCCTGTTCGACGGAGCGACGCATCTGCTGTGCCAGTTGGAATGCTCGGTCGAGCTGTTCATGGCCGCGGCCCGACGGGCCCGGGACGGAGGCGTGGTCACGATCCTCAATCCGGCCCCCGCAGTGCCCCTGCCCGACGCCGCCTACTCCGTCGTCGACATCCTCACCCCGAACCAGACCGAGCTGTCGGTCCTCACCGGGGCTGCTCCCGACGATCCGGGGCAGCTCGAGGATGCCGCGCGATCCCTGATCCGCCGGGGCGTGCGCCAGGTGATCGTGACCCTCGGGGCCCGGGGCGTCCTTCGAGTGTCTTCCGATGGAGCGGAAGAGCTGCCCGCTCGTCGTGTTCCGGTGCGGGACACCACAGGTGCGGGCGACGCGTTCAACGCCGGGATGGTGGCGGGTCTGGCCGCCGACAGGTCCATGGAGGAGGCCCTCGACCTCGGCGTGCGAGCGGCTGCGTTCTGCGTGACTCGACTGGGCGTGATCGACGGGCTGCCGACACGCGCACAGCTCGACGAGGAGGTGCCTGCATGACCGGGGGCGAGATCGCCTCCCGGATCCAGCACACTAATGTCCGACCCGACGCGACCCGGGCCGACATCGAACGGCTGCTCGGCGAATGTCTGGAACATGGGTTCAACGGGGCGATGGTGAACCCCATGTGGGTCCCGCTCGCCGTGAGCACGCTGCGCGGGTCGTCGGTCCGGGTGTGCACGGCGCTCGACTTTCCCATGGGGGGCGGCACCACGGCGTCGGTGGTGGAGGCGGCGGCGGAGGCCACCCGGATGGGCGCCGACCAGATCGACGTCATGACCAAAGTGGGCTGGCTGAAGTCGGGGATGGAGTCCGAATACCTTTCCCATCTCTCTGCGGTGGTCTCTGCGGCGGGCGGGTCGCTGGTGAAGGCGATGCTGGAGTTCGCCCTGCTCGATGCGGAGGAGCTGGTTCGGGCGGTGGAGCTTTGCGCGGATGCCGGCGTCGCCTACGTCAAGAACTCCAGCGGGTTCGGGGGAGGCGACGCCACAGCCGAGATCGTGGCGGAGCTCGCTCGGGCGAGCGCAGGGCGCGTGAAGGTCAAGGCCTCGGGAGGGATCCGGACACCGGAGCAAGCCGTGGCGCTTCTCGATGCAGGTGCGGACCTCCTGGGCTCGAGCGGAAGCGTCGGCATTGTGACGGGGCGAGCCGAGTCCGGGTCGGGGTCCGGCCGGTCCTACTAACGAGCCGGCCCGCGACGAAGCCCCGCCCCGATAGACTCTGGCGGGCCAGGATGGAGCTCACCGACCTCTTTGCCGTGGATCGTCCCATCATCGCGCCGGTCGCTCTGTTGCCCCTGCCCGGCTCGCCGAAATACGAGGGACGGTTCGAGGCGGTCATCGAAACGGCGGTCGAGGATGCCCGCGTCTTGGAATCGTGCGGCGTCGACGGCCTCTCTCTGGAGAACCTGGGAGACGCACCCTTCTACAAGACCGACGCACCTCCAGAGACCGTCGCCGCCATGGGCAGGGTGCTCTCCGAGATCCGGCGGGGTACGGCGCTCCCGATCGGCGTCAACGTCCTACGGAACAGCGCCCGGGCGTCCCTGGCGGTCGCCCACGCCGCCGGCGGGAACTTCATCCGGGTGAACGTCCTGACGGAGGCCTACGTCACCGACCAGGGCATCGTCGAAGGCGCCGCCGCCGAGCTGATGCGCACCCGGAAGCTGATGGGGGCGGAGGGCGTCGCGGTCTTCGCCGACGTCCACGTCAAGCACGCCTCGCCACTGCTCCAGCGGCCCATCCGGGAATCGGCGCTCGACCTGGCCGAACGGGGACTCGCCGACGTCCTCGTGGTGTCGGGGGCCAGGACCGGGGCGCCGCCGTCCGTCGAGGACCTCAGGAACGTCCGGGATATCAAGAGCGTGGTGATCGGCAGCGGCCTCACCGCCGAGAACGCCGAGGAGCTGCTCTCTGCCGCAGACGGGGCCATCGTGGCCACCGCGTTCCGGATAGGCGGAGATCTCCGGAACAGGGTCGATCGGGCCCGGACCGAGCGGATCATGTCGGCGGTCGGGCGCGTCCGTTCGACGTGAGGGTCCTCGTCATCGGCGATCTCGCTGTGGTGATCGCGTCCCACGTCGGGAGATTGCCCGAGGCCGGTGAGAACTTCCTCCTTCAGCGCCCCGGGATCTACGCGAGCGGTGTGGGCGCCAACCTGGCGTGGGATCTGCGGGGTCTGGGCTTCGAAGTCGAGGTGGCCAGCGGTGTCGGCGGGGATCCTCTCGGCGACTTCATCCTGGCCGAGCTGCAGCAGCGCGGCATCGGACTGTCCCACGTGACTCGCTCCGCCGACCCAACCGGGATGTTCGTCATCCTCGTCGACCGGGCGGGGGAGCGCACGATGATCGGGTTCCGCGGCGCCGCAGAGCGCTTCCACCTCGATCCGACCGTTCTGGAGGAGAGCACTCCGGACTGGATCCACGTATCGGGCTACACGCTCCTCGATCCCGCCATGTCCGACCGGTGCGCGGAGCTCGTCTTGGAGGCGGAGGCTCGAGGTATCCCCTGCTCGGTCGACCTCGAGGGGATCGCTCAATCCGGGCGGCAGACGGAGCTCGACCGGCTCTCGGTCTTCTGCAACCTCCAGGAGTATAGGCGCTATTTCGGCCGAGACGAGGTTCGGCCCATGGAGAGGTCCGCGCCGCTCGTGGTCAAGGCTCGCGAGGAGGGGTGCTTCCTGGTGGAGAGAGGCGCCGTGCTCGCGTGTGCGGCGTTCCCTGTCACGGCGGTCGACTCCACGGGAGCCGGCGATGCCTTCAACGCCGGCTTCATCGCCGCGAGGCTGCTCGGGAAGGATGCCCGCCAGGCGAGCGCTTGGGGCAACGCGGCCGCTCGGATCAAGGTGGAACACGTCGGCCCCCGGGTGGCTCTCTCCGAGGCAGGCTTGGTACGCCTATTGCGCGGTGGGGCCTCCGGTCATTAGGATTCGGCCGCTCAAGGTGCTTTTCCCGTTCAGGGGAAGCAGAAGGAGGGGGGGTCCATGAGAAAGGGATTCAGGCTCTTTGCCCTCGTCGCCGTGCTCGCTCTGGTGGCCACGGCGTGTCGCGAGGAGCAACCGGCGCCCAGGACGTCACCGACCGGCGAGGCCGTGCAGGTCGGGCTGGTGTACGACATCGGGGGCCGGGGCGACCTGTCATTCAACGACGCCGCGGCGGCCGGCCTGGACCAGGCGGCGGGAGAGTTCAACCTCGAGGTAAGGGAATTGGAGCCCAACCAGGGCGGCACGAACCGGGGTGAACTGCTTCGACTCTTGGCCGAGCAGGGATTCCCCCTCGTGATCGGGGTGGGATTCTTGTTCGCCGCGGATATCTGCGCCACCGCGCTGGAGTTCCCCGAGACGAACTTCGGCGACGTCGACGGTTTCATCGACTCGACCACCTGCGAGGGCGCGGAAGACCTGACGGCCGACTCGAACGTGGCGTCTCTGCTGTTCGCCGAGGAGCAGGGTTCCTTCCTGGTGGGAGCCGCCGCCGCCCTCAAGTCCCAGAGTGGCCACCTCGGGTTCGTGGGCGGGGTCGAGATCGACCTGATCAAGAAGTTCGAAGCGGGCTTCGCGGCCGGCGCACAGCACATCAACCCGGACATCGAGATCGACGTGTCGTATCTGACGCAGCCGCCGGACTTCAGCGGGTTCAACGACCCGGCGAAGGGCAAGGAGGCGGCGGCCGGCATGTTCGACGGGGGCGCCGACGTCGTGTACCACGCCGCCGGTGGATCCGGTGGTGGCGTGTTCGAGGCAGCCAAGGAGGCCTCGGACGCTTCCGACGAGCAGATGTGGGCCATCGGGGTCGACTCGGATCAGTACCAGTCCGCTCCGGACGACCTCAAGCCCTACATCCTCACTTCGATGCTGAAGAGGGTTGACGTCGCCGTGTTCGAGACCATCGCGGCAGAGGTCAACGGGACCTTCGAGGGCGGATACCTGACGTTCGACCTGGCCCGGGACGGCGTGGGCTACTCGACGTCCGGTGGCTTCGTGGACGACATCTCGGGGCAGCTCGAGGAGCTGAAACAGCAGATCATCGACGGAGAGATCGAGGTCCCCACCGCCCCATAGAGTCCTGAGGCGAAGGGGAGTGATGGGGAGGGCCCGAGAGACGGACCCGGGCCCTCCCCCGTCTGCTGAGGACCAGCATGGTTGAACAGACCGCGGACCGGCCGCCCGCCGACGCAGGAGCGGGCATCCCTGCGGTCGAGCTCACGGGGATCACCAAGCGGTTCCCCGGAGTGGTGGCCAACCAGGACGTGAACCTCCGGGTCATGCCGGGAGAGGTGCACGCCGTCGTAGGGGAGAACGGCGCCGGCAAGTCCACGCTGATGAAGATCCTCTACGGGATGCTCCGCCCCGACGAGGGGACCATCAAGCTCGATGGGAAGGAAGCCCATTTCCGCTCGCCCAAGGACTCGATCGCGGTCGGGATCGGGATGGTTCACCAGCACTTCATGCTGGCCGAGAACCTCACGGTGCTGGAGAACGTGATCCTCGGGTCCGAGCCCACGAACGGTCCCCTGATCGATTTCGGCCGGGCCAAGGAGCGGATCCGGCGGTTGGCCGGCACGTACGGGACTCCGCTGGATCCCGATCGCATGGTCGAGACGCTCGCCGTCGGAGAGCGCCAGCGACTGGAGATCATCAAGGTCCTCTACCGGGGGGCGCGGATCCTCATCCTCGACGAGCCCACGGCGGTTCTCGTCCCACAGGAGGTCGAGGACCTGTTCGGTCAGCTGAGGGGACTGACGGGGGAGGGGGTCACCGTGATCTTCATCTCCCACAAACTGGACGAGGTTCTGGCCATCGCGGACACGATCACCGTGATGCGCGGCGGGCGCACCGTGGCCTCGGTGAAACGAGGAACGGTCACCGCTCGCCAGCTCGCCGAGATGATGGTGGGAAGCGAACTCCCCACACCGGAAACGAGGGAGTCCACAGTGACCGATACGGTGGAAGTCGCGGTGGAGAGCGTCACCGTTCGGAGCGACGAGGGCCGGGTGCTCCTGGACAACGTGAGCTTCGTGATCCGCCGGGGTGAGGTCCTCGGCATCGCAGGGGTCGAGGGGAACGGTCAGGCGGAGTTGGTCGACGCCATCATCGGGATCCGTCCCGCCTCAGGAGGAACTATCCGACTGGGGGGAGAGGACATCACCAACAGGCCGACCCGGAAGCGGCGGGAGAGTGGCATCAACTACATCCCCGAGGACCGGCACGATCGTGGCCTCCTCCTGCCCTCGCCCCTATGGGAGAACGTGATGCTCGGACACCAGACGAAGCGGCCGTTCGTGAAGGGGTTCTGGATCGATCGGACGGGGGCCAAGGCGCGGACGGAGGAAGTCATCCGGGAGTTCCGGGTGGTGACTCCCGGCCCGGAGGTCCGGGCCCTGGCGCTCTCCGGCGGGAACCAGCAGAAGCTGATCGTCGGTCGAGAGATGGGTGGACAGCCCCGGGTCCTCATCGCGGCCCAGCCGACCCGCGGCATCGACGTGGGGGCGCAGGCGGCGGTGTGGGACCAGATACGGCGGGCTCGTGCCCTCGGCCTGGCCGTGTTGCTCATCTCCGCCGATCTCGAAGAGTTGATCGGGCTCTCGGACACGCTGCACGTGATCTTCCGCGGGCGCCTGGTGGCGCAGGTGGATCCGGGCACGGTCACACCCGAAGAGCTGGGTTCCTACATGACGGGAGCGGGCTTGGAGGAAACGACCGCGTGACTCTCCGCCGGGTCCTGTTGGGGCTTCTGGCGCCCGTCTCGGCCCTGGCCTTCGCCCTGCTGGTCTCCTCGGCGGCGCTGCTCCTTATCGACGAGAGCCCCACCGAGGCCTTCGCCGCCATGCTCCAGTACGGGAGCCGGATCGACTCGATCCTCTCCATCATCAATCGCGCCACCCCGCTGTTCTTGTCGGGGCTTGCCGTGGCCATCGGGTTCAAGATGGGGCTCTTCAACATCGGCGTCGAAGGCCAGTACCGGCTGGCCGCTCTGCTGGCCGCCGCCGTGGGAGGCGCGCTGGCTCTCCCCGCACCCCTCCACCTCGCGTTGATCATCCTGACGGCGATGGTCGTGGGGGCGAGTTGGGCCGGGATCGCGGGGGTGCTCAAGGTCACCCGGGGGGTCCACGAGGTGATCTCCACGATCATGCTGAACTTCATCGCCATCGGCCTGGGCCAGTACCTGTTCTCCACGTACCTCCAGGCTCCCCGCGGACCGCAGGATCTCATCATCAAGACTCGGCAGATCCCGCCCTCGGGCCGGTTCCCCTCGCTGAATGGGCTGGTGCGAGCGTTCGGAGTGGACACCCGCCAGGACCTGTTCGGATTCGTGCTCGTGGCGATCCTGGTCGGGGTCCTCTTCTACATCATCGTCTGGCGGACCCGCTTCGGCTACGACCTCCGGACGAGCGGCGTGAACCCAGATGCCGCCCGGGTGAGCGGCGTGGACCCGAACGCCATGGTGGTCAGAACGATGCTGCTGTCGGGGGCCATCGCGGGACTGGTGGGGATGTCGGACCTGCTCGGATTCTTCCACCAGTACACGTTGGACTTTCCGGTGGGGCTGGGGTTCACGGGCATCGCGGTGGCCCTCGTGGGGCGAAACCATCCGGTGGGCGTGGCCCTGGCTGCGCTGTTGTTCGGGTTCATCGAACGGTCCGCCCAGATCCTGGACCTCGAGGAGATCCCCAAGGAGATCATCACCATCATGCAGGGCGTCATCATCCTTTCGGTGGTCATCGCGTACGAGGTGGTGCGCCGGCTGATCCAGGCGCAGGAAGTGCGCATGGCTGCGGAGAAGGCCAAGCTCATCGAGGAAGACCGAGAAGAGGTGACGGCCTGATGGGCCTGGCTCAGCGGGAGGTCCCGTCGATCCCTCCGGCCCCCAGCCGCACCCAGGGCCGCACCCAGAGTCGCACCCGGCGAGCCTTTGCGATCGCCCTGCTCGCACTGGCCCTCCTCGCGGTGGTCCGATCGATCACTGGCGCCAACGAGCTGACCTCCAGCGGGACCTTCGGAGCGGCCCTGCGCCTGGCCATCCCGATCCTGTTGGCGGGGCTCGGTGCCCTCTATGCGGAGCGAGCCGGCGTGATCAACATCGGGCTCGAGGGGATGATGATCCTCGGTACCTGGTTCGGCGCCTGGGCGGGATTCGAATTCGGTCCGTGGCAGGGCGTCCTCTTCGGCATCATCGGCGGCGGCCTGGGGGGGCTCCTCCACGCCGTGGCCACGGTGACCTTCGGGATCGACCACATCGTGTCGGGGGTGGCCATCAACATCCTGGCTGCCGGAGCGGCGCGGTTCCTGTCGGTGGTGGCCTTCACCGGCAGGGGTGGGGGGGCCACCCAGTCGCCCCGCGTGACGGGAGGCGCCGGGCGCATCACGCTCCCGTTCCTCGGAGGGGGAGAGCTGTTCGGTTGGCAGACTCCCGACCTTTTCGGCGCTCTCGAGCGGCAACGATGGGTGTTCGTCTCGGACCTCGCCGCCGTGGTGAAGGGGATCTCCACCGGTGTGTCGTGGCTGACCATCCTGGCCATCGTCCTGGTGATCCTGTCGTTCTTCCTGCTCTGGCGGACGTCCTTCGGCCTTCGTCTCCGCTCGGTGGGAGAGCATCCCGTGGCCGCGGAATCCCTCGGGGTACCCGTCTACCGCATGAAGTACATCGCGGTGATGATCTCTGGGGGCATGGCCGGTCTGGGTGGCGCCTACCTCGTTCTGGAGCAGGCTCGAATCTATCGAGAGGGACAGACCGGTGGCCGAGGGTTCATCGGACTGGCGGCCATGATCTTCGGCAACTGGCGTCCCGGCGGAGTGGCCTCGGCCGCGGGGATCTTCGGCTACGCCGACTCGCTTCACCTCCGGTCCGAGCGGGCGGCTCACGGGCTGCTGCTCTTCGTGGCCATCGCCCTTTCCGCCTGGGCCGTATGGCGCATCGCGGGTGCGGGCCGGGGGTTCGGTCTGCCATCCGTTAGCCGGCGGGGAGTGCTGACGAGTGTGGCGGTCTTGGCGCTGGCCGGCCTGATCTTCTACTGGTTCGCGAGCACCGACACGGTCCCCCGGGAGTTCGTGTTCTTCCTCCCCCACATCACGACGCTGTTGGTTCTGTCGCTGGCCTCGCAACGACTTCGTCCTCCCGCCGCCGACGGGGTTCCCTACCGGCGAGGCCAATCCCTCTGACTGGCTTCCGGCCGGTCGCGGCCCCGTCCGGATGGGATGATGTTTTGGCACCGTCCGGATAGGAGGAGGAGGCCGTGACCAGGGTGCTCTCCGGCATGCAGCCGACCGGCGAGGTCCACCTGGGAAACTACATCGGCGCCCTGCGGCACTGGGTGACCGACCAGGACGTCCACGACTGCTTCTTCACGATCGTCGATCTCCATGCCATCACCCTTCCTCACGACCCGGCGAGGCTGCGTCAAGCGACGCTGGACCTGGCTGCGGTGTTCCTGGCCGTCGGCATCGACCCCAACCGGGCCACCCTGTTCGTCCAGTCACACGTGCACGAGCACGTCGAGCTGGCCTGGGTGCTGGGCTGTTACACGGGATTCGGCGAGCTCCGGCGGATGACCCAGTTCAAGGAGAAGGCGGCCAAGCAGCAAGAGGCCGGCGTCAGCGTGGGCCTGTTCACCTACCCCGTGCTCCAGGCCGCCGACATCCTCATCTACCAGGCCGACCGGGTGCCGGTGGGGGAGGACCAGCGACAGCACCTCGAGCTGACCCGGGACGTCGCGGCCCGCTTCAACTCCCGGTTCGGCGAGACCTTCGTCCTTCCCGAGGCGGCCATCCCGAAGGTCGGGGCGCGGATCATGGACCTCCAGAATCCCGCGGCCAAGATGTCGAAGTCGGCGGACTCCCCGCAGGGGACCGTCCGGGTCACCGACTCCCCGGACGAGATCCGCCGCAAGGTCAAGATCGCGGTCACCGACTCTGGGCGGGACATCGAGGCTTCCCCGGAGAAGCCGGCCATCACGAACCTGCTGACGATCTACTCGGTGTCGACCGGGAAGAGCGTCCCCGATCTCGAGAGCGAGCATCGAGGAAAGGGGTACGCGGAACTCAAGGCCGGGTTGGCCGAGGCCATCGTGGAGTTCCTCCGCCCGGTCCAGGAACGCTACCGTGCGCTGGCGACTGATCCCGCGGAGATCTCCAGACAGCTGGAGATCGGCGCGGAGAAGGCCCAGGCGGTGGCCCGCAAGACCCTCCAAACCGTCTACGAGAAGGTTGGGTTCCTCCCCCGCGGAGGCTAGGGCGGGCCTCTACGTCGCAACCGCCGGGGTCAGCTCGGCGATCACGCAGGAGGACCTCCACCGCTTGATGGCTTCCTCGGGAGGGCCGTGGCGGTCGCGGCGGCGGTCGGCGAGCGCCCGAGCGAGACCCTCGAACTCCGGGTCCTGCGGCTCGATCAAGCGTACCGCCGCGTGAAACCGACCGGCCCGCGTCTCCCGGTACTTGTGCCGGGTCACCACAACCAGCTCCGTGGCGTCGGGCAGGCCGGGGATCACCTGTTCGCCCGCCCCCTCCTCGTTCGCGTGGAGGACGTAGATCCGCCCTTGCTGGTAGACGTGCCACACTGGGATGGCCCGATCTCGCCCGTTGCGATGGGTCCCCACCCAGATCACGTCGGATTTCCGCAGGGCGTCCTCGATCTCCTTGGGGAGCTGCTGGGGAGCCTGCTGCAGGACGACCTGGCACTCCACCTGGCCCTGGACCTCATCGTCGATGAGGAACGACAACAGGAAGATGCCGAGCTCCTCGACCACGGCGTCCCGGATCACATCGGTGATCCACGTGAGGTCCATCTGGCCGGGCATCCGGCGGACCCGCGGCGGAGACGAGCAGGCGACCCGCCCCGACGGCCCGATGAGCTCGAAGCGCTCGGTGACGACGCCCTGGGGCGCTTTCCACGCCCGGAGCACCGCGAACGGCAGGATCCGCCCGGGGAGGCTCAGGGTATAGAGGAGGGGCTGTCCGCCGTCCCCTTCGTTCTCGTGGATCCGGATGTCCAGGGCGTTGGCCCAGACGAGCTCGGCTCTCGCCACGGCGCGAAGGATAACAAAGCCCCGGACTCCTACTGCCTCGGACCGTTCTCCTGACGGCGGTCGCGGCGGTCCTCGCCCAGGAACAGGTGAAGCCCAGGCTCCTGGGAAGCTACCGGGGGTGGCGCTCGAGCACCGACATGGCGGCGGTGCGGGCCCAGGACCAGGCGAACGCCACCGAGAAGATGACCCCCAGCACCACGTAGGCAGCCGACGCGTTCCACAGACGGACCGCCAGGATGATGCCGAGGATGACCAACGGTCCAAGCGCGAGCCGGAGCCCCCGGGCGTACCAGGGGAGGACCCTCTCGGCCAGCCAGCCGGTGGAGAACGCGAACAGCGCGAGTGCGAACCAGGCCGGTTCCACGACTGCTCCTGTCCTACCCCGTGGCGACCGCGTTCATTCCTCGAACGGAGAAAAAGGGCTCAGGCCATCCGGGCCAGCCAGAGCCTGGGTTCCTCGAGCTCGGGCATCGAGGGGAGCGAGTCGGCATCCGTCCACATCAGGGCGAGGGTCTGCTCGTCCGTCAGCTCCACCACCCGTTCGCAGAACGCACCGCCCAACCGGTACTGCTCCCGCTTGAGGTCGATGCCCAGCATCCGCTCGACCATGCGCTCCTCCTGGCTTCGCTCCTCGCGGCGCCGGCGCATGGCCTCGTCGATGCGATCGAACGAGGGAAGCATCTTCCTTCCCACCTGCTGCATGACGTGGTCGGCGTATCCCTCGGCCGCGGCCATGAACGCCTGGAGGCGCGCCAGCAGCAACCGCTGCTCATCGCCGAGGGACTGGCCCAGTAGCTCCGCGGGATCTCCGATGGCCTCGGACAGCCGCTCCGGGTCGGACAGGTCCAGCCCGGCCAGGCGCTCCTCGATCCCCGAGAGATCGAGCTCCATCCCCTCGACGAGCTCCCGGATCACTCCGAAGAAGTGGTCGCGGGCCCACGGCCTCCCGAGCTCGAATGCGTGCGTGGTCTCGTGGAGGGCGACCCACCCTCGGAACTCCACGGACGGAAGGCTCCACTCCCGTTCCAGCTCCTCGATGTTGGGAACGACGAACAGGAGAGCGGGCGATTCGCTGCGCGGGATCGGCAGCTCGTACTGACCCAGCACCTTCTGGCTCACGGTGCCCAGGACCACGCCAACCTGCATCCCCATCAACAGCGGGGTCATCCGGCTCATGATCATCTCGAGGCCGAACGGGCTCTCCGGGGCAGGCGGCTGCTCCCGGCCGGCCTTGTCCATGGCCTGGGAGAGCTTCACGGCGGCGGGTTCGAACAGGGCCTTCAATCCTCGGACGTTGGCTTCGACCCATGCTCCTCGCCGGACGGCTTCCACCCGAGTGACCTCGGCGGGGGGAGACAGCCCGGTGAGATCGGCCACGACCAGCTCGGCCGCCCGGACCGTGGACTCGAAGCCCCGGCGGTCCTCGGGCGAGGGCTCGGGGTCGGGCCGTTGTCCCGCGGCCAGGGCCATCCCGACCTGCCGGGCCAGCTCCCAATTGACGGGCCCGGTCCCGGCGAGGAGCACCCGCTGGATCTCGCGGAAGAGCGGGACGTCCGCGAAGAGGTCCTCGGGCCGCTGTTCGGGGCGGTCCGGGTCGGTCGGTTCGCTCATGCTCCCATTATCGTGGCGCGGGCCCGATTCGACCGGCCGACCCCGATGGTCCGGCGCGGCCCCCCGCTACAATCTCGACGTGGCTGCGGACCTTTCCCTTCGCTCCGGGGGGTTCGCTGGCCCGGCTGGCAGCGTCTGTGCCTCTCCGGGCCAGCTACCCGCCCGGACCCCCCCGTGATGCGCACCGGCGACCTGGCTCTCGATCTGGGAACCGCGAACACCCTCGTCTTCGTGCAGGGCCGGGGCATCGTGTTCAACGAACCCACCGTCGTGGCCATGAACGCGAGGGACGGCGAGGTCCTGGCGATGGGCGGGGAGGCCTGGGAGATGATCGGCCGGACCCCGGCGAACATCGTTGCCGTCCGTCCTCTCCGCCGCGGGGCGATCACGGACTACGAGATGACCCAACAGATGATCCGGGTGATCCTCAAGCGGGTCGGGGTGAGCCGCCTGTTCAAGCCGCGGGTGCTCGTCTCCGTTCCTTCCGCCATCACGGAGGTCGAGCGCCGGGCGGTCGAGGAGGCCACCCTGTCGGCCGGCGCTCGGTCGGTCGCGCTGATCGAGGAGCCGCTCGCCGCGGCCATCGGGGCGGGGCTCCCGATCAACGAGCCCTTGGGGAACTTCGTGGTGGACGTGGGGGGCGGAACCTCGGAGGTGGCCATGGTCTCCATGGGAGGGATCGTGACCAGCAAGGCCGTTCGCGTGGGCGGCTTCGACATGGACGCGTCGGTCCAGAGCTTCGTACGCCGCCACTACAACCTTGCCATCGGTGAACGGGTCTCCGAGCAGATCAAGATCGCCGGCGGAACCGCCTATCCCGTCCCGGACGCACCCGCGGTGGAGGTGCGCGGGCGGGAGATCGCCACCGGGCTCCCGCGCTCCGTGGAGATGTCTCAGGAGGAGATGCGCGAGGCCCTGGCCGAGCCGGTGGGTGCGGTAGTGGACGCGACCCGGGACTGTCTGGCCCAGAGCCCGCCCGAGCTCGGGCACGACGTCCTCGAGCGGGGGATGTTCCTCACCGGCGGTGGGGGGATGCTGAGGGGCCTGGACATGCGGCTGTCGCAGGAGTGCGAGGTGCCGGTGCACCTCACCGACCAACCCCTCGAGACGGTGGTCCTGGGCGCCGGCCGGTGCCTGGAGCTCCTGCAGGAAGCTCCTCCCGGACTCTTCGCCACGAGCCCGAGGAGGCGCCGATGACGTTCTCGATCGTCGCCGCGGACGTCGACGCGGGGGACTGGGGGGTTGCGGTGGCATCGAAGTTCCCCGCCGTGGGGTCGGTGGTGCCGTGGGCTCGGGCGGGGATCGGCGCGGTGGCCACGCAGTCGTGGGCGAACACCGCGTTCGGGCCCGGCGGCCTCGAGCTCATGGGCTCAGGGATCTCGGCCGAGGACACGATCCGCCGGCTGACCGGAGAGGACGACGGGCGTGAGAAGCGACAGGTTGGCATGGTGGACGGGGCGGGGTCCCCGGCCACGTACACCGGCTCGGAGTGCATGGAGTGGGCCGGCGGCCGGACCGGGGAGGGGTACGCCTGCCAGGGGAACATCCTGGTCGGACCGGGGGTCGTGGAGGCGATGGGTCGGGGCTACGAAGAGGAGGAAGGCGACCTGGTCGATCGACTCGTCGCGGCGATCGTCGCCGGGGATCGAGCCGGCGGGGACTGGCGGGGCCGGCAGTCGGCCGCTCTCCTGGTGGTGCGGGAGGGCGGCGGCTACGAGGGATACACGGACCGGTACGTGGACGTTCGGGTGGACGATCACCCTGGGGCTGTGGACGAGCTGGTTCGCGTGTTCGAGGTCTACGATCGTGAGCTCCTGGTGCGGAAGGACGAGATTCTCGATCTGACCCCGGAGCTCATCCATGAGCTTCAGACGCGTCTCGCGCTGCTGGGTCACTACCGGGGCGAGACAACCGGAACTCACGACGACCACACTCGTGACGCGTTGGCGGCGTTCGCGGGGGAGTTCAACCTCGAGGGGCGTCTGCGCCCCGACGAACGCGTCTCGGAAACACTCGTCCGGGAGCTCCGGGACATCACCCCGGAGGTGTAAGCGGCCGCACGCCTCACTCGCCGATGAGCTTGGTCATGAGCGTCGTCACGAACTGCCCCACGGCCCAGATACCGCCGGCGAGGAGCGCCGACACGAGGGAGACGAAGAAGATGATCTTCAGGAGGGTGAGCGGGATGGGCGGCCGCTGGTCGCGGACGGGCGCCGCATACGTGAAGGCGCTGCGGGAAGCGCGGTGCCGCACCACTCCTCGCCGCGCCTCTCCGCCCCGGCGGCGCGGAGGCTCGGCCGGGGCGCGCGGCCAGCCGCGGGTGGCGGTGGACGTCCCGGAGGCAACTTCCTCCTCGCTCCTGAACGGCGGCGTCGTCGGACGGCCCCCGCGCCGGCCCGTGAAGAAGGTGGGGATCTGGCCGGAGGTCACCCACCAGACCACCCCGGCGGCGAGGGCGACCGTGAGGGACAGAATCACTACGGTCTCCACGGCAGGAGTGTAGACATGAGCACGGCTCTCATCTCTATGACGCTTCGTCGAGCCGGCTGGTTTCCACCCGAGGGCGGGATCGGCATGGAAGACGGATGCCTGCCCACCCGTCTGCCGTAGGATTCGGTACGAGGGGACCGCCTGGATGAATCGACGCCTGCTGCTCCTCACACCCGCGGCCGCTCTCCTCGTCGCGCTCGCCAGCGTCGATCTCCCCCTCTTCATGCTCGGCCCCGGCCCGGCTCGCGAGGTTCTGGCGCTCATCGATGTGGACGGCGCGCCGACGTACCCACCCGAGGGCCGGATGCTCCTCACCACCGTGGGGTTCGAGCCGGCGACGGTCTTCGAGGCCGGGCTGGCCTGGTTCCTGCCCGACCGCGAGATCGTGCCGGAAGATGAAGTGATCCCGCCGGATGTGACGGAGCGGGAGTACGAGCGCTACTCCTTGGGCGACATGCAGGCCAGCCAGATCGCCGCCACCGTCGTCGCCCTTCGCCGGGTGGCCGACTACCCGGAGCAACACGGGCCCGGAGGCCTGATCCAGGACGTGGTCCCCGGTTCTCCGGCCGATGGCCGGCTCTCGCCGGGCGACGTCATCCTCTCGGTGAACGGCCGGCGCCTCGAGGACCTGAGCGTCCTGGGGGAAGCGGTTCGTGAGGCAGGCATCACCGACGAGGTGGTATTCACCGTGGAGCGGGGGGGGCGGGAGCGGACGGTGCGCCTGCGACCGAGGCGCCTCCCGACCACGGACGGGCCGGTCATCGGGGTGGTCGTGGTGGAGAACTTCCCGTTCGACGTAACGATCAGCAGCGGCGATGTGGGCGGGCCGTCGGCGGGGCTGATGTGGGCCCTCGGGCTGGTGGACCTCCTCGCCCCGGGCGAGCTCGTCGGTGACCGGACCATCGCCGGCACCGGGGCGATCGGCCTCGACGGGTCGGTTCACCCCGTCGGCGGAGTGGGACACAAGGTCGTGGCGGCCGCCAACGCGGGGGCGGAGGCGTTCCTCCTCCCCGCGGAGAACCTCCCCGAGGCCCGAGCGGCGGCAGCAGATATCCGGCTCATCGCGGTGAGCTCGGTCGAGGAAGCCATCCGGGAACTGGAGAGCCTGTGACGGCCCTCCACTTTGCCGCGCACCTCTTCGCCGTGGCGGCCGCTCTCGGAGCGGCCATCGTGCTCTCGCGCGACCGGACGCCGAGCGTGTGGGGTGGCGGCGCCGGAGCCCTGGGATTCCTCGCCCTCGCAGGGAGCGAGGCCGTCATCGGGGCGGGGTTCTTCGCGGAGACCGCGATGAGCCCCGCCGCGGTCCGGTGGGGGGGCTACGCGCTGATCCTGGTCGGGGTGGGTGCGGCCTGGCGGCGCCCTCGGGTCCGGGGCGTGGTTCCCCTGACGGCTGGGCTGGCGATCCTGGCCGCCTCGGAGGCCGCACTGGGGGCGGCGCCCGACGTCGCCCTGGCCATCCGAGTCGCCGGCTACCTGGGGGCCGCCCTGTTCGTCCTGAGGGCGGTTCGTTCGAGCATCCGGCTCCGGTTCGCCTCGGCCATGGTCGGCTTGCTCGTGGTGGTGGTGCTGGTGGCGTCGTCCGTGGTGGCCTCCGTTGTCGGGCAGAACATCCGGACGGCGGCCCTGGACCGGGTGGCCCGCCAGGCCGAGGAGGCCGAGGAGGCTCTGGAACCCCTGGCCGCGGAGGAGGCGGGCACCCTGGTGGTCGTGGCGGAACAGGCCATCTCGCGATTCCAGGGGAACCTCACGTTCTCCACGGTCGGGATGCGGAACCTGAAAGACAACCTTTTCCCCCGGGTGGGGTTCATCCTGTTCCTGTCCGATGACGGGCGGGTCCTGGGCCGGATCGGTGTCTCACAGCTGGAGGCCGTGGAAGCGACCACGGCTCCGGTGATCCGGTTCTCCCTCCGCCGGGGCCGGCAGGTCGCCTCGCTGGACATCCTGGGAGACGACCGCCTTGTCCTGATCGGGGCGGCCCCGGTCCGCCAGCGGGATCAGACCCTCGGAGTGGTGGTGGCGGGGCGGTTCGTCAACGAGGAGCTCCTCGACCAGATCGCCCCCGGCAGCCCCGCGGCCGTGTTCCGCAAGGCCCAGACGGTTCCCGTGGCCACGAACGAGCTGGAGCTTCCCCCGGCCATCCCGGCCATCGACCAGGCCACCCTCCGCCGGATATGGGAAGGGTTCCTGGCGGGCGCCGGCCCAGTCCGACAGAGCGTGGCGGTCGGCGGAGTGGAGAGGTTCGCCGCCCTGCGCCCGCTGCGGCGGGCCGACGGCCGCCCGGTGGGGATCCTCCTGGTCGCCGAGCCGGCCGGCGCCGTCGCCGCCACCGAGCGGGAGATCAATCGTCTGCTGTTCGGGGCCGCGGTGGTCCTCTTCGGTCTGGCCTTCCTCCTGGCGGCGCTGGTGGCCCGCCGGATCACCAGGCCGGTCATCACCCTCACCGGGGCGGCCAGGCGGGTGGCCTCCGGGGACCTCGGGACCAAGGCCGAGGTGACCGGGGAGGACGAGGTCAGCGACCTGGCCGAGGCGTTCAACCAGATGACCGAGTCCCTGGCCCTCTCCGACGCGCAGCTGCGGGAGGCGGCGGAGGAGGAAGCCCGGCTCCGAGGCCGGCTGGAGACGGTGGTGAACTCGATGGGTGACGGGCTCGTCGCGGTGGACGACCAGGGGCGGGTCGTGACGTTCAACCCGGCGGCGACGACGATCCTGGGCCGCTCTCGGGGCACGGTCCTCGGCAAGCCGCTCGAACGGGTCGTGGAGATCCGGGACGCGGAGGGGCAGGTGGTACCGCTCGGCCGGGAGCTCCGGCGAGGCACGGCGTTCGTCGAGCGGGCTGATGGGCGCCTGGTGCCGGTGGCCATCGTGTCTTCGTCGCTCCGAGACACGGGGGGGCGGCCGTTCGGGCAGGTGCTGGTGCTCCGGGACATGACCCGGGAGCACGAGGTCGAGCGGATGAAGACGGAATTCCTGACCAGCGTGTCCCACGAGCTTCGGACCCCGCTCACGCCGATCATCGGGTACTCCGAGATCCTCTCCGGCCGGGAGGTCCCTGCAGAGCGGGTCAAGCAGTTCGCCGACTCCATGCTGGCGTCCGCCCACCGGCTGGAGCGGATCGTGGCCATGCTTCTGGACTTCGCGGCGATGGAGGGCGGCCGGATGACCATCGAGGCCGCTCCGACCGCGCTCCTCCCCCTTCTCTCGAAGGCGATCGAGGAATGGAGAGGCCGGACCGACCGACACGAGTTCTCGACCCGATTCGAATCATCGCTGCCCGAGGCGCTGGTGGACGTGAGCCTGATGCGCCGGGCCATCGACGAGGTCCTGGACAATGCGGTGAAGTACTCACCCCAAGGAGGGACGGTCACGGTGTCGATGTCCCCCGAGAACTCCAGGAGGAGCCGGATGATCCGGCTCGATGTGCGCGACGAGGGGATCGGCATCGCGCCCGAGGATCTACCCCGGATCTTCGAGGACTTCCGGCAGCTCGATGCCTCGGATACCCGCAGCTTCGGAGGGCTTGGGCTGGGGCTGGCCTTCGTGAAGCGCATCATGGACGCCCACCGGGGTACCATCACTGCGAGGAGCGTGCCGGGAGAGGGCACCACCTTCAGCCTGCTCATCCCAGCGGCCGATAAGGAAGAAGGGAAGGGTACGGCCGGATGAAACGGATCGCCGTGATCGTCGGTGTGGCCCTGCTCGGCGGGGCCTGCGCCCGGGCGCCCGTGGGGGGCTCCGGGGCGACCCTGATCCCGCAAGGAGGGGAAGTCCACCTCCAGAACGACGGAGTGTGGCGCACCGTGTCCGACGCGGTGCCGCTGGCACGAGGCGACCGCGTGGAGATCCGTGGCTTCGGGCGTGCTTCCGTCGAGCTCCCCGGCGGCACCCTGGAGCTCCGCCAGGGCTCGACGCTCCGGATCGGCGCCGTGCCCGAGCTGGAGAAGGGAAGCGTCCTGGCCCAGGCGATCTCCGGGCTCTCCGTGGGGATCGGGCCAGTGCAGGTAAGCGCGGCGGAGACCTCCTTGTACCGTGTGGATCGGTTGTTATCGGTTCGCGTGGGCGTCTACCAGGGCGAGGTCTCGCTACCGGGTTCCGGCTGGGGAGGCACGGTGAGTGCCCTCCGGCAGGTCGGTCTGGTCGGGGGCACCGTGCCGCGGGGGCCGGTGGCCCTCCAGGTCGACCCGGGAGACCCATGGGACGACCGTCTCCTGGGGGACGCCGTCGACGTCGGTGAGAGGCTGGAGCGGCTCCAGGAAGGAGTGGCCCTCCAGCTGCCTCGGCGGGGTGGAAGGGCCGCTGTGGCGGCCGTCATCCCTCTCGACCGGCGGATGATTCTGGCAGGACTCCCCGAACGAGCGGCCGCAGGGAGGCTCTCCGAGGCTCTCGTGGCTTCGGTGGTCGCCTCGGCGGCGGGCCCTGCGCGAGACGTCTCCCCAGAGCGGGCCTTCAGCCAGGTGATGGCTCTGCGCGGCTTGGGGGCTTCCTGGATCGTGGTGGCTGCGGAGTGGAACCTCGCCCGTTCGATCCTCGGTACCCTGGTTCGCCAGGTGACGGCGCTGCTCACCACCGAGCTGGCACCTTCCACGGCGGCCCCTGGAGCCGCCGGAGTGGGCGGGGGCACCGGCGGCGGATCGCCCGGCACAGGGGGCGGGCCCTCCGGGGGGGGCACCGGGAGTGGTGGGACGGTGGATGAGCCCACCGAGCCCGCTCCACCGGAGCCTGCCTGCTTGGACCTCCTGACCTGCACGGTGGAAGACGTCCTGGACACCGACATCGGGGACGACCTCCTCCTCGAGTAGAGCTCGCCTTCTTCACAGCCTGATACGCTTCTTCCGCGTTGGAACGCTCCCGGATCGTTCGCCCAGGTGGCCGGCGCTGGCTCTGGTGGGCCGCCGCGATCGCGGTGGTCGCGGCGGTCACGCTGTCGATCCTGTCCGGCTTCTACATCGACATCCTGTGGTTCCGGGAGCTCGGCCGGTCGAGCGTGTTCTGGACGGTGTTCTGGACCAGGCTCGCCCTCGCTGCGGCCTTCGGCTTCGTCTTCTTCGTCCTCCTCTACGCGAACCTGCTCGTGGCCCGGCGGATCCGCCCCCGCTACCGCGTGTACTCCCCGGAGGAGGAGTACGTGGAGCGTTACCGGGTGGCGTTCGAGCCGTACGCCCGGTGGGTCCTGCCGGCGGTGGCCCTGGTGTTCGCGCTGTTCTCGGCGACCGGTGTGTCCACCCAGTGGGAGGCCTTCCGGTTGTGGCGCGTCGCCGGCGAGGTCTCCTTCGGGGTCCTCGAGCCCGTCTACGAACGGGACGTGGGGTTCTACGTGCTGTCGCTGCCCTTCCAGCAGTTCGTTCAGGGCTGGCTGTTCTCCTCACTCGTCGTGGTTGGGCTGGTGACCTCGGCGGCCCATTACCTGTGGGGCGGGATCAGGTGGCGGGCCATGGGGGAGCGGGTCACCCCAGAGGTGAAGGCCCACCTTTCGGTGCTCCTCGGCTTCATCCTGCTGACCCGGGCGTGGGGATACCGGCTCGGCCAGTTCGAGCTGTTGTTCTCGTCGCGGGGCATCGTCACGGGTGCGACCTACACGGACATCAATGCCCAGCTCCCCGCGCTGACCGTTCTCCTGTTCATCAGCCTGTTCTGCGCCGTCCTCTTCCTGGTGAACATCCGGTTCCGGGGGTGGGCCCTCCCGGTGTTCGCCATCGGGATCCTGGCCCTGGCCTCGATCGTGATCGGCGGGTTGTTCCCCGCGTTCGTCCAGCGGTTCCGGGTCGCTCCCCAGGAGCTCCAACTCGAGACAGAGTTCATCGACCACAACATCGCCTTCACCCGACGGGCCTACGACCTCGATGACATCGAGACGGTCCCGTTCGCGGCCGCTCCTGAGCTCACCGCCGAGGAGATCGAGGAGAACGCCGGCGTCGTCGAGAACATCCGCCTGTGGAACCCGGCCGTCCTCGAGCAGTCCTACCTCCAGCTTCAGCGCATCCGCCCGTACTACGAGTTCGTGGACGTGGACGTGGACCGATACGAGATCGAGGGACGCCGGCGGGTGGTCATGGTCGCTCCACGGGAGATCACCCAGGACGGGATCCGCGGCGGCGGCCAGACCTGGCAGAATCGCCACCTCACCTTCACCCACGGGTTCGGCTTTGTGGCCAGCCGGGCCGACCAGGCCGGCAGCGGCGGCGCTCCAGCCTTCGTGGCCTCCGACATCCCTCCGCGGGGCCCCCTGTCCGGCGACCTGGAGCAGCCCCGGATCTACTTCGCGGAAATCAGCAACGTCCCGTTCGTCGTGGTGCAAACGGAACAACCGGAGTTCGACTTCCCCACGACGGAGTCCGGGGAGGAGCAGTTCGCCCGAACCATGTACACGGGAGAGGCCGGGATCGAGATGGGCGGGTTCGTCAGACGGCTCGCGTTCGCGTGGCGGTTCCGGGACGTGAACCTGTTGATCTCCGGGCTCATCGATGGCGAGAGCAAGATGCTCATCAACACGCAGATCGACCAGAGGGTGAGACGCCTGGCCCCCTTCCTGGAGTTCGACAACGATCCGTACACCGCCATGGTCGACGGTCGCCTCCTCTGGATCTGGGACGCCTACACGGTGAGCGCCAACTACCCGTACTCGGAGCGCCTCGAGCTCTCGCAGCTCGTTGGCCCATCGCTCCGCGGACCGGCCAACTACATCCGCAACTCGGTGAAGGTCACCGTGGATGCCTACGACGGCACCACGACCTTCTACGTGGCTGATCCCGATGACCCCATCATCCAGGCCTGGCAGCGGGTGTTCCCCACGCTGTTCACCTCCCTGAGCGACGCCTCCGCGCGGCTGCGGGAGCACTTCCGGTTCCCGGAGGACCTGTTCAAGATCCAGGCGACACAGTTCGCCAACTATCACGTGACCAGCGCCACCCAGTTCTACGCCAAGGAAGACTTCTGGCAGGTCCCGCAAGTGGCCCAGGATCCCAACCAGGAGTCAGCGCGGCCGCTGGACCCGTACTACGTGCTGATGAGGCTCCCGGACGCTCTGGAGGAACGGTTCATGATGATCCTCCCGATGACGCCGGCAGACCGGCCCAACATGGTGGCCTGGTTGGCGGCGAGCTCCGACCCTCAGGATTACGGGGACAGAGTGGCCTTTCGCTTCCCGGTGGAACGCAACGTCAACGGGCCGGGGCAGGTGGCCGCCCTCATCTCGCAGAGCCCAGACGTGGCTCGGGAGGTCACCCTGTTTGGACAGCTCGGCTCGAGGGTGATCTACGGGGACCTTCTGGTCATCCCGATCGGACAGTCGTTCCTGTACGTCCAGCCGCTCTACCTTCGGTCGCAGCAGGAGGAGACGTCGATCCCCGAGCTCCAGCGGGTGATCGTGGTGAACGGCCAGCAGGTGGCCTTCGCCGAGAGCATGAATGACGCTCTGGCCCAGTTGTTCGGGGAGGCCGCTCCGGAGGAACCCGACGAGCCCACCGAGCCGGGCGAGGAGCCCACCGGGGATGTGGCGGCGCTCCTCGCCGAGGCGAGAGAGCACTTCCAGCAGGCGGAGGAGTTTCTCCGGGAGGGCGATCTGGCCGGCTACCAGCGGGAGATCGAAGCCGCGCAGGCCGCGGTGCAGCAGGCGGTGCAGCTGTTGGGGGCGGGGGGTGGGGCCCAACCGACTCCCAGTCCGACCGGGTAGACGGCCTCCGGAGGGCGTTGGTAGTATCGGGCTGCGCGGTGGAGCAGTCCGGTAGCTCGCTGGGCTCATAACCCAGAGGTCGCAGGTTCAAATCCTGCCCGCGCAACGAGCGGAACCGCAGGTAGAAGGCATGAAGGCGGCTCCCCA
>JBOGWB010000051.1:0-2860 GCA_050693035.1 Actinomycetota bacterium
GGTTGCGGTATCCACCGCCCGCACGGCACGGACCGCGCGGCCGCCTGCCTCGAACTCCCACCGCATGAAGGCTCGTAGTCCGACGATCTGCCCCCCCGCCTCCGCCACGAGCATCAGCGAGTGCCCGAACGGGTTGGCCAGATGTTTCCAGCGAAAGAACTCTGGGGTTCGTGATCCGGGCGGGCCCGGGCCGAGCGACGCCTTCAGCAGGTCGAGCACGCCGGCTTCGTCATCTCCTCTGAATGGGCGGACGTCGATCCGCAGCTTCGCAGTCGTCGTGCTCACCCCAGCACCTCGGAGTACACGGCCTCGATCCGGCGGATCGCGTCTCGGATGTCGAAGGCCGCGGCGCGTTCCTTGGCCCTTCTGCCCAGCCGGAGTCGAAGCTCTCGATCTCGCAGCAGCGTGATCAGACGATCGGCCAGGGCCGAGGGATCGCCGGGGGGCACCAGGAAACCATCCTTCGCCTCCGTGACGACCTCCGGGTGCCCACCGACCGCGGTGACGACCACCGGCTTCCCCAGGGACATGGCCTCGATGAGAGCGATGGACAATCCCTCATACGTAGAGGGCAAGCAGAACACGTCGAACGTGTCGGCGACTCGAGGGACGTCCTCCCGAAACCCGGCAAAGACGACGTTCCGGTTCAGCCCCATCTCCTTCCCCCGCCGGCGCATCTCGTCCTCCAGGGGCCCCGTGCCGACCAGCACGAACCGGACATCCGGGACGGCCTCGCGCACCCGAAGAGCGGCCTGGAGCAACTGAGCGTGTCCCTTCTGGGCCTTGAAGTTGGCGACGGTTCCCACGATCGGGGCGTCGTCCGGGATCCCCAGGTCCCGGCGGATCCCGTCGGATCCGTTCCGGTCCGGGATGGCATCCGGATCGAGCCCGTGGTAGACGGTTTCGACCGGGGGCATCCGGCGTCCGCGGAGCCACCGCGGGTACCTGATGGACTCCCGAACCTGATCCGAGACGGCGAAGACATGATCGGTACGGGGGAACGTCAGGACGTTCGCCCAGTACGTGGCCCGGTGGTAGCGACCCCACACGTTGTGCTCCGTGTACACCTGCCGCACGCGAGGGACCGAGAGCCGGGCGCCGACCGCCGGCACCGGCGAATGGGAGTGAACGAGCTCGATCTCCCGTCGCCGAACGAGGGCCCGGAGCCGCGTGAGCCAGCCCAGCCCGCGGGCGCCATCCAGACAGTGCACGGGCATCCCCGCCTGCTCCAGGGAGCCGACCAGCGCGTTCTTCCACGGAAGCAGGTACGCGACCTCGTACTCGAACCGGTCCCGGTCGACGTGTGGGGCGGCGCTCAGCAGGAGCTGCTCGGCCCCGCCCCGTCCCAGGCCCTTGATCAAAAGAAGGATGCGGCTCACTCGCCCGCGACCTCCCGGTAGATCTCCAGGTACCGAGGGGCGATCCGCTGGATGTCGAAGAGCTCCCCGCATCGCGCTCGAGCCGCCGCCGCCATCCGCCGCCGACGGCGCGGGTCGCCCAGGAGAGCGGCGGCGCCACGAGCGAGCCCCGCGACATCTCCGGGTTTGACCAGGAGCCCGGTCTGCTGGTCGGCCACCACCTCTGACACTCCGGCGACCGAGTACGCAGCCACGGGAAGTCCTGCCATCCCGGCTTCGATGACGCTCGCGGGCATCCCCTCCATCCCATCGCTTCGACTGGCGAAGACCAGAACGTCGCCCGCCGCCAGGAGATCCGGAACATCCCTGCGCGGCCCGACCAGCAGGACGCGACCTCGAAGCCCGCGTTCATCGATCGCCGTCTGGACGGACTGAAGCATCGGGCCGCCACCGATCACCAGGTGAACGACATCGGAACGTTCCCGGGCCACGCGCGTCGAGACGTCGAGGTGGGCCAGGGGATCCTTCTCCCACGTGAGAGCCCCAAGCGAAACGAGAACACCGCTCCGTGATGCGATCCCGAGGGCCCGGCGAATCTCCTCGCGGCTCTTGGTGGGCATCATCCGCCGTGGATCGACACCATTGGGAATGGTGACCACCCGAAGTGGAGATACCCGGAAGGTGTCCACCGTTTCCTGCCGGACGGCCTCGGCAACTGCGATCACTCGCGATGCTCGCCGGATCAGCGCTCCATATGCGGCACGCGGGATCCGGCGGGCCAGCCGCCGTGGAGCTGCCCCGATCCTTCGGTACACGACCGGGACACGCGGGGCGGCTCGTGTCGCGGCGACCGCGTACTTCAGAGGCTCCCCCCCGTGGGCCTGGATCACATCGGGACGCCACCGACGCACCAGGGTCCGAAGTCCCCGCAGCGCTCCCAGATGCATGCGGAGGCCGGGGAGGCTCGAGCCGTTTCCACCCAGCGCCGCCCACGGTGCATCGAACTGGGCCGCCGGCCCCGCCGACCCCCGAAGGATGGCCACCATCTGATCCTCGGTGCTGCGGCTCAGTCCTCGGACCAGGTCCCCGGCGAATATCTCCGCGCCTCGCAGCTCGGAGGTCGCCACGACATGGAGGATCCGCAGGCCATCTGTGCGTGCGCGCTCGGAAGGAAACTCAGAATCTCGCATGATCGTCCGATCCGGAAGGGTGGTTCGCTTCGGTTACCAAGCGGTGCAGGTGGTGGAAGGTCGGTCTAGGATCCTCTGCCTTCCCCGCTCACCGCCATCCTGGCCGGCGCAGGTACGACATCACCGATCGCTCGCCTGGTGGCTTCCAGGTGCTCCCGTCCCCACCGCCGGGAAGGTTCCAACACACTCCCCTCGGCCCACTCGTTCCACGCGTTGATGAACACCAGGTTCTGGTCAGGGCTCGGCGGCCGGAAGGACGTCAGGGCCGACCGGAGCCACCGCTCATAGTGCGCCGGGGTGGCGTCTTTGAGG
>JBOGWB010000052.1:0-12988 GCA_050693035.1 Actinomycetota bacterium
CCCGTCGTCGGTGTCGAACTCGTACTCCTTCGCGACCGGGACCCAGGGGAGCTCGAGCCGCTTCCTCTTGATCTCCTCGTTTCGCTCGGCGTGTTCCGCCTCGAGCTTCGCCAGCTCGTCGCGTGCCACCTGCCACTCGTCGCGCGTTCCAATCTTGTGCCCAGCCACCTCGTCTCCCTCCTGTGAGCTCGGCCGCTCCGACCGATTCGACGTCTCGGCCTCAAGTTACTCCCACACCAACTACGACTCCAGATCGCCCGCAAACTCATCGCGAAGGCGGGGGCAGTCCTAGACTGGCGCTCGTGTCAACCACGAACCAGCGACGACAGCATGCCGTCCGGGCCGCAGTTGAGGTCGCTCGGGACCTGGGCCTCAAGCCTATGACCCCTCGGATCCTGAAGGACTCCAACAACACGATCGTGCACCTCGCACCAACCCCCGTCGTGGCCAAGGTCGGCACCAGCCACTTTCGGGGTGTCGCCCTAGAGACGCTTGAGCGGGAGTTGGCGGTGGCGGGCCACCTGGCGCGGAAGAACGCGCCGATTGTGTGTCCAACCAGGGACGTCCCGTCCGGCCCCTACGAGGCTCGTGGCCTCACAGTCACGCTGTGGCAGTTCTATGAGGCCCAGTCCGCAGACTCGCTCGGGGCAGCTGAGCTCGCCAGCCGGTTACGCTCCGTCCACGAATCCCTCCGCGACATCGCCGAGCCGCTGCCAACCTTTCTCGTTGAATTGGAGGAAGAGCCGCGTATGCGAACGGCATCGGTTGTCGGCCGACGCCCAGTCCACGCTGTTCCTTGCCGCCGGAGCTCGAAATCCACACCCTCACGAATCAGGGAGATTAGCCGGAGCATTCACGATCTCGAAAATTCTGATCGGACGCTGAACACCCTTGAGTGATATCTCGTCCACGGGGGTGGCATCGACGTGCTCCCGGACCGCCACCAGGGTTCGTTCCGACACCAAGACCTGCTGGGGCTCTGCAATCATCGCAAGACGCGAGGCTAGATTGACGTGATTGCCGATGACCGTGTAATCGGTCCTGGTGTCGGATCCGATGTTCCCGACCGTAACGTATCCCGTACTGATTCCGATTCCAACGTTGAGGTCCTCGCCTCTTTCCAGCAGCCAGCTCCCACGAAGGGCGTCGAGTGCATGCTGCATCTCGAATGCGGTCGCCACCGCCCGCTCGGCATGGTCCTCGAAGGGAATCGGATCTCCGAAGAAGGCGAGGATGCCATCGCCAACGTACTTGTCGAGGGTGCCGCCGTGGCGGAAGACTATGTCGGTCATAGCCGTGAAGTACTGATTGAGCGAGTCGATGAGCTCCTCAGGCTCCATCCGTTCGGCCATTGAGGTGAACCCCCGAATGTCTACGAAGAGAATCGTGAGATTTCGTCGGGTCGACTTCAACGCCACCGACCCACCGCCGCTCAGCACGGCGTCGGCGACCTGAGGAGCGAGGTAGCGGCGCAGTTGCTCGGCCCGCCGAAGTTTGGCGAGCTGTTCCTCGATCGTCTTCTCGAGGTTCTCGTTGAGCTCTGTCAGATCGCTGTACAGGGTGGCGAGGCGAGCGCTGGTCAGGTTGAGGTTCACTGTGAGTCGACCGAACTCATCCCGATTCGGAACCTCGACCTCCTCCCCGAAGTCGCCATCGGCGATCCGAGCCAGCGCGTCGTCCATCTTCCGAACCGGGCGGATCAAGGACCAGGAAAGGACGGCTCCGAGGGCCAGCGCGACGATCAGACTGGCTCCGGAGAAGAGGGCGATCGCAGTCGTGAGGAACCCGTGGAGCGACGCCAGCTCTTCCGTAGCGTCCTCGATCCTTTGTTCCGACGAGGAGATGAGCAAGTTGAGCTCGTCCTCCAGCTCATGCGAGATCTCGTGCTCGGCGGAAACGTGAAGATCGAGTGCCCGATCGAAGTCGCCCTCGCGATACAGCGCCAGGACGTCGTTTCCCGCTTCGTCGAAGCGAAGATCGATCTCGCGGAGGCGATCGATCCTCTCCGGCACGCCGGGTCCCCCGATCGCAGCGATGCCGTTCAGCTGTGTGGTGAAGTTCTCCTTGGCGGCGCCGATCTTGTCGTTCCACGAGTCGACACGGGTGATCAACGCCATCGCTCGATAGTGGCTCTGCGCCGTGACGGCATAGATCCCTTGCCGAGCGAGATCGGCCTGCCGCTGAAGTCGGATCAGCTGATCGGCCTGGCGGTTCATAGCCGAGATGACCCCGATGCTCATGAGGCCCATCACCAGGAGCAGCACGGCGATGATGAGGAACCCAACGAGGAGTTTGGAGTGCACGGTCGCCCTAATCCTGGCGACGAAATCGACCGCCGGCCGAATCAGCGGTGGGAGATGCTCCGGGTCTCGTTCGCGAGGAGTTCGTGTGCCGGGCTGCAGCTTGTCATCCTGGTTCTCCGACATATCGTCACCGTCCTCTAGCCACTTGAGGTCCTGATCGCCGAGAGTGCATGAGGAGAGCAGCTGCTGGCTCGCTGATCGGCGACGATCGGTACGGCGAACTGCACAAGGTCACTTCCTCGCCGAATTCTGCGCCCAGTTTCATGGGCAGGTCAAATGGGAAGGGTGAACTCTCCGCTCAGACGGCCCGCACGTCCCTCGGCTAGATGTCCAGGTTTTCCATCATCCTGGTTCTGGTATTGGTGGCCATCGCATTCCGCGCTGTTCAGGCCGGGTGCGGGCTCCTCGATAATATAAGGAGTAGGAGCCAAGCTAATGTGCGAGATATTGGCGGTTGCGTGGGAGGAACCCCAGCCCCTGGAGAAGGCGCTCTTGTGGGCCCGCGAAGTGGAGCGTCTGGGCATCGCCAGATTCGGATGGGGGGCCGCTTGGGTCTCCGAGGATGGGCGTCTCCGCGGTTACCGTAGGCCGACGAGCTTAGCCGACGATCCAGAAGGGAGTGACCGCGTCGCTTCGCAGTCTTCGCGACGGGTGCTCATCCACCTGCGCCGGCCATCCTTTCTCTCGACCGTCCAACTCGCCAGTACGCAACCATTTGTGGAGCCGCGAGGGCGCTACGCGTTCGCCCACAATGGGTTCTTCAAGCGGCACATTGACTACCGGCCTCGGTACAAGGATCTCCTCGAGGGCAACGCGGACAGCGAGGTGGGATTCCAGCTGTTCGATAGCCTCTTGGAGAGTCGATCCCCAGAGGCCGCCCTTCAAGCCGTACACGAGGAGTTACGGGGCACGGCCAACCTCGCGCATCTGTCCGGCGAGGGCGACCTCCACGTTTACGGGGGAAACCGGGGAAACCCGTTCTGGAAGTTCCGGTTCGAAGGAGCGACCGTAGCCTGCACCGGCCTCCATTCCAGGGACGATTCGCTGTTCGCGCTGCTCTTCCAAGAGCCTCGTAATCTCGAGGTAGTGGAGCGGGAGACCGCCACAGTAGGAACGGCGATTGCTGGGTATGGACCAGGACAGGCCGATCGATCTCCGCCCGAGACGTCGTAGGGCCTGCCAAGCTGTCGACCCGCCGAACGGCGGCGACTCATCAGCACTCCGTCCGCGATCGTGTGCGCCCTACCCTACCCTGGATGAGCACGAACGCATCGATACACTCTGGAGCCCTTTCGCGGGTCGCAGCCCTCTGATCTCCGATGATGCGCTGCAGGTCTATCGGTCATCGAGCTATCATGCGCACGGTGTTTCCGCCCATCAGTTGACAATCGGAAGGCAGATGCGATATACGGTTCACGACTGGGTGTTGAGCTATGTCCCGTCGGCAGCGCGGAAGCTCTGACCCGGGAGGGCAGAGAAGTGGACGTCGGAAGGAGCTGGAGATGCCGGTCGAACTCGACGACATCAGCGTAGGGAAGGTCGACTTCGTCGAGAAGTATGACCTGTGGACGGACGAGCAGAAGGAGGCGGCGGGGAAGGTCAGCGCGCTCGTCAAGGACGGGAACTTCCGAACCGTCCGCGTCTCCTGGCCGGACCAGCATGGCATCCTGCGCGGCAAGACCCTGACGACCAACGCCTTCCTGCACGCCCTGAGGAATGGCCAGGACATGCAGACCGCCGTGCTGATCATGGACACGACCAACAGAATCATCTTCCCGTTGTTCCGCTCGGGTGGTGGGTTTGGCATCCCGGAGATGACCGGGTACCCGGACATGATTCTCGTTCCCGATCCGCTGTCGTTCCGCGAATTGCCCTGGGCCCCCGGCACCGGGTGGTGCTTGTCGGACGCGTACTTCCAGAACGGCAAGCCGGTCCCGTTCTCGAGCCGGTACGTCCTGCGCCAGTGGCTCGCCAAGCTCTCGGAAGAGGGGTACGAGTATGTCTCGGGACTGGAGGTCGAGTGGTACATCACCAAACTCGAGGACCCCATGCTCCTGCCCGAGCAGTCCGGGTGGCCGCCCGAGCCGCCGAAGGTGAGCGCGGTCGCCCACGGCTTTCAGTACCTGACCGAGACGCGCCAGGACGAGATCGACGGGATCCTGTCGATCCTCGAGCGGCAGCTGCAGGAGGTCGGGCTACCGCTGCGGACCATGGAGGACGAGTGGGGTCCCGGGCAGTGCGAGTTCACGTTCGATCCCCGCAAGGGCATGGAGTCCGCGGACAACATGGTCCTGTTCCGCACGGCCGCAAAGCAGATCTGCCGGCGCAACGGGTACCACGCCACGTTCATGTGTCGGCCGATTCTCGAGAACTTCTTCTCGAGCGGCTGGCACCTGCATCAGTCCCTCCGAGAGATCGGTTCCCAGCAGAACGCCTTCACCAACCGAACGGAGGATGGGGAGTGGGGCAGTGGGCAGTGGCTGTCGGAGGTCGGCAAGTACTTTACCGGAGGCCTGCTCGAGCACGCCGCTGCGCAGTGCGTGTTCTCCACGCCGTCGATCAACGGGTACAAGCGGTTCCGGCCGGAGTCCTTCGCCCCGGACAAGATCACCTGGGCGCTGGAGAACCGGGCCGCGTACATCCGGGTGTGCAGTGCGGGGCCAGGGGACGAGGCGGCGCACATCGAGAACCGCGCTGGCGAGCCCTCGGCGAACCCGTACCTTTACATGGCGTCGCAGATCATCGCCGGGCTGGACGGCCTCCACAACAAGATCGACCCCGGGCCGCTGGACGAGGAGCCTTACATCGTGGACAAGCCGCTCCTGCCTCGGAGCCTCATGGACGCGATGGAGGCGCTCAAACAGGACACCGTGTTCCGGGAGGCGCTCGGCGACCCCTTCATGGAGTTTGTAAGCGCGTACAAGCAGTCGGAGATCGACGCCTACCTCGCCTCGGTGACCGGGGAAGACGGGGTCGTCGAGGAGGACCATCTCACCACGGTGACCCCTTGGGAGCACCAAGAGTACTTCGAGGTCTACTGATCCCGGAGTCCGAACCGTGAGCGACGACGCGAGACCGCTCCGAATCCCCCGATGGGTCCGGAGTTGCCTTGCCTCCGAGCCCAAGGGTGAAGGCACCGAACAGGGACACGGAGGTGCGACGTGAGCGAGAAGGCCGATGGCCAGACGACTGATTTCATGGGTCCGAAGCCAAGGCCCATGTCGGTGGGGGAGATGAACGAGTTCCTCCAGAAGCCGTGGATTGCCAAGATCGCCTGCCTGACCCCGGACGGGTCGCCCTACATCGCTGCCAGCTGGTACCACTGGGACGGGGTGGCGTTCTGGGTGGTGCCCCGAGCACGGTCCCAGTGGGCCCACTACCTGGCTCGCGATCCGCGAGTGCACCTCCTGATCGACGACCCCAACCCGCCGCTCTCCAAGGTCATCTGCGAGGGCATTGCTGTGGTCGTCGAGGCGGCGGTCGGACCCTATCTCGACAGCGGGGAGATGTCGATCTGGAACAAGATCGGCACGAACCACACGGGGCCCCGTTACCTGGGAGAACGCGCGAATGACTATCGCGGTCCCAAGAACGTCGAGCCGTGCTGGACCATCAAGATCGTCCCGAGAAAGATCAGGACAGTCAGATACGGCTTCCAGTGGGCATCCCGATACAAGCATCCGGAGCTGATCCCAGACGACGAGGGAAGGGCGGAGGTTACGCCCGTCTACTACGGATAGGGGCCCAAGATTCGCTCTGGGGACCACCCACCGACCCTCGAGTCTGATGAAGGTTCCGACCGGGATTCGGCCAGCCACATCGGGACCGGAATCCAGGCAAATGAGTGAGCCGACAGCTGGCCGGGCAAGGCCGGAAGGGCGCGGCCGCCCCGAGGCGCTGGACGCCACCGACCTGGCAATCCTGCGGCTCCTGGCGATCGACGCAAGGATGTCGTTGCGCCGCATCGCCCGTGAGCTGGGGATGTCGCCGCCTGCTATCACCGACCGCGTGGCACGGCTGGAGCGGCTGCAGGTGATCCGCGGCTATCGGGCCGAGATCGACCGGTCGATGTTGGGCTTCCCTCTTGTGGTCTACGTCGGCATCGTCTCTGTCCAGGGAAGCGATCAGTTCCAGGTCGTGGAGCGCCTCCGGGAGACGCCGGAGGTCGAGGATGTCCATGTTGTAACCGGGCCGAAGGATCTGCTCGTCCGACTCCGCCTCCGAGACACCGCTCACCTCCGAGATGTGCTGTTCGAACGAATCTGGGCAGTCTCGGGCGTCGATCGGACGGAGACCTTCGTCAGCCTCGGGGAAATGGCGCCCAAGGCAATTGACGTCTTGCTCATCGATGGTCTCCTTGCCGACGGACAAGGGAAGTCCTGAGGCAGCGCTCCATGATCGAGCCGAGAGGAGGAATGGAGATCACGCAACGTAGGGACGGATGGGAGGACCTGTTCGCCACCCGGACCAGAGGAGACGTCGGTGAGGGGCTCGGGTCGATCCTGGCGCTCTCGACCGCAACGGGCCTCATCTCGTTCTCTGGAGGCTTCCCGGACCCCGCCACGTTCCCTGGCCCCGTTCTTGCCGAGATACTTGGGAAGATCATCGGGGCAGGGGACGCCTCGGCCATGCAGTACGCCCCCACTCCCGGGCTCCCCGGCCCTCGCGCCTTCATCGCCGAGCGACTGAAGCGGCTGGAGGGACGACGTCCGGACGAAGCGGAGTTCCTCATTACCAGCGGCACCATCGAGGCTCTGGAGCTCCTGTCGAAGACCTTCCTCGACCCCGGCGACCTGGTCCTGGTTGAGGGTCCCACCTACCTGGGGGCCATCATGGCCTTCCGGAGTTTCCAGGCCGACGTCGAGGGGGTGCCCATCGATAACGACGGACTTGACATCGAGGCCCTGGAGCGCCGACTGGCCGAAGGCCGGGTCCCAAAGATTCTCTATACCATCCCCGAGCATCAGAACCCCGCCGGGGTGAGCCTTTCTGCGGAGCGGCGCCCGGCCCTGGTGGACCTGGCCCGTCGGTACGGCTTTCTCGTCGTGGAGGACGTGGCCTACCGTGAGCTCGCGTTTACCGGCGACCGCCTGACCTCGCTTTGGTCCCTGGCACCCGACGCCGTCGTCCAGGCCGGGACCTTCTCCAAGACGTTCTTCCCCGGGATCCGGCTAGGGTGGGCCGCCGGACCGGAAGAGGTCGTGGCCAACCTGGTCCTGGCCAAGCAAAACACCGATCAGTGCGCCGGGGCCCTGGGTCAGCGTCTTCTCGAGGAGTACGGTCGCCAGGGGCTTCTCGAGGAACAGAATGCCCGGGCCCGGACTCTGTATGCCCGACGGTGCTCGGTCCTCCTCGAGGCCCTCGAGAAGCTCATGCCCGAAGGGCTCGCCTGGACCCAGCCCCGGGGAGGGTTCTTCTGCTGGCTGACCCTGCCTGATGGCGTCGATGCCATGGAGCTCTCCCAGAAGGCGATGGCCGAGCGGGTGGCTTTCGTCCCTGGGGTCCCGTTCTTCCCGGATGGCAGGGGGCGGAACAATCTCCGGCTGGCGTTTAGCCGGATCGACGACGAAGTGATTCCCGAGGGGGTGCGCCGGCTGGCGGCCCTCGTCCGTGAGCCGTCAAGGAGGTGAGCAGCGATGACCGACGCTGAGGGTTACTTCGCGATGGATCCTAAGGTGGGGCAAGCCGCCACCGGAGGCGCGTACGTCGAGGTGGACAAGGACTTATCTGCGGTGGAGTTCGTCCCCGGCCTGGTGTTTCGACCGGTAGTGGGCAACAAGCTCATGGCCAACTTCGTCCGGTTCAGCCCGAACACGGTGGCCCCGGTCCACACCCACGAGGAGGAGCAGATCACCGTCGTGATCGAGGGGGAGTTCGAGTTCGACCTCGCCGGGGACGTTCGGATCATGCGCCCCGGCATGACTGCGGTGGTCCCGCCTGGCGTCCCTCACGGGGCCCGGACCCAAGACACCTCCTGCTTCGAGATCGACATCTTCCACCCGCCGCGGCGGGCACTCCTCGAGATGATCCGGGCCTCCAGCGAGGATCCTGCTGGGACCACCGAGCCATCCACGCCTCCTCCCGACTGAAGTCCCCCCAGGGCCGATGGAGCTCGGGCTCAAAGAGAAGAAGGCCATCGTCACCGGAGGGCTCAAAGGGCCTTGGTCGGGCCATCGCCGAGGAATTCGTCCGCGAGGGCGTGGGCGTGGCCATCTGCGCCCGCCAAGAAGAGGAACTCAGGGCGGCAGCCGAGGAGCTTGGCTCGGGTGGGGAATCCGTCTACAGCCACGTCTGTGACGTCACCGACCCCACGCAGGTAGCGGACTTCGTCGCTCGGTCGGCGGAGGCATTGGGAGGCATCGATATCCTGGTGAACCCGGGCGAGCCAATCCGGGCGACTTCGAGACCCTCAGGGACGAAGACTGGCAGGCCGACCTCGACGTCAAGCTGCTCTCGATGATCCGGTGTTCACGAGCGGTCGTGCCTACATGCGGGCTCGGGGCGGTGGGCGGATCATCAACATCAACGCGGTCTACGGTGAATACCCCGACCCGACGTTTTTTGCCACGAGCGTGAACCGAGCAGCCTGTCTCTCGTTCACCAAGACCTTGGCAATCCAACTCGCTTCCGAGAACATCCTGGTGAACAGCGTGAATCCTGGCTTCGTAGTCACTCCGCAATGGAAGAACATCCATCGCCGTCGGGCACCCGAAATCTCCGAGGAGGAGTTCTTCCGCCGGATGGCGGACAAGGAGATTCCTCTGGGTCGGTTTGGTCGCCCTCATGAGGTGGCCGGCATGGTGGTGTTCCTAGCCAGCGACCGCGCGACCTACGTCACCGGGGCCTCCGTGGACGTCGCCGGGGGCATGGGGAAGTACGTATAGGCTCTCGCCCTCCTGGCTGCCCACTGATCCCATCAGAGCCCATAAAGCGCCTGAGCGTTGCGTTCGAAGATCGCATCCTCCACCCCATCCAGCCAGCCCCTCCGGGCCCCTGCCGCGGCCAGGGTCGACCGCGCCTGCTGCCACGCATCCCGCAGCACCACGGCGGCAAACCAATACAGCTCGGGTTCTTGAAACCCGTCGGAGGCTAGGAGGATTCGGTCGGTAGGAGCGAGGTCTACCAGACGCAGGAGGCGGTGGCCGGTAGTGAGGGGGGAGAAGATGTTGCAGAGGGAAAGGTCGGCCCACACGTTGGGTCGGGTCGCGACTAGGTAGGCGAGCTCATCGGTCCACGGGTACGAGCCGTGGATGAGGACGATCCGGCCGGCAGATCCCCGGGGAGAATGGAGGAGCTCCTCCAGCAGCAGCGGATTGGACTCCGCCAGGCGGATCTCGGAGTCACCAATCCCGGTGTGGATTTGGAGGGGCAGTCCGAGGTCGGCCGCGGTCGCCAGGGCCTCCCGCAGAATGAGGTCTCGGCACGCCTTCCCGCGCCGGCGAGCTGGGACTTGTGACCGGAGCGACGCTTCCGCCTGTTGCCGCGTCACACTGGGGTCCACTGCGAGACCAGTCCGGTAGGCCAGGGTTGTCTTGAAACCGACCCACCCCCTGGAGGCGGCCTCCCCCATAGCCGCTCCGACAGCCTCGACGATCTCGGATACTCCCGCCCTCTCGCTGATCAGGCGGTCCACGATAGGCTCCAGCCGGAGGATGGGGTAGATGGGGCAGCCCGCCAGCTCCGCGTAGCGCTCGAGTTGGTCTGCGGCGCCCGGCGGCCACGCTGGGTCCATGACGATTCCTTCAATTCCTGCGTCGCGGAACAGCCCTGGGACGTAGGATGCCCAGTCGCCGCTGGCCTCAGCCCTGGCCTCCGAAACTTCATTGGCTCTGCACCCCAGGTAGTCGGCTACGCGCACCATGAGAAGCTCCTGGAAGAGCCTGCTGGGTCCAAGTGCCTTGCGCCGATATGCCGCTCCCGGCTCCGTACTCACATCGAGGGTTAAGGCGGCCAAGTCCAGGGGGCCACCGTCGAGGGCGAAGGGATGGGCGTGGTCGTCGATCACTTCTTCCTCCTTGCTGTGCGGCGACTACGACAGCGACGATAGTCAGACCCCGGAAACCCTGGCGCAACTCATGGATCCGTCCCTCTTGCGAGAATGCGGTGATGACGGTCGAGGGATGATGGAGATGGGGATCGAGCCGGGCCGCCTGCTGGGGCTGGCTGGGGAGATGGCCACCCGGGCCCGGGAGGAAGACGCCGCCCACGCCGCCCTGGCGGTCCTCGCCGCCCACGCCGCCCTGGAGGCGACGGTCAACCGCCTGGGGGCCGAGACCATCGGCAACTTCAATTACCGGGCCCGGTTCCTCCCCAAGTGGCACGACCTCTGCGAGCGAGCCATCGGACGCCAGCTGGAGGCGGCTCCCGACCTCGAGCGGCTCCAGGCCCTCCGTGACGCGGTGGTCGGATACCGCGGGGACCCCGAGCGGCTGGACCGCCGGTCCACCTCCCCTCCCCCCGAGGCACCCCGGGCGGTGGGAGCCGAAGAAGCCCGGTGGGCCGTGGAGTTGGCCCGCCGTGTGGTCGCCGAGTTCCACAGGGCCGCCGGACGGGACGCCCCCGATTGGGTGTGACGGCGCCGTCATGGGAGGGTGGGTACAGGCTCTGGTACCGATCGGAGGAGCTGAGGGGACATCCGCGCGGTGATCCGTGAGTACCTTCTCCTCTCCGCCAGGGGTGGTTCGAGCTGATCGACTGAAGATCATGGCCGCGTGAGCGCTGGAGGGGGCCCGGAACCCGTCGGTCCTTCTGCTCCACACGACGGTTGAGGGATGGGTCGTACCGACTTGCTCGGGGTGCCGGCACGCCGTCCCCCCGGGACTATGCCAGGTACGGCGTGGTCTATGGACTGGCCTCCCTGAGCTGCACCCTCCCGGCGTTCCTCGCCGTCATCACTACGTCGCTTCTGTCCGGCGGGTACCTGATGGCCCTCCTCCAGTTCGTCATGTTCGGCGCCGGCATGGCCGCGGTCCTGGCTGGGCTGACCGTTCTCGTCGGCTTGATGAGTCGAAGCGCCCCGGAAGCACTCCGCCGCTTGTCTCGGCACGCGGTCCGCGTGAGCGGGGCCCTCCTCCTGCTGGCCGGCGGATACCTCGTCTACTACTGGCTGAGCGTCTGGCCGATCCTCAGGCGATGACGCACCGGTTCACGGTCGAGGCGGTTGGTCAACTGCCTGCCCCCAGCGCGTCCCCGTAGAGGGTACCCGCGATCCGCGTCATGAGCTCGAAGCCTTCTTCGATTGTGAGGATGACGATGTCCCTCGGCTGTTCCTCCGCCCAGTGCCTGGCCTCCTCCTCGGAAGGGAAGAAGAAGTTGTAGTGGCAGAAGTTGCTGATGACGTTGTCGTCGAACCGCTTCCCCTCCATTGTGGCTAAAATGTGGCTGACTCAGGTGATCCCAGGTGGCCTCACATGGCCTAACATGACCTGTGAGCAGCGGATACGCCTGAACTGACCCCCGGCTGCACTTCTCATAACCCAGAGGTCGCTGGTTCAAATCCAGCCCGCGCAACGAGAGAAACTGCAGGTAGATGGCCTAAGGGCGGCTCCCGAACCCCGGGAGCCGCCCGTTCTTGTGTCTGTGTCTAAATTCCCGCCGGGCGGACCAGGCTTCCCACCGGCCATGAACCTGGACCATTGAACCGTCCCCTTCGTCCGGTGGGGCTGCTCCGGGCGACAATCTGAGCCGCCACCAGGATCGTCGTCTCGACCTTCGGGGCGGTGGTCGCTCTGGCGGGTATCGAGCACGGGGTAGGAGAGATCCTTCAAGGCTCGGTCCGGCCCGAAGGACTGGCCTTCGAGTCGTGGGCGGGGTCGGAGCGGCACGCGCGACGTTCCTCATCTCTCTCGTGCCCTCACGGTCACCGACGCTCAGCGGTGTGCCCAGCCCACGGCGGAGTCCTGATCGCTCAGAGCGCGCTCCAGATGTTCGCACCCGAGTCCGCCGCCGAGCACGTCGGCCGCGGGTGTCCAACGTCCGCGCGAGCTGCCTCTCCCCAAGCTCGTAGACTTGGACGAAGCGGCGGGCCAGAAGGCCGCTGACCGATCCGCGATCGCGGCTCCGAACTGAAGGGGAGGCTGGAGGTGAAGCCCGCTCTCGCGGGCGACACGATGCTCGGCCGCGGGGTAGCGGAGCGGCTGGCACGGGAGCCGGCGGGTCTGCTCGTCGCGGCGGAGGTCGTCGACTACGCGGCGCAGGCGGACGTTTCGTCCTGAACCTCGAGTGCTGCATCTCCGATCGCGGAGAACCGTGGCCGGATCCGCTCAAGCCCTTCTTCTTCCGTGCGCCGCCGTCCGCGGCGGAGACCCTCGCCGCCCTGGGAGTCGATGTCGTCACTCTGACCAACAACCACGCGCTGGACTACGGCGAGGAGGCGCTGCTCGACACCCTCGGCCATCTGGACGGAGCGGGGATCACGCACGTCGGCGCCGGACCGGACGTCGAAGCCGCGCGTGCGCAAGTGGCGCTCGAGCGGGCGGGCGTTCGGTTCGCCGTCCTGGGCGTGGCGGACCACCCGGCCGACTTCGACGCGGCTCGGGGCCGCCCCGGGATCGCCTACGCGGACCTCGAGCAGAGGTTACCCTGAAGGGTGCATTTATTCGGATACATGCCTCTGACCTGGGCCGGTCCACAATCCGCTGCCATCCAGGTCGGTCCGCGAACCCTACGGGGTGTCGGTACCGCCG
>JBOGWB010000053.1:0-1884 GCA_050693035.1 Actinomycetota bacterium
CAGGGTCAGACCGGCCCTACCGAGACCGCCTGAATCATCTCTGTCAGACCCCGTGGCTAGAATCACAGCCATGGGATTCGGCCCCTGCACCAGACGCGACGACCTTGTGCAAGCGATGGATCGAGCCTCGGCCCTGATGGCGGCCGCCTCCGCCGACGCTCTCCGCATGGTGGCGGTCTGCGACGAGCGCAGGCTTTGGGAGGGAGACGGTGCCACGTCCATGACATCGTGGCTGGCAGCCCGATACGGCCTGGCATGGGGAACAGCGCGGGAATGGGTCCGAGTGGCCCACGCCCTGCCGGAGCTTCCGGAGATCGCCCGGGCTTATGCGGAGTGCCTCCTGTCTTGGGACCAGCTCCGGCCCCTCACTCGCTTCGCCACTCGGGAGACCGATGGCTACTGGGCCCGGCGGGCACCTCGACTGCGGCCGTGGACCCTTCACCGCGAAGCTGCCCGCCACGAGCGAGTGCAGAAGCGCGAAGCGGAACGCGTTCAGCGCATGCGCTCGCTATCGATGTGGTGGGACCCAGAGGTTCCGGTGCTCTACCTGGAAGGCATGCTCCCGGCGGAGCAGGGAGCGGCCCTGCAAACGGCGCTCGAACGCCGGGCGGAGCAGGTGGTGCTCGCCGATCAGCCCGACTCCCCTCAGGAGGCCAGGCTGGCCGACGCGCTCGTGGAAATGGTTACAGGGTCGGAGGAGCAGGGCGGGGCGACACCAACTCTGGTTATCCATGCCAGCGCCGGCGTGCTCGCTGACGAGGAACCGGCCACGGGTCCTTGGCTCGCGGAGACCGAGTCGGGGCAGCGCCTGTGCACCGAGGCGATCCGACGGCTTGCGTGTGACTCCAGGATCGAATGGGTGCTCCACTCGGAGAATCGCATGGTGGGGATCGGACGCCGCGGCCGGACGGTGCCCGGCCAGCTCGCCCGGCTCCTTCGCTATCGGGACGGCGGGTGCCGGTTCCCCGGATGCGAGCGCCGCCAGTGGGTGAAAGCTCACCACATCGTGCACTGGGGCGATGGCGGTGGGACCGACCTCGACAACCTCGTTCTCCTTTGCCACGCACACCATCGCCTGATTCACGAGGGCGGATGGAAGATCAGCGGACACCCCGCCGAGGACTTCCGGTTCCACGACCCGGGCGGTCGTCCCCTCCGGACCGGCCTCACTCAGTCACCTAGCCGTCAACGAGGAATTGCCCGAACAGCCTGACGCGCACCTCGCCTTTACAGTTTGAGGAAGCCCTCGGCGATGATGATCCGGGCGATCTGGAACGCCGCCAGGCAATCGTCGGCGGAGTTCGAGCTCGCCGCCACCACCGTGATGTCGGCGGCGTGCTCGTCGGCCAGGGCGATGGCCCGGCGGGCGCCGGCTTCCGCCACCTCCCATCCGGTCTTTCCCTGGACCCGCCCGGTAGTGGCGAAGCACACTGCGGGGGCGCCCGCCGCCACGGCCGCGTCGTAGGCAGTCCCGCCTGTCGCCGAGACCACCACGACGACCTTGTCCTCCAGCTTGGCCAGCCCCGGGAGCTCCGCTCCCTGGTTGGGGACCACCTCGAACTCGACCCCCGCGGCCTCGAGCGCGTCCACCACGGGCTTGGCCACCGCAAGTCGCTCCTCGTCCGAGCCGACCCGGGGCTCCGTGGCCACGACGACCGACGTGCCCATCCCTCGGGCGAGCCCCGCCGCCAGGGCCCCGATCCCTTCGGGATGGATGGGCACGGGAACCTCGACGCTGCTGGTCCCGGCCCCCAGCACGCGGTCCGCTCCGGCCCAAAGCGCGGCCGCGTCGCTCGTGCCGGCGTCCATGACGTCCACCACCACCACGAACCCGCCCCGCGCTCCCGCCTCCGCCGCGCCCCTCGCGTAGAACGAGATCTCAAG
>JBOGWB010000054.1:0-41633 GCA_050693035.1 Actinomycetota bacterium
CCTCAAGCGGGCGGCCAGCGGGGCCGAGTGGGAGGTGACCGGCGGCGGGTCCTCGGTGGAGGAGGCGTTGGCGCTCGTCCGGACATGGTTTCCCCACGTCTTCGTGTTCGACGCCCGTCTGGGTCCGGATGTGGGTCGGCGGGCCGCGGCGCTCCATCCTGGGATCCGGACCGTTTCGCTGGGCAAGGCAGAGTCAGACGTGACCGTTGAGGTGTTGGAGGAGATCCGAATTGCGGTGGCAGAGTCACTGAGACTCGCCCGGCCGGGACCGAACGCCTGAGCGCTCGGTCGCGGAGGCCGTCACCCGAGGGACTTCAGGCAGCTTTGCGAGAAGTGGCGGGGTGGAACGTTTCGTTGGGGCTCGTGCGTCTGTATTTGTGGCGTGGGCAGGAGAGCGTTCGTGACCCCGGAACTCCAATGGGAGGCGCGGTCGTCGGGCCGGCTCGGGCTCCTCTACCAGCAGCATGCCGCGGAGGCCGGCCGCCTCGCCTACCTCCTGACCGGGGACAGCGAGCTCGCCCGGGACCTCGTCCAGGAGGCCTTCCTCAGGATGTTTGGCCGGTTCCACGACCTGAGGAAACCTGAGGCCTTCCACTGGTACCTGAAGAAGACGATCGTGAACCTGGTCCGTTCACACTTCCGAAGGAAGCAGGTCGAGCGAGCCTACGTGGAGCGTACGCGGAGCGCGTCCCCCGTGGAGCCGGACGTTGACGCCCGGCGGGACATGTGGACGGCGCTGCTGAGGCTCTCGGCCCAGCAGCGAGCGGCCTTGGTGCTCCGGTTCTATGAAGACCTCACCGAGGCCCGGACGGCGGAAGTCCTGGACTGCCCGGTCGGCACGGTGAAGTCGTTGGTCTCTCGGGGCTTGGCTCGGCTCCGGGAGGACCTGTCGCGGGAGGAGTGAGATGGAGAACGAGCTCAAGAAGCTCCTACGGCGGAGGGCCGACGACTTCGACATGCCTCCCGAGCCGCCGCGCGGGCTGGTCCGCGGGGTCCGCCGGCGCAGGCTGCTGAACGGCACTCTGGCTGGAGCGGCGGCCGCTGCTCTGGTGGCCGGGGCCTCGATCGGCATCCGGGAGGCGGTCCTTGCCCAGAGGCGCGTGGAGCCCGCGGAGTCACCCGGCCCGACCGCGACTCCCTCGCCAGAGCCAACGACCGAGCCCACGGGCACCCCGGAGCCGGTGGCCTCGCCCCGGGCGGGAGCTCCTCCCGCCACGTTCGTGGCTTTTCAGCGGCTGCAGGGCGGCGACCCCCTCGGCCGGCTCGTGCTGGTCGACACGGCCGAGGGTCAGGTGATCCGGGTCCTTCTGGATCACGTCGATACCTCTGAAGGTGGAATCGCCATGCCGGAGCTGTCTCCCGACGGTCAAACCCTCTACTACGAGGCGGGCACCTCCGCGTGCACCGGAGACGTCCTCCGGATGCGGCTGGACGGTGGGGAGCCGGAAGTGCTGGCCACGGCAGGCGCGGGACGTCCGGCATTGAGCCCGGACGGCCGGCTCCTCGCCTACCTGTACTGGGACCCCGATCCCTGCATCGGGAAGGACCAGTACGTCGTGGTGCGGGACGCGGACACCGGGGAGGAGACTCGTTGGAGATTTCGCGTCGGGAGCTCCGGCGCCGAGCCGGTCTCTGTACGGCGGCTCGTGTGGCTGTCGGATTCCCGCACCCTGGCCTACGAACTGGGCCACGAGGAGGCAAGCTCGATCTACCTGCTCGACACGGAACGAGACCAGAGCATCGAGCTCGGTAGGGACCGCCCCCTGGGACCCCGGGACAGCAGCCTGGAGCTGATCGGGCTCCACGCCGAAGGGGTGGCAGCCGTGAGGCGGTGCCTGATCCCATCTGAGCCGGGATGTCCGCCGGGGCCGGAGATCGTTGCTCTCGATCCGGACACGGGGGAGATTGTCGCGACGCTCCTCAGGCCGGCCCCCGAGGCGTTCTCGTACGATCTGGATCCATCCGGTCGGCACCTGCTCTACATCGGCGAGGATGGACTCTATCGCTGGAGTGGCGGGGAAGCCGTGAAGATCGGGGACGGTTACTCCGCCGCAGCCTGGTAACCTCGCCGTTGGGCTCCGATCTCGCGCCAATAGTGGTCCTGACTGATCGGTGCGCGAACCGCTCCGGCCAGCTCGTCGAGGTGCCCCTTCTCGGTCAATGGGCAGTGAACGCAACTTAACCAGCTGAGGATGCTCGATAGAAGGTTCTGGGTTGGGTGGGGGCGGCTCCCGAAACAAATACGCCCTCTGTATGAGTACAGGGCCGCACAGGGGTGCTTGATTGCCTCCTGGCATGCTTCGCCAGGGGGCGTTGCCGGCGCCCGCGACAAGGGGGTGCGGTCGGTGAAAGGTCGCAGGGCTTTCGTTGCGCCAATTATGACTCTACTGCTCCTCGGTATGGGGAGCCACGCCGCGGGAGCGACGCCGCCAGTCGGTACGTGCCCGCCCCCGTTCGACGGTCCGCTCACCTTCGAGCAGATCGTCGCGAAGTACCCGCCTCCACCAGGGTTTCCTGACCCGATTGGTGCTCTGGCCCGCTTCGACAAGAACGGGGATCGCTCGCTGTGCGTCCTGGATCTTCCCGGCGACCCCATCAACGTGATAGACAACGTCGCCAGCGTGCCTTCGTAGCTGGTTCGCTCTCGTTGCGGCGTATTTTGGGGTGCCTGCGGCCTCGGTTCACCAGAACCGTGACGGAGATGGCAATGGAAGCGCCTGTCCCCAGGGGCTCAGTGGTCCCTACGGGATTCGAACCCGTGTCTCCACCTTGAGAGGGTGGCCGAGGCCGTTTCCGCGACCAGGGCAGTAAGTCAAAACGCCAGCTAAGAGGCGAAATTCGTTACTCGCGTTTCCCCGCGTTTCCCCGCGTTTCCCCGCGTTTCCTCTCCCTTCTGCTGCTGGTTTGCTGCTGGCCCAGACGGTCTTGTCTCTGGGGGCGGTCTAGGATTCTTCCAACGAGGAGACAAGAGCAATGCGGGCACGAGAGGATTTTCTGCAGGAGCTGCAACCGAGCTGGGTGGCCTCCGTTTGTCGCCTATGGCTCCCAGAAGGAATCCTCGGTCTTTATGTCTCCTACAACTGGGGTCAGCTAGACGAGAGGAATCAAACGGCCCGCCTGCTGGTGCTTGAGACGAACCGCCTCTGTGGAATCAAACTGTCGGCAGTCATCTCCTCCGCCTCAGCTTGGGAGAATGTGGAAATCGAGATCGCATCAATCCACTTGACGAGCGTTACTGAGGTCGGCTACTCCCTCAAGATTTACGCTGGGGAAGCTCCGGAGTATCCAACCCGCGAGTTCCAGGGGTGGCTTGCTCTTCGCGATGGCCTTCTAGACTTCCAAAACCCTGTGGTTCTTCCACTTGACCAATCGGACTATCGAGGCAACTGGAGAGCGCAAGGCCGCGAGTTCCTCCAAGCTGTAGAGGCTATCTTTCCTCCCGCCTACCCTCTCGATGGACGCTGAAACAGCCCTCGTTCTGTTTGGTTCTGCTCAACTAGCGCAGCGGGTCTTGGGACCAACGCTCGATTATCTCGGGGAGGGGATGAAGCAGTGGGCCGAGAAACGAGTCGAGAACATTCGCCGAATCATCGAGAACGCGGACAAGAAGCTCGGCGAGAGCGCGGATATCAAGGTCCCTGTGCCTCCTCGGGTACTGAAAGGAATCATCGACGAAGGTTCCTTCTGCGAAGAACAGGTAGCTACCGATTACCTGGGCGGTGTCCTAGCTTCCTCCAAAACAGGAGTATCGAGGGACGATAGGGGCGCGACGTTAGTGGCGCTAATAGCTCGCCTATCCACTTACCAGTTGCGTAGTCACTACATCTTTTACTCGACTGCCCAATCTCTGCTGGTCGGCCTCGACGAAAATATCGGGGACCCCGCAGCGCGCACCCGCCATGGAAGAATCTTCGTCCCCTTCTCCGTCTATGTCCCGGCGATGGAGTTCGAAAGTGGCGAGGACCCCGATGCAATCCTCTCCCACGTACTAACCGGGTTAGAGGCGGAAGAGCTAATAGAGGGGATGTGGAGGTTCGGTCCCGTCGAATATCTTCGTAGCGTCGCTCATGGTGTCAAAGAAGCAGGTATCGTATTGCAGGTCTCCTTGACTGGCATCGAACTCTTTCTTTGGGCTCATGGTCTTGGGCACTTAGGTAGAGGTACATTCTTCGATCCTTCCCAATCATTCGAGACGGATATTCCAATCTCTCTCCAGGGTGGCTCGGTGAAGATAGCCGACTTGAAATCGGCGTCCGATTAGGAAGGTCAGATGAAGTGCTCATCGGATCGGAGTTCGTAGTCGTTTATAGGCCCGGGTGGCCTCGCAGACCGTGGGTTTGGACGTTGGTGGAATGCCTAGTAACTTCCGATGGCAAGCCGTTTCTCATTCCTTACGCACCGGGGGGCTACTTCCGGTTTCGGTGGCAGGCAATCTCCGAAGCAAGGCGACAGGCCGAAAGGCGTGGGGGAATGGCCGTCTTTGTTGAGGATATGCCGTGGATCGGTCCTGTCTCGTTCGGTCTGATGGCAATGGAGCGAGACGAACCGCCTCCGCCACCGGACGAAACGCTAGGGAGACGGTGAAATCGAAACGTGTCGGCCTGGGGCTGGGCCTAATGATTCTCCTCGCATGCGGTCCGGCAGCATCGGAGTCGGAGCAGCCAGACGAACTCGACCAGTTCCTACTAACTGATGAGCTGGCCTCTCGGATGCGAAAACTAATCATGGATCGAGATTTGCCGTATTCGTTGACACAAGCCGAGTTTCAAGAGTTTGAAGGCGACCTGGTCTGGGTCTACCAATTCGACGATCCCGCAGAAGCCTCTCCACCGCCGAGTATGTCCTTTGAGGACCTTGTTCTTTACGAGCCTCTCCGCCTGTATAGAGATGCTGTCGCGCCGTCATTCGAGAACCTGAAGCAACTCGACGTTGAACTCTTCATCCTCTCGTTTAGAGACCCAGAGCAAACGGTGTTCGAGATTGATCCCCTTGACCTACAGCGCTATATCGAGGGGCAACTCACGGATCGTCAGTTCGCTAGGAGCATCCGTATTACCGGACTCTAGCCCCGGAGCATTATTCATCCGTCCTTGGAAATACTGCCGAGCAATCCCTCCCAGCCTTCCTGCCGAGCTTTCGGGCGCTTGCCGGGAGGTCGAGGAGCCCTCACCTTTACCGCAGTTTCCAGGATCGTGCGGACCGCTCGTAGCTTCTGAGCATCATTGCCCTCATCGAGTATCCGGTTCAACTCGCCCACAGCTTTGCTCATGAGGGTTCGCAGTTCCTTGCCATGACCTAACCACGGCTCCGCCATGTCGAATCTTTCCCGTACGTCTTCCCGGTCATAGCGAAGGTAACGCAAACGATTGATAGAAAGTCCGGTAGCAATAGCTACTTCTGGGATGCGCCTTCCTTCGAGCAACATCGCCACAGCTGTCTCTTCTTCGGGTGTGAGGGGAGCGGGCTTGCCAGCCATGTCTTGAATTGTAGGCGAGACGTGCGCAGATTAGTCCGCTGGTCTTTCGGAGAAGCTCAGCCCTTGAAGGCGTCTGAACCTGGAGGCGCTTTCGGTATCGTTAGTCCGGGTAGGCGGTCCGCGAAGGAGTCTCGCTGCTACCGGGTTACGCGGGCGACTCAGAGCCGGGCTGAGGGAGCCACTCGCCGCGCTGGCGGTCGAGGTAGAGCCACCGGCCATCTCGTTTGACCCACCAGTAACCTCCGTGAAACGTCCAAGGCTCTGATTCTCTCTGGCAGAACGCGCAAACGGAGGCGGCCGCCGGAATCTCTTGGAGGCAATGGGGGCACTTCCGCTTCATGTTCTCCGTCGTGAGCGAAGCACCCGGTTTCATGATCGCCGCCAGGAGGATCCCTAAGAGTCCGAGGAGGCCGAACAGGAAACCGGTTCCGAACGTGCCGCCCTTCGAGGACCAAATAGCCCCGGATATGAAGCTGCAGACCAGCCACCCGAAGACAAGTGCGATCAGGAACGTGTAGTCGCCCACCATTGGCTCTCAGCCAACCATCGTTTGCGTGGGGACGTCAACGCGCCTGAAATTGCCCGCACCACTGGCGCTGATTGAAGGGTAGCTGCAGCCCTGGTGCTCCACATAGGGGGTTCGCACAGCTCCGCATCCTCGGATAGAAGGTGGGCCGACCTCCATTCTCCCAGTACCCTTGAACATTTCTGGTATCCGTGCTTTCTTCATGAGGGGCCACCGAAGACCGGCGCAGGAGAGCGCACCATCGAACTTCCGGCCTTCGTACTGGCCGCGCTACGCCGTCACCGTGCCGCGCAGGTAGAGCGCCGTCTCCATGCGGGGGAGGTGTGGCTGGACCATGACCTCGTGGTTGACCGAGGCGATGGTGGTCCCTACTCGCCTTCGTCGTTCTCGAAAGGGTGGAGCCGGTTCGCTTCCGGTCACGGCTTCGGAGACGTAACGTTCCACGGGCTGAGACACGGCGCCGCCACGCTCATGCTGGCGGCTGGGGTGCCGGACCCGGTGGCCGTCCGGCTAATGGGACACGCCGATGCCCGTATCCTGCGGCGCTACCAGGAGGTCGTGCCACAGCTGCTCAAAGACGCGGCCGAGCGGATGGACGGCCTACTCGGGAGCGCGGCTGATTAGGCCCTCTGGCGAGGAAGACTCCGACGCGGTATCGGCCGCATCCGGGTCTTGACGAGGTGGTTCCGCTGGCGGTTGCGGAGGTGGGACGGCCAGCAGATCGCCGGGCACATACGCACCCAACTTGACGCCGCGCGAAGCTCGGAGCCAGTCACTCGTCCCGAGGGAGGCTGTGCCTACGGCATCAAAACTCGAATTGTTCACCCCTGATCTCCTTCTGCTGGACTGCATGGAAGCCCCTGGTGCGGGTGATGGTTGCGACATCTATGTCACCCCCTACCCCTCGAATATCGACCATGAACGTCTGCAGCTGAGCGGTCGTCCTGACCAACAGTATTGCCAGGTCGATGCAGTCCTGCAACGGCAGGAACTGGTAGGGAATCGGCAGGCCCAAGTTCTCCATGAGGTGCTGGCGGATATCTGCCTGGCGCTCAGGCCCCAGCCCGAGATACTCCTGGACCACCTTGGGCAGCTGAGGATCGAACCCGTTCAGTAGCCGCGTCGCCGTCTGAAGCTGACCCCCCCAAATCACTCCGAAAGAGTCACCGGGGTTCTTCTCGGCAGGCTTGATGGCGAGAGGCACGTTTACCTCGAACACACGCCCGTAGGGTGCGCCCTCGTCATACCCCCCAATGAGGAAGATCATCTGGTCCGACGACTCAGGCGGCATCCCCGCAGCGTCCCACTGGCGCTTGAAGAACTCGCCAAGCTTGGTCGCGAATTCCTCTACGGAGAGGCGGCTGGCGTTCGCCTTCTTCAACTCGGTTTCGAACTCAGGGAGGAAGCTGCTGGCGGTTCGTGGTGCCGTCTGACCGAGGGCACCAAGTCCATACGTAATCGCAGCCACGAAGTCCTGCCCCTCCACCTTTAGCAGCTTCGTGGCGTTGTCAAAGAAAGCAGGCAAGAGAATGTTGCTGTCGACCCGCTGCGCTGTTAGCGTTACACGACTGTCGGCCGCCAGCACGATTCCCTCTGGACCCTTGAACACGACGCCCAGTGACAAGACCTAGGAAGCCCCCTGTTGAAGGGGCAGGAAGATACCACCAGCCTGGTTGACAAGTAAATAGCTCGCCGCACTTGCGTCCGGCCCCCGAACGGTTTGCTGCTGGTTTGCTGCTGGCCTCGGCTTCTGGACGCTCCTGCGATCCTTTCACAGCGCCTCTGATCTGCGGTTTCGGCCGGTGGTCCCTACGGGATTCGAACCCGTGTCTCCACCTTGAGAGGGTGGTGTCCTGGGCCTCTAGACGAAGGGACCGGGGAGCTGGGTCGCCTGGATTCGAACCAGGACTAGCTGATCCAGAGTCAGCCGGGCTACCGTTACCCCACGACCCAGTAGGCACCCTTTGTACCACACGGTTGGGCGGGTTGACCGTCGGCGGGTTTTGGCGTTCGATCCGCCGAACAGCTGCAGGATTTCGAGAGTGCCCGGCGAACGGTACGGTTGCAATGCCGGGCAGACCAAGCTCACGGGGGGAGGGCGTGAACAAGAACGAGCTGGTCGCCGAAGTCTCGGATCGTACCGGCCTGGCCAGGGCCGACGTGGCTCGGGTGGTGGACACCGCAACCGAGGTCATCAAGTTCTCCGTCTCCCGGGGGAAGCGTGTTGCCCTGGTGGGGTTCGGGACCTTCGAGCGCCAGCAGCGCCGACCGCGGGTTGGACGGAACCCTCACACCGGTGACGCGGTTCGGATCCCGGCCCGGCGCGTCCCTTCCTTCCGTCCGGGAACGGCGTTCAAGGAGGCGGTCTTGGGCGGACGGGCCCGGAAGCTTCCTGCGGCCAGGAAGGCTAGTCGAAGGTCACGAGCTTGAGGGACCGAGCCAGCTTCTTCCCGCCCTCGTCGGTGAGGTCGAACTTCACTCGCTGGCCGATCCGCAGATAGCGGATACCCGAGCCCTCCACGGAGGTCGGGTCGATGTGGATCTCCTGCTCGTCGTCGGTGAGCAGGACCCCGGTGCGGTTCTCGACGTCGTAGGTCTTGATCGTCCCCTGCGGCACGTCGGCTCCTACCTCCTTACGGCGTTCGCAGGTTCAGTCTCTCCGCCAGCCCCATCTCGAGGCAACCCTGCCGTGTCCGACTCCCTCGCCGCCACTCCAAGAGCTGGGCGATGTCGTCGGGGGTGTCAAGATCGAAGGCGAGCTCGGGCGCATGGACCACGGCGAACGGAAGATCCTTGAGCTCCGCCGCCTCTCGGTGCTTGCGAAAGGAGTTGGTGCCGAACCGGGCCGGGATCGCCCTCGGCGGGCGGCGAAGGAGGACGTTGGTCCCGTCCTCGGACGCTGATGGGGCGGTGACGACCGGCCCTAGCGTTCGGAATACCCTCCCCAGCGACTCCGCGGTCAGCAGGGGAAGGTCCCCGAGAACCACCGCGAGGGCGTCGGCGCCGGCCGCTTCCTCCTGCACCTGGCGAATGGCCGCCGCCAGGCCGGCCTTCTCCTCCACCACCGGCCGGGCCCGGCGCCGGGCGGAGACCTCCAGCACCGACTCGTCGGGGGAGACCACCCAGGTCTGCCAGCCCCGCATGGCCGTGCAGGCGTCCAGGACATCCTCCAGCATGGCCAGCGTGAGCGCGGCTCGCTCGAGCGGTGCGAGAACCTGAGCCAGGCGGCTCTTGGCCCGTTCCAACGACTTCACCGGTACCGCGATCACGCGCATGGGGCCGTAATGCTAGACCCTCCCGGGCCCTGGTACACGCATCCGAGGCGCCCGTCCGGAGGGCTCGTGCAGGCGCATCCGCAGTGGTCCGCCCGGAGGCGCGGACCCTACAATTGCGTCGGCCTCCGAGGAGGAAACTTGCCCAGACGGCGCGAGCCCTGGATGCGGTTCGCTGAGAGCGTCCTGATCCCGCCCCTTACGGTGTGGTTCCGGTGGCGGTTCGAGGGAATGTCCAACGTGCCGCCGGAAGGCCCGATCCTCGTGGCCGCGAACCACATCTCACACTTCGATCCGCTGGCCCACGCGTTCTTCCTGGAGAAGGCGGGCCGCCGGCCGCGGTTCCTGGCCAAGAGGGAGCTGTACCGGAACCCGTTGCTCCGGCGGGTTCTCGAAGGCGCCCGGCAGATCCCCGTCCAGCGTGGCTCTGGGGACCCCGCTCCGGTGGCGGCGGCGATGCGCTCGCTACGGGAGGGGGAGGTCGTCGTGATCTACACGGAAGGCACCGTGACCAAGAATCCGGACCTCAGCCCGATGACGGCGAAGAACGGCATCGCCCGCCTGACCCTGGCCTCCGGAGTCCCGGTGCTCCCGATGGCCGTGTGGGGCACGCAGCACGTTGAGCGGCTGGGCCGCAAGAGCTTCCGCCCGGGGATCCGGATCTGGGTCAAGGCCGGGGTTCCGCGCGACTTCTCCGAGCACGAGGAGGGCAAGGACGAGCCCGAGACCCTGCGGCAGGTCACCGACGCGGTGATGTCCGAAGTGGCCCTGCTCGTGGACGACCTCCGGGCCCGCTACCCGAAGCGCTGACCGAACGCCCCAGTGCGCTACCCTTTCGCTGATGGCTGACCGTGCAGAAGGCTTCACGACGCGGGCGGTGAGGAACCGGGTCGACCTCGGTGACGCCCGACCGGTCTCTGTCCCCATCTACCAGACCGCCACGTACAGCTACGAAGACCCCGAGGTCCTGGCGGAGATCATCCGTCGGGGGAAGGAAGCCGGCTACGTCTACACGCGCTGGCACAATCCGACCCGCGCGGCGCTCGAGGATGTCGTGGCGGATCTCGAAGGCGGGGAGGACGCGGTGTCCTTCTCCTCGGGGATGGCCGCCATCACCACCGTGCTCCTCACCCTGTCGAAGGCCGGAGATCACGTCGTGGCCAGTCCCTACCTCTATGGGGGAAGCTTCTCGCTCCTGACGAAGCTGCTCCCGCGGTGGGGGATCGATGTGACCGTGGCGCGGAGCCACCACGTCGAGGACCTCCTGGCGGGGATCCGGCCCGAGACCGTCCTCTGTTACGTGGAGACGATCGGCAACCCCGTCGTGCCTGTTGCGGACCTTGAAGCTCTCGGCCCGGCGTGCCGGGAGCGAGGGGTGAAGCTCGTCGTCGACAACACCTTCGCCAGTCCGTACCTGTGCAACCCGCTCTCCTTCGGAGCCGACGTCGTTGTCCACTCCGCGACCAAGTACATCGGCGGGCACTACGACATGACGGGCGGCATCGCGGTCGGGGACGAAGAGACGATGCGCGAGATCCGGGACGTGTCGACAGATCTCGGCGGGGTGGCGAGCCCGCTCGACGCGTGGCTTGCCCTCCGCGGGGTGCAGACGCTGGCCCTCCGGATGGAGCGGCACTGCGAGACCGCCATCGCCCTGGCGAGGATGCTCGAGGAGCATCCCAAGGTGGCCCGAGTGTGGTACCCGGGACTCCCTTCGCACCCGGATCACGACGTGGCCCGCCGGGTGCTGCGCGGCTTCTCCGGGATGGTCGCCTTCGATCTCTCCGGAGGCATGGAGGCCGGCCGGGCCTTCCAGGAGGCACTGGAGCTCGCCCTGGTCGGCGCCAGCCTCGGAGGCACTCATACACTCGTCGTACACGCCCCATCGGTCACCCACACTCAGCTGACGCCGGAGGACCGCCGGGCGGCGGGCATCCCGGACGGCCTGGTCCGAGTGTCGGTGGGTATCGAGGACTCCGAGGACCTCCTGGACGACTTCGCTCGCGCCCTCGAGAAGGTCTGACCGACCGACGTGGGTGACGAGAAGCGGCCGAGGGTGAAGGACGAGCGGAGGCGGACCCGCCTGGCCCTCATCTTCGGGGGCCGCTCCGCGGAGCACGAGGTGTCGTGCGTGTCCGCGGCGTCGGTGGCCGGTGCTCTCGATCCGGCGCGTTATGAGGTCGTCCCGATCGGCATCGACAAGCAGGGCAAATGGCACCTCCTCGAGGGCCTTCCTGCGCTCCAGCCCGGCTCGCCGGAGCTGCCCGCCGTAGGACTGGAGTCCGGCTCGGAGATCGCCCTCTCCCAGGATCCTGGTTCCAGGGAGCTCGTGGCGGAGGACGGCCGGCGCGAAGCCGTGGACGTGGCCTTCCCTCTCCTCCACGGCCCTTTCGGCGAGGACGGCACCATCCAGGGACTCTTCGAGCTGGCGGGCCTGCCCTACGTCGGGGCGGGGGTCCTGGCCTCGGCCGTGGGCATGGACAAGGCCGTGCAGAAGGTGCTGTTCCGAGCGGCCGGCCTTCCCCTGGTTCCCCACGAGGTCGTGTTGGAGCGTGAGTGGCGGGAGGATCCTGAGTCGGTCGAGGCTCGCGCCGATGCGCTGGGACTGCCGCTGTTCGTGAAGCCGGGCACGCTCGGCTCGTCGGTGGGCATCACCAAGGTGAAGACACTGGCCGATCTGGAGTCGGCGGTGGAGGACGCCTTGGGCTACGCGCGGAAGGTCCTCGTGGAGCGGGCCATGGACGGGGCCCGGGAGATCGAGTGCGCCGTGCTCGGGAACGATGACCCGGTGGCCTCCGTCCCGGGCGAGATCCTGCCGTCGGGGGAGTTCTACGACTACCGCTCCAAGTACCTCGACGACCGCACCCGGCTCGAGGTCCCCGCCAAGCTCTCCCCGGAAGTGGTGGAGGAGGTCCAGCGGATGTCCGTGGCCGCTTTCCGGGCCATCGACTGCTCCGGGATGGCCAGGGTGGACTTCTTCCTGGTCGAGCCGGACCGGCTCATCGTGAACGAGATCAACACGATCCCCGGATTCACCAGTGTGTCGATGTACCCGCGGATGTGGCAGGCGTCCGGGCTCTCATACCCCGAGCTCGTGGACCGGCTGGTCCAGCTGGCGGTGGAGCGCCACGAGGTGGAGAAGAAGCGCGGCCGGACGCTGGAAGAGCTCCCCCCGCCCGGATAAGTCTCGCGACGGCCGGTTTCTTCGTCTGAAACTGGTCAAGACCGTCCCGGTTCGTCCGATGCCTACAGAGATGTTGGTACGACCGGCGGATGCGGGACAGGTGGACGTGCCGTGGCCCAGGGTGCTCCTGGCCGACGGCGACGCCGCCACCGGGCAAGCCCTCCGCCGCTCCCTCCTGCGGATGGGGTTCGACGTGGTGGCTACGGTCTCCGCGGGCCCTGAGGCCGTGGACGCGGCCTTCTCGCTGAAGCCCGACGTGATCCTGCTCGACGTGGGGTTCCCAGGAGGGTTCGACGCGGTGCAAAGCGTTCGCAGGTACCTTCCGACGACTCACGTCGTGGTGGTCGGATCGGGCGACGAGACCCTGATGGAGCGGGCCCGGGAAGCCGGCGCCCACTCGTCCATAGAGAGAGGGTGCCCGGTCGAAGCGGTCGACGACGCCATCGTGGATGCATGGGGCGCGGGCCGTGGGCACGCCTATGGCGCCGTTCGCGTGGGAGACGGTTATCAGGCGACCCGGCGAGCCGCCGCGGCTTCCTCGACGAGGTCGAAGGCAACGGTCTCCAGAGCGTCGCTCCGTTCGCCACAGCCCGTGCACGCCCACACGACGACCTCGATCTCGCCCGAGGCGTCGACCGCGGCGTAGGCGTCCACGAGCCGGAAATCCGTCTCGGCGCAACCTTCGCAGCACGTCTGCCGGCGCATCGCGACCTCCCGTTTTTGGGGAAGAATTACAACGGTGTGATTATCCCACGCTCGGGAGACAGTCAACAGCACGCGAGAGGATGATGCGCGAGGCGCCCGCGCCGGACGGGCAGCAGGGTTCTTCCTACAGATGGACGACCGGGCAGGTGAGCGTGCGGGTGATGCCGTCCACTGCCTGGATCTTGGCCACCACCAGCTTCCCGAGATCGTCGACGTTCCGGGCCTCCGCCTTGACGATGACGTCGTAGGGTCCCGTCACGTCCTCGGCCGCCTGCACGCCCTTGATCTGGGCGACTTCCTTGGCCACCTGAGCGGCCTTGCCGACCTCGGTCTGGATCAGGATGTAGGCTTGGACCACGCGGCACCTCCTCCGGGAAGCCCCATTCTATGCCAAACCCTCCAGACGACGGCAACCGCAGGGGCGGGTGGATAATCGAGCGCGATGGGCGAGAAAAAGAAGGAAGAGCCCCTCGATGCGTACCGGCGCGTTCGCAAGCCCGTCCCTCCACCGGGCCGAGTGATCCCCGACCGCCGGCGGAAGCTCCGAGAGAAGCGGGAGCGCCGCGAGGCGGAGGAGGAGCGGGAGGGGCGATGATCTTCGTCGATCGCCAGCAGGCCGGTCGCCAACTGGCGGAGGCGCTGGCGGACCTGAAAGGCGAGGACGTCGTCGTGCTTGGGATCCCCCGTGGTGGTGTGGTCGTGGCGGCGGAGGTGGCCCGGGCTCACGGATGGCCCCTCGATCCCGTGATCCCCCGGAAGATCCGGGCCCCCGGGAACCCCGAGCTGGGGCTGGGGGCCATCGCGCCCGGTGTCCGCGTGCTGGACCACCGGATGCTCGAGATGCTCGGCGTGAGCGAGTCGTACCTGGAACGAGAGATCGCTGAGGAAGAGCAAGAGATCGAGCGCCGATCAGACGCGTACCGGCGGGGTCGCCCGGCGGTCGACGTCAAGGGAAAGGTGGCCGTGGTGGTGGACGACGGCATCGCCACCGGGGGAACGGCCACGGCGGCGGTGCGATGGGCGAAGGCGCAGGGCGCCAGCCAGGTGATCCTGGCCGTGCCGGTGGCGCCCGCCGAGGGCGTGCGGAACCTCTCTAACGAAACGGACGAAGTGGTCTGCCTGGAGACGCCCGAGCCCTTCTACGCGGTGGGCCAGTGGTACCAGGAGTTCCCTCAGACCTCCGACGAGGAGGTCGTGCAGCTCCTCGAGGAGGCGCGCTCCAGAGACAACGAGGGCGGATGAAGGTCGTCACGATCCTCGAGCTCGTCGCGGCCGCCGTGTTGATCCTGGTCGGATTCTGGGTCGCTTACTGGTCGCTGAAGGAACAACCGGTCGAGGTCCGCTCGGCCAAGGAGCGGCTCCTGATGGCCGTGCACGAAGCGGCTCGGGCCGGTTTCTGGCTGGCGCTGGGGGCGTGGTTCCTCGGGCTCGCGCTGTTCGAGGAGCCCCAGTCATGGCGCTGGTTCATCATCGTCCCAATCGGCATGGCCGGCCTGCGCCTTGCCGCCCGCACCTTCCTCGGCATGAGCCGATAGAGCCCCCCTCATAAAATGATTGGCTAGCGCCAACCGCGTTAGACGGGCGTTACAGGACGGCTTTGACGATCTCGGGGTCGAGACCCAGGAAGCCCTCCAGGAACACCTGGCGCTCGCCCTTCAGGCGCTCCACGAACTTCCGGTACTCGTCCATCCTTCCCTGGCGCTCGTACAGCCGCCGGGGCTGGATCAGCTCGGGGTCCTCGATGCCCGGAACCGACTCCGCGATCTGGTAGCCGAAGTCCTCGTCCTCGGTCCAGGAGATGGTTCCCTCGGCGATGGCCTCCACCACCGCCCCCGAGTGAGGGATCTTCACCTTCTTCGACCGTTCGTCATCCTCACGGCCGCCCACCCGTCCGGTGTTCATCAGGAACACCTCCATGGGATGGGTGTCCAGCAGCTCGAGGAACCGGTTTCCCTGCTGCTCGTGGAGGAGGGGGAAGAACGGGTTGGTCCCCGGCACACGGAGGAACTTGCCCTCCTCCGCCGCGCCGCCGGCAGAGGTCCCCGTGGTCTCGCCGAGCATGAAGTACGCGGCCGCCTGAGCCCGGTTGAGCTTGGCCACCGCCGGGATGATGTTCTCGTTCCAGTTCAGGATGAGGAGGTAGTCGACCTTCGACAGCTCCCGGGCGTCCTTCACGCGCGCGAGATCCTCGAGGCCGAACACCGCGCGTCCGTTCTGCGTGTAGGACGTCTCGAAGAAGTTCACGTTGCCGCTCTCGTCCTGGTACACGTTCTCGAGATACGTGGTCGGCTTGATCACGGCGTTGTAGATGTTGGGCTCGAAATCCGGGTCGAGCGAGAAGGTCTTGGCGAAGCAACCGTTCTCAGAGGCGTACACGCGGCCGTCCGCCATGAGGGCCACGAAGTCGTCCTGCACCGGCAGCGAGTTGTTCTGCGTGGTGAACGTGGTGGTGGTCTTCCCCGTACCCGACAGCCCGATGATGAGGAATACGCCCTCCTCGCCGTTCGCGGGAACGGACTTGCAGCCTGCGTGGAGAGCGAGCCCGCCGCGGTCGTAGACGATGGTGTTCCACATCCGCAGGCCGCCCTTCTTCGACTCCCCGAAGTAGTCGGAGTTCAGCACGCGGGTGACGCCATTCTCCAGATCGACGGCGATGATCCGGCTGTCCGGATAGCCGGGCGCCTCCAGATTCGGCGTGTAGATGACGTGGACCTCGGGGTCACCAGCGCCAGCGCGTGGGTAGTACAGCTTCTCCTGCATGCCGGCGATGTTGGCGTTCGCCTTCTCGATGGTGAGGCGGGCCGGCGTTCGGAATCGCTCGACGTTGCCGATGAATCCGTCGACCACGACCATCTCCTGCTCCCGGATGAACTCGTCCTGCATCCGGGCGATACGCTCGTACTCCTCCCGCGTGATGGCCTGCCCTGACGTGATGCCGGGGTCGTCGGTGACGACGTAGGTGCTCCCCGCGCTGCGGGAGGTCGCGCGGGTCTGCACGTTCACGTTGCCGAACTCCGTGATGCTGCAGTTCGGCATGTCCTCCGTGAACGCCCGTAGCTCCTCGGGCGAGGGGTTGTCGAAGACCTTCTTTGCCTGGATGGACATGCATTACTCCGGCTCGGGAACGGATGACGATTCTACCGTCTACCGCTCCGATTCGACCGCGAAGTACAACCGGACGGTGGTCCGGTACCGAGTGATCTCGTTACCCTCGATCTCGGTGCCCGTGGAGAGCACCTCGAGCTTGGTGATGCCCCGGATCGTCCTGGACGCCTCTCGAAGGGCCTCCCGGGCTGCATCGCCCCACGACTTGTCGGAAACGCCTTCGAGCTCGAGAGTATTGATGACAGGCATGGGTGCCTCCTCTCCAGCGAGGGCCCGGGATCGGGCCCCGTTGCCACCGGGCCAGTGGATTATCGTTGACCGGACCTCTGGGGGAGAAATCGGTGATCTCCGAAGACGAGCTGGTGCGTGCGATCCGCAAGGTGCTCTCGGGCGAAGCGCCCGGTGTCGCCATCGGGATCGGAGACGACGCCGCCGTGGTCGATGCGGGCCGCCACCACACCATCCTCACCACGGACATGCTCATCGAAGGGATCCACTTCGATCGGACCTCGGCCTCGGCTCACGACGTCGGCCACAAGGCCCTGACGGTCAACGTCTCGGACGTCGCCGCGATGGGCGGGAGCCCACGGTTCGGGCTCGTCTCGATCGGGTTGCCGCCCGAGGTGGAAACCCCGTGGGTGATCGAGCTCTACGCGGGCATCCGGGAGGCCGCCGGCGAGTACGGCATGGCCATCGTCGGCGGGGACACCAACCGCGCCGGGAAGGTGGTGCTGTCGATCACCGTCGTGGGGGCGGTGGCCAAGGACGGCGCGGTGACCCGGAGCGGGGCCCGTCCCGGCGACCGGCTGGTGGTCACGGGAAGCCTCGGGGCCGCGGCTGGAGGCCTTCGGTTGGCCCAGGCCGACCCGCACGAGGTTCGCGAGGCCCTGGCCTCGGAGTGGGGCCGCAGGCTGGTCCAGGCGCACCTGCGCCCCGTGGCCCGGGTGGGCGAGGGCGAGACCCTCTCGTCGGCGGGGGCGACGGCGATGATCGACATCTCCGACGGGCTGGCGCTGGACCTCTCCCGAGTGTGTGCTGAGAGCGGCGTCGGAGCCACCCTCACGCTCGGGGAGATTCCCGTCGCCGACGGCCTGGAGGACCTGGCCAAGGCGCTGGAGGGCGCGCTCGATCCGCTGGACCTGGCCCTTCACGGTGGGGAGGACTACGAGTTGCTGGCGGCGCTTCCTCCCGAAGCCGTGGAGGAGGCGGCGGTCAAGCTTGCGGAGCGCTTCGGGACCGGGCTGTCCGTCGTTGGGACGGTCACGGAGGAAGGGGTGCGCGCTATCGCCGAGGACGGCACGGAGGGGCCCCTCGAACCGAAGGGGTGGGACCATTTTGCCTGAGGCTCCGAACACGGACCGCCCTCCCATCCCACGGGCCCTGACGATCGCCGGGTCAGACTCCGGCGGCGGGGCCGGGATCCAGGCGGATCTAAAAGTGTTCCAGGCCCTCGGCGTGTGGGGTATGTCGGCGCTCACCGCCGTCACGGTGCAGAACACCAAGGGGGTGTCGGGGTTCGAGGAGCTGTCTCCCGAGACCGTTGGGGGACAGATCCGAGCCGTGGTCACCGACATCGGCGTCGATGCCGCGAAGACGGGAATGCTGGCCTCCGCCTCCATCATCGAGGCGGTGGCGGAGGCGGTGCGGGAAACGGGGGTGACGAACCTCGTCGTAGATCCGGTCTTCGTGTCGAAGCACGGCCATCCGCTCCTGCGGGAAGATGCCCTGGATGCCCTCCGCACGCGGATCATCCCCCTGGCCACACTGGTGACCCCCAACCTGCCCGAAGCCGCCGGGCTCGCCGGCTTCGAGGTTCGAACGCTCCAGGACATGGAGCGGGCGGGACGGGCCATCCTCGAACTGGGCGCACGGGCCGTCCTGGTGAAGGGGGGACACCTCGAGGGCGACGATGCCACCGATCTGCTGGTGACGACGGAGGGAGTGCTGCCGGTATCCGCCGAGCGGATCGACACCCCCCACACCCACGGGACGGGATGCGTGCTGTCGGCCGCGATCGCCGCTCACCTGGCCCGTGGCGAGGAGCTCCCCGGGGCTGTGGCGAAAGGGAAGACGTTCGTCACCGAGTCCATCCGGGCCAGCCTGGAGATCGGACAAGGGATCGGACCGGTGAACCCTTCGTGGGGACTGAAGACGAGCTAGCGGGCGGGGGGCTTCGGGAAGGTGGTCCCGGTGACCCGCCGGACCAGCTTCTGGCGCTGCTTCGCGCGGCGGGTCTCCGCGGAATCGGGCGCAGGCAGGCGGAGATCCAGGATCTCGCTCCAGAACTGCCGGGCCACTCCGTTCGCCATGTTCCGTATCATCGGTAGCCTTCCCCCCGCCTTGAGGAGGTTCCCGGTAGTTTGACGCGAGGCACCGACGCGAGGTTTCAGGAAGCGTAAACAGAGACGTACGAGGCTTATACGGCTCTTTGGACCTTGCCGGCCTTCAGGCACTTGGCGCAGACGTGGAGCCGGCGAGGCGCGCCGTTCACGATGGCCCGAACCCGCTGGATGTTGGGCTGCCACCGCCGGTTCGACCGGCGGTGGGAGTGGCTGACCTGCATCCCGAACCCGGGCTTGCGGCCGCAGATATCGCACACGGCTGCCATCGCCCGGCGATGGTAGCAGACGATCGGGGCTATCCCGGGACCCGCACGCCTCGCTCCCTGAAGCGCCGGAGGATCCGCTTCCGGAGCTCTCTCTCCAGGTCGGCCTTCTTCCCCGGACGGGTCTCCGCAACGACTCGCATGGTGATCTGGGAGTTCCCCACCTGCTCCGGGCCCAGGACGGTGGGTCCCGCGAACAGGAGCGAGTCCAACTCCTCGTCCTTGTGGAGCTCCTCGAAGAGCTCGTCGAGGATCTCCCGGACCCGGTCGAGATCCTCTCCGGAGGCCACGTTGATGTCCACGATGGCGCGGGACCATCCCTTCGACTTGTTCCCCAGGAACTGGATGTTGCCGTTGGGGACCACGAACAGTGTCCCGTCGAAGGCTCGCAGGGCGGTGGTCCTCATGTTGAGGTCCTCCACCTTCCCCGCCACGAGCTGGCCCGCCGCGTTGATGTCGATCACGTCTCCCACGCCGAACTGGTTCTCCAGCAGGATGAAGAACCCGGACAGGAAGTCGCGCACCAGGCTCTGGGCCCCGAACCCCAGGGCCACCCCGATGATCCCGGCTCCGGCGATCAACGGGCCGAGGGAGATCCCGAACTCGCCCAGCAGGAGCAGGAGGGTGACCGTCCACACCACCACTCGGAGGGCGTAGGAGAGGGCCTGGGTGAGTGTGTACGAGCGCCGGAGGTCGTACTCCTGAGTCTGGCTGTCCACGCCCTCGAGCTTCCGCTGCATCCGGCGGACCAGAAGCCGGGCGATCCACAGCAGCAGGATCGCCACGGCCAGGATCACCAGGATGCTGGGACCGCTGTCGAGCAGCCAGTCCCGCGAGAAGATAGGGGGGTTCGGATTCCGCTCCATCACGTCCTCCGACTCCGATGTAATCCCTTCCGGCGGCGCATCGTCAAAACGAGCAGCCCCAGCAGGAGTAGTGCGGAGGCCCCCAGGACGGCCAGTGTCGGGCCCAGGTTCCTTGTCCCGGCGGCCGGGGAAGCCGCCTCGGGGGCCCCGGCGGTCGGCGACGGGGAGGGCGAGGGAGAAGCGATGGCCGAGCCCCCCCGCACCCGCACCGGTTTGGCCCCGGTACGCACGACGTCGACGCCGTCGTCCGCGGCGGCCCGGACCAGGTAGCGGCCATTCGGGATCTCGGGAACGACGGCCGCCACGGAGATCTCCCCCTGGACCTGGGGTTGCCACTCCGTGGACTGGACGACCTCGCCTCCGCTCACGAACTCCAGCCGCACGTTGGCGCTCCTCGACAGCCTGAGTGAAGCGGTGAAGGGCTCGCCGGCGCGAGCCCGTCGCCTGGCGGGCCGGAAGACGGTGGCCTGGAGCTGTGCGGGCGGGGGCGATCCGTGCCGCAGGCGAAGGCGGCCGTCGCCGGTGACGGCCCACGGTTCGTCAGGCACCCGCCGGCGCCACCGGACCTTCGCGTCTCCCTCCGGAACCACGGTCACCGACCGGAGGTCATCGGCGACGAGGACCCGGATGCGACGGGGAACGTCCACCCGACGCGGTCGCAGCCCCCCGTAGTAGGCGGCCAGGATCTGTTTGTAGGTGAGCCCGCGCTCCGCCTTCCCGAACGCTCCCCACTGGACCATGCCGACGCCGTGTCCCCAGCCGCGTCCCTCGAGCACCAGGGATCGGTCCTGCTGACGAGCGCGGTACCAGATCGAGGGAACGGTCTGGGGAAGACGGTAGCCGTCGGCTTCGGAGGTCGGGTAGGACTCCGGCTCCAGGCATCGGGGCCAGAAGTTCAGCGCGTCGCGAAGGGCGTCGCGGTCGAGCGAGACGGTCCGTCCGCCGCCCCGGATGCGGATCTCTCCTCCGTCGAAGACCACCTTCCGGATCCGTCCTCCGGGCCACACGTCGGCGAGGTCGAGGAACCGCGCGAGATCGTCGAAGGGCATCACCAGTCGCCATCGCGAGAGCGGCGAGGCGCCGTCGTCCCGCTCCCGGATCCCTCGGAGGTACGGGACCGGACCGCCCCCGAACACCCGCTCGTTCCCGAAGGTCCGTCCGTTGGACGTGGAGAAGTAGAGCGTCTCCGCCGGCCGGCCTTGGTACACCAGGACCTGCCCGGCCGTCTGTTCCACGGCCCGGACCCACCGCTCCCCCCACGGGCCGGCCTCCACGCCCATCCCCGTGTACACCTGGCACGCGGTCGTGGCGCACAGGTCGTAGCGGAGGGCCCTCGCTTCGTCGGAGGGGCGACTCAGGCGGACCATGGCGTAGCTGCGAGCCGCCACCACCTGGGCCTTGAGAGCCTCCAGGTGCCATCGGCGGGGGACCTCGGCGATCCCCTTCAGGTAGTCCTCGAAGGGAAGCTCGCCGATCACCAACAGCGATCCGTCCGACGCCCTGCCGACCTCGATCGTTCCTCGGAACCGCGAATGGAGCACGGGCTGCTGGGAATCCCTGCAGACTGACTGCGCCGCCGGATAGGTCCCTTGGACCAGGAGCGAGCCGTCCGCCGGAGCGGTGAACCGAACCCGGCGGGGCTGCTGCGCTACCGCCGCGGAGTCGTCCCCCAGCGGGGACCCCACCATCAGCAGGGAAGCGGCCAGGACGGCAGCGACGGGGCGGGCGCGCATCGAGGACAACCTATCAGCGGATCACTTCCCTGATCTCCTGCCGGAGCATCTCCTCGGTGACGGCTCCCTCCCAGTCGAACACCAGATTTCCTTGGCGGTCGTAGACGATCGTGACCGGCTGTCCGAGATAGCCGAGCCCGTCGCGGATCGCCCCATCGGGATCGAACACGCTCGGGTAGGGCCAGTCGAACTCCAGGATGAATCTCCGGGCGTCTTCCCGGTTGTCGAGGATGTCCACCCCGAGGAACTGCACCTCCCCATCGAACTCTCGGGCCACCTTCGCCAAGCCGGGGCCCTCGACCCGGCACGGCGGGCACCAGGCCGCCCAGATGTTCACCACGACCGGGGTCCCGCGGAGCTGCTTGAGCAGAGCCTGGAATGCGGGAAGGTCGAACGCCGGAAGGGCCAGCCGGTCTCCGGGGAGCAGTCGCACGACCGGCTCCCCCCGCCGAGCACCGATCCGCCCCGCGGGCCGCTCGGCACAGCCGGCGAGCACCAACGAGGCGGCGATCGCGACGCCGAGCCAGCGTCTCATGTGTCCGGTGTACCATCCCCCCCGAGTTCGTGAAGCCGCTCTCTCCCTCTTCGCCCGTGTCCGATGTCGCCGGGTGGGCCCGGCGCTCCCTCCCGGGACTCTCCCGCCTGGGCGTCGAGACCGTCGCCGACCTCATCCACCACTACCCCCGCCGGTACATCGACCGCTCGGCGGTGGAGCGCATCGGGGATCTCCGGGTGGGACAGGAGGCGACCATGATCGCCACGATCCGCAAGGTCCATCGGGCGTTCACCCGCCATCGCCGAAGCATCGTGACCGTCACCGTGTGGGACGGCTCCGGGTACCTGGACCTTTCTTGGTTCAACCAGGCCTGGCCCGCCACCCGATTCAAGGAGGGGCAGGAGGTGGCCGTTTCGGGGAAGGCAACGGCGTTCCGGGGCCGGCTGCGGATCCAGAACCCGGCCGTGGAGATCCTCAAGGGCGGAGAGGCCGACCAGGTGCACACGGGAAGGATCGTCCCGGTGCACCCCGCGGGAGAGGGCGTGTCCACGGGCACGATCCGCCGGCTCGTCCACGATGCGCTCGGCCGGATCCGGCGGATCCCCGACCCGATCCCCTCCGAGATCCACGAGCGACAGGTACTCATCCCTCTCGACTCCGCCGTGCGCAACATCCATTTCCCGGAAGAACCGGGTGATGAGCGCGTAGCGAGGGACCGACTCAAGTTCGACGAGCTGTTCGTGCTCGAGCTCGGGGTTGCATTCCGCAAGCATCGCGTGGAGGCGGAGACAGAGGGGGTCGCCCACGACCTGTCGGGCGACCTGGCCGAGCGGTTCGTCGACGGGCTGCCGTTCAAAGCCACCGCGGCGCAGCGACGGGCCATGGATGAGATCGCCAAGGACATGGCGGCCGGGAAGCCGATGAACCGACTCCTCCAGGGGGACGTTGGGTCCGGCAAGACCGTGGTTGCTCTGTACGCGGCTCTGATCGCCATCCAGTCCGGGCATCAGGCGGCGATCATGGCTCCCACGGAGGTGCTGTCGGGCCAGCATTTTCGGAAGGTGGCGGAGCTGCTGACGCCCCTCAGGGCCCGCCGCCTGGACGGAATCGCTTCCAAGGGGAACCCCGCCCAGGCCGACCTGTTCGATGAGGAACACTCGGGGAGCGAGGGGCCGATCTACGCTCTGCTGACCGCGTCGGTCACCGGCAAGGATCGCGCGGGAGTGCTGGAGGCGGTGGCTTCCGGAGAGCTCGACCTCCTCGTCGGGACGCATGCGCTCGTCCAGGAGGGAGTGTCGTTCCACGACCTCTCCTTCGCCGTGGTCGACGAGCAGCACCGGTTCGGCCTCCACCAACGCATCGCCCTCAAAGAGAAGGGTGCCGCCCCCGACGTGCTGATCATGACGGCGACGCCCATCCCCAGGACGCTCGCCGTCACGTACTACGGCGACCTCGACGTATCGGTGCTCGACGAGCTGCCGGCCGGTCGCCAACCGATCGAGACCCGCGTGGTTCGGTCCCCCGGACAGCGAGCCGCCGCGTACGACCTCGTTCGAGAGCAGGTCGGCGACGGTCATCAGGCTTTCGTGGTCTGCGCGGCGATCGACGAGGAGAACCGGCTGGAGGTGCGAGCGGCGGAGAAGGAAGCCGAGCGTCTTTCCACGGACGTCTTCCCGGACCTCCGCATCGGGCTGCTGCATGGGCGGATGCGTCCCAGGGACAAGGACGGCGTGATGGAGCGGTTCCGTCAGGGCGAGTTCGACGTGCTCATCTCGACGACCGTGATCGAGGTCGGGGTGGACGTCCCCAATGCGACCGTGATGCTGGTCGAGAACGCCGAGCGGTTCGGCCTGGCCCAGCTCCATCAGTTGCGTGGCCGGATCGGCCGGGGCGCGCATCGCTCGTACTGCGTGCTGTTCGATGAAGCGGCGCCCGACAACGAAGAAGCCCGGGCCCGGCTCGAGGCCATGGTCCGGACCACCGACGGCTTCGAGCTGGCCGACGAGGACCTTCGCCTGCGCGGCGAGGGGACGTTGTTCGATATCCGGCAGTCCGGGATGCCCGATCTGAAGCTGGCGCGCCTGGCGTTCGACACCGAGCTGGTCCGCCGGGCCCGCAAGGAGGCCTTCGACCTCGTGGAGTCAGACCCCGAGCTCGGTGGCCATCCGGAGCTGCGCCGGGAGATGGAGCGCCGCTTCGCGGACTCCATCGACTGGCTGTTCCACTCATGAGAGGAGCGTTCCCGTGCGGTTCTGTCTGATGATCGAGGGGCAGGAGGGCGTGACCTGGGAGCAATGGCTCTCGCTGGCGCTGGCGTGTGAGGAGCATGGCTTCGAGGCCCTGTTCACGTCGGATCACTACTACTCGGTGATGGGAGCGCGAGACCGAGGATCGTCGGACGCTTGGGCGGTGCTCGCGGCGCTGGCGGCCCGGACCGAGCGGGTCCGCCTGGGCACCCTGGTTTCTCCCGTCACGTTCCGCCATCCGACCGTCCTGGCGAAGGCTGCCACCACGGTCGACCACGTCTCCCGGGGCCGGGCGGAGGTCGGGCTCGGCGCCGGCTGGTGGACCGAGGAACACGAGACCCACGGGTTCCCCTTCCCTCCCGTCGGCGAACGGATCGAGATGCTCGCCGAGCAGCTCGAGATCGTGCACGGGCTCTTCAAGGAGCCGGTGTTCACCTTCCAGGGAAGCCACTACACGCTTCGGGAGTGTCCCTTCGCGCCCAAGCCGGTGCAGCACCCGCACCTGCCGGTCATCGTGGGCGGCAAGGGCGGCCCCCGGATCGCCCGGCTGGCCGCGCGGTGGGCCGACGAGTACAACACGTACTTCGTGGGTTCGGACGAGGCCCGGGAGCGGTTCGCGCGGGTCCGGGAGGCCGTCGAAGCCGAGGGCCGCGACCAGAGCGCTTTCACGACGTCGCTGATGATCGGCGTGGTGGTTGGGGCCGACCGTGGCGAGCTCCTGCATCGCGTGCAGCGACTCGCGGAGATCGATGGAGCCGATGCCTCGCCGGAGGCGCATCTCGCCGACCTGCAGGCACAGGGTTGGGTGGCAGGAACGCCGGAGCAGGCCCTGGAGCGCCTCCACGCCTTCGAGGAGGCCGGGGTGCAGCGGATCATGCTCCAGGACCTCCTCGTCGAGGACCTGGAGATGCTGGCACTGCTGGGCTCCGAGGTCTTCCCTCAGGCGGGATGAAGAAGCACCCGATCTTCGCCCGCGCGTGGGACGTCCTGATGCGAGTGGCGCCACGGCAGGAGAAGCGCAACCGGGGCGAGCTGGTGGGACCGGCCTCCGGGACGGTCCTCGAGGTCGGGTCTGGCACGGGGGTCAACTTCCGCCATTACCAGGACGCCCGCGTGGTCGTGGCCCTCGAGCCCGAGCCCACCATGGCCCGGAGGGCGCGCCGCCGATCCGCGGAGGCGGCCGTTCCGGTGCAGGTTCTTCGAGGTGTGGCCGAGGCCCTTCCGTTCGGCGACGCCGTCTTCGACACCATCGTGGTCTGCAACGTGCTGTGCTCGGTGTCGGATCCGGTACGCGCCGCCGGCGAGCTGCGCCGGGTGCTCCGCAGGGGGGGCACCGTGCGTTTCTACGAGCACGTCCGGTCCCTCTCGGCTCGGGCCGCCCGCATTCAGGACACGATCCAGCCTCTCTGGAGCACCGTAGCCGCCGGATGCCACCCCAACCGCAACCCGGTGGCGTTCCTTCGAGCAGCCGGCTTCGAGGTCAGGTACCGGCGGCTGTCCGTCGGGCCGTGGTCTCCGGTCCGACCGCACGTGCTGGGAACGGCTCGGATCCGATGAGGGTGATCGCAGGTTCCGCGAAGGGAACCCGGCTCGCCCCCGTTCCCGGTGGCACCCGGCCGCTCTCGGATCGCGCCCGCGAAGGACTGTTCGCCAGCCTCGGGACCCGCGTGGAGGCCGCCCGCACCGCCGACCTGTTCGCCGGCACCGGGGCCGTGGGGATCGAGGCCCTGTCGCGAGGCGCGGCGGCGTGCGACTTCGTGGACTCCGGCGCGGGGGCGGTCCGGGGCATCCGCGAGAACCTGTCTCGCACGAAGTTCGATGGGCCCGCCAGGGTGGTGCGATCCGACGTCCGCCGGTTCCTAGCACGCGAGGACGCCGGGCCCTACGACCTGGCGTTCCTGGACCCGCCCTACTCGTTCCCGGAGAAGGCTCTTGCGGCCGTGCTCGAGGCCCTGGCGAAACGGCTTGCGCCGGGTGCCGCGTTCGTCCTGACCAGGCCCTCCAGGAATCCCAAGCCTGTCGTTCCGCTACACTACGTCGAGACCAAACGCCTGGTATACGGGGACGCCCTGGTCCTCGTCTACCTGGAGGAACCGTGAGCCTGATCGCACTGTGCCCCGGAACCTTCGACCCCGTCACCAACGGGCACGTCGACGTGATCGAACGGGCTGCCGGCCTGTTCGATCGGGTGGTGGTGGCCGTGATCGACAATCCGAACAAGGAGCCCCTGTTCACGATGGAAGAGCGCATGGCGATGCTGGAGGAGGCGGCCTCCGGCTTCTCGAACGTGGAGGTCGCATCGTTCGGCGGCCTCCTGGTCGATTACGCCCGGGAACGGGGGATCGGGGTCATCGTGAAGGGGCTCCGCGCCGTCACCGACTTCGACTACGAGCTCCAGATGGCCCAGATGAACCGGCACCTGTCCGGGGTGGAGACCTGCTTCATCCCCACGAACCCACAGTGGTCGTACCTGTCCTCCTCCTTGGTCAAGGAAGTGGCGCAGCTCGGTGGGGACGTGGGGGCTCTCGTGCCCGGCCACGTGCTTCCGCTCCTCAAGGAGAAGCTGGGCTAGTGGACATCGCCGCCCGGATCCAACAGCTCGAGGAGCTCATCACGCAGGCGAAGTCGATGCCCCTGTCCTCGTCGGTCCTGGTGAACCGGGAGGAGGTCCTGGAGCTCGTCCAGGGGATGCGCGACGCCCTGCCCGAGGAGATCAAACAGGCCCGGTGGGTGGTCAAGGACCGTGAGGAGCTCCTGGCCAAGGCCCGGAGGGACGCTGAGGGCGTGGTGCAGGAGGGCAGAGAGGAGCAGGCGCAGCTCGTCGCGGAGCAAGAGGTGGTCAAGGAGTCCGCGCGGGAGGCGGAGCGGGTCTTGGGGGAGGCCAGGGAGGAGGCCCGACAGATCCGCCTGGAAGCGGAGGACTACGTGGACGCCAAGCTGGCATCCTTCGAGATCACCCTGACCAAGGCCCGGGAGCAGCTCGCGAAGATCGAGATCCAGCTGGGAAGGACCCACGAGCAGGTCGAGAAGGGGCGGCAGCACCTCCGCGGGGCGACGGTGGCCGAGGAGGAGTTCGGAGCGTCGGACGAGCAAGAGGACGAGGACGAGGACCAGGTGCCGGAATGAGGGAAGAGTCGGAAGTTCAGTCGGCCCGGGCGATCGACGTGCGCGATCTCCTCGCCAGCCCGGGATCCTCCCGAGAGCTCCACCAGGAGGAGCGGTTCGAGGGACTCGAATCCGAGCTCGCCGAAGTCCCGGCGGACATCCCGATCCGCATCGATGTGCTGCTCGAGAGCGTGGTGGAGGGCATCCTGGTGACCGGCCCGCTCTCCGGGCGGATCGACTACCTGTGCGCCCGTTGCCTCAAGCCGTTCTCGGGAGACCTCCGGGTAGAGGTCACCGAGCTGTTCGCGGGTCAGCCCGAAGAGGAAGTCGACGACTACCTCGTCCGCGAGGGGGCGATCGACCTCGAGCCCATGGTCAGGGACGCCGTGATGCTGGCGATGCCCTTTTCCCCCCTGTGCCGGGAGGACTGCCTGGGCCTCTGCGAGCGCTGCGGGGGGGACCGGAACCTGGGGGAGTGCGCCTGCCCGCCGCCGGTGGATGCGCGGTGGGAGCCCCTGGGCCGCCTGGGTCTCGACCGGTCCCCCTGACACCCTGACAGAAAGGAGCCACGTGGCGGTACCGAAGCACAAGAAGTCGAGGGCCAGAACGGCCAGTCGCAAGGCCCAGTGGAAGGGCACGCTTCCCACCTACAGCACGTGCCCTCAATGCAGTCAGCCGAAGCTTCCTCACCGGGTGTGCCCCAATTGCGGGTACTACCGGGGGCGGCAGGCCGTGGAGATGGAGTAGGGGACCTTTTGCTGAGACAGCTCCGCCGCCTCGAGCAGGCTCTGGGGACGCGGTTCCGCGACCGGAGGCTGCTGGAGGCGGCGCTCACCCATCGCTCCTACGCCTTCGAGCGGGAGACCGGGATCACCAACGAGCGTCTCGAGTTCCTGGGCGACGCCGTGCTTGGCCTGGTGGTCACCGATCTCGCCTACCGTTCCTTCCCTGATCTGCCGGAGGGAGAGCTGGCCAAGCTCCGCGCGGCCACGGTGAACATGACGACGTTGGCCGACGTGGCACGGGAGCTCGGCCTGGGTGGGGAGATCCTCCTGGGCCGGGGGGAGGAGCAGTCCGGCGGCCGGGACAAGACCAGCATCCTGGCCGACGGGATGGAAGCCATCCTCGGCGCCGTGTACCTCGACCGCGGCCTGAAGTCTTCGTGGCGAGTCATCGAGCGCCTGTTCTGGCCGCGCATGGCTGCCTACGCTCGTGGCGAGGGGGAGCGGGACTACAAGACGACCCTCCAGGAGTTGGCCGCCCAGGACATCGGAAGCGTTCCCCAGTACCGGATCCGCGAGGAGGGCCCCGATCACGCGAAGGAGTTCACCGCCACCGTGCTGCTGGGGGGGAAGCCCTACGGCACCGGGCGAGGACGCTCGAAGAAGGAGGCCGAGCAGCGGGCCGCCCGTGAGGCGTTCGACCACCTCACACGGGAGGGTCCGGGGGAGCTGGCCGACCGCTCGGGGGGAGCGGGGGAGGGGGTCCAGGGGGGCAGCAGTTCCGCCCGGCGAAGCCGGGCGGAATGAGGCTGCTCCATTCCCCCTGGCCGAAGGACCTGCCGGAGGCGACGGACTGAGGAGGGTTGACTAGGGTGGAGCTGCCGGAGGTCGAGGTCCTCCGCCGGGATCTGGAGAAGGACGTGGTGGGCCGGCGGATCGCCGCCGTTGAGGTCAAGCGGAGCAAGAACTCGCGGAGGGTGATCCGGCGCCACAAGGCCCCCAAGGAGCTGCGCGACCGTCTGGTCGGGAAGAAGATCGCGCGTGTGGACCGGCGGGGGAAGTACATCCTGTTCCACCTGGACGACGGCGACGTGCTGGTGGCGCACATGGGGATGAGCGGCCGGTTCCTGCGGGGCAACAAGCGGGTCGCTCCCATCCAGCACACCCATGTGATCATCACGTTCGCGCAGGGAGGAGACCTGCGATTCATCGACCCCCGGACGTTCGGCGAGCTGTTCGTGGCCCATGGGGACGAGCTTGGGAAGGTATCCGAGCTGGCTCACATCGCCATCGACCCCCTGGAGACGACGTTCACCTGGCAGCAGTTCTCGCACATGCTCGCGCAGCGGAAGTCGAAGTTGAAGTCCTTGCTGATGGACCAGAAGTTCGTGTCCGGCCTCGGCAACATCTACTCCGACGAGGTGCTGTTTGCTGCGGGGCTCCGCCACGACCGGATGTCGGACGAGCTCTCCTCGCAGGAGGTCCGCCGGCTGTACCGCGGCATGCAGGAGGTGGTCCAGGAGGCGATCCGATTCCGAGGGACTACGCTCGAGGACGAGGCGTACGTCGATCTGTACGGCAAGCCGGGCGAGTACCAGAGCGAGCTGAAGGTGTACGGGAGGCTGGGGGAGCCCTGCCGGCGCTGCCGGACGCCGATCGCCGCGGTCAGGATCTCCAACCGGAAGGCCTACTTCTGTCCGCAGTGTCAGAGCTGACCGCGCCCGTCGCTCTTGTGACGATTCCATTCAGCCTCGGGGAGCCGGCACCGATAAGGAAGACGTGGTCCCCGAACCAGCGCACGACGACGGGCGGTCTCCGGCTGCGCCGGAGGTCCTGGACGACCTCGCTCAGGTCGGGGAGATCGTCCCTGAACCGGAACCGGAGATCACGCCCGGGCCCCCAGAACGCCCCCGGCGGAGGCGGTCGGCCGGGCGCCGTCTGCGTCGAGCCCGGCTTCGCCTCAGGTTTGCCCTCCGGAATGCCGCCAGGAATGCGGGCGGGACCGCTCGCCGGTCGGTAGACAGATCGGCAGCGCGGGTTGGACACGGCGTCCGGAAGATCCGTCGGGTCATCTCCGTCGCGCGCCTCTCGCCCGCGCCCGTGGCTCTCGTGGTGGCGTGCGCCGCGCTCATCGTGGCGGTTTCCGTGGCCCCGATCTCGAGCGGTCTCCGGCTGGCCGGTTGGCTCGGGTCGGGTGGGGTAGCCCTGCTCGGCGTGGCCGTGGCCGTCTACGCGGAGCGGGCCCTCCGGTCGGCGTCCAGGGCCCGCCAGATGATCCGGTACGCGAGGGATCTGATCGTCGTGGCCAACGAGCTCGGGGTGATCCGAGAGGAGAGCTCCTCGGGCGCGGAGGTGCTGGGATATGCGTCGCGCGAGCTGGTCGGTATGAATCTCCTCGCTCTGGCGCATCCCGATGACGCCGACGCCACTCGCCGGCTGCTCGAAGCGGCGGCCGCCTCTCCCGGGGATGGTTTCACCGTCGAGCTGCGCATGCGCCACGCGGACGGCTCCTGGCGGTTCGTGGAGGCCCGGGCCCGGAGCCTCCTCGATGTGCCCGAGGTCGTGGGGATCGTGGCCATCTTCCGCGACGTCACCCAGCGCCGGGCGCTGGAAGATGAGGTCGCTCACCGGTCCTTCCACGACCCGCTGACCGGGCTCGCCAACCGGGCGCTGTTCAAGGACCGCGTCCAGCACGCCCTCACCCGGCGGGGCAACCCGCTCCCGGCCGTCCTCTTCGTCGACCTCGACGGCTTCAAGGCCATCAACGAAAGCGTCGGCCATGCGGCCGGCGACGATCTCCTGATCACCGTGTCCGATCGCCTCAAGGAGTGCGTCCGTCCGGAAGACACCGTGGCCCGCCTGGGAGGAGACGAATTCGCCGTGTTGCTCGACGACGTGGCCGATCCCCGTGACGTGAGCAACGTGGCACGTCGAATCATCCGGTCCATGCAAGATCCGTTCCCCGTCGGGGACAAGGAGGTCTTCGTGACGGCGAGCGTCGGGGTGGCGGTCCACGAGACCGAAGGACTGGACCAGCTCTTCCGCGACGCGGACGTGGCGCTGTACATGGCCAAGTCACAGGGAAAGGGGCGCTACGTGGTTTTCGACATGCGGGCCCACTCCGGGGCGATCGAGAGCCTGCAGCTCGAGGCGGACCTTCGCCGCGCCGTCGAACGCAACGAGTTCGTCCTCCACTACCAGCCAGTAGTGGAGCTGCGGAGCGAGCGGATCGTCGGGGTCGAGGCGCTCCTGCGCTGGAACCATCCCGAGCGAGGGCTCCTCCCGCCGCGGGAGTTCCTGCCGCTGGCCGAGGACACCGACCTGATGGTGGACATCGGCCGGTGGGTGGTGGACCAAGCATCGGTCCAGTCTCGGAAGTGGCAGCGCCTCTTCCCGGTGAAGCCTCCTCTTTCCGTGAGCGTCAACCTCTCTGCCACCGAGCTCAGGACCGGCTCGGTGGTCGAAGAGCTGGCCCGGGCCGCGGCGGAGTCGGGACTCGAGCCGGCCAACCTCGTGCTCGAGTTCACCGAGAGCATGATGCTCGGAGATGCGGATTCGACCATCTCCGTCCTCAAGGAGCTCAAGCAGCTCGGGGTGAAGCTCGCCGTGGACGACTTCGGCGGCGGCCAATCGTCGCTGTCCCAGCTCCTGCGGTTCCCGGTGGACGTCCTGAAGATCGACCCCACCTTCGTGGACGGCCTGGACCGAGGCCCCGAGGACTCAGCGCTTGCCCGGGCGGTCGTTCGGCTGGCAAAGCTCCTCCACCTCGAGGTGGTGGCCGAAGGCGTGGAGCGCGAGGGGCAGGTTTCGGCCCTCCGAGAGATCGGCTGCCAGATGGCCCAGGGGTTCCTGTTCGCGCGGCCGGTCGAAGAGGCCACCATGACCGCGGTGCTCGAGCGAGCCGCCGCCCTGGGGAGACTCGGCAAGCCGAAGCGGAAGCACTCCCCCGCACCTCCCGGCCCGCGCGTCACCCCCCGAACCTAGCTGCCCCGAACGCATTGACCCTCCAGGGGCTCCGTTATCCTCGGCCCGTGGTCCGCGCGCACGTCTTCGTCTCTGGGAACGTCCAGGGAGTGTTCTTCCGTCAGGAGACCAGGAACCGGGCACGGTCCCGCGGGCTGGCCGGCTGGGTGAAGAACCTTCCGGACGGGCGGGTGGAGGCAGTGTTCGAAGGGCCCGAGGATGTTGTGGAAGAGATGGTGGAGTGGTGCCGTCACGGGCCACGGTGGGCAGAGGTCGAGGACGTCGAGATCACCCGGGAGGAGCCCGAAGGCCTCGACGCCTTCGAAGTTCGGTTCTAGGGCGGTCCGTCCGGCCAGACCTTTCGGGCTATGGACGGGCGGACCCGATAAGCGGAGACTCCATTTCGTGCTGAGGTCGGGAGGTGCCTACCGGGCTATGGGGCGGCCGGCGGCGAAGGGCGTGGTTGCGCTCTTTCTCGTCGTCGGGCTGACGGGTTGTGCCGATGTCGTCGATACCGAAGCGTCTTTGCCACGGGCGAAGGGGCAACGCAACCAGCGGTTGATCGTTCGGACGTTTACGTTCAGCCCGCCTTGGGAGGCTGAGTGCACGGATGAGAGCTGTGCGGGATGGGAGCAAGGGCCTGATGCCGTCATCCGCGTACGGACTCCAGCAGGGCCGAGCCGTGTAAGGTTCACGGTCACCGCGACGCTCGACTACGACATCAGCACAGGCGACAGCGCGAGGGTGCGAATGATCGCCGCTCCTCTGACCGCTCCCGCCCCGATGATCATCCTTCCTCCCGGCGACTATCCCCTTACACCTGCGGAGCCCGAAGGCAGCACCACTCTGGCGTGGTCGCAGGGGCGTTTTCGTGCGGAAGCCAGAGACTACAGCTTCACGATGGACGTCCATCTAGAGGACGGAGATGGCGACGGATCGGCCACAATAAGCGGTCGGAAGCTCCTGGTCATCGTGGCGGTTACCTGGACCTAGCGCGAGATTCCGCGCCGACGTTAGGCGCTCCCTTTCTCTTCCGGGAGATCACGGCGGAGGAGAAGGGAGGCCTCGACGGCTTCGAGGTCAAGTTCTGAGCACCAGCCCTCTCACGATTCCCTTGTGGGTTGTTAACCTTCTGCGCCTCCCATCGCTCTGTCATCGTGGGCCGAGTGGACGAGGGGTGGGACCTCGAGGCGATCTATCGTGAACACGGTCGTACGCTGTGGCGCTCACTCTTTGCCTACACCGGAGGTCGGCGCGACATCGCCGACGACGCTGTCTCGGAGGCATTCGCCCGGGCGCTGGTGGACCCCGGCCGGATCCGAGATCCCGTGCCTTGGTTGTTCCGGGTGTCGTTCAGGATCGCGGCGGCCGAGATGAAGCGGGAAGAGAAGCGGGCGGAGGTCGATGAAGCTATTGCGGATCCAACCGACGACGTCCTCCCCGAGATCCTCACCGCGCTCCGGCAGCTGAGCCCCGCACAGCGGGCGGCCGTGTATCTCCACTACCAGGCCGACCGCCCGGTGGCGGAGGTGGCCAGGCTTCTGGAAACGTCCAGCGCCGCGGTGAAGGTTCACCTGTTTCGGGGACGCCAGAGGCTTCGGAGACTCCTTGAGGAGGACGTGGATGACTGAGCGGTGGCGCAAGAGCTTGCGCGAGTTGGACTCTATCGAGCCGTCACCGGATGTATGGGACCGAGCTCTGGCTGGTTCGAGGGAAGGTCCGCCAGCCGATCTCCAGGTGGGCGCTCACCGGCGGATCGTGGCGGGGACAGTCGCGGCCCTCGTCGCGGCGGCTGGCGTAACCGTCGCCTTCCTCACCTTCCGAGAGGTTGGGACAGCGCCGGGAACAGGTTCGGTCGTCACGTATCGTGATCCGACCGGTACCTGGGAGATCGTCTATCCGGACAACTTTCAGCAATGGAGCTTCCCTCAGCTGTCTCAACACCCCCGGTTCACCATCGATGGGATCTGGATCGCGAACTTCGACCCGCCGCCGCCCCCCGAAGACGCAAGGGGTCCGCTCGACTTCCAGGTTCCAGACGACGGGGTGATCGTCCGCGTCTATCAGATGTTCGGCGGGCCCTTCTTGGTTCCTAGAGATCCCGACGCGACGTTCCCGATCCTATTCGACGACCTCAAAGGCTTCCCCGGTGACCTCGGCTCGGGCGTCCGGCGAGGGGACACCGTCTTGGCGAACGGTGAACCGTACACGATCACGGTTGAAATGGGACCCGACCCGGGCGAGGACGACCGAAAGGCAGCCGCGGACATCGTGTCCTCCTTCCGGATCCTTCCCCTCGAGGAAGGTACAGCGATCGGCAGGCATCTGACTTTCTATGTCCTCGGGCCACCGGAGAGGTACCCCGTCGGGTCGGTGACCCGCTTCGACGAGTCGAGTCTTCCTCGATCGGAGCCTGAAGACCCATTTTCCTTATTTCCCTTCTATCTGGTCCGCGTTCCCAGGGGGTTCTACGCCCTCGCGTGGCCGGACGATGTGGCTGGCGGGTACAAGGACTGCGCGGTCACCTACGAACCCACGGCCCAGGTGTTCTCCTGCCCAAACGGCGCGATGTGGGCTCTCGACGGCTCCGTGATCAGAAAACCTCAACCCGACCGGCCCGATGACCCGCTCAGTGTGCTCCTGGTCAGGATCTCGCTCGACGGTCACGTCCTGGTCAGTCCCAACATCTTCATGTCGGACGCGACGACCGACCTGAGGGTGACCTGACTCCGGATCTTCCCTCTGCGCGAAAGCGCCGCTTCCGGGAATCCGACCCTTCCCGCTGGTAGCATCGCCGGGATGTTCCTGCGCTCGCTGACCCTCCGCGGGTTCAAGTCGTTCGCCGACAAGACCGTCCTCGAGTTCGGCCCCGGCGTCGCCGCCGTGGTCGGCCCGAACGGCTCGGGGAAGTCCAACCTCGCCGACGCCGTCGCCTGGGTCCTGGGCGAGCAGGGCCCCCGGGCCCTCCGCGGGGCGCAGATGGCCGATGTCGTCTTCGCCGGGAGCCCCGGGCGGGCGGCGCTCGGGATGGCCCAGGTCTCGCTGGTGATCGACAACACCGCCGGGCTGATCCCCGTCCAGGCCTCCGAGATCGAGGTCGCTCGGGTCGTGTACCGCTCGGGCGAGAGCCAGTACTTGATCGGAGGAGAGCCCTGCCGGCTGCTCGACATCCAGGAGCTCCTCTCCGACACCGGGATCGGCCGGGGCCTGCACGCGGTGGTGAGCCAAGGGCACCTCGAGGACGTGTTGGTGGCCCGGCCCGAGGAGCGACGCCAGATGATCGAAGAGGCCGCGGGGATCGCCAAGCATCGCAAGAGAAAGGAGCGAGCCCAGCGCCGGCTGGCCTCGTTGGAGCAGGACCTCCTCCGGCTCCAGGACGTTGTGGCCGAGGTGCGGCGCCACTTGAAGCCGCTCAAGCACCAGGCCGAGGCGGCCCGACGGCACGAGACCCTCTCGGAGGAGGCCGCCACGATGGCGTGGAAGCTCGCCGCGGCCCGCCTGCGCGACCTGTACGCGGACCGGGAGCGACGTCGCTCCGGCTGGGAGGTGGGTCGGGCCCGTCGCAGCGAGGCTGAAGGCCGTCTGGCCGCTCTGGACAAGGAGATCGCCGAGACGCGGGAGCGGCTGGCGACCTCGGAGCAGGAGTTGGCTGAAGCGGAGTCGGCGCAGGAGCTCGCCCTGCGGGGCCGCCTCGCTGCCGAGGCTTCGCTACGGGAGGCCGTGCGGGCCGAAGGCGAGGCACGAGCCCGCGCCGCGGCCGACGCGGGACGTTCCGGGCGGTTGTTCAGCCTGGAAGAGGAAGCCCGACGCACCGCGGCCGCCCTCGCCGATGCGGCGGCCGCGCTGTCCGAGAAGGAGGCGTCCCTGGAGGGGGCCGAGCGCGCCTTCGTGGCCGCGCGGGATGCCCGCCGGGACGTGGAGGACGAGCGGCGACGGGCCCATGAGGCGGCCGCGTCCCGCCGGGCCGAGGTGGAAATGCTCGGGCGGACGCTTCGGTCGGCCGAGGCGGAGCGGGATCGGCTGGCGTTGGCCCTGGAGGAGCTGGCACGGAAGGAGGCCGGCCTTCGCGCGGAACACGAGTCGTTCGAAGTGGAGGTGGAACGTCTCGACGCCGAGGAGACGCCGCTGGCCGATCGGCAGCATCACGCGGAACAGGAACGCGACCGGCTGGCCGGGGAAGTCGCGGACATCGAGTCTCGGGCGCGTGCGCTGGAGGCCTCTCGCGAAGCGGTGGTGGCGAAGCGGAAGGCCCTTGCGGACACCCCGGGGAAGCGGTTCCTCGCCCGCGCCGGCGAGAGGTCCCTGGGCCTCCTGATCGATCTGCTCGATGTTCGCCGAGGGATGGAACGCGCCGTGGCGGCGGCGCTCGGTCCCCTGGCCGACGCGGTGGTCTACGACGACCACGGCCGTGCCGTGGCCGATGCTCCCGGGGCCCGGGGGGCCACGCTCGCCGTGACCGGCGATACCGGCAGCGGGTTCCTCCTTCCCGGGGAACGGAGCCTGCTGTCCGTCGTCCGGCCCGATCCCCGCGTGGCCGGCGTCGTTTCTGGAGCGCTGAGACACGTCTTCCTGGCGGCCGATCCCGAGGAAGCGCTCGAAAAGCACCGTCGCCACCCTGCCGCCTCGTTCGTCACGTCCGACGGCGTGTTGGTGGGGCCGGGCCTGGTGCGCACGGCGCCCACGCCTACCGAGGACGAGCTGGCCGCGCGGCGAGAGGAGGTCGCGGCGGTTCGGGACCTGGCCCGGGCCCGCAAGGAGCTGGACGAGAAGCGATCCGATCTGAAAGCCGTGACCGGCGAGCTGGCCGAGATAGCTCAGGCCCTGGCCGCGACCGACGCGAAGATCACGGAGGCCGCGGAGCGGATGGGCTCGCTCGGCGTGGAGCTCGCCGCCGCCGACCGGGAGCGGACGCTGCTGTCCGAACGCCTGGCCGGAGTGGAGCACCAGATCCACGCCACCCGGGCGGCGCTCGCGGCCGTCCCCTCGCAGGAGGCAGAGCTCCCGCCCCTGCCGCCTCACGCCGAGCCGCCGGTGACCCTGCGCGTCGAGATCGAGGCCCTTCGCCGAGAGCGGGTCCGTCTGGAGGCGGGACTGGCGCGCTCCCGAGCCGAGCTCGATCGTCTTCGAGCCCAAGACCCCGAGGCCCTGGCAGAGCAGGCGGAAGACACCGCTCAGGTCCTGGCCGCGGCCGAGTCCGCTCTCCGAGAGGCGGAGGACCGAGCCGGTCAGGCTGCCACGGCGCGTGAGAGGGCCGCTCCCCGCGCCGGCGAGGAACGCGCCGCCGAGGCCCGGGCCAACGAGGCCTGGCGAGATGCGGCCGCCCAGCTCCAGCGGCTCCGCGACGAATACGAGGACGAGGACCAGGTCCGCCGGGACCTCGAGCGGCGAATCGAGGAGGCGGAGCGCCTTCTGGCCGAGGGCCACGAGAAGGAGCCGGGAGCCGCGGTGGCGGAGCTCGGGGACGACGATACCGTGGAGTCGCTGGCCCGCCGGTCCGACCTGGTGTCCCGGCGCCTCGGGCTGCTCGGGCGTGTGAACCTGGTGGCAGGGGAGGAGTACGACGCCCTCCAGGAACGGCACGACTTCCTCCGACGTGAGATCGAGGACGTGAAGGAGGCCCGGGCCGACCTCGCCCAGGTGGTTAGGGAAGTCGACCGCAAGATCGTGGAGATCTTCGATGCAGCCTATCGGGACGTGGCGGGGGAGTTCGGCCGAGTGTTCGCGACGTTGTTCCCTGGCGGCGAGGGCAAGCTCACGCTGACCGAACCCGAGCGCATGCTCGAGGCGGGCGTCGAGATCGAGGCCCGGCCGGGAGGCAAGCGGGTGAAGCGCCTGACGCTGTTGTCGGGAGGGGAGCGATCGCTCACCGCGCTGGCGTTCCTGTTCGCCATCTTCCGGGCCCGGCCGTCGCCCTTCTACCTCCTCGACGAGGTGGAGGCGGCGCTCGACGACCGGAACCTGGTTCGCTTCCTCGAACTGGTGAAGGAGTTCGCCAGGACCTCGCAGGTCCTCTTGGTGACCCATCAGAAGAGGACCATGGAGGCCGCGGACGTCCTGTACGGTGTGTCCATGGGCCGGGACGGGTCGTCGGCGATCATCGCGCAGCGCCTGTCCGAGGTGTCGGCCCGCCGCTAGTCCTCATGCCGAGCGGGGTCGGAGTGGAAATCATCATCGTCGTCGCGCTGCTCGTCGTCCTGGTCGCTGTGTTCGTGGTGGGGCTGAGGCTGCGCGGGCGACCCGAGGTTTCGGTCGCCGAACCGGCGGTGCCCACCGGACTGGCCGCCAGGATGCGCGATCTCTTCAAAGGAGATCGTGTCACCGACGCGGACTGGGAGCGCCTGGAGCGGGCGTTGGTTCAAGCGGACGCGGGCACCAAGGCCGCTCGTGACATCGTCCGGCGGGTGCGCGATCGGTATGAGCCGGGGAGCGACCCCCAGGACCTTCTGGTCGCCGAGCTGGCAGCGAAATTCGAGGGAGATCCGGGACTCTCCTTGCCCGGGCCGCTGGCGATCGTGATGGTAGTGGGCGTCAACGGCACCGGGAAGACCACCACCATCGGGAAGCTCGCTCGGCACTTCCGGGAGCGGGGTCGGTCGGTGGCGCTGGCTCAGAGCGACACCTTCCGCGCCGCCGCAGGGGAGCAGCTCTCCGTTTGGGCGAAGCGAGCGGACGCCGATCTGGTGGCCCAGGAGCGCGGCGCCGATGCTGCGGCCGTGGCGCACGACGCGGTCGAGGCGGCCCGGGCCCGCAGCCGGGACGTGCTCATCGTCGACACTGCGGGCCGCATCCACACGAAGCGTCCGCTGATGGACGAGCTGACCAAGGTCCGTCGGGTGTTGGAGAAGGCCGCTGGAAAGCAGCCCGACGAGGTCCTCCTCGTGATCGACGCCACGACCGGCCAGAACGGCATCGCTCAGGCTCGGCGATTCGTCGAGGCCGTCGGGGTGACCGGGATCGCCCTGACCAAGCTCGACGGGACGGCCAAGGGCGGGATCGTGGTGGCGATCCGAGAGGAGCTGGGCGTGCCGGTCAAGCTGGTGGGGACGGGCGAAGGCATCGACGATCTCGCCGTATTCGAACCGACGGCCTTCGCCCGGTCGCTCGTCCGCGGCTAGGGCGTCCCGGAGCTCGCTACAGCACAGGATCCGGGGCCGGCCGATAGGGGAGCCGGACGCGGAATACCGTGCCCGCGCCAACCTCGGACGACACCCGGATCTCCCCGCCCATCTCCTCCACGATCCGCTTGCTGATGTAGAGCCCCAGTCCGACACCATCCTGTTCTCGGGTCAGCGGATCGGCCACCTGGTGGAAGCGCTCGAAGATCCGAGACAGCTCTTCGGGAGGAATTCCCATTCCGTGGTCGATGACCGTGAACTCCAGCGCACTCCCCGGGTCGTCGACCCCCAGGACGACGGGAGCGTCCGACGGAGAGAACTTCACCGCGTTGTCCAGGAGGTTGTGGAGGACCTGCTCCACACGATCGGGATCGAAACGAGATGTTATCGAGTGATCCGGGAGCTGGAGCTCGATCCGCCCGGTGCTTTTCTCGAACAGCGACGCAACGCGTTTCAGGAATGGTCCCACGTCGACCTCGCGTACCTGCAGCTCCAGCCGGCGGGCCTCGATCCGCGACACCACCAGGAGGTCGTTCACCAGTCGGGCCAGACGTTCGCTCTGGGCGTCGATGATGTCCAGGAAGTCCCGCGCCTCCGTGTGGGTGAGACGGTGGAGCTGGTGGGTCAGCGTCCGAACGAACCCCCGGATCGCCGTGATCGGAGTGCGAAGCTCGTGGCTGGTGATGGCCACGAACTCCGAGCGCATCCGGTCGAGCTCCTGGAGGCGGCGAACCGTCTCGTCTCTCTCCGCCAGGAGCACGGCTTGAAGGGCGACCAGCGCCACCTGTCCGGCGAGACGAGTGAAGGACCGGAGAGCGTCCTCATCGAAGGAGTCGGGCTCCCGGGTGTAGGCGGCGATCACCCCGATCACCACACCACCGACGTGCATGGGGGCGGCCATGGAGCCCCTGGCCGCCTCGGGCAAGTCCTCGCTTCCCGGATGCGCCTCTACAAGGAGCTCGGCCCGCCCGCTCTCCGCCACCCTCCCCGCAAGGCCTTTCCCCAGAGCCCCGATCGTGCCGACGGTGCGTTCGGCGAGGCCTCGGGCCGCTCGGCACCGGATCCGCCCATCCTCGACCATGTGGATGGCCAGCCCGTCGTAGTCGAGGTGCCTGGTGATGGCCTCGGCCATGGACTGGAGGGCCTGCTCGGGATCCTGTCCGGTCACTCCCGACAAGACCGTCTCGTGGAACGCGGCCAGCTCGCGCTGCCCGTCGGCTTCGCGGCCGGCCAGCTCCTCGAAGGCCCGGGCCCGCTGATCAGCTTCCGCCGCCCGGCGAGCCAACGATCGAGCCATGACTCCCGCCACCAGGGCGATGATGGCCAGCACCCCCACGCGGAACGTTGCCGCCTGGAGCATGAACTCGTACTCCGGCGATAGCGCGTCGACGTAGGCTTCGCGGGCCACCTCGGAGACGAGGGCCAGCGCGATAGTGGCCACCGCCCCCTGTAGCTGATACCGGATGGCGCCTTCCATCGGAAGGACGTACATGAGCACCCAGGTGGTGTCGCCCGGGTCGTAGGAGTAGACCCACGCCACTCCCAGCACCACGGCGGCGTCGAGGGCGAAGGCGCCGAGGCCGATCCGCCGCAGGGCCGTGGGGGCGCTCGTCCGTGACGCCAGCAGGAGGATCACCACGTTCCCCGCGGCGAGCACGATGAGGAGGGCCAGGGTCAGTGGGACGACGTACTCGGGTTGCGGCTGGGGTGACATGGCGACCTGCCACGTCTGGAACAGGCCGAAGGCCACGCCGAACCACCGGATCCGCGCAAGGCCGAGTTCCAGCCTGCGCAGTCCGAGCACGGCTTCTTCGTTCTGCGCCACCGGCTCCCCTCTGTCGCCGAGAAACTGGGCGGCCTCTGAATACCCCTCGCCGTGAGCTCGGTAAATAGCCCGATGTGACCACCGGGAGCCCCCACAGATCGAACCATTGTCTCCATGGAGGCGCGTCCGTACCCTACGGACTCGTCTGCCTAAAGGAGGGAGAGGGATGAGGGGGATGTTTCGGACCATCGGTCGTCACGGCCAGACCATTCTGGTGGCCGCGATCACGGCCGCCGTCGTAGCGGGGGGACCCGCTGTGGCCCACGTGACCAGCAACTTGAGCCACCTCTGGGGCGCGCCGAACCACATCAAGGCCAAGGTGAAGTCCTACGGTGACAGCCGCTGGGTAAAGAGGACGGCCGCGGGGGCCGGTCCGGTCGCGTACGCACACGTGAACTCGGACGGAACCCTCGACGCCGCGAACTCGAAGAACGTCACCGCCACGTCGCTCTACGCGATCTTGGGGAACTACTACTGCATCGACCTTGCGGTGCCGTACAAGACCATCACCGTTACTCCCGAGGGCATCGACTCTTACATCGCAGTCCCATCCCGGGGGGACCCCTTCACATCGTGCGGCGGGACGGGGGATGTGACGGTCCAGACGTTCGACGATGCCGGCCCCTGCTGGTTGCGGCCGATCTCCGCCGTCCCGCGGCTATCGAGCAACTGTTCACGCTGGGGGGGGA
>JBOGWB010000055.1:0-2749 GCA_050693035.1 Actinomycetota bacterium
GGCTGGGTGCCCGCCCTCGTCCTTTCTCCTCGTCCTCCGAACCTGCCTACTTGGCCGACGCAGCGACCGCGTGGCCGGTGAAACTCGAGTGCAGGTACTGCAGCCCGGATAGCGATTCCGTGATCGGGTAGGTGACCGACTCCGTCCGGAAGAACTCCAGGATACCGGTGTCGAACAGGACGATGTAGGGCAGGTCCTGGTCCAACATCCGCTCCATCTCCCAGATGAGCGTCTTGGCCTCCTCCTCAGTGGTAGCGGCGAGGAGCTGGTCTGCCTTCGCGTCGAACTCGTCGTTCGCGTAGCCGGTGTTGTTGCTCCCCTGGTTCTTCTCCGTGTGGTTCCGGCTGTGGAAGAACGCCTCGTAGTGGTCCGGGAACACGGAGAGGCTCCACCCAAGGATGTACATGTCGTAGTCCGGCACCGTTCCCTCACCCGATGGGAACACCTGATCGACGATGGTGTTGAAGTCGGTCGGGTTGGCGGTGATCGGAATGCCCAGGGTGTTACCGAACTGCTCGATCCACACAGAGTACGTGGCCCGCAGGGGGTCGTACGTGGCGGCGGGGGCCAGCAGCTCGAGGTTCGGCACCGGCTGCCCGTTGGGCATCCTCATGCCCCTACCGACGACCGCCGAGCCCAGCTCCTCGTCCCACGCGGGCTCGCGGCTCCAGGTGAACCCGGCGTCCTTCAAGAGCTGCACGGCCTCGGCGATCCGCGTGGCCTCGTCCTTGCCCTGATAGGGGGCGGCGATCTCATCTGAGATGGCCTCGTCGTAGAACACCGCGTTCCCCTCCGGCAGGTGGCCGTAGAGCGGGAAGGCCACACCCTGGAGCACCTGGTTCGCCATGAACTCCTTGTCGATGATCGTGGCCATGGCCCTGCGGAATGCCGGGTCGTTCATGGGCTCCTTCCGCATGTTGAACGCCAGGTACCGGTACCCGTTCGTCGCGTTGACCACTGCCTCCAGGTTGGGGTCGTCAATGACCTGCGACTGGAGGCCCCGCTGCATGCCGAGCGGGTTGATGAGGTAGGAGACCTCCCCGTCCTTCAGCGCCAGGACGGCCGCGTCCTGGGAGCTGTACAGGGACTGGGTCTCCTCGGTGGCGAACGGGCCGAGGGTGTAGGACTCGCCGCCGGAGCTCACCTCCTCGCTGGCCCGGTGCCAGGTGTCGTTGGACTGGAGCCGGACGAAGGCGCCGGCCTCTCGGGCCTGGACGACCATGGGGCCGCCCGAGGGGTCGCCCTCACCGGATGCGGCGTACAGGGCCGTGGCGGCGTCCTCGCTTCCCTTGGCCTCGGTCACCGCGGCCTCCCAGAAGTGCGCGGCCATGATCGGTGCGACCGCCACGGAGTGCGGCCATATGGCAAGCCCGGGCTGCTTGTTGAACGAGATCTTGACCGACTTGTCATTGACGGCCTCGATCCCCGTGAGCCCGAGCTTGTCCGGATTGTCCGGGTCGGGCAGTGGGTAGGCCACCAGCCAGTCGCCACCGAGAGTGAGGTCCCGCACCGTCTCGAAGGTGAAGACCACGTCCCCAGCGGTGATGGGCTGGCCGTCGCTCCAGTTGGCGTCGTCGCGGATCTGGACCTCGGCACTGAACTGGTCACCATCCGCGGTGACGGCCGGAAGCTCCGCGGCCGCCGCGTCCGGGATCACCTCGAGGCCGGGAAACGCATAGTCGTACAGCGCCGGCTTCGTGGGCGACAGGTAGTACGCGTTCCACACGCTGCTTTCCGGGTCGTAATAGGCCCAGAAGTTGTCTGTAGTGGTGTCGGCGAAGGTCGCTACTTGATAGCTGAACGTCGCCGCCGGCCCCGTGGCCTGGTCGTCGGCCGCGTCGTCGCCCGTGCAAGCCGCTCCCAGGACGGACAGAGCCGCCAGGAGTGCCAGCACGCGCCAGGCGCGCGACCTATGGATCCGTGTCACAGCATCTACCTCCTCTCGATCTGTCCTCTCCGATTCACGCGACCCCCACCCAAAAACGCTCGATCCGGTAGTGGGTCGCCCACCCCGGTCTATTCCGTCCTTCGATCACCCCCTCGCCAGGCTGGGAAGTGGTACCAGACTCCTGCTATTTGGTTGTACGAAGATCGGGAGGGGTACGGCTCGCATGCCGGAGCAATGCCCGGAATGAGAACGGACACGGCAGGGCTGGGAGCGATACCCCCAGCGATCCCCAACAGAGCGAACGGACGCGATTCGCCCTCCATGATCTCCTTGAGAAGCGACTGGCCGCATAGCATACCCCGCGACGTGCGGAAAGGGGGGGGCACCTGTACCTACCAGTCCGGTTCCAGGGGCCGCCCATAGTCGTCCTGCAACCGGAAGGTGTCGTCCTCCGTGGTGTAGCCGTAGGCCACCTCGAGGACCCTTCCCCGAGCCTGGCCCGTGTTCTTGATCCGGTGTGGCTCCTCCGCCGAGACGACGAACTCCTCGCCTGGATGAGCCTCCGCCATGCGGTTCCCCACCTGGATCACGAGGCCGGGATCCAGCACCACCCACATCTCGTCGCGCAGGCGATGGTAATGCTCACTGGTCTCCTGCCCGGGCTCGATGGTGATCATGCGGACCGACGACGGCTGGTTGAGCGCGTAGGTCGTGACCTTTCCCCAGGGCTTCTCCACGATCACCGCGAGGTCACTCCTTCTCCTTCTGCTTCGAAGCCGCTCGCCTTCGGCGAGCCGCTCCGACCAGGGGGACTGCAGCAGCCTGACCCGCTCCACTTCGCTCCGCGGGGCTGCTGCCCCC
>JBOGWB010000056.1:0-39633 GCA_050693035.1 Actinomycetota bacterium
ATAGAGGGGACTGGTAGACTTCCCAAAACGGATGAACCCACGAACGAGAGGTGACCGCCGGTGAGCGAGAAGGGATTGGCCGACGTCGTCGCGGCGCAAACAGCCCTCTCCGACATCGACGGCAAGCTGGGCAAGCTCTGGTACGTGGGCTACGACATCCACGACCTCGCCAGATACTCGACGTTCGAGGAGACGGTCTTCCTCCTCCACAACCAGCGTCTTCCCGGCCGCGACGAGCTCGAGGGGCTTTCCGAGCGCCTCGTGGAGGAGCGGGACCTGGACGAGTTCACCGCCGGGCTCATGTCAACGCTGGCCGAGGTGTCCTCCCCCATGTCCATGCTCCGGACGGCGGTATCGGCGTCCTCCGGATACGACCCCGACGGGTGGGACCAGTCCGGGGAAGCCAACGAGCGGAAGGCCGTGCGGCTGGTCGCCCGGCTCCCCACCATGATCGCCACGTACCATCGGCTCCGGACCGAGCAGGAACCGGTCTCGCCGAATCCGAAGCTGCCGCACGCCGCCAACTTCCTGTTCATGCTCCTCGGGGAGGAGCCTGACGAGGAGGCCGCCCGGGCGTTCGACATCTGCCTCGTCCTTCACGCGGACCACACGATGAACGCGTCGACGTTCGCCGCCCGGGTCGTCGCCTCGACGCTCTCGGACATGCACTCCGCCATCACTGCGGCGATCGCCGCGCTCAAGGGTCCCCTGCACGGCGGGGCCAACGAGGCCGTGATGCAGATGCTCGAGGAGATCGGCGAGGTCGACAAGGCCGAGGCCCACGTGAAGGCCAAGCTGGGCCGGAAGGAGAAGATCATGGGGTTCGGGCACCGGGTCTACAAGACCGAGGATCCCCGGGCCACTCACCTCCGCCGCCTCTCCCGGGAGCTCGGAGAGCGAGCCGGGGACACCCGGTGGTTCGAGATCTCCGAACGCATCGAGAAGGTCGTCCAGGACGAGAAGGGGCTCTTTCCCAACGTCGACTTCTACGCGGCCAGCGTCTACCACTACCTGGGGATCCCCCACGACCTGATGACGACGGTGTTCGCGGGCAGCCGGATGTCGGGCTGGACCGCGCATGTGCGCGAGCAGCTCGCGGACAACCGGTTGATCCGCCCGGAGTCCGAGTACATCGGTCCCCGGGAACAGCACTACGTTCCGATCGAGGATCGCGGGTAGGGCGGAGACGATGAAGATCTCCGAGATCATGACCGGGGCAACGGTCACCGACCGGCCGGACGATACCGTTCAGGCCGCCGCGCGGAAGATGCGCGAGCAGCAGACCGGTTCGCTCCTGGTGATGGATGGAGAGGACCTGGTGGGGATCGTCACCGAGCGGGACATCCTCCGCGCCGTCGCCGAGGGCGTCCGGGTGGACCAGGCCCGGATATCCGAGGTCATGACCAAGGACCTGGTCACCGTGGATCCCGGAACGAGCCTCCGCGACGCGGCCAGGGTGATGACGGAGAAGTGGATCCGCCACCTCCCGGTGCTGGAGGCGGGCCGCCTGGTGGGCGTGATCTCCCAGCGAGACCTGGCCGGTGTTCTGGCGGGCGCTCTCAACGAACCGCAGGCCCTCCAGCAGCTCATCGAGGCGAGCGAGCTGGTCCGGGAGCGCCGCCTCAAGCGGATCGAGCACGGCGACCTGGACTAGCGGTCGGGGCGGGGCAGGAGACTGGCCTCCTCGATCACCCGCCGGACCGAGGCCTCCCGCCCCAGCCCCATCACGTGCACACCGGCCATCCCGGGGACGGCTTTCAGCTCCTGGATCACCTCGACCGTCAGCCTGACCCCTTCTGCTTCCGCGTCCGGCCCGGCCTCCTCGAGCCGTACCACGACCTCGCCCGGCACGGTCACTCCGGGGAGGTGCTCGCTCATGTACCGGGCCGAGGCCGCGCTGCGTGGCGGGGCCACTCCCACCAGGACGAACATCCGCTCGAAGATCCCCCTCGGCCGGAGCGTCTCCGCCCACTCCCCCAGCGCGTCGACGTCGTAGACGATCTGGGTCTGGACGAAGTCCGCGCCGGCGTCGGCCTTCCGCTCCAACCGGTCGGGGTCGTACGCCGGTGCCAGAGGGACGTCGGCCACCCCGACGAAGTATCGGGGCGGCGGGTCGAGGCGTCGCCCCGAGGGAAGCTCACCGCGGTCGCGCAGCCCCACCACCAGCCGCACCAGCTCCAGGACGTCGAGGTCGTGGACCTCGGCGGCCTCCGGATGGTCTCCCGCGGCCACCGGGTCTCCGGTCAGGCAGAGGACACTGCGGGCCCCCATCGCCCAACCTCCGAGAAGATCGGCCACCAGGCCCAGGCGGTTCCGGTCGCGGGTGGTCATCTGGATCACCGGCTCCAACCCCTCACGGGCCACGATCCCCGCCCCCGCCACCGCCGACATGTGGGCGGCCGACGTCGGGTTGTCGGTGACGTTCACCGCATCCGCGTATCCGACCAGCGCCCGGGCCTGCTCCACCACCGTGGCCGGATCGGCGCCTCGGGGCGGGACCACCTCCGCCGTGACGGCGAAGACACCCTCGTGGAAGATCCGCTCGAGGCGGCTCTCGGACCGGACGGTCATGCCCGGGGGGCGGCCGCCCGAACCGCGGCCTCGGCCGCGGTCGCCGTGTTCACCAACAGCATGGCCACGGTGAGCGGGCCGACTCCGCCGGGAACGGGGGTGATCCATCCGGCCACCGCGGCCACCTCGTCGAAAGCCACGTCCCCGACGAGGCCCTGCTCGGTGCGGTTGACGCCCACGTCGACAACCGCGGCGCCGGGCTTGACCATGTCCCCTGTCACCGACCGTGCCTTCCCCGTCGCCACGATCAGGATGTCGGCCCGGCGAGTGTGCGCACCGAGATCCCGAGTGCCGGTGTGGCAGAGCGTCACCGTGGCGTTCCCGCGGGGTGACTTCTGGGACAGCATGATCGAGAGCGGCATCCCCACGAGCGGCCCACGGCCCACGATCACGACATCCCGGCCGTTCGTCTCGATCCCCGTGCGATGGAACATCTCGACGATCCCGAACGGTGTGGCCGGAAGGAACGTGGCCTCACCGCGAACGAGCCGGCCCACGCTCACCGGAGTCAGGCCGTCGACGTCCTTCTCCGCAGCGATCGACTCGTGGACGGCCAGCACCGAGATGTGAGCGGGAAGCGGGAGCTGCACCAGGATCCCGTGCACGCCGGGGTCCTCGTTCAGCCGGCCGATCAGCTCGAGCAGATCGTCCTGCGAGACGTCCGCGGGGAGGTCGAACCGCTCGGATCGGATCCCCACCTCCGCGCACGCCTTCTGCTTCGAGCCCACGTAGATGCGGGAGGCCTCGTCTTCTCCGACCAGGACCGCGGCCAGCCCGGGGGTCACCCCTCCGGCCTCGAGAGCCCGAACCCGTCCCGCCACCTCCTCCTTGATCGTGGCGGCCAGGGCCTTCCCGTCGATGATCGTCGCGGCCACGACGCTCATCCTAGCCGCTGAGAGGGTCCTCCCCCTTCTCGAAGGAGACGACGCGCCGGCGTCAGATGAGGATCTGCGAGAGGAACAGCTTGGTCCGGTCGCTCTGGGGATTGGAGAAGAAGACGTCCGGCGGAGCCGCCTCCACCAGCTTCCCCTCGTCCAGGAACGCGACCCGGTGCGCCACGTGCTTGGCGAACCCGACTTCGTGCGTGACCACGATGAGCGTCATGTCCGAGCGGGCGAGCTCCTCCATGACGTCGAGGACCTCCTTGATCATCTCGGGGTCCAGGGCCGACGTGGGCTCGTCGAAGAGCATGATCTTCGGCTCCATGGCCAGGGCTCGGGCGATGGCCACGCGCTGCTGCTGTCCGCCGGACAGTTGGGCCGGGTACTTCGTTGCCTGCTCCGGGATCCCCACCCGCTCCAGCAGCTGCACGGCCTTGTCGTCCGCCTTCTTCTTGGGCCAGTGCCGGACGTTCCGCGGGGCGAGGGTGATGTTGTCCATCACGGTGAGATGGGGGAAGAGATTGAACGACTGGAACACCATCCCGACCTCGCTGCGGATCCGCTCGATGTTGCGGATGTCGTCGGTGAGCTCGATCCCGTCCACCGCGATCCGTCCGGCATCGTGCCGCTCCAGCCGGTTGATGCACCGGATGAGGGTGGACTTCCCCGATCCGGAGGGTCCCATGACCACGACCACCTCGCCTCGGCGGACACTCAGGCTGATTCCGTCCAGGGCCTTGAACCCCCCAAACCACTTCTTGACGTTCTCGGCCTCGATCATCTGGTCGGGCCCCCGCTCCACCTCGGCCGCCACGATCCGCATCTCGCCGGGCTTCTCGGCATCTCCGGTCATCTAGCGCTCCCCCACGCCAAGCCGCCCCTCGAGCCGCTGGCTCCACCGGGACATCGAGAAGGCCACGATCCAGAAGATCACCCCCGCGGCCAGCAGAGCTTCCTTGGTCGTGCCCAGGAACTCGAGCTGGCCCGCCGCCCGCCGGGCGGCTCGCAGCATCTCGAGGATGGCCAGAGCCGTCAGCAGCGACGTGTCCTTGAACAGGCTGATGAAGTGGCTGATCATCGCGGGGATCGTGTTCCGAAGGGCCTGGGGCAGGATGATCAGAGCCATCATCCTGGTGGTCGACAGACCTACCGCCCGGGCGGCCTCGTATTGGCCCGCGTGCACCCCCTGCAGCCCACCCCGGACGATCTCCGCCACGTAGGCCGAGCTGAAGAGCGTGAAGATCAGCATCATCCGGATGATCAGGGGGGTTCGCATCCCCGGGGGCAGCATGAGGGGCAGGATATTGAACCCCGCGATGATCAGTGTGAAGAGCGGAACGCCCCGGATCAGCTCGATGAAGCCCACGCAGAACGCGCTGATGATGGGCAGGGTGCTGCGTCGTCCCAGGGCCAGGAGGATCCCGATCGGGAACGAGAGGAAGATCGCCACCACGGCGAGGATGACGTTCAGCAAGAATCCTCCCCACAGCTCCGGACGAACCCCCCCGAACGCTCCCAACAGGAGGATCACGGCGGGGAACGCCAGGATCCAGGCGGCCGCGACCCAGAGCCGCCGGCGCGCCCCGACCGATCGTCCCGTCACCACTCCGCCTGCATACGCGGCCGCCGCCGCCGCCATGAGGACCCATACGGTGACCCCCTCCAGCAGGAAGAGCAGGGCCCCGAGGAACGCCGATGCGAGCGCCGCCCGAAGCACCGTCTTCGGAAGGGTCCAGGCGAGCCGGGCCCCGGATACGCTCCAGGACACCCCCGCCAGCAGCGCCACCAGGAAGACGCACGCCCACACCCGCCACGCCTCCTCCAGGGGGAACCGCCCGATCATGTAGATCCTCAAGTTGGCCTTCACCACCTGCCACTCGCCGGTGACGAAAACCCATCGGATCAGGCGGAAGCCGAAGAAGGCGATCACGGCGCCCAGGATCAAGGTGAGGATGGTGTTCAGGCGACTGGAGAACAGGTTCGCCCGGACCCACTCGCCGGGCGTGTCCGGCTCCTTCCTCGGAGCTACCTCGACCGCGGGCTCCTCTCCCACCACCAGCGTCCCTTCGAGCTCCGCCCGAAGCGCCCGGTCCTTGGCCATCAGCGCTGGCCTCCCTTCCGGGCCACGGCCCGGTTCACCAGGTTCATCACGAAGGAGATGGTGAGGCTGAGGACCAGGTACGTGCCCATGGCGACCAACAGGACCTGGGTGGCTCGTCCTGCCTGGTTGGCGATGGTCCGGCTGACGAACACCAGATCCGGGTATCCGATCAGCACGGCCAGGCTGGAGTTCTTCGTCAAGTTGAGGTACTGGCTGTTCAGCGGGGGGATGGCGATGCGCATGGCCTGGGGGAGGACCACGAACCGAAGCTGCTGCGTGGGGGTGAGCCCCAGGGCCCCGGCCGCTTCCTTCTGACCCTTGGAGACGGCCAGGATGCTTCCCCGGATGATCTCCGCGATGAACGCTCCCGTATAGACGACGAGTCCCAAGAGAAGCGCCGCGAACTCGGGGCTCAGCTGAAAGCCGCCGTCGTACCCCCTGCCCGTGAACGTGGGGACATCGACCCGGATCGGGTCTCCCGCGATCACGTACCCGGCGGCCGCGACCGACAGGAAGGTCGCGGACGCCCACAGGAAACGGCGCCCCGGCCGCCCGGTCCGCTCGTTGACCCGGCCGCGCCACCATCGCACGGTCGCTGCCGCCACGAGGCCCCCGAGGAGAAAGAGCCCCCACGTCCCCACGGTCTCACCGCCACGAGGCCACGGGATCGCGGCGCCGCGATTCGAGAGGAACGCGGCGTTCCCGACCGACAATCCTCCGTGGATCGTCGGGAGAAGGAGAACGACGCCGAAGTACCAGAAGAAGATCTGGACCGCCAGCGGCGTGTTCCGAAAGGCTTCCACGTAGACCTGGGCGATCTTGCGGACCAGCCAATTCGGGGAGAGCCGGGCCACGCCGAGGACCAGCCCGAGAGCGCTGGCCACCACGATCCCGGCGGCGGCGGCCCGGATCGTGTTCACCAGCCCGACCTGGATGGCCCGGATGTAGCTCTGGTTCGGGTGGTAGGAGATCCCTTCCTTCAGCCCGAATCCCGCCCGCTGGCGCAGGAAGTCGAACCCCAGATCCAGTCCCTGCCTGTCCAGCCCGAACCGGAGGTTCAGGTAGATCTCGCGCGCGACGAGGAAGAGGCCCAGGACGAACAGGGCCTGCCCCAGCACGCGCAACACCCTGACATCTCGCAAGAACGGCGGCCGGGCGGTGGCGGCGGCGACGCCGTTACGAGCCATCGGCCGAAGGATAGAACGTGAGGGGGCCGGCTGCGACAGCCGGCCCCCTCCTCTCCTCGCTCCGCTTCGGCCTACCGGAACGGCATGGCGTACTGGAGACCGGGCGGGTCGTCATTCCACAGCGCGTTCAGCCCGCGCTCCAGTCCCAACGGTGCCACGTGCCGATCGAAGATCTCGCCGTAGTTCCCCACCGCGTTCAGCACGCCGACCATGAAGTCGGGCTCGAGACCCAGGCCTGGGTCGAACGGCGCCCCCTCCTCCGTCGGGGCTCCGAGGAGGTTCCCGATCTGTGGGTTGGATGGGTTGGACGCCTCCTGCTCGACGTTCTCGCTGCTCACCCCCAGCTCCTCGGCGAGGATCAGCCCGTTGACCACCCAGTTGACCGCGTCGTACCAGTCGGAATCACCGTCCAGCACGGCCGGGGCCAGTGGCTCCTTCGACATGATGTCGTCGAGGATGACCAGTGGCCCGGTCTCGGACTCGAACTGGAACTTCAGTGCGGCGAGCTGTGACCGGTCGGACGTCCAGCCGTCGCACCGCTCCGCCGTGAACGCCTCGAGGATCTCGTCGTTCGTCTCGAACGTGAGCTGCTCGATGTCGATGTTGAGCTGCTGGGCGTAGTCGGCCAGGTTCAGTTCGGTGGTGGTGCCTGCGGTCACGCAGACCGTTGTTCCGTCCATCGCCTGGACGGAGCGGAACTCACCCCGTCGGACCATCATGCCCTGGCCGTCGTAGAAGTTCACGTGAGCGAAGGTGACGCCCTCCGCCCCGTCCCGGCTGCTGGTCCAGGTGGTGTTCCGGACCAGCACGTCGTACTGACCGGCCCGCAACGCGTTGAACCGCTCGTCGGCGCTGATCGGAACGAGCTGGTGGGCCTCCGGGTCGCCCAGCACCGCCGCGGCGATGGCCTTGCAGAAGTCGATATCGAACCCCTCGATGGTCCCGGCCTCCGTGGCGAACCCGAAGCCCGGGACGGTCTCGTTCACGCCGCACCGGAGCGTGCCGCGCTCCTGCACCACCGCGAACAGGCTCCTCGTCTCCTCGGGCTGTTGCCCGACGTCGGGCTGCTCTCGCGTGCAGGCCGCAGCGACCACCGCGAGCACGGCGACGAGCACGCCAACCCTCGAACCGAAGACTCCTCGCATCGTTCCCCCCTTCTCCCGGGCCGCGCGCTGCTGCGCGCGGCGCGGTCCCTTGGCGGCCGAAGCATAGCCTGGCTCCCATCGAGGGGACTAGTTCGCTCGGATGGCAAGGGGGGTCGGGGGCCGCTGAAGGCCGCCGCTAGTGACGGAAGTGGCGGCGCCCGGTGAGGACCATGGCCATGCCGTGCTCGTCGGCGGCGGCCACGATCTCGTCGTCGCGCACCGACCCACCCGGCTGGATCACCGAGCGCACGCCGGCCCGCGCGGCCAGATCGATGCCGTCCCGGAACGGGAAGAACGCGTCGGAGGCCATCACGGAGCCGCGGGCGCGCTCCCCCGCTTTTCGGGCGGCGATGTCCACGGCATCGACCCGGCTCATCTGTCCCGCCCCTACCCCGACGGTGGCCCCCCCGGTGGCCAGAACGATGGCGTTGGACTTCACCCGGGCGGCCACCCGCCAGGCGAAGAGGAGGTCCTCCCACTCGCCCGACGCCGGCTCCCGCCGCGAGGCCACCTTCATCTCCCCCCTGCCCTCGGTCACCGGGGCGGCCTCCTGTACCAGGGCCCCTCCTTCGATAGCACGCACCTCGAACGCAGCCGGGACGGGCGCCGGCGCCGCCGCCACCCGGAGGTTCTGGCGTGCGGCGAACGCCGCCAGCGCCTCCTCCGAGAACCCCGGCGCCACCACGACCTCCGTGAACACCTCCGCCATGGCTCCGGCGGCCTCGCCGTCGACCTCGCCGTTAAACGCCACCACCCCCCCGAACGCCGACACCGGGTCGCACGCGAGGGCCGCGCGGTACGCTTCCGCCAGGCTCTGGGCGACGGCGGCGCCGCACGGATTGTGGTGCTTGACGATCACGGCAGCGGGGCCTTCCAGGGTCCAGGCCAGGGCCCGAGCGGCCTCCGCGTCCAGCCAGTTGTTGAAGGACATCTCCTTCCCCTGGATCACTCTCGCACCACCGAGCGGCCCCGGCGTGAGGACCTCCCGGTACAGCCCCGCCCGCTGGTGCGGATTCTCGCCGTAGCGGAGCTCCCGCACCCGGGAGAAGCCCACGGTCAGGGCCGGCGGGAGGTCATCCGGCCGGGCCCACCCGGCGAACCAGGCACCGATGGCCGCGTCGTAGACGGCCACGTGGGCGAAAGCCTCCTCGGCCAGGGCCGCCCTCAGCTCGAGGGAGGTCCCACCGGTCGTTCGCAGCGCTGCCACCACGTCCACGTAGCGTTCCGAGCGGGCCACGGGAGCGACCGACCGGAAGTTCTTGGCCGCGGCGCGGAGCAGCGTTGGGCCCCCGATGTCGATCTCCTCGACAGCCTCGTCCCGACCCGCTCCCTCGGCGACCGCCCGCTCGAAGGGATACAGGTTGACCACCACGAGGTCGAAGGGTTCGATCCCGTTCCTCTCCAGCTCCCGGAGGTGATCCGGGTTCGTCTGGTCGGCCAGGATGCCCGCGTGGATGGCGGGGTGGAGGGTCTTCACCCGCCCGTCGAGCATCTCCGCTACCCCGGTGACCACCGCCACCTCGGTCACGGGAAGACCGGCTTCGCGAAGGACGCGCGCGGTCGAGCCCGTGGACACGAGGCCGACCCCGAGCTCGTCGAGCTGGCGCCCCAGATCGGCCAGCCCCTCCTTGTCGGAGACCGACAGCAGGGCCCGCCGGACCGGCCGCACCTCCGAGCCCGCGACCCGGTCGCTCACCTCGCCTCCGCCGATTCCCTGCTCCCCTCGATGACGACCCGCCTTCCTTTCACTCGGAGCCGTCCTTCGATCAGGAGGCGCACCGCCTTGGGGTAGATCTGGTGCTCCACGGCCTGGATCCGGGCGTGCAGGGTGGCCTCGTCGTCGTCGTGAAGCACGGGAACGGCCTCCTGGAGAACGACCGGCCCGTGGTCCACCTCCTCGTCCACCAGGTGCACCGTGACTCCGGTGACCTTCACGCCCCACGCCAACGCGTCGCGGGGGGCGTGAGCCCCGGGAAACGCTGGGAGCAGCGACGGGTGCACGTTCAGCATCCGTCCCCAGAACGCCCTCACCAACGGAGGGCTGAGGATCCGCATGAACCCGGCCAGACAGACGACCGTGATCCCCTCCCGGCCCAGGAGATCGAGGAGGGCCTCGTCGTAGGCTTCCCGGCTGGAACGATCGGCCGGGTCGAGGAACACGCCCGTCACACCGTGGTCCGCCGCTCGCTTCAGGGCCTCGGCGTCATGGCGATCGGAGATCACCAGGGCGACGCGGGGGCCTACGACCCGGTCGTCCAGGAGGGCCTGGAGGTTCGTCCCCGTGCCCGAGGCGAGGACCGCGATGCGAGGGGCCACCGCCGAACGAACCTACGGTCAGGCCGTGAGGGTGTCAAACGGCCCCCGGGACCGGCAGAATCAGACGGATGGCGAGCGACCAGAAGGTCACGGAGAGCCGGTGGTGCGGGATCCACCCCGACCGGAAGGCCGTCGAGCACTGTGGGGAGTGTGGCCGCGCCGCCTGCCTGGCATGCGCCGTGCCCGTTCGGGGGCGGGTCCTGTGCACGGAATGCGCCCGGCGGGTGGTCGGGGAGCCGGCCCCGCCTCCCGCCCCGGCGCGGGGCCCGGCCTCACGGATCCTCGACGTGGGGGCGGCGAGCCTGCTGGGAGTGGCCTTCCTGGGGACGCTCCTGCCATGGCAGCGGTTCGGGACCCTCACCGGGGCGTTCTCGGCCTGGCGCCTGAGCAACCCCTGGCCGTTCCTCTCCTCCGTCCTCATCCTCATCGCCACGCTGGGCGCGGCAGCGGTCCTGCTGCGGTGGCCACCGCTGCTCAGGTACTCCGCTCCGGCCTATGCGGTGGCGGCCGCCATGGCCGCCGCCGCCGTGGGTGTGGCTCTCCTGCGAGCCCCGGGCTTCACCAGCCACACCCCCGCTCCCTACGTCGTGCTGATCGGAGCGGTCGGGGCCGCGGCGGTGGGAGCGGTCCGGCTGAGACGCTCGCCCCAACCTTGACTCGGTCGGAGGGCTTCGCTTAAATCGCGCGGGTGCCTGCCGGAACCGGCGGGCCGAGCTAGGAAGGAGCGGGGATGGGCCAGCGCGCGGGCTTCGATTGGGCCAGGCTGACAATGGGACAGAAGGGCATCCTGATCACCGGCGTGCTGCTGCTTCTCGACCTATCTCTTCTGACCTGGAATCGCGCGGGTGAGTGCCCATTCTGCGCGAACCTCAGCGGTTGGTACGGGATCGGCACTCTCGCCGGCCTTCTGGTGGTGGCGCTGCTGATCTGGGAGGGACTAAACATCGCCGGAGCCCTGGAGGCGGTCACCGCGCCCAGACCTCTGATTAGCGCGGCGCTCGCCGGCGGGACGGCACTGTTTGCCCTCCTGAGGGGACTGATCAAGCCCGGCGGTTTCTCCTACTCGATAGGAGCTTGGATCGGCATCGTCCTGGCCCTGGCCATGGCGTACGCCGCCTACGTGCGCTTCCAGGAGAGCCAGGCGGCGGCGCCTCCTCCGGCCGCACCGCCGGCCGCCTAGTCGGGAACGAACGCCAGAAACGCCGCGGGCCCGGAGAGCCTGTCTCTCCGCCCGCGCCGCCTCAACCGGGCCGATCGCCCGGCCGGGCCTCCTCGTCCGGCTCCTCACCAGACGGACCTTCCGGCGACGGGGCTGGGTGCGGCGGCTCCGCAACCGTGTCTCCGGGTGGAGGGGCCGGGGAGGCCCCCTCGAACCCCAACGTGCTCGGCGCGGCCACCGGGGAGGGCCGGCGCCCACCGAGGAGACCGCCCAGGGCGCCGCCGCCCACCCCCCACACCAGGGACAGAAGGGCCCCCAAGAGGATGGGCGGTCCGATATGACCGCGTCCGCTCTGAGCCAACGCCTGGATGCCGGCACTGAACCCGATCCCGATCGAGGCCAGCACCACGAGCAGTGTGATCGCGGCGGCAAAGACCACTCCCGTCATCGCGCCCACCGCCGCCCCGTCGCCCGGCGAGCGAGCCGGTGCCCGCCGGGCGGCCCACCAGCCCCCAAGGATGGTGGCCGCCAGCGGAACCAGTAAGAAAAGGAAGTAGGCCGCCGGGGCGGTCTCGAGTTGCGGAAGCCCGGGGATGGGCACCGGGGTCGCCGTCTGCGGTATCTGGGTCGCGCCGGTGGGAAATCGGCCGTAGGAAAGGAACTGGAAGGAGAACCCGGCAAGATCGAAGCCCATGCTTCCGCCCATGGCCGGGACAAGCACCCAGACGGCGATGTTCGGCACGACCAGGATCGTGACCAGCAGCAGGTTGAGCCCGGCCAGCCCCTGGGAACCCACCGCCTCGAAGAAGTCCGGAGAGAACGGCAACGGGACGTCGGGGTTCAACGCCACCACGACGAGGTAGCCCAAGAAGGCCAGCAGGAGAGCGTAGAGCGTCATCGTCAGCCCGCCCCGCATCACCGCGCGGACGCGGGCGGCGGCTCCCCCGGGGGATATCCACCGCTCGCCCGAGGCCAGCCCGCCGAGGCCGCCGGCCAGGATCCCCAAGCCCAGGGGCCACAACAGGGCAGCGAGGAGAGAGGGGCCGAACTCGAACGGGCCCCCGGTGGGCAAGAACGGCGACTGGGGCAGGTCGATGGAGAAGGTCGCCACGAACGCCATGGCGAAGGAGAGAACCGCGTACGGGATGGCCACCTTGGCCCCGTGCAGAGCCCTGGCCCAGGCGACGCCACCCGCCGACAGGCCCACGGAGCGCCCGCCGCGGTACAGGAGCCACAGGCCCAAGAACGTCCCGAGCATGAGGGCCACGGAGAGGGTGAAGGAGAAATCCAGGGGTCCGGCGAACGGGCTGGCCGGTGTCTGCGGGACCTCCAGTCGGTCGATCTGTCCCTGGATCCCCGCGTGATGGAACGCGTAAAACGCCAGGCCGATCACCTTGAGGACCTCGAAGAACGAGAGCCCGCTGGGTTCCACGGCCTCGACCAGCAGCACGATGGCCGCTCCCAGCAGGAGCATGACCGCGAAGGCCACGCCGCCGCGGACGACGGCCTTCGGCCAGCCGAGAGCCAGCACCGCTCCCACCTCCCCGGCGGTCGACCGGCGGGGCGGTGGCGCTTCGACGGGTGGCTCCTCCGGCGGCTGGGCCTCGGTCGGCGGGAGCGTCTCCTGAGTCTCCTCCACCAGCGGCTCCGGGGGCGGGGTCTCTGCCGGCGGCGCTGGTTCGTCCGCGCGATCCGCAGCCACCTGGCGGCGGGCATCCTCCGACAGGGGCTCGCCGCACGTCAGGCAGAACCTGGCGTCGGCAGCGTTCTCGGTTCCGCAACGTGGGCACTTCATGAGAGCACCTCCACAACGAGCTCGGCCACCTGGGCCGGGTTCCGACCCACTCTCACCCCCGCCCGCTCGAAGGCCTCCGCCTTGGCCTGCGCGGTCCCCCGGGAGCCGGTGATGATGGCGCCGGCGTGCCCCATCCGCTTGCCGGGCGGAGCGGTGAACCCCGCGACGTATGCGACCACCGGCGTGCTCATGTGCTGCTCGATGAACGTGGCGGCGCGCTCCTCGTCGTCGCCCCCGATCTCACCGATGAGCACGGCCGCTTTCGTCTCCGGGTCCTCCTCGAACCGCGCCAGCACCTCCACGAACCCGGTGCCCACGATGGGATCGCCGCCGACGCCGATGCACGTCGACTGCCCGATCCCTCGCTGGGTGAGCTCGTTCATGATCTGGTAGGTGAGCGTGCCGGAACGGGAGACCAGCCCGACCGGGCCCTCTTTGGTGATCTCCCACGGGATGATCCCCACGTTCGCCTTCCCCGGAGAGATCAGCCCAGGGCAGTTCGGCCCGATCAGCACGTGGTCCTTCCCCCGAAGGTAGTTGTACACCCGGGCCATGTCCAGGACGGGGATCCCCTCCGTGATGCACACGATGAGCCGGATCCCGGCGTCGGCGGCCTCGAGTACGGCGTCCGCGGCGAACCTCGCCGGGACGAAGATCAGGGAGGTATTCGCGCCGGTCGACTCGACCGCATCGACCACGCCATCGAAGACGGGGATCCCGTCGACGCTCTGACCGGCCTTCCCCGGGGTGACCCCCGCAACCACCAGCGTCCCGTAGTCCTTGTTCCGGAGAGCGTGGAAGGAGCCCTCCCTGCCGGTGATGCCCTGAACGACGACGCGGGTCTCGCGATCCGCCAGGATCGCCATCAGGTGGATTCCCTCGCCAGCTGCACGGCTCGCTCGGCAGCCTCGAGCATGGTCTCGGCGGGGACGATCCGGTCGTGGCCCGCGTCGGTAAGGATGCTCCGGCCCTGCTCGGCGTTGGTCCCGTCCAGCCGGACCACGATGGGCACCTTGGCGTCGACGCGCTTCAACGCCTCGAGGATCCCTTCCGCTACCAGGTCGCAGCGCGTGATGCCCCCGAAGATGTTCACCAAGACCGAGCGAACGTCGGGGTCGGACAGGATCACCTCGAGCGACGTGGCCATGACGTCCGCTCCGGCGCCCCCACCGACATCGAGGAAGTTCGCCGGCGCCCCGCCTGCCTGCTGCACCACGTCGAGGGTGGACATGACCAGGCCTGCGCCGTTCCCAATGATCCCCACCCCTCCCTCGAGCTTCACGTACTGGAGCCCCTTCTCCTTGGCTTTCGCCTCGGTGGGGTCGAGGGGGAAGGCCTTCTGGAGATCCCCCAGATCGGGGTGCCGGTAGAGGGAGTTGTCGTCCAGGGTCACCTTGGCATCCAGTGGGACCACCCGCCCGTCCCCCAGGAGTGCCAACGGGTTCACCTCCACGAGCGTGGCGTCGAGCGAGACGAGCAATTCGTAGAGCTTGCGCAGGACCGCCGCGGCACCATCGCGAGCCTCTTCGGTGAGCGCCCCGACGATCCGGCGGGCGTGATAGTCCTTCAGACCGAGCAGCGGGTCGATGGAGGCCAGGCGGATGGATCCCGGGTGTGTCGAGGCCAGCTCCTCGATGTCCACGCCCCCCTCGGCCGAGACCATGGCCAGGTACCGCTTCTCCGACCGGTCGAGCGTGAGCGCCATGTAGAACTCGCTGCGGATGTCGACCAGCCGCTCGCAGAGCACCCTGGCAACGGGCATCCCCCGGAAGCCGCCCTCGAGCATCTTGCGGGCGGCCTCCGCCGCTTCGTCGGCGGAGCGGGCCAGCACGATGCCCCCGCCCTTCCCCCGGCCGCCCAGCTGGACCTGCGCCTTGACCGCCACGGACCCGCCGAGCCGCTCGGCGGCCTGCCGTGCCTCTTCGGGCGACCGCGCCACCTCCCCTTCGATCAGGGGGATGCCGAACCGGGCGAACAGCTCCTTGCCCTGGTGCTCGAACAGATCCACGTCCTAGCTCGCCGCCTTCCGGCCCTCGAGCCGGTCGTGGAGCCAGTCGACGATCGCGGCCGTGGGGGTCCCGGGGGTGAAGACCTCCTCGATGCCCTTGTCCTTGAGCACGGGGATGTCTTCCTTGGGGATGATCCCCCCCGCGAAGATCACCACGTCCCCGACTTCCTTCTCCCTGAGCAGGTCGACGACTCGGGGGAACAACGTCATGTGCGCCCCCGAGTGGATGGAGAGCCCGATGGCGTCGGCGTCCTCCTGGATGGTTGTCTCGACGATCTGCTCGGGAGTCTGGTGCAACCCCGTGTAGATGACCTCGAAGCCGGCGTCGCGCAGGGCGCGAGCCACGACCTTCGCCCCCCGATCGTGACCGTCCAGACCGGGTTTGGCGATGACGATGCGGTGCTTCTCGGCCATCAAGAACCTCGTTCCGGGGTGCCGCGGCCAGAGCGGCGCCACTATAGCGAATCGTCGACTTCGGCCGCCCCAGCGGGTGGGCGCCCGGTCCCGCTGTCGGCCATGATGAGCGTGATGGCGGGCCGGCGGATCCACATCAGGGTGCCGGGAGTGAAGCCCGGGCAGAAGATCGGCCCCCTGGGGCCGTTCCGAGGGCGCCTCGGGATGCATTGGGTGATCGCCTCGGTGGTGGTGGGGGCGCTCATCCTGGCGGCCGGCGTGTACTACGTGCTCGCGTTCCTGCTTTAGAGCGCCTAGCCCGCCGGATGAGCCGCCAGCCTGAAGCTCCCAGGCTGGATCTCCTCACACAGCTCCCTGGCCCGGGCCAAGAACTCCTGGAACTGAGGCAACTGACGCCATGCCACGACCTGTTCCTCGTTCTCCCAGGCGCCAAAGGAAAGGAAGCGCGCGTGATCGTTCTGGCTTTGGAGGAGGTACGGGGGTTCCCCTCCCCACCCGTTCTCCTGACACCAGGCGGCGAAGGAGTCCCAAGCCTCGATGAATTCCTGCTCCTTTCCCTCCTTCACGCGCCACTCACCGGCCGTGAACGTCTGACCGACAATCGCCACCAGGCAACCCCCCTCCAAGTCGTCGGGCCTCTGCCTCAGCCGCCCAGGATGCCCAGGGAACAGCCGCAGCGGCGGCAGAACGCCACCGCCACCGGCCGGGTCCCTTCGCCTCCGTGCTGGGGAAGATCCATGCTTCGGACGGCCGCGGTCTCGGCGAGGGTCGCATGACACTGCGGGCACCTCGGAGTGGCGGCCTCACCAGTGTGGGCCTCCCCCATCACGAACTCGGGCTCGCGAAACTCGACGGTAGGAGTGGGCGCCTCGGGCCGCGTGCGGGCGAGCTTCAGGACGCTCTCCCGGAGCTGGGTGGAGTCGGCGCCGAGGTCCGCCAGCGTCTGCGAGCCCGTGCCCTCGCCGAGCGAGAGGAGCCCCAGAAGGAGGTGCTCCGTGCCGATGTAATTGTGCCCGAGCCCGAGCGATTCGCGGAGGGAGAGCTCCATGGTCTTCTTCGCTCGGGAGGTGAACGGGACGTGACGACGCCACCGCTTGCCCGAGCGCCGCTTGGGCTCCGGTTCGCCTCGGCCAACCGCTGCCTCGACCTGCTTCCGGGCCGCGTCCAGCGTGATGCCCGCCTCACCGAGCGCCTGGCCGGCGATCCCGTCCTCCTCCCGGATCAGAGCCAGCAGGAGGTGCTCGGTGCCGATGTGGTCGTGGCCCAGCTCCCGGGACTCCTCCTGAGCCAGGACGACCACGCGCCGGGCCTTCTCCGTGAACCGCTCGAACATTGGGGTCAGGGTACTCGCCTAGACCGTCCCCAGCCACGTCCCACAGCGGCGGCAGTAGGCGAAGCTGACGGTCCGCTTCTCGTCGCTCCCCTGCACGGGCAGGTCCAGGGTTTGCATAATGGCGGTTTCTGCCAGCTCCGACCGACATCGCGGGCACCTCGGCGTCTCATCGGTGGGCGCCTGCCTCTCCTTCCCTGCCACATCCCTCAGCAGATCCCGCAGACTGTGCACGGCTTTCGTGTGGATCTCGCGTACGCGGGACTCGGTGACACCGAGGACCTCGCCGATCTCGGCGAGGGTGAGGCCCTCGAAGTGGTACAGGGTCATCACGATTTTCTCTCGCCCTGACAATGAGTTGATCGCTGCTGACAGGGATCCTTGCATCTCAGGCCCCTCGAGCGTCTCGCGGGAAATGCCGAGAAGTCCCTTGATGGAAGCGGTTTGTTCAAGACTCGGCTCCACGCCTTCCGCGCGAAGCTCGGTCAGAATGGCTTCTTTTATCCGAGCCAGCGCATAAATCTCGAACTTCCCCTCCCGGCCCGGGTCGAACTTGTCGATGGCCTCCATGAGCCCGAACATGCCGTAACTCACGAGGTCCGCTCGCTCGACGGCAGGAGGCAGGCGGGCGGCCACCCGGTCCACGACGTACCTCACAAGGGAGGCGTAATGGAGGATCAGTCTCTCGCGGGCCGTCTGCGACCCAGTCCTCTTCAACTCCTGCCAGTGTTCATCGATCTTGGAAGAGTGTTCAGGCAGGTTCGGTAGGTCGAGTGTCTCCACCTCCGCCAAATCAAGCTCCTCCTCCGCGCCTGAAGCGTGACCTGATAGCAGCTCGGTGACCTCCTGACGGATCCGATTCACGTCAGCCCCGAGCTTCTGCAGCACTTGTACCGCGACACCTTCCCCTTCCCGCACCAAGCCGAGGAGGATGTGCTCGGTGCCGATGTAATTGTGACCGAGATTCAGCGCCTCTCGGAGGGATAGCTCCAGCACCTTCTTCGCTCGGGGCGTGAAGGGGATGTGGCCGGTCGGAGCGGCCTGCCCCTGGCCGATGATCTGTTCGACCTCGTATCGGACCGTTTCGAGAGAGATGCCCAGCTCCTCCATTGACTTCGCGGCAACCCCTTGGCCCTCGCGGATGAGGCCGAGGAGGACGTGTTCGGTCCCGATGTATTTGTGGTTGAGCACCCTGGCCTCTTCCTGGGCCAGTACGACCACACGGCGAGCCCGATCCGTGAACCGCTTGAACATGCGCCCGGAGGGTACTCCTGATCAGCCGAGCAGACGTGATCGGTTCCACTCCGGATCCCACTCTGTCGACTAGAGTGGAACCGTTGGCCATGGCGTCTCCGGCGCAGGACCGAGCCCGTCGATGGTGGATCCCTGCCCCTCTCTTGGTCCTCGCGGCCGGCGCCGTCGTCCTCGTTGCGACCTCCTGCTCCGTGCCTTCCGGAGGAATGGCCTCCCCGCCAAGTCCGACCAGTCGCACCACTCCGACGATCGTCTCTCCCCAGCCCTCCACGCCCGCCGGACAACTGCCTCGCGAGCTCGCGTTCACGGCTCCGCGGCTGGGCGGGGGGACCGTCCGGGGCGCTACCTACGCGGGCCAGGACCTGGTGGTGTGGTTCTGGGCGCCGTGGTGACCCAACTGTAACCGGGAAGCTCCCGGGGTCGCTCAGGTGGAGCGGCAGTACGAAGACAGGGTCCAGTTCCTGGGGATCGCCTGGCAAGACACCCGTGAGGCGATGCAAGCCTTCGTGGATCAGTACGGGCTGCGGATGCCGACGGCGGTCGACGAGGACGGCTCCCTCTTCGCCCGGTTCGGGTTCCCCTACCAGCCGGCGTGGTCGTTCGTGAACGACGACGGCAAGATCAAGAGGATCTTCGGGGAGTTGGGCTCCGCCGGACTCGAGGAGGAGATTCAAGCCCTCCTTCGCGCCTGAGTTCCGGAGTTCAACAGGGCGTAGGCGAGCGCGATCACGGCGGGAACGTACACGAGCCCGGCCCCCGCGATGAGAACGAGATATGCGCCGCCAAGGACGAGGAGGAGCGCGCCGGCCAGAGCCCACCGATTTCCCGGATTCAACAGTGCAATGACTCCACCGACGAGTGCGAGGACTCCACCGGTCCTGGCCGCAACAACTGAGCGGTGAACGGATCCGTCATCAGCCGACCTTCTTGAGGGGGGCGTACGCGAGGAGCAATCGCTTCTCGCCTTCCTCCTCGAAGTGGACCACGGCCTCGGCGTCGGTCCCTTGCCCCGACACGGCGATGACCACGCCCTCGCCGAACCGGTCGTGGACCACCGTGTCGCCGGCGGCGACCTCGGGGAGGGAGACCGGACGGTGCCCGAGATCCGCGGCGGTGACCTTCTCCTCGCGGCCCTCGATCTCGTGCACCAGATCGAGCGGGAGCTCACCCAGAAAGCGCGACGGCGGATTGTACGAGGAGGAGCCGAACAGCGACCGGCTCCACGCGTGGCAGAGGTACAGACGACGACGGGCCCGAGTGATCCCCACGTACGCCAGCCGGCGCTCTTCCTCGAGCTCCTGCGGATCGGTCATGGAGCGGTGATGGGGGAACACCCCATCCTCCATCCCGGCCACGAACACCACGTCGAACTCCAGGCCCTTGGCGTTGTGGAGCGTCATCAGGGACACCGTCGACGCCGCCTCGTCGTACTCGTCCTGCTCGGTGACCAGGGCGACCTGCTCCAGGAACTCCGGGAGGGCGGCGTCCTCGAACCGGGCCTCGAACTCGGCGCCCACCCCGACCAGCTCGCGGAGGTTCTCCTTGCGGCTCTCCGCTTCCACCGTGCGCTCGGCGTCGAGCTCCGCGTAGTAGCCGGACTCGGTGAACGCGGACTCGATCATCCGCGACGGCTTCGCTCCTTCCGCGAGCAGCTCCCGCAGGCGGTCCATCACCCGCGCGAACTCGTTCACGCCGCCCCGGGCCCGGGACGACAGCGCGTACACCTCGTCCGTGCGACGAGCCGCTTCGAGCAGCGTGATCTCCTCGTCCCGAGCGAACGCTTCCAACGCCGCCACCGACTGGTCCCCGATCCCCCGCTTCGGGGTGTTGATGACCCGCCGGATCGACACGGTGTCCTGCGGGTTCACCACCACCCTGAGGTACGCGAGGACGTCCTTGATCTCCCTGCGCTCGTAGAACCGAACCCCGCCGATCACCCGGTACGGGATCCCGACCTTCATGAACACGTCCTCGAGGACACGCGACTGCGCGTTGGTCCGGTAGAAGACGGCCACATCGCCGTAGGAATGCTCGCCCTCGTCGTTCACCAGCCGTTCGATCTCCTGGGCCACGAACCACGCTTCGTCGTGCTCGTCTTCCGCCCGGTACCGAACCACGGGGTCGCCGCCCTCGGCGTCGGTCCACAGGTTCTTCGGTTTGCGGTGGACGTTGTGCTCGATCAGCGCGTTGGCCACCTCGAGGATGGTGCGGGTGGAGCGGTAGTTCTGGTCCAGGATGAACTGCTTAGCGTCGGGATAGTCGTGCTCGAAGTCGAGCAGGTTCTGGATGGTCGCTCCCCGCCACGAGTAGATCCCTTGATCCGCGTCCCCCACCACGCAGACGTTCCGATACTTCGACGCCAGCAGGTTCACCAGGTGGTATTGGGCTCGGTTGGTGTCCTGGTACTCGTCGATGAGGATGTAACGGAACCGCTCCTGGTAGTGCTCGAGCACCTCGGGGTGCGCTCGGAACAGCTGCACGGTTCTCAGGATCAGGTCGTCGAAGTCCACCGCGCCCGCACCCTGGAGCCTCCGCTCGTAGGCGGCATAGACGTCGGCAACGGTGCGCTCGTACCAGTTCCCGGCGGCCCCCGCGAACTCCTGCGCGGACAGGAGGTTGTCCTTGGCCCGCCCGATCGCCGCGCCGACCGCCCGGGGCGGGAACCGCTTGTCGTCCACCCCGAGCTCCGAAAGACACATCTTGATGACGCGCTCCGAATCGGCCTCGTCGTAGATGGTGAAATGCGACGGAAGGCCCAGCAGCTGGTGCTCCCGCCGGAGGATTCGGGCACAGGTCGAATGGAACGTGAGCACCCACATCCCCCGGGAGACCCGGTGCCCCACCAGGCCCTCGACGCGCTCGGCCATCTCCTGGGCGGCCTTGTTGGTGAAAGTGATGGCCAGGACGGCCTGGGGGGAGACTCCCTTCTCCCGGATCAGGTACGCGATGCGGTGGGCCAGGATCCTGGTCTTGCCCGAGCCCGCTCCGGCCACGATGAGCACGGGACCCTCGGTGTCGAGGACCGCCTGGCGCTGTACGGGGTTCAGCGCAAGGAGGAGCGGGGAATCGGGGGCTGGATCGGCCACGGGCCGATTATAGGAGGGGGTCCAGGAGACGGCCGGGCACCGATGCGATGGGGCCGCCCGAAGGCGGCCCCATCGCGCTTCCTCCCGCTCCGTGACTACCGGGTCGACCAGGCGCTCGCCTTGTTCGGCGGTGGTGTCCCCTTGAGGTGCAGCAGGTTCTCGACATCGACCACGCCGTCGACCTTCCGAACGAGGCTCTCGATGTGGTCGATCTGGTCCGGCGTCTCGACCTCACCGCGCAACACCATCACGCCCTCCTCGGCGTTGACGACGATGGAACCCTTGGGCACGTCGGCCCGTCCGAGCACCTCGCTCTCCACCTTCTGCTCCAGGGTCGCGTCGTTCGGGGCAACGTAGTCACCTCGCCGGCCGTACGCCGCCCGCTCGCGATATCCCTCGATGTCGGAGGCCACCCGACGCCGGAGCCGGCCCATCCGGCGGGCCCGGCGGCGGACGAAGCCTCCCGTCTGGCTGGCGAGGCGAGACCGGCGCGCCTTCCCCCGCACCGGGTCGAACAGGGCCATGAGAGCGGCACCGGCCGCGCTGCCCCCGATCAGGTACAGGAATCGCCTGCGCCGCTCCATCCTGGCGCGGTGGGCAGGCATGTGTCTGCCGATCTCCTTCCGAGTCGACTGCACCCGGTTCCACGCTTGCCGGCCCGACCTGCGGGCGAGGTGGCCCGATCGGACGGCCGATTCGCGGAAACGGTCGATGGGCCTGTTCCGTCGTCTGAGCAGCATCACAGCACCCTCCTTCTCCTTATTCTTTTCCTTCTTCTTCATGCCTACCCGAGCCGAAGGGGCCGCAAACGGCTCGCACCCTTTGTCCTGTTCGCGTGTTTGACGGCCGGCCGGAGCGGTTAAGAGTTCACAGAGAGGCGCTCCCCGCATCGAGGCGGGGCGCTGACGCGCGACTGACGAAGGAGGTCTACGATGTCCCTTCTTGTGCGGCACGCGATGACCGAGGCTCCGGCCACCCTGGGGTCCGACATGAACGCGTTCGACGCCGCCGGCCTGATGAGGCAGTTCGACGTGGGAATCATCCCCGTGGTCGACGGCGGGAAGTTCGTCGGGGTGGTGACCGACCGCGATCTCGTGCTCCGGGTTCTGGCCGAGCGTCAGAATCCCGAGAGGGTCCGGCTGGGCGACATCGTGACCAAGTCTCCCGTGACGGTGACCCCCGACACGAAGCTCTCCTACGCCCGGGACCTCATGGCCGAGCACAAGATCCGGAGGCTCCCCGTCGTCAAGGCGGAGCAGCTCGTGGGGATCGTCTCGATGGGAGACATCGCCGTGCACGACGCGTCCAAGCGGGCGGTGGGCGACGCCCTTTCCGAGGTATCGGAGTCACCGTCGACGTTGGATCTCACGGACACGCCGGAGCGAGGGACCCCCGAGCGCGTGCGACAGAACCGCGGTTGAGCCTCAGAGCACCGACGTCTCCACCATTGGCCGGCGGGAAAGGAAGCGGCCGAGATCCTCCCCGGCCGCTTCCAGTGCCCGCGCCAGCCGCGGAGTGACGCTCTCGTAGAGGAAGGCCTCCAGCGTCACCGAGTCGTTTTTGACGCTGCGTCTCCACAGCCCGGCGATCCCGCCGTCGTGGAGGACGAGACCTGTGGGGAGGGTTCGATCCTTCCACGCCACCCGCGCCACCTCCGCGCGGGGATCGCCGAAATAGCGGGACTGCCTGTATCCCACGATGAGCTCGTCAAAGGGGTGCAGGAGGTCCACTCCGCGCCTCGATTCGGGATCCCCTTCCGGTGCCGCGAGCGACCAGAACGTGATGCCGTCGATCTCCTCGCCGATCACGTCGGATCCGAGCATGCCCAAACCCTCTTTGACATCGGCGACCGTGAGGCTGGACCACCACCGCAGATCCTGGACCGTCGCCGGGCCGTGGCCGGCCAGGTAGCGGCGCACCAGCTCCGCCAGCGCGTCCTCGCGATCGAACCGACGGTCAGGGGGGACGCGCTCGTCGACCAGCGCGTACGTGCGTTGCTTCCCGGAGACACCGCCGCTACAGATGACCGTCTCCAGCTCGCAGTGCATGAGGATGTAGGGAAGGCGTTGCCCCGACCGGTCGATCCTCGCGGCGTCGAGGACACCGGCGATCTCGTTACGGGTGAGCCGGTTCCCGCCCTGGAGCGCCGAAGCGACCACCGATTCGCGCCGGCGAAGTGTCCGCTGGTCCAGCCCGAGCTCCCGCAATCGCGATTCGATGGACCGTCGCACCCGGGGCCCGGTCAGCGCGAGCAACCAGCGGAGGTCGTCCCTGGCGACGAAGTGCCACGTCGGCCGCAACACGTGGGTGCGGACGATCGAACCTTGATCGAGGGCCCGGTCGACATCCGCGTCGACCAGACCCGGTGCGCGCTGCCCGATGGCCCACTTCGCCAGGCCGTATTCCTGCGCCTGCATGGCCCCGTGTCGCCGAACGACCTCGTCGGCCGTCGCGAAGCCGGTCCCGGTCAGGCCCGAGCTCCGCAGCCGCCGCGCCGATGTCAGAAAGGCGTCTACTCCCACTCGATGGTGGCGGGGGGCTTCGAGGAGATGTCGAAGAGGACCCGGTTGATCCCCGGAACCTCGGCCACGATCCGGGAGGAGATCCTCTCCAGGACGTCGTGCGGCAGGCGGGCCCAATCCGCGGTCATGGCGTCCTCGCTGGTGACCGCGCGCAGGACCACCGGGTGGAAGTAGGTCCGGCCATCGCCCATCACCCCGACCGAGCGGAGGGTGAGGAGTACGGCGAAGGCCTGCCAGATCGAGCGGCCCAGATCCGCGCGGCGCATCTCCTCCTGCACGATGCGGTCCGCGGCCCGGACCATGGCGAGCCGCTCCCGGTTGACGTCGCCCACGATCCGCACGGCCAGGCCGGGGCCGGGGAAGGGTTGCCGCCACACGATGTCCTCGGGGAGGCCGAGCTCCGCCCCGACCGTGCGGACCTCGTCCTTGAACAGGTCTCGAAGGGGTTCCACCAGCTCGAGGTCCATCCGCTCGGGCAGGCCGCCCACGTTGTGGTGGCTCTTGATCTTCGCGGCCGTGGGACTCCCCGACTCGATCACATCGGGGTAGAGAGTCCCCTGAACCAGGAACCTCGCTCCTCGATGCTCCCTCGCCACTTCCTCGAACACCCGGATGAACTCCTCGCCGATCCGCCGCCGCTTCTCCTCGGGGTCGACGATCCCCTCCAGCCGGTCCAGGAACCGGTCCTCCGCCTTCACGTGCACCAGCGGGACCTTCAAATGCCGGGCGAAGGTCTCCTCCACCTGCTCGGGCTCCCCGTCCCGTAGCAACCCCGTATCCACGAACACGCAGGTAAGGCGATCCCCGATGGCCCGGTGCACCAACAGGGCGGCCACGGCGGAGTCCACGCCGCCCGACAGCGCGCACAGCGCCTCGGCCTCCCCGACCTGCTCCCGGACCCGGCCCACGGCCCGGTCGATCACGTTCACCGGGGTCCAGTCCGGGAGGAGACCACAGGCGTCGTACAGGAACCGCTTCAGGATGTCCCGCCCCTTCGGGGTGTGGGCCACCTCCGGGTGGAACTGCACGCCGAACAGCCCGCGCTCGGGGTCCTCCATCGCGGCCACCGGCGTCGCTTCGGTGTGCGCCGTGACCCGAAACCCCGCGGGAGGCCGGGCCACGGCGTCGGCGTGGCTCATCCACACCGTTTGGCGGGGCGGGAGGTCCCTGAGGAGGGTTCCCGGCGATGTGACCTTCAGGCCGGTCTTTCCGTACTCGCGGATCCCCGACGCCTGCACCTCCCCACCCAGGACCTGGGCCATGGCCTGCTGCCCGTAGCAGATCCCCAGGACGGGGACCCCCAGGGAGAGGAACCCGGGGTCGAGTGCGGGAGCCCCCGGCTCGTACACGGACGCGGGACCCCCCGACAGGATGATGGCCGCCGGACGCCGCCGAGCGAGAGCGTCCGGGCTCGCGCTGAACGGGACGATCTCGGAGTACACGTGGCACTCGCGGACCCTGCGGGCGATGAGCTGCGCATACTGCGCCCCGTAGTCGACGACGAGGACCGGGCGAGGATCGCTCACGATTGGAGGGAGGGTATCAGCGCCGAGGCGCCGCCTCAACGAAGCGAGTTCTTGCCGCTGGATGCGTGACCTCGCCGCTAGCGTAAGCGATAATGCCGGCCGTGCGGGTGGTGGCCCTCATCGCGTCCCATGACGAAGAGCTCTTCATCGGGGGATGCATCGAGCACCTTCACAGCCAGGGCGTGGACACCTACCTTATCGACGACGGCTCCACCGACCGCACGGTGGAGATCGCCGAGCGCTGCTGGGGTCGGGGGCTCATCGGCCTGGAGCGCCGGCCCTGGGATGGCGTCTACCGCTTGAGGTCGCTGCTCGAGAGGAAGGAGGAGCTGGCCGCAACCCTCGACGCCGACTGGTTTCTGCATCACGACACCGACGAGATCCGGCTCTCTCCCCATCCGAGCATCACCCTGGCCGAGGTCCTGGCCGAGGTCGACCGGCAGGGGTTCAACGCGGTGAACTTCATGGAGTTCACGTTCCTCCCAACGCGCGAGTCCCCCGACCATGACCATCCTCGTTTCCGGGACACCATGCGCTGGTACTACCCGTTCTCCCGCGGTGACACGGATCAGGTGAAAGCTTGGAAGCGGCAGCCGCGGCGGGTTCATCTGGCAGAGTCGGGTGGACACCTAGTGGACTTCCCGGGCCGAGCCGTCTGCCCCGTGCGGTTTCCCATGAGGCACTACCAGTTCCTCAGCCCGGCGCACGCCGTCCGGAAGTACGTCCGGCGCATCCACGACCCGAGGGCCCTGGCCATGGGATGGCACGGCGGTCGAGCGACCCTCCGACCCGAGGACGTCGTCCTTCCGGGCCGGGACCAGCTCCGCGAGTGCATCAACGATCACCATCTGGACCCATCCGACCCCCGGAGGACGCACTGGCTCTTCGACCAGGAGGTCCGGGTGATCGAGGCAGCGGGCTAGGCCCTGAACAGGTTGATGAAACGGGCTCAACCAGCGTGGCGTTCGACGTGCGCGCCGAGGCGGGCGGCCACGGCGTCGAAGCGCGCGCTCAGCGCGTCGAACCTCTGGTCCATGCGAGTGCCGAGCGAGTCGATGCGCCCGCCCAGGTACCAGAGCGTCCCCAGCAGGGTCGCCGCAAGGAGACCGGTCGCCGTCCAGGCCACCGCGACCATCGTCGATTGAACTGTAGCACCGGGCGGTGACACGGACGCCGGAGCGGGCTAGGCCATCCCCACGCCCTGCGACCGCTGGAGCGCCTTGCCCTCCGTCTTGAGCGCCGGTGCCACCATGATCTCGGCCTTCTGAAACTCCCGGATGTTCAGATAGCCGGTGGTGGCCATGGACGTCCTGAGACCCCCGAACAGATTGAGGGTGCCGTCGTTCTCGTGGGCCGGGCCCACCAGGATCTCCTCGAGTGATCCGATCTGCTTCGTCTGGACGCGCGTTCCTCGCGGCAGCGTGGGATGGAACGTTGCCATCCCCCAGTGGAACCCTCGACCGGGAGCCTCGTACGCCCGGGCCAACGGGGATCCGATCATCACGGCGTCCGCGCCGCACGCCACCGCCTTGGCGATGTCGCCGCCGGTTCGCATCCCGCCATCCGCGATGACGTGGACGTAGCGGCCGGTCTCGTGCATGTGCTGCATGCGGGCGGCGGCCGCATCGGCGATCGCGGTGGCCTGGGGCACTCCCACGCCCAACACCCCGCGGGTCGTGCAGGCCGCCCCCGGCCCCACCCCGACCAGCACGCCGACGGCGCCCGTGCGCATGAGGTGCAGCGCCGTGGAGTATGACGCGCATCCCCCCACGATCACCGGCAGCTCGTACCGGGCGATGAACTCCTTCAGGTTGAGCGGCTCCGTGCGCGTGGATACGTGCTCCGCCGAGACCACGGTCCCCTGGATCACCAGGATGTCGAGCTCCGCCTCGAGCACCGCCTTCGCGTAGCGCGGGACCCGCTGTGGGGTGAGCGACGCCGCGGCCACCACTCCCGCCTGCTTGATCTCCCTGATCCGCTGGCCGACCAGATCGTCCTTGATCGGCTCGCCGTAGATCTCCTGCATCTTCCGGGTGGCCTTGTCGTCCGGGAGATCCGCGATCTCCTCGAACAGGTGCTCCGGGTCCTCGTAGCGGGACCACAGCCCCTCCAGGTTCAGTACGGCGAGGCCGCCCAACCCCCCGATGAGGGCGGCGGTGGCCGGCGAGACCACCCCGTCCATGGCCGAGGCGGCCAGGGGAAGCTCGAACCGATAGGCGTCGACCTCCCACGAGATGTCGATGTCGTCCGGGTCCCGAGTCCTGCGAGACGGAACGATGGCGATGTCGTCGAAGCCGTAGGCCCGCCTGGCCGATTTCCCGATGCCGATCTCGATCTCCACCCTGGATCCCTCCTCGGAAAACAGAAGACGCCGGGCCCCGGGGGCCAGGCGTCGAATGAAGCGCTATGGGTCGGGTCGCACCGCTGTGGCCACGGTACCATCCGGGCCCGACCCCTTCAACGAAAGCGAGGAGCTCGGTGAGGCCAGGGCTGCCTCCGCCGCGTGCACGGCATGACGGGCGGAGCGAGATGAGGCGGCAAATGTCTTCACCGCGGGCCGCAGCGCTGCCAGGGCTTCGCTCCGGACGTCGGAGGAGCCCTCGGCCCCCGGGACGTGCGCCCGGAGGACCAGGTGGAGAGCCTTGGCGGAGTCCGGAAGCTCGGGGTCGTCCACGACGTCGAGGGTGGAGGAGCGGTGGTGCTGGAGGTCCTCCCGCACCACCTCCCACACGGCTGTGCGGAGGTGCTCGAATCCCGCGGCCTCGTGTTCCCCGAGGAATCCGCTCAGCCGGGCCAGCGCCCCAGGCCAGTCGGACATGACATCCTCGTAGAACAGGATCAGACGGTCTTCCCCGGCGGTGCGCCGAACCGACCGCTCCACGTGGTCGACCCAGAGACGGCCCGCCTTCTCCACGGTGAATCCGTCCCGCCGGCCCAGGGAGCGGGCCACGTCCACCGGGTTGCGGAGGCAGAGGACGTAGCGCATCCCCGGCACCAGGAGCTGCCAGAACGGGAGGGTGAGGCAGGTCCGGGGATCCTTCCACCCCCACAGGTCGGACCGTCCGAACTCCCGGCGGATCACCTCCAGGGCGGCGCCCCGGAGGCCCGAGAGGGCCGGCGACCTCTCCCAGCCGGGATCGAGGGCCGGAGGCTCGTGCCAGCTTCCTCCCAGAAGCGCCAGGATCTCCTCGTTGAGCTGGACGATCTCGTGGTGTTCCCAGAACCCCAGGGGGTTGTCGGGCCCGGCCTCGAGGAGCCGCTCCTCGGCGCCGAGGTCCACCCCGAGCAGGTTCAGGATCCGGGTGATGAGGGAGGTGCCGCTCCGGTGCATCCCCAGCACGCACACCGCGGTCCGCTCGTCCATCGCCCCGGGCGCCTCAGTTCTCGCAGGCCCCGGCGCTGGCCGATCGGTGGGAACTCAGCGGGTCCGCACCCTCAATGTCCGGGAGGTGGCCGAGTAGCACACGTGCCGGTGCGGGTGAACCCCCTCCATCTTGCCCTTGGCGATCACGGAGAAACGGGATGTCCGCCTGACCCGGTATCTCATCGAGTACCGACCTTCGCTGTTCGTTACAGCTTTGGCGACCACCCCATGGCCGTACCGGTAGAGGCGAACGCGCCGGCCTTGCCTGCAGAACAGCTGGCTCGAGCTGACCTTGCCGAAGAACCGAACCCTTGTTCCCTTCTTCACCACACCCGTCGGCTTCCGGCTGATGCTCACGGAGGACGTGGCCTGGAAGTTGTGCGCCACTGCGACGTCGGCCACCAGCAATCCCCAGGCCACGGCCACTGCCAGGACCCAGGATCGGAGCGGTCTTACGGGCATGTGCCTCCTCCAACCTAGACAGAACACGCAGGCCCAGTGGGGTCCGAGCCTGCGGGTCCGGACAGGCTACCGGCGCCCGGTCGCCAAAATCAATAGTCAAAATGCATAGGAATCCCTAGGATGTCCGGTCTCGGAGGGCCGGCCGTGATCGAAATCCTCCTCATCTGCACCGGGAACATCTGCCGCTCCCCCATAGCCGCGGGCCTCTTCCGGGAGCGGGGGCGAGGGCTCGCCGAACCCCTCAGGGTGCGCACGGCGGGTACCGGGGCGGCTGTGGGGCAGCCACCCACCCCCGAGGCGCTGGCGGCCGCGTCTGAGCTGGGAGCGGACATCCGGGAGCACCGGTCGGCTCCGATCCATCCCGGCAGGGTCGAAGCGGACCTCGTCCTGGCCATGACGGCCTCGCACCGGCAGCAGATCCTCCACCGGGCGCCGGACGCGGCCCCCCGGACGTTCACCCTGAAGGAGCTGGCGGCCCTCCTCCGGGAGCTCCCGCCCGCGGAAGCCCCACCGTCCCGGGAGTCCGCGCTGGCCCGGATCGCCCGGGCACACGCCCTGCGGGCCACTCGAAGCCTTGCGGAGGACGAGGACGTGGCCGATCCGATCGGCCTGTCGGTGGAGGCGTACCGGGCAGCCGCCTGGGAGATCGACGGAACGGTGCGAGAGATCCTCGGGGGACTCTTCGGTCTGGGAGAAGAGGTGGAGGAAAACCGGTCCCGCGCTCCCGGCGATTAGGTCAGTTCTCGCAGGTGGCCGCCTGGCCCCCGTCTGCGCCGTTCAAGCACAGATCGTCGTCCTGCCATCCCTGGAGGGAGTCGAATCCGGCTCCACCGGAGAGGAGGTCGAAGCCCACCCCCCCGATCAGAGCGTCGTTCCCGCCCCCGCCCTTGATCAGGTCGTCGCCCGATCCCCCGATCAGCAGATCGTTTCCTCCCCGACCGCGGATGATGTCGTCGCCCCTGCCGCCGCAGAGGATGTCGTTTCTCGTCGTGCCGTCGACGATGTCCGAGCCGCGGGTGGAGCGGTTCCTGCACTTCGCCATGCGTTCGAAGTCCGTGTTCAGCGCCCACGGGAAGAAGTTGACGTGGGCCGACACGGCCTGGCCTGCCCCGTTGCCCCAACGCGAAGGCCCCGAGCGGTGGCCCCACCAGTTGTACCGGGCGTCCAAGATGCCCGAGTACCGGTCCCTCGCTTCCACGTCCACAGCCGCCTGCGCATTTCGGACGAACTCGTTGTCGTAGACGCGGATGTCCCCGTTCGGGTCGGGCTCGCGCAGCTGGCTCGCGGCGATCCGGATCCCCTTTCCATTCCCGTCCCGATAGACGTTTCCGACGATGTCCAGTCCCTGGACGCCGCCCCCGATGTAGACGGCGCTCCCCAAGGACCCGGTGTGGACGTTGTCGATGATGAGGGCGGATTGGGTGTTGATGAGGGCGATGGAGTTATCGCTCTCGAGCCGATTGTTCGAGATCGTTACCTCGAGTTGAGACGTTGTGCTGTCGAAAGCGCCGCCCGCAAGGAAGATGGCATTGCTCGGATGCCCGATGAACTTGTTCCGATCGATCTCGACGTCCGTGAGTCCCAGGTCCGAGTAGATCCCATTCCCGTCGCGGTCGTCGTCTCCCGCGGGCAGGATATCGCGGTCGTTGTTCTTGAAGAGGTTTCGCCGGACCAGTGTGGGACTGGCCCCGTCGCTGTTGAGGTAGAGGCCGAAGCCGTTGTCCTCGACGATGTTGTTGACGAAGGCGTAGCCCGAGGCATCGGGATCGAAGCGGACGCCCCACCCGGGATCCGTCCCTCCCCTGATGGTGAACCCGTCGATCGTCACCCCGCCGACCTTGACGTTGAAGGCGCCACCGGTCGTGCCCACGGTCGCCTCCGTCGTGGCGCCTCCCGGCCGGGTCCGGGCGTCGACCCCCGCTTGCGGCCCCTCGATACGCAGCTCTTTCGTGACCGAGACCGTCTCCGGGTAGTTGCCCGGGCACACCCTGATCCAGTCGCCAGCGGCAACCGCGGCGTGGTCGACGGCGTCTTGGATGGAGGCGAAGTCGACCCCCGCGCAGGTGGCCGGGCCGTCGTCGACGATCCAGATGCTGGCGGCGTGGGAGGCCGGAGCCCCCTGGATGATCGACGCCACCAACAGGCCCACCGATAGAAAGATGGTCCTGGACCTCGCTTGCACTTCCGACGCTCCGCGGGTTTGGGGGGTGAAAGGCTAACGGTGACCGGGGTGCCTGACAAGCAGAGCAAGCGGCCTCGTTCGAACGGCTCTGGAACTCTGCCCCATGGGGCAGGACCCTAGCCTGTGGGGAGGTACCCCAGTTCCACCAGCCGGGCCACCACCCGCCCGGCGGACTCCTCGGGGGTGAGCCGCTCGGTCTGCACGACGACCTCTGGACTCTCCGGTGGCTCGTATGGATCGGACACGCCGGTGAAGTTGGCGATCTCCCCCGCCAGGGCCTTGGCGTACAACCCCTTGCGGTCCCGGCGGATGCACTCTTCGAGCGAGCAGTCCACGAAGACTTCCACGAACCTGCCGACGTGCTTCCGGACCTCGTCCCGGATCGCCCGGTAGGGGGAGATCGCCGAGCACACGACGGCGACGCCGTGGTAGGTGAGCCGCTCCGCGACCCACCCGATGCGGAGGATGTTCGCGTCTCGATCCTCCCGGGAGAACCCCAGCCCCTTCGACAGGTGGGTGCGGACCACGTCGCCGTCGAGGAGCTCCCACCGAACCCCCCGGCGCTCGAGCTCCCGACACAGGAGCTCGGCGATGGTTGACTTGCCCGAGCCCGACAGACCCGTGAACCACACCGTGAAGCCGCCGGCCGCCGGCTCCGGCCCGAAGTGCTTCGACGTGGTGATCCACGCCTCGTGTGGAGAGTCCTGGAGGGTCACAGGATGCTCCTCCCCTGCACACCTTCCGGCTGGGAGAGGTCGTAGAGGTTCATGATCGTGGGACCCACGTCGATCAGCCGCAATCCTTCCCGGGGACCGGGATCGGCTCCGGTCGCACCGGACAGGGCGAAGACGCCGAAGCGGTCGTGGTTGGCGCCGTCCGGCCCGATGTCGTTCTCGTAGGTGAACACACCACCGTCCTCCCCCATCCCGAGCGTCCCCACCGAGCGCCACTCGAGGTCGCCGAAATAGACGATGAGGTCCGGAGCGACCCCCCGCACCTCGGGGTAGACGTCCTGCGGCTTGAACACCCGATTGCCCAAGGGTTTCCCGTCCGGGCCGGCCATGGCCTCGAGCTTCGCGGTCAGCTCGTCGCGGACCCGCTCGTAGTCGGCCGGTTCAACCACTCCCTGGGGCTCTCGGCCCTTGACGTTCAGGAAGAGGCGGCCGTAGTAGCCACCGTCGCCCCAGGCGACGGTGTTCGACCAATCCACGGGGGCCTCCGCGATCTTCGTCCGCCCTTCCAGGGAGCCCCCCACGGCCAGGTACCCTTCGCTCACCAGCCAGTCGTTGAAGCACACGCCTCCGGTCATCGCCCGGGCGCCGTGGTCGGACATCAGGATGATCACGGCGTCGTCGGGGAGCGCCTCGAGGAGCGACCCGACTTCCTTGTCGAGCACCTGGTAGTAATCGCGAAAGGCCGTCTCGAACGGGTTCCCCGGCTCGTACTTCGGGTGAGCGGGGTCCCAGTGGTGCCAGAACACGTGGTGGAGCCGGTCGGTCCCCATCTCGACCATCATGAAGAAGTCCCAGGGCTTGGAGCGGATCAGCTTGCGGGCCACGGCGAAACGCCGCTTCGTCATGGCGTGGACCTGCTCCAGGACGTGCTCCTCGCCCCTCTCGCGGAAGTTGGGGACGTCGAAGATGTATTCGCCGACCTCATCCTCGACTTCGGTGGCGAGCTCCGCCGGCCACGTGTAGGAGCTCGCCGAAGGCGGGGTGAGGAAGCATGATATCCGCCATCCCTCCACCGGCTTCACGGGATACGCGGGAGGCACCCCGATCAGGAGCGACTTCTTCCCCGTCTCGCCCAGCAGGTCCCACACGGCCGGTTCCGTGACAGCCTGCGAGGTGGCGATGGACAGGCCCTCGTAACTCCTGTCCCGGCGGTTCCGGAACCCGTAGATGCCGAGCTGGCCGGGAGTCTTTCCCGTCATCGCACAGGCCCATGCGGGGACGGTGATCGGCGGGGTGATGCTCTCCAGGTCCCCGTGCAGGCTGCCGGCGATGAGCTTCGAGATGTTGGGCACCTCGTCGGCCAGCCGGTCGAAGAGGAGGGCCGGGGTTCCGCAGTCCAGGCCGATGACGGCCACCCGTGGTCCATCGGTCATCGAGACGCTCCTTGGTCCTCGTGAAGTCGTGAAGAGGAGCGGCGCCGCCAGGGCGCGCTCCGAACGACACATTCTAGTACGTCGGTGGCGCTGCCTATAATTGGACCGTGGCGGAGACCTGGACGGTCATCGGGATCCTCGGGGCGTTCTCGCTCACCCTCTTGGTGCTGCACGCCACCCTGCACGCCAGGTTCGACTCGGTCTACGCCCGGTTCGATCGCGTCGACGCTCGGTTCGACGGAGTCGACGCTCGGTTCGACGGACTCTCTCAGGAGATCCGGGCTCTCGGAGACCGCCTGGAGGGTCGCATGGACCGGCTCGAGGAGCGGCTTGCCGCCCACGAGCGATCGCATCCTTCCTGACCGACCCGCTCCGGATTTCGACCCTCGGGTACCCCGCTGGCATGATGGCGGCGTCGTGAACGTCCTCAGGCGGGTGCTCTACCTCCAGGCCGGCGTGTCTGCCGCTCTGGGGATCCCTCTCGTGGTGGCTCCGCGTCTCGTGCTCGTCAATCTCCTACAGCAGCCCGCGTATCCCGATTACTCGTGGGCCCGGATCACCGGCATCGGCGCCTTCGCCATGGCCCTCCTGATGGTGCTGGTGGCGCACCACGCCGAACAGACGTGGTGGTGGTCGTGGGCGTTCGTGGTGCTGAGGGCAGGCGAGGGCCTGGTGGCCACGCTGAACGCGCTGTTCGGCCTGCCCGACGGGGCCGCCGCGTGGCCGTGGTGGGCGTTCGCCGGCCTGTCCTGGGCGTTCGTCGCCGGGCTGGTCTACGGACTGGCGCGGGCGGGCGTGGAGCGCCCCCCCGTATAGCCCTCTGTCGTCACATGTGACTCATGTTCCTCAGACGTTAAAGGCCGGCGGGGAAGACAACGACAATCATGGAGGAAATAGAAGCGTCTGAGCGAACCAATACAAGTACCGGAGAATCGGGTAGCGACCGTGCGGAAGCTCTCACTCATGCAGAAGTTCGTCGTGCTCAGCCTGGCGGCGATCATCCCGACCGGGCTGGCGGTCGGGTTCATCCTGGCCCAGCAGATCGAGAGCAGGGCGTTGGCGGAAGCGCGGCAGAACACGTCGCTGTTGGCGAACGCCGTCATCGCCCCCCTCGTCACACGGGAGGACCTGGGGGGACTCTCCCCGGAGCGACTGGCCGAGCTCGACCGGCTGATCCGAGAGAGGGTCGTTCCCCACGACGTGGCCCAAGTGAAGCTGTGGAACCCCGGCGGCAGGGTGATCTATTCGAACTTCCGTGAGCTCGTGGGAAAGAAGTTCGGCGTGTCCCATCATCTGGAGGAGGCACTGAGCGGAGACGTCATCTCGCACGTCTCCAACCTGGAAGCAGCCGAGCACGACGAGCTGCGGCAGCTGGGGCAGGCGCTCGAGGTCTACGTTCCCCTCCGACTGGACGGCGATATCGTGGGCGCCTTCGAGATCTACCGGCCGTACCGGCCTATCCAGGCGGGCATCCGTGCGGACCGGCGCCGCTTGTACGCCGTCCTGGCCGGGGGAATGCTCTTCCTGTTCGTGATCTTGTGGCGGGTCGTGCGCGGGGCGTCCCGAGCGCTGGTGCACCAAGCCGACGAGCTCGCCGTTCTCTACGCCCGCGAGCATGAAACGGTGGCTCGGCTTCGAGAGGTCGACGAATTGAAGACCGACATCGTCGCCACCGTCACGCACGAGCTTCGGACACCGGTGACGTCGATGCGGGGCAGCCTGGAGACCCTGCTGTCACGAGGATCGGCCCTCCAGCCCGGCGAGTGGGAGGAGCTCATCCGCATCGCCAACCGCGGCGCCCAGCGCATGCAGGCCCTCGTCGACGAGTTGCTCGAGGTGCCCCGGCTCTACTCCGGGGAGCGGCGCGTGTCCATCGAGTCCATCCACCTCGCTCCGCTGATCGCCGAGCTGACCAACGGACACGATGGGCGGGTGCGGACCGAGATCGCACCCAGCATTGCCGTCGTGACCACGGACCGAGCGGCTCTCCGGCAGATCGTGGCCCTGTTGCTCGACAACGCCCTCAAGTTCTCGCCGCCAGACGCCCCCGTGACCATCCGGGTCTCGGAGGAAGACGAAGGGGTCCACATCTCCGTCGAGGACGAAGGCCCGGGGGTGCCTCCGGGCGAGGAGGAACGGATCTTCGAGCCCTTCTACCAAGCGGAGCGGGCCCACACCCGGACCAAGGGCGGCGTGGGGCTGGGACTCCACCTCGCCTCGAAGATGGCCACCCTGATCGGGGGCAGCCTCACGCTCGACAGGAGTCGAACGAAAGGCGCGGCCTTCGTGCTCTCCCTTCCCCCCTCTTCGCGGGAAGAGCTAGCCGCGAGCTGATCCCCGGCCGGTACCAGCTAGTGCATGTGGCCGTGACCACCGGCTGCGGCGCCGTCCTCTTCCTCTTCCTCGGGCTTCTCCACCACCGTGGCGTCGGTGGTGAGGACCAGCGCCGCGATGGAGGCGGCGTTCTGGAGGGCCGAGCGAGTGACCTTGGCCGGGTCGATGATCCCCAGCTTGAACATGTCCACCCACTCCCCCGTGGCCGCGTCGAAGCCGGCGGCGTCCTTCTCCGACCGGATCCGCTCGACGATCACGGAGCCCTCGTATCCCGCGTTCTGCGCGATCAGCCGGGCCGGCTCCGCCAGGGCGCGCCGGACGATCTGCGCCCCGGTGTCCTCGTCCCCATCGAACCCGAGCCCCTCGAGGGCGCTCTCGGCCCGGATCAGAGTGACGCCGCCGCCCGGAACGATGCCCTCCTCGATGGCCGCGCGGGTCGCGGAGAGAGCATCCTCGATCCGGTGCTTCTTCTCCTTCAGCTCGACCTCGGTGGCAGCCCCAACGCGGATCACGGCAACACCGCCGGCCAGCTTGGCCAGTCGCTCCTGGAGCTTCTCCTTGTCCCAGTCGGAATCGGTGTTCTCGATCTCCGCTCGGATCTGCTGGATCCGGCCCTTGATCAGCCCCTCGTTGCCCGCGCCGTCGACGATCGTGGTGTCGTCCTTGGTCACCACGACCTTCTTGGCCTGGCCCAGCATGTCCATGCTGACGTTCTCCAGCTTGATCCCGATCTCGTCCGAGATGACCTGCCCGCCGGTGAGGACGGCGATGTCTTCGAGCATGGCCTTCCTTCGCTCACCGAACCCCGGAGCCTTGACGGCGACGGACTTGAACGTCCCCCGGATCTTGTTCACCACCAGGGTCGCCAGGGCCTCACCCTCCACGTCCTCCGCGATGATCGCCAGCGCCTTGCCGCCCTGCATGACCTTCTCCAGGACCGGCAGGAGGTCCTGGACGCTGGAGATCTTCCTCGAGGCCAGGAGGATGTAGGGGTCGTCGAGGACGACCTCCATCCGCTCGGGATCCGTCACGAAGTACGGCGAGATGTAGCCCTTGTCGAACTGCATGCCCTCGACGAACTCGAGCTCCATGCCGAAGGTCTGGGACTCCTCCACCGTCACCACGCCATCCTTGCCCACCTTCTCCAGGGCCTCCGCGATGAGGTCTCCGATCGCGGGGTCGGCGGCAGAGATGGAGGCGACGTGGGCCACGTCGTCCTTCCCGTCGATGTCGCGGGCTTGCTTCTGGATGGCCTCGACAACGGCGGCGACGCCCTTCTCGATGCCCCGCTTGAGAGCCATCGGGTTGGCCCCCGCGGCGACGTTCTTCATCCCCAGACGGACCATGGCCTGCGCGAGAACCGTGGCCGTGGTGGTGCCGTCACCGGCGACGTCGTTGGTCTTGGTGGCGACTTCCTTGGCGAGCTGGGCTCCCAGGTTCTCCCACGGGTCCTCCAGCTCGATCTCCTTGGCGATGGTCACGCCGTCGTTGGTGATGGTGGGCGCGCCCCACTTCTTGTCCAGGACCACGTTCCGGCCCTTCGGACCCAGGGTAACGCTGACCGCGTCGGCCAGGTGGTTCACCCCAGCCTCCAGGGCCCGGCGGGCCTCCTCTTCGAACCGCAACTGCTTCACAGGCATGTTGGAACCTCCTCAGGCCGCCCGGGCGGGCGGCGTGGCTGCAGGGTCGTGGCGCGCACTGGGCGCCTACTTCTTGACGATGGCCAGGATGTCTCGGGACGAGAGGACCAGGTACTCCTCGCCCTCCACCTTGACCTCGGTCCCCCCGTACTTCGAGTACAGGATCTTGTCCCCCACCTTCACGTCCATGGGAACGCGCTTTCCGTCCTCGAAGCGCCCGGGGCCGGCGGCCTTGATCAGGCCCTGCTGAGGCTTCTCCTTGGCGGTGTCGGGGATGACGATCCCGGAGACCGTGGTCTCCTCCTCTTCCTCGGGCTTGACGACGACCCGGTCCTCCAACGGCTCGAGCTGGAACTTGGCCATTCGGTCCCTCCTTCTTCCCAGGTGGTTAGCACTCTTGCCCTTCGAGTGCTAAGTCTAGCGGGGGTCCGCCTGAACTGGCAACCCGCCGGATGGCGGGTGGCCCCCTGGGGGGCCCGGCCTGGCCCGAAATGACCGGCCTTCTTTGTCCCGATGACCCTTGCGTTCCCCCTTGGCGGGTGAGAGCCTTCCGCGGTTGTCTTCTGGCAGACCGAGCAAACGGGGATTGGTTGCTCGCTGCCCAGTGAACCCATCGGGATGGGGCTCCTCGCGGGAGGAGAGCCCTTGGAACGAGAAGGAGGAGCCGTGACACAGAGAAGGATCTGGCCCAGCGGATGGCGTGGAGTCGCGCTGATCGTCGTGGGGATCTACATCGGGGCGACCATGATCACCCCGGCCGTTGCCCACGTGGCCGGCTGGACGCACAACTGGACGAACCACATCAAGCCGAAGACCGACGCCCGCTACTACACGAAGGCGCAGTCGAACTCGCGCTTCCTCCCCAGTGGGACGCTCCCGGCCGGGACCACGGTCCGGGGAGGGTTCTCGCAGAATGCGCCCTCCGGTTCGTTCGCCTTCGCCTCGTACAACTTCGCCGGGCAGTTCGCCGGCAACCTAGAGAGCCACTACGTGTCCATCGGAGGCACTCCCCCGGCTCAGTGCTCCGGAAGTGCGGCGGCTCCGACGGCCGCGGCGGGGCACCTGTGCCTGTACGAGGAAACCGCCACGAACATCGCCGGCACCTGCATCTACGATCCGGAGACGTTCAACTGCACCGGCGCGAACGAGTTCGGCTTCGGGCTGGCCATCTACCCGAGCAACGCCTCGGCCCAGTTCTACGTGAGCGGGTCCTGGGCAGCCACCGGTGGAGCGGCGGGACCGACCGCTCTGAGCACCAAGGCCGCGCGCGCCGACCGGGCAGGATAGGCGCTCGTCGCACGTTTGTAGGAGGAAGGGCGGGCTCTGGCGAGCCCGCCCTTCCCCTTCCCGCTGCCCGGCGCTCTGGCCTCCCTCTCGGGTAGGCGGAATTGACCAGGAAGACTGCACTTTGGGACCTTGGCCGAACGACCGAACCCTGCGACCCTTGCCTTCACCGATCCCCCGGCTGGGGGCGGTATCCGGCTGACGAGAGCCCGCCACAGCTGGCTCCGCCGACTCGAAGGGGGATCGAATGCTGGAAAGGAACAGGTTCGGAGGCTTCCGCGGCCTCGTCCTCATCCTCGTGGGGATCTTCATGGGCGCGACGCTGATCACGCCGGCGGTGGCCCACGTGGGAGGCACCATCACCCACCTGTGGGGAGCGCCCGGACACATCAAGGCCAAGGTGAAGGCCTACGGCGACAACCGGTGGCTCGGAAAGGCCGCCAAGGCCGTGGACGCCGCGCACGCCGACTCGGCCGATCTCGCCACCTCCGCCGAGACGGCCAGCTTCGCCGACGAGGCTGACTCGGCTTCCACGGCGGAGTCGGCAGGCTTCGCCGACGAGGCCGGCAACGCCGACACGCTCGACGGAAGGAATTCCACCGATTTCGATGACGCGCAGACCCTGGACGGCGTCGACTCGGCCGGTTTCGCCACCAAGCTGTGGGCCGTGGTTAATGGCTCGAATGGGACCCTGGTTCGCGGCAATCGGGCAACCACCAGTACCCGTAGCGGCACCGGCACATACCAGGTGCGATTCGATCAAAACATCCGCAACTGCGCCTACGTCGCCCAGGTGGGCGACGTCGACGCATCCGGCATCGAGTCGCCAGGCTTCATCACCACCGTCGGAGAGGGCGCCAGCGTCAACGGTGTGTGGATCAACACGTACAACGCCGCAGGAACGGCGGCCGATCGATCCTTCCACCTCTGGGTGATCTGCTAGTCGCACAAATGAGAAGGCGGGC
>JBOGWB010000057.1:0-9935 GCA_050693035.1 Actinomycetota bacterium
AATTCATGGCGGACCGCGATCTAGTCAAGAAGCTGGTGCACCCGGACGACCTGGGGCGATGGCTCGAGGCCACCGACCGCTGCGACCGGACCGGCGAGCCGTTCGCGATGGAAGTGCGAATGTCCACCCGCGACGGACGGATCGTGTGGGTCCGCGACCAGACGATCATGGTCCGCAACGAACAGGGCCGGCCGCTGTTCTGGCAGGGCTTCATGTTCGACATCACCGATCGCAAGCGGGCCGAGGAGGCGACCCGAGAGGCGGAGGCCAAGTACCGCACGCTGATCGAGCAGATCCCGGCCATCACCTACATCGACGCGGTGGAAGGCCCACAGACCACGGTGTACATCTCCCCGCAAACGGAGACGCTTCTCGGGTACACCCAGGAGGACTGGCTCCGCGATCCGGCGCTCCTGTCCAAGCGGATCCATCCCGACGACCGCGAGCGCTGGATGGCGGAAAACGCCCGCATCGACGAGACCGGACAGCCTTTCTCCCTGGAGTACCGCATCCTGACCCGGGACAACCGGGTGGTCTGGGTGAACGACCAGGCCGTCCTGGTACCCGACGAGCAGGGGCGGCCGCGCCTGTGGCAGGGCGTCATGTTCGACATCACGGAGCGCAAGGAAGCCGAGGCCAGGCTGGTGAAGCTGTGGCAACAGGAGCTGGAGGCGGGCCGGCGGCTGCGGGCCCTCGACGAGATGAAGAACACGTTCCTCCAGGCCGTTTCCCACGAGCTCCGGACGCCGCTCACCACGATCCTGGGGGGAGCCCTCACGCTGGAGCGCCTGAGGGAAGAGCTCTCGGCGGACGAGGCCGAAGACCTCCTCAGGCGCCTGGTGGCGAACGCGAAGAAGCTGAACCGGCTGCTGTCGGACCTGCTCGACCTGGACCGCCTGGCCAGGGGGATCCTGGAGCCGAGGATCCAGGAGGCGGACGTGGGTGAGCTGGTCAAGGGGATCCTGGAGGAGTCGGCGGATCTCCTCGGTGAACGCAAGGTTCACACCGAGATCGAATCCGTGGTCCTCGGCGTCGAACCGGCCAAGGTCGAGCGCATCGTGGAGAACCTGCTGGCCAACGCGGCCAGGCACACGACGTCCGACACGCCGGTGTGGCTTCGGGTGACGGCAGAGCAGGGCGGCGCTCTCATCGTGGTGGAGGACGCCGGCCCTGGGGTCCCCGAGCGCGTGCGGCGGACGATCTTCGAGCCGTTCCAGCAGCTGGGTCGGCCGCAGATGCCCACTCCCGGAGTCGGCATCGGCCTCTCCCTGGTAGCTCGCTTCGCGGAGCTGCACGGCGGGCGGGCGTGGGTCGAGGAGCGCGCGGGGGGAGGAGCCTCCTTCCGCGTGTTCCTGCCGAAGACCGCGGTTTCGGCCTCCGAGGGGCTGCTCCGGGAGGCCTCCGGGCAGTAGCTCAGCCCAGCCAGGGAATGCGGATGCCGCGTTCCCGGGCCACCTGCAGAGCCTTGTCGTATCCGGCGTCCGCGTGCCGGACGACACCCGTGCCGGGGTCGGTCGTGAGCACTCGCTCCAGCCGCCCGGCCGCATCGTCGGTGCCATCGGCCACCACGACCATGCCCGCGTGGATGGAGTACCCGATGCCGACGCCGCCGCCGTGGTGCACGCTGACCCAGTGCGCCCCGGCCGCCGTGTTGATGAGGGCATTCAGGATGGGCCAGTCCGCGATGGCGTCCGACCCGTCCCTCATGCCCTCCGTCTCCCGGTAGGGCGAGGCCACGCTTCCGGCATCGAGGTGGTCGCGCCCGATGACGATGGGAGCCGAGACCTCGCCGCTTCGGACCAGCTCGTTGAAGGCCAGACCTGCCTTCGCGCGTTCTCCGTAGCCCAGCCAGCAGATCCTGGCCGGCAACCCCTGGAAGGCCACCCGGTCCTCGGCCATGCGAAGCCACCGGGCCAGCCGTTCGTCCTCCGGGAACAGCCGAGCGACCGCTCGATCGGTGGCGACGATGTCGGCCGGGTCGCCCGACAGGGCCACCCATCGAAACGGACCCTTGCCCTCGCAGAACATCGGCCGGATGAATGCAGGGACGAATCCCGGATAGTCGAACGCCCGGTCGAAGCCCCCCTCCCGGGCCCCGGCTCGCAGGTTGTTGCCGTAGTCAAACACCGCGGCGCCGCGGTCGAGGAATCCCACCATCGCCTCCACGTGGCGGGCCATGGACTCGTGGGCACGGTTCCGATACTCATCCGGTGCGGATCGCCGAAGCTCGGACGCTTCGTGCGGTGAGAGCCCGGTTGGGATGTAGCCGCCCAGGGGATCGTGGGCGCTGGTCTGGTCTGTGACGACGTCCGCGGGGAAGCCCCTGCGGAGCAGCTCGGGGAAAGCCTCCGCCGCATTGGCCTGGAGGCCGATGGAGACGGCCTCGCCGGCATCCCTCGCCTTCGCCGCCAGGGTCGCCGCCTCCTCCAGCGAGTCGGTCTCGCGATCCAGGTACCTCGTCTTCACTCGCCGCTCGATCCGCGCGGGGTCCACCTCAACGCACAGCGCCACACCCTGGTTCATCGTGACCGCGAGGGGCTGTGCCCCTCCCATCCCACCCAGGCCCGCCGTCAGCACGATCCGGCCCTTGAGCGATCCGCCGAACCGCTGGGCCGCGAGCTCCCCAAGCGTCTCGTAGGTTCCCTGGAGGATCCCCTGGGAACCGATGTAGATCCAGGAGCCGGCCGTCATCTGCCCGTACATGGTCAAACCGGCCGCTTCCAGCTCCCAGAACGTCTCCCAGTCCGCCCACTTCGGCACGAGCATGGCGTTGGAGATCAGGACGCGCGGTGCGGACGGCTGGGTCCGGAACACAGCCACGGGCTTTCCGGACTGGACGAGCAGCGTCTCGTCCCCCTCCAGCTCGCGAAGGGCCCGGACGATCTGGTGGAAGGCATCCCAGGAGCGCGCCGCCTTCCCCGTCCCACCGTAGACGATGAGCTCGTCCGGGCGCTCGGCGACCTCGGGGTCGAGGTTGTTCATGAGCATGCGCAGGGCGGCCTCCTGGGGCCACCCCCTGCATGAGATCTCTCGCCCCCGAGGGGCGCGGACCTCAGGGGCCGAAAACGCGCTCACCGGCCCAGCATCGGACGACCATCGGGTGGTTGCAACCCGAGCCTCTCAAGAGGCTCGCGAATCCGACGGGCTCGCTCTTCAGGACGACGCGGGCTACTCCCCTCTAAGCCCGCACGACCTCGTTGAGCCGGCCCGTGGCGACGTCGTAGATGAAGCCGGAGACCGGTATCTCCTTCGAGATGAACGGCGACTCCCTGATCCGGCCGACATCGGTCCTGACGCCCCCCTCCAGGTCCTTGAACGGGAGGAAGTCGATGCCGGTCGCATCCGATCCCGTGTCCGCCGCCAGCTTCCCCTGAAGGTCTTCGTTGGAGAAGGTGAGCATCCCGCAATCGGTGTGGTGGATCACCACGAACTCGCCCGTATTCAGCAGCCGCGACGAGATGATGAGCGACCGGATGGCGTCGTCCGATGCCCTGCCCCCGGCATTTCGGATGACATGAGCATCGCCGAGCTCCAGACCCAAGACCCTCGCGGGATCGAGCCTGGCATCCATGCACGCCAGGACGGCCAGCCGACGCCCGGGCGGCATCGGGAGACTCCCTTTGTCGAAGCCGGAGGCGAAGAGTTGGTTGGCTTGGAGCAGCTCATCGAGAACAGGCACGGTCATCCTCCCTTCGTGGTCGAGTTCCCCGACGCGCGAGTCGACGATTACTTCTCGACCGGCACCCCCACGAGGGACCCGTACTCGGTCCATGACCCGTCGTAGTTCTTCACGTTGTCGTAGCCCAGCAACTCGTGCAGGGCGAACCAGGTGTGCGAGGAGCGCTCACCGATCCGGCAGTAGGCGATGATCTCTCGGTCCCCGGTGATGCCCTCGCCTCCGTAGAGCGCCTTGAGCTCGTCCGCCGACTTGAACGTCCCGTCGTCGTTGGCCGCCTTGCCCCAGGGGATGTTGGCCGCCCCGGGGATGTGCCCGGGGACCTGCGCCTGCTCTTGGGGAAGGTGGTCCGGAGCGAGCTTCTCCCCACGGTATTCCTCCGGGGAGCGCACGTCGACGAGGCCCGCGTTCTTCTCCTGCACCCTCTCCAGGACGTCGTCGCGAAAGGCCCGGATGTCCCCGTTCACCGGCTGGGTGATGCGAAAGTCGGTGGCCTCGTGGGTGGGGGCGTCCTGGGTGAGCTCGCGTGACTCCAGCTCCCACTTCTTCCTGCCTCCGTTCAGCAGCTTGACGTTGCCGAAGCCGAGGTAGCGCAGGAGCCAGTACGCGTAGGCGGCGAACCAGTTGTTGTTGCCCCCGTACAGCACCACCGTCGTGTCCGTTCCCACTCCTGCCTGCTGGAGCAGCCGGGACAGACCCTCCTGGTCGACGTAGTCTCGCCCCACCGGGGCGTGCAGGTCGGTGTTCCAGTTCCACCCGAGGGAGCCTTTGATGTGCCCCTTCTCGTATGCGGTGGTGTCCTCGTCCACCTCGACGACCCGGACCTTCGGATCGTCCAGGTGCTGCTCCAGCCAATCCGTATCTACCAGCGCGTCTGGATTCGCATACTTACCCATAGCATCCTCCCTTCAGGACCTCCGTCTCGAACCTTGCACCGCCCCGGAAAATCTTCAGGGCCGCCGCAGCGGCCCCTCGGATCGCAGGAAGACTGTGGGGGCGCTGCCGACCGTGGCGCCCTCCTAAAGGGGCGCCCTACCCGTACAGCGGATCCGCGTCGGGGACGTGACCCCGACCTGGCTCCAGCGCCGTGCGCAGATCAAATTGCATCCTCCCGGTGGGATTAGCAGCAGGCCCGTTTTCTACGCCGAGACGCCCCGATATGTCAATACCTTGCGCGGAATCGGCCCACCCGGGCGGATCCCGGCTTCTTCGCCCGAAGAAGCAGGTAATCGATCATGCGGCGCCGCCACAGCAGCTCGACCTGGGCGAGCAGGATCCGGATCACCGCGCGCTGGGAGGCGGGGAGGGGCACGTCCCGGCGCTCCAGCCGGCGGCGGGTGAGGGCGAGGGCGGGCTCGATCACGCGCTCCCCGCACCGTTCGACGGTGACGTCGACGAGCCCGGCGGCGCTGGCCATGGCGGCGATGGCCTCCGTGTTGGCGGCGGCCGCCAAGTTCAGCCCCCACACCCGGAGCTGCGTGAGCCCCGCCAGAAGCTCCTGCGGACTTCGCGGCAGGCGCTCCGTGGACACGTCCGACATGGTGAGGACGCCTCCGGGCCTCAGCACCCGGCGAACCTCCTCGAAGAACGCCCTCCGGGACCGGAAGTGAAACGCCGCTTCCACGCTGATCACCCCGTCCACCGTCTCGTCCGCCATCGGGATCCGGACGGCGTCGCCCACCACCGGCCGAGCCTCGGCCGTGGCCAGGGGCTCCCTGCCAACACGGAGCTGCGACTCGGTGATGTTGAGGACGATCAGCCGGCTCGGCGCCGCCACATCGGCGATGACCGGATCCTGCAACCCCAGCCCGTTGCCCACGTCGAGGACCACGCCACCCCTCGGGAGCCTGCTCGCGACCACCTCGACCAACGTGCGGACGGCCTGCGGCGCTTCCTCCTCCGTGCCGTGCCCTTCCCACAGCCCGAGGTTCAGCCAGCCGGGGGCGGGCGCCAGGAAGAAGTCGGGGCCGATGCTGTCGTAGACCTTGGCCGCGGGGTTGCGCCCCTGAACGATGAGCGCTGCGAGATGGCGCAGATTGGCCCTGGTCCAGGCCCCGGTTCGCTCGCCGGATGCTCGCAATGCCCTATCCGTGCTCCATCCACCACTCGGTGAACTCGGAGCAGCGGCCGTCCGGGTCGAGCCTGATCACCCAGAGATTGCTGTAGTCGGTATCCCCTTCATCCGGGGTCGCCGCGTAGCGCGTCCAGCCGCGCACGAATCCCAACTGGCCGTCCGTGCCCAGGACCTCATAACGGAACTCCCACCCTCCCGGCTGGTCCTTGCGGTCGATCCAGGCGGCAACGATGCCGTCGCGACCGGTCCAGGGCTCTCGGTAGGGAGCCGTGTAGTAGACGGCGTCCTCCGAGAAGAGCCGGCCGATGTCGTCGGGGTCGTTCGTCCCCCACGCCCGGACGTAGCCGTCCACCCACGACTCGAGCGCCGTTCGATCCATACCCCCAATTCTTGCACCGCCAGAGCGATCACCGACGGTGGGGCCCCGGCGCTCATGGCTCGGGAAAGTCCGTGACCGAAGGTGGGAAGAAGGACTGATCGGCCGCGGGAGTCTCCTCTCATGAACGCCCGAGCGGGCACGTTCCGTTTACGTCACGCGACCTCGATGAACACCTTGATCGCTCCAGGCGATCCCAGGAGCCGGAGGGCCTCGGCGTAGCGGGCCAGCCCATGGACGGGGTGGGTGAGCAGCCGGGCCAGCCAGCCTGGATGCTCCGCCTCCGCGATCGCCAGGTCGCGTACGCCCGCCTCGAAGTGCTCCCGGTTGGCGTTGACCGTCCCCACCATGGCCTTGTTGCCCAGGACGAAGTCCAGGTTGATGGCGTCGGTTGGCACCTCGACCCGACGCATCCCGCCCGTCACGCTGGACAGGACGATGATGCCGTTCTTCCCCAGCAGGACGCACATCGCCTCGAACACCAGCGGCGAGAACCCCGTGGACTCGAATACGAGGTCGAACTGGCCGAGTTCGCCAGCGGCGTCCTCCAGGCTCTTCTGTTTGGTGCTCACGTAGCGGGCTCCGATGGCCTCCGCCAACTCGGAGTTCAGGAACGGCGGCTCGTCCAAGCCGAAGGTGGCGACGTCCAGTCCTCGGACACGTAGCGCCAGGGTGGCGAGCAACCCGATCGTCCCTGCTCCCAACACCGCAGCTCGGCCCGGACGCCAGACCTTCAGCCGGCGCTGGACCTCATACGCCTGGGCGACGCCTTTCTCCACCACGCTGGTCGGCTCGAGGAGCACCCCGACCTCTCGCAGGGCGCTGGGCACTCGAACCAGATACCGGGGCTCCTCCACGTATCGTTCGGTCAGGAAGCCATGAACGCGGCTGATGCCGTGCTCGAAGTATGCGTCGTCGGTGGTCATGTCCGGCATGTCGATGCGGTCGTACAGGCTGGTGCCCGCCCGTCGCACCCGCGCCACGACATGGTCGCCGGGGACGAGCTCGCTGACCGCCGGCCCCACCCGTTCCACCACACCGAAGCTTTCATGCCCCAGGACCAGGAGGTCCGATCCGTCGGGCGCCTCCCCGTACTCGCCTGCGTTGATCTCCCGGTCCGTGCCGTCGAGGCCCACGCGAAGCACCCGGACCATGACCCCTCGCCCCCCATGTACGTCCTCGAGCAGTGGGTCCGGAATCTCGGTCAGATGGGCGCTGTCGGGCTTGCCAGGGAATACCGCGACGGCCTTCATGGCTCTCCTCTCTGAAGGTTGACCCAATGGATCCGGGCGGAAGCGTGCAGATCGCCACCGTGTGGCATCCTACGGGCTCCGAGGAGAAGGACGAGGTGGAGACCGGCATCGACGACGCAGGAAGGGCCGAGGCACGCAGCGCACTCGAAGATAAGCCGCCCGAGCTTGGCCCGGACTCTATCCAGATCCTGGAAGGATCGACCTTCGCGGTCTCAGATGTCGTGGGCGACATGCCCGAAGGAGTGGTCGCCGGGTTCTTCCACGGCGATACCCGTCACGTCAGCAAGTGGCAACTCACCATCGGGGGCAGGACGCCGTCCGTCCTCACTTCCGGAATCGTCGACTACTACTCGGCCTCCTTCACCCTCACCAATCCGGAGTTGCCCGGTATCCCGGCGCAGAGCCTCTCCATCCAGCGCTTCCGGCTGGTGGGGAACGGCATGCGGGAGAGCCTGCACGTTGAGAACCACCTGACCCGATCGGTGGAGGTGGAGCTCAGGCTGGCGTGTGCGGCCGACTTCGCCGACCTGTTCGAGGTGAAGGACCGGATCGGTGAGAAGGAAGGCGAATACACCACCGACCACGGCCCGGAAGGGCGAACTGAGCTGGCCTTCCGTTACCAGAACGGCCCGTTCAGGGCCGGCACGTGGATCCGATCCACGCAGCAGGGCCGGATCGAAGGAAACGACTTGGTGTGGGACGTCCAGATCGAACCGCGAGGCTCGTGGACCACGGGCGTCCGGGTGGCAGTCCGGAAGGAGGACGCCGCCCGAGAACCCTCGCACGGGGAGTTCGTGGCCTCGGCGCGCCTGGCGGATCTGGTGCTCGAGAAGTGGCAGGTCGAGGTCCCTGAGATCGAGGCGAGCATGGACCTGGTGCAGCACATCTATCGCAGGTCGATCGTTGATCTGGCCGGGCTCCGGCTCACCACCGAGCTGGGTGGGTACGAAGCATCCCTCCCGGCCGCGGGGCTGCCCTGGTTCATGGCCATCTTCGGCCGGGACACGCTCATCACGTCCTACCAGTCGCTGTGGGTGGGACCCGAGCTGGCCAAGGGAGCGCTGTACGCACTCTCCGCGCTCCAGGGCAAGGAGGTCGACGACTTCAGAGACGAGGAACCCGGCAAGATCCTGCACGAGATCCGCCACGGTGAGCTCACGGTGCTCGGCAAGCGCCCCCACAGCCCCTACTACGGGACGGCCGACGCCACCCCCCTGTGGCTGATCCTGCTCTCGGAGTACTGGCGGTTCACGGGCGACGGGGCCACCTGCGCGGACCTGAAGTGGAGCGCCCTGGCCGCTCTGGAGTGGATCGACCGGTACGGGGATCGCGACGGGGACGGCTACGTCGAGTACGACACCCGCTCCTCCCAGGGGCTGGAGAATCAGGGGTGGCGGGACTCCTGGGACGGCGTCCTGTCCAGCGACGGTTCGGTCCCAAAGCGCCCCCTGGCGCTCTGCGAGATACAGGGATACGTCTACGACGCCAAGCTACGCATCGCGGAGATCGCGGAGAACGTCTGGGACGACGCGGACCTTTCGGCCCGGCTTCGCCAGGAAGCGGACACCCTTCGGGAACGGTTCAACCGCGATTTCTGGACGGACGACCGTGGTGGGTTCTACGTCCTCGCCCTCGACGACGGCAAGCGGCATGTCGACTCCAAGACCTCGAACATGGGCCACCTGCTGTGGTCGGGGATCGTGCCGGAGGACCGCGCCGAGGTGGTCGTGCGGCAGCTGTTCGCCGACTCGATGTTCACCGGCTGGGGGATCCGGACCCTCTCCACCGAGAACGCCGGCTACAACCCGATCGGGTACCACCGAGGGACGGTGTGGCCGCATGACAACTCGATCGTCTCCGCCGGCCTGGTCCGGTACGGGTACCGGGACGAGGCGAACCGGCTGGCCATGGCCATGTTCGAGGCGGCCTCGTTCGTCGAGTACCGGCTCCCCGAAGTCTTCGCCGGATATCCGCGCTCGCACGGCCGGTTCCCGGTTCGGTACCCCACGGCGTGCTGCCCTCAGGCGTGGGCCACGGCCGCGCCATTCCTGTGGCTCCGGCTGATCCTGGGCCTGGACGCCCGCGATGGGAAGGTGACGTGCGATCCGCACGTCCCCCAGGAGATTCCCCGGCTGGCTCTTCGGGGGGTCCACGCCTTCGGCTCGCGGTGGGATGTGCTTGCCGAGGGCACGACCAGCGAGGTGTCGAAGGCTGACTGAAGCCGGCTTCCGCCACGCTGATCGCATCTCATCAAGAGGCGACGAGCCCAGGTAACCGAACCTCCCCGAGCGGCGACTATCTTCGGGAAGATGGAGCCGCTGGCCTCGAGTGAGCGGGGTGCCCGGCCCGGTGGGGCCGACACCGATCTGGTGATGGCGGCCCGGGAGGGCAACCGGGCCGCGCTGGGCCTTCTCCTCACGAAACACCGGCCAGCGCTCATGGCCCTGTGCAGCCGGATGCTTCGTGACCCCATGCTCGCCGAGGACGTGGCGCAGGAAGCGTGTCTCCAGGCCATGCTCGGCCTCGATAGCCTCCTGCGGCCCGAGTCCTTCGGGC
>JBOGWB010000058.1:0-2172 GCA_050693035.1 Actinomycetota bacterium
GGCCCCACCCTCTGGCAGCACCTCGCCGCAGCCTGAACAGCGGGCCTCGCTCCGGCTGGTCTCGCTCACCCTTGCTCTCCCTTGGCGACCCGCTTCCAGAGCCGGAACCAGTCCTGCCAGTGGATGCGACCACCCCGGCGCCGGTAGCTGTCGAGGGCTTCCCAGGGGCTCTGTCCAGCGGGCAAGGCCCGGCGGATGTATCCCTCGGCTCGTCGGCGGCCGGACGTGCTCATGATGGGGAGACGGTACCGGGAACCTGTGACATTTAAGGGTCCATCGGGGAGGGCTTCCCGGAAATACTCACGTTTCTGCACGAGACGTCCCGTGGGCCACCCGAGGCCTGGTCGCTAGGCGCCTGGTGGGCCCCGGTGCTGAATCCCCCCAGCACGTCGGAGATGAGTTCGGCCCGAACGAGGAGGGCGTGGCCGGGGGCGGCTCTTTGACCTCGGCGGCGAGGACAGCCCTGAGGATGCGGCGGAGGGCTTCGAGGCTGTCGGGGCCGAGGCCGGGCGGGGCCGGGTCGTCGGAGGGCTGGAGTTGGAGCAGGACTTCCTCGAGCCGGCCGAGGTGGTGGGCGACTTCGCCGTCGGTGTCGGGGAGGGCGGCGAGGTGCGTCGTCATCAGCCGGCGACGAGCTGGTGGGCTCGTTGGTGGGAGATGCCGAGGAGCTGGCCGACGTCTCGCAGGGGGAGGCCTCCTTGGTGGAGTTCCCGGGCGGCGGCCCGGACCTCGGCGGCCGCGGCGGCCTGGGCCTGGGCGGATCGGGCGCGGAGCTGCTCCGCCTTCGCCAGATGCCGGCGCACGGCCGCGGGCAGTTCGATGTCGTATTCGACGGTGAAGGTGCCGGCCGTGGCCCCGGTCATCAGTTCGATGAGGTCTTCGGTCATGGCGTTGAGTTCTCGCAGGTGCCGGGCCTGGGTCCAGCGGTCCACCTCGGGGACGTGGATGGCCCAGTACTTCCCGGACCGACGCACCTCGGCGTGGTAGGTCCTCACCGGCTTGGTCATTTCCTCCACCACCTCTCGCCCAGTTCGGCGTGGCGGGGGATGGGCATCAAGGTCGCTCCGAGCCGGTAGAGGGTGTGGTTGCGTCCCTCCCGGTCGACGGCCCACCCCACCTCCTGGCGTCTCGCTTCGTCCCTGATCGGCCTGATCACCTCCCGCCGCTTCACCCAGGATAGTCTACCACACCTAGACGCACAACCGTCTAGTGCGACCTAGACAAATGAGCGAGACGGCGGGGCTCGGGGGTTCGAGGGGGCAGCGCCCCCTTCTCCTCACCGCGAAGAACGGCGACTGCCACCCCGCAGAGGCCGAAGCGTTGGCCGGTGGGGGCAGGGGCCCGCCGGCCGCTGGTAGCGGAGGCGGTCGGGGACCGACTCGCCCACCGAGACGGCGGTCCCAATTCTCTTGTCGCTAACGGGGTCCTGACAGGCTCGACGATCGTCGCCGCGCTCGTGGCCAAAGCCGGCGACTCCGCTGCGCCACGCCTTGTTCCTCCCGTGTGGGCCCTCTCCTACGGACGCTGCTGTCAGGGGGCAGGGTGAGCGTCACCGACGTCGTCGTCGCCCGCGACCGGCGCGGTGGACGTCGAGGGAGCGTGCCTTTACTCACGCTTTCGAAGCGTGTAACACCGAAGTCCCGACCGGGCCGGCCACGCGTTTGTCAGCGCCGGTCTGGGTGGCCGCTCACGCGGCTGCTCCCAGTGCCTCGGCCAGCGCCGCCTGGAGCCGGGCGATTTCGGCTTCGAGGATCTCGATGTGTTCGGCCTGCTCGGTGATGAGCGTGTCGGCGTCGTGCAGCTCGGGGGCCAGTTCCGCGATGGCGTCTTGGACGTGAGCGGTGGTGGTCATCGGAGGGGCTCCTTCCCGTAGAGGGCTGGTGGTCGGCGCCCCACCGGAGCCGGGCGGGAGGGAGGCAAGGCTCGGCTTCAGCCGACGAGCGCAGCGAGCTTGGCCTTGCCGCCCTCGCCAGAGCCCGGTGCCAGCCTGGGCCGACCTCCAGAACTCAGGAGGGGGGCGCCGATCGCGGCGACTCAGTCATGCTCGCCCCGAAATTCGATGGCGTCCGTCACACCTAAGACCTCCTGGCCGGAAACTACTCGCAGCTGCGGCTGCCAGCCGGGGTCCGCCAGCGCAGGCCCCGGCCTCTAACGTTGAACCGACGAGAAGGG
>JBOGWB010000059.1:0-33501 GCA_050693035.1 Actinomycetota bacterium
GCCAAGGCCTTCCCCCACATCGGGGCGAACCGGATCCGAGAGGCGCTCGAGTCGCTCCCCGAGCTCCGGGGCTCGAACCGGGGGGCCGGCCAGCTCGAGACGCTGTTCCGGGTGGCCGAGCGGCTCAACGGGTTTCCCCGGCATCTGGCGCTCCACCCCTCGGGGATCGTGCTGTCGAAGGACGATCTCCTCGACCGGGTGCCGACGGAGCGGTCGTTCCTCGAGCACCGGATGGTCCAGGCGGACAAGGACGACGTCGAACGGTTGGGGCTCCTCAAGCTCGACGTGCTTGGCGTGCGGATGCTCTCATCGATGCGCCACGCGCTCGACGAGATCGAGCGGACAACCGGCAGGGCCATCGACCTCGAGCGGATCCCGAAGCAGGACCCCGCGACCTTCGAGCTGATCCGGTCGTCGCGCACCGTGGGTTGCTTCCAGATCGAGAGCCCGGGGCAGCGGGAGCTCCTCCAGAAGTTCCAGCCGGGCCGGTTCGAGGACCTCATCGTGGACATCTCGCTGTTCCGGCCGGGCCCGGTGAAGTCCGACATGGTGACTCCGTTCCTCAACCGGCGTCACGGGCTGGAACGGCCACGCTACGCGCATCCGTTGCTGAAGCCCATCCTCCAGGAGACGCACGGTGTGATCGTCTACCACGAGCAGGTCATGCGGGTGCTCGCCGCGAGCGGATGCTCACTTTCGGAAGCCGATCGGATCCGCCGACACCTCGACGACGACGCGGAGATCGACGACCATCGCGTGGCGTTCTTGCGCCGGGCCACCGCGGCCGGACTGGGAACCGAGGACGCCGAGAAGGTGTGGCGAGAGCTCGCCTCGTTCGCCTCGTTCGGGTTCTGCAAGGCGCACGCCGCGGCATTCGCCGTGCCGACGTACCAGTCGGCGTGGCTCAAGGCGAACTACTCGGCACAGTTCCTCGCCGGGGTGCTCACCCACGAGCCCGGGATGTACCCACGGCGGCTGATCCTCGAAGATGCCCGCCAGTTCGGGATCGCCGTGCTGCCGCTGGACGTCAACGCCAGCCAGAAGACGTACACCGTGGAGGAGGTCGGTCCGGTCGTTCCGCGGATGGGGTTCGGCTCGCCTGCTCGGTCGGCGGCTCGCCTCAACCATCCGCTCCAGACCGGACCTCCCTCTCACCGGGCGTACGGGATTCGGCTAGCCCTCAAGGACGTGCGCGGGATCACCGACGACGAGATCCGGCGAATCCTCGAAGCGCGCATCGAGCGCCCGTTCGGGAGCGTGGTCGACTTCATGCGGAGGACGAACGTGTCGCGGCCCGTCGCGGAGGCGCTGGCGCACGCAGGCGCGTTCGACTCGCTCGCCGAGGCGGAGCGGGGGAAGCCGCGAGCTCGGCATTGGACGAGGCGCGACCGGCTCTACGTGGCAATGACCGCGGACCCGGAGCGCCAGGGCGAGCAGCTCGCGCTGCCGCTCGCCGGCGAACCCGGCCCGGCGGGACTCCGCGAGTACACCGACCGGGAAGCCGTCCGGGCCGAGCTCGAGGTGGTGGGACTGGACGCCTCCCGCCACCTCCTGTCGTTCCACGAGCCCCTTCTCGAGCGCGTGGCCCGGACGGTGTTCCATTCGCACCTCCTGGTGGTTCGAGGGCGGCTCCGCCGGACCGGCCTGAGAGGGGCGAGTATCATCGCCGACGAGGTCTGGGACCTCGTCGCCCTCGACGACGCTCACCGGAAGGGAGACCTCCGATCGCCGGTACCTCGCAAGCTCTGGCACGCCAGCGGAGGGTCGGCGGGTTGGTGAGCCGATGACCGACGAGGACGCGCGCGGCTCCTCCTCCGAAGAAGGAATTCTCGAGGTCCCGCTCCCCCGCGCCGAAGGACCGTCCGCCACGCCGCGGCTCCTCACCAACCGCCCATTCATGTGGCTGGTGGCGGGGGACAGCTTCGCCACGCTCGGCCGGTGGGGGTTCTTCCTGGCGGCGGTGGGAGACGCCGCCTACCGCCTGGACGCTTCCCCCGCCGAGGTGGGACTGCTGTTGGCTTCCTTCTCTCTGCCCCTCATCGTGGCCAGTCCGCTCTACGGGGCCATCGCCGACCGATGGAGCCCCAAGCTCCTTCTCGTCTTCACCGTGGCGGCTTCCCTGGGCCCGCCGCTCGTCGCCATCCGAGCGAACTCCCTGGTGTGGCTGTTCGGCGCCACGGCGCTCTACGGCCTCCTCCACGGGGCGGTGATGCCGTCGCGAGGTGCGCTGGTCCCCCGGTTGGTCCGCGCGGACCAGTTGGTGAGAGCGAACGGCATGATCTCCGCGGCGTTCTCCTTGCAGCTGGTGGTGGGCCCCGCGCTGGCCGCGCTCCTGGTCCGACTGGGAGGTCCTCACGCTCCCTACCTCGTCACGGTGGGCGCCTCGGCGCTGGCCTTGCTGGCCTACGTGGGCGTGCCGGACCGGCGCAAGCAGGACGTCGGTGTCTCCCGGCAGGCCATCTTCGCCAATGTCAGCTCGGGCTTCCGGGAAGGCTGGGGGAACCCCGTGCTCCGGAACCTGTTCGGGATCTCGGTGTCCATCTGGTTCCTGATCGGCCTGCTGATCGCCCTGGAGCCGCTGTACATCAAGGACGACGTCGGCGGGGGGCAGGATTTCCTGGGGTTGGTTTGGGCCGTGTACGGCGCGGGCGAGGTGGCCGGGTCGTTGCTCCTGGCCCGCCAGCGACGGGGCGCGGGAAGAGAGCCGAGCCTGGTGGCCTTCGGGCTGCTGTTCGCGTCGGTGGGGTTCCTCCTCTACGTGTCGGTGGCCTCGCCGCTCGCCGTCATCGCCGGAAACATGGTCTTCGGGATCGGATTCCCGTTCTACACGGCGACCTCGAACGCTCTGATCCAGCGGGTGGCCCGGCATCCCGGCAAGGTCACCGCGGCGTTCAGCATGGCCGGGGAGAGCGGACCCGTGGCCGCCGCGGCGCTCCTGGCTGTGGCCGGGGGAGCCCTGTCGGTGAGGAGCTGGCTGCTGGCCTCGGGGCTGGCGTTCACGGTGGTCTCCCTGGCGGCCCTGCGGGTGGCCCGGCGACAGGCGGTCCGGCAGGAAGCCGCCGCGTGACCCCCGCCACCCCTCCGGAGCCCATCCTCCACGTCGACATGGACGCGTTCTACGCCTCCGTCGAGATGCTGAAGGACCCGGCCCTGCGGGGGAAGCCCGTGGCCGTGGGGAGCCCGGGCCCCCGCGGCGTGGTGATGTCGGCTTCCTACCAGGCCCGGACACACGGGGTCAGGTCGGGGATGCCATCCGCCCGGGCCCGTCGCCTGTGTCCCGAGGCCCTGTTCGTGCCCCCTGACTTCTCTTCGTACCGGGCGTACTCCACCCGGCTGCGAGAGGTCCTGCTGTCGTTCACTCCGCTCGTCGAGCCCCTGTCCCTGGACGAGGCGTTCCTCGACGTCTCCGGAGCGACCACCCTGTTCGGCGACCCCCCGGAGATCGGCCGCAAGATCCGGGTCCGGGTTCGCGAGGAGCTGGATCTGACCTGCTCGGTGGGCGTGGCGCCGAACAAGTTCCTGGCCAAGCTGGCGTCGGCGGGAGCCAAGCCCGACGGCCTGCTGGTGGTCCAGGCCGGAGAGGTCGAGGGGTTCCTGCATCCCCTCCCGGTCGAGGCGTTGTGGGGCGTGGGAGAGCGGACGCACGAAGTGCTGGAACGGCTGGGGGTCCGGACCGTGGGGGAGCTGGCGGGTATCCCCCCGCGGGTCCTGCAAGGAACTCTCGGGGAGCAGCCGGCTCGCCACCTGGCCGAGCTGGCCGACGGCCGGGACGAGCGGACGGTGGTTCCCTACGAGCCCCCCAAACAGGTCAGCCACGAGGAGACCTTCGACCGGGACCTCGACGAGGAGGCGCAGGTCCTCCGGGAGGTGCTTCGGCTGGCCCATCGGGTGGGTGCCCGGCTGCGGAAGGAGGGATTCCGGGCCCGAACCGTGACCCTCAAGGTCAGGCTGGCCAGCTTCACCACCCTGACCCGGTCCCGGACGCTCCCCGATGCCACGGACGTCGGTGCGGACCTCTACCGAGTGGCCAGGGAGCTGTACAAGGGGCTCCCCGGGGGGTCCGGGGGGGTAGCTCGCCGGCGGGGCAGCGAAGCCACCGGCGGTCCGAGCGAGTGGACCCCCCGGAGCACGGAGGCGAGGAGACGGATCAGGCTGCTCGGCGTGGCGGCCTCCGGGCTGGTTCCCGCGGGAGCCGAGCAGCTGGCGCTGGTTCGGGCGGGACGATGGGAAGACGCGGAGCGGGCCCTCGACCGCATCGAGGCCAGGTTCGGGGCGGGGTCCGCCATCCCGGCCGCCCTGCTTGAACCGGAGTCACGCCGTGGTTGAGGCCGGGGCGTGGGGGACATAGTGACTTCCGAACGGCCATACCTATAATGGTGACCGTCCCAGGCTGAGGCGAGTCCCCATGCCCCTATCGGAGCACGAGCAGCGCATCCTCGAGGAGATCGAGAAGCGTCTCCAGGAAGAGGATCCACGGCTGGCCGAGGCGGTCGCCCGGAGCTCGCTCTACGCCCACATCGCTCGACGCATCCGCCTCGGCGTCCTCACCTTCGTCATCGGGTTCGTCATGCTGCTGCTGTTCTTCCTATCGGTGTGGGTGGCCGTAACCGGGTTCGCGGTGATGCTCGGGTCCGCGCTGCTCGTCTACCACCAGCTTCAGCGGCTCTCTCACGACCAGCCGGTCCCCGAGGGCGCACCCGACAGGACCGTCCCGACGTTCTTGGCCCGCCTCGTCGAGCGGTTCCGGGGCCGTCCGCGGTAGCGCGAGCCCGCGTGTCCCCGCAGGTCAACCGGCACGTTTGCGGTTCCATGCCTCCGGCGCCGTGCTGCGACCAGCAGCCTTGCCAGGCGTAGCGCTTTCCTCTACAACTACGGTCCGTTCCTTCCCCCGGGGATCCCCTCGTCGTTGGGGTCTCCGGCGTTCGGGGAGGCCGTTGGGGGAGAGCCGGAGGACTTTCGTGGAAGGCTTCACGTCGCATCAGGCCTGCCGGCTGACCGGTTGCACGCCCCGTCAGCTTCGCTACTGGGACCAGATCGGGCTGGTGCAACCGGCGATCCGCCAAACCGGTGGGCGCCCGGGTGTTCCCCGCCTGTATTCCTTCCGCGACCTGGTCGCCCTGAGGGTGGTGAAGTCCCTGCTCGACGGGGGGATGTCGCTCCAACGGGTCCGCCGGGCGTACGAATACCTCCGCCGGCGAGCGGGCCTCGAGGAGCACCTGTCCGAGATCAAGCTGATCACCGACGGGAAGAGCATCTTCAAGGTGGCCCGGAGGGAAGGGGAGATCCTGGACGCCCTCCGCGAGGGACAGATGGCGTTCTTCGTGGCCATCGACACCATCGCCCGCTCCGTGGACGCCAACGTGACCGAGTTCCGCCGGGACCGGGAGCAGTTCGTTCGGGCCCTCCGGGACGCCACCCGCCAGGTCCGGGCCGAGGCCTGACGCTCAGAGAGGCCAGGACGGGCGCAGCGCTCCGACCACCGTTCGGGCGATGCCCGCGCTGCGCCGCAGATCTCTGACCACGACGCGCGACGCGGTGACCGCCTCCCCCGCGCCTTCGGCCGACACGGAAGCGTGAGAGTACAGGGCCACCTGGGCGAGACCGGTCACCACGTCGAGATGCCCGTCGGAGAGGGCCACCGATGCCCGCAGCCGGGCCCGGTACTCGGGCAGGGTCTCGCCGCCCCGGCGGCCCAGGCCCAGATCGGCCGCCACCCCCTGGACCACCCCGAACACCACCACCACCGTTTGGTCCGGAGAGCGGGCCCCGGCCAGGGCCCGCCGGCGCAGCCACGCCTTGCCGGCCGGAACCGCCACCGCCGCCGCCAGGGCCAGTCCCAGCCCCAGCAGGGCGAGCTTCCAGGGGTCGGCCGCGTTCCCGGCTCCCGCTCCTCCGCGGGGGCCGGGATCCTCGACCGGGCCCGGGTCGTCGAGCTGCTGCTGTCGCTGGCCTTGCGTTCGCACGAAGGCCTCTTCCCCCACGAACGGCGGGACCCCACTCACGGGACCCGCCGGCAGGATGTACGTCTGCGCCACCGGGTTGAGCCGGGTGGGGGTGGGCTCGAAGGCCAGCCATCCGAACTCCGGGAAGAACACCTCGACCCAAGCGTGGGTCTCCTCGGTCGTCACCCGCCAGATTCCCTGGTCGTCCCGCACTCCCGGCAGGAATCCGATGGCCACCCGGGAGGGGTAGCCCAGGGCCCTCAGGAGCACGGCCATGGTCCCGGCGAACTGCTCGCAGTACCCCCGGCGGGAACGCTCCAGGAAGAACAGCATGTCGTCCGAGCCGTGGCCCGCCGGGGCGGCTTCGTCGTAGGTGAACGTTCGCAGGTGGCTCTGGATGGCGAGGATGCGACGGTACGCGTTTGGTTGGTTGGAGGTGATCTCGCGAGCGATCTCCAGGACCCTGGAGGGGAGGTTCCGCGGCAGCAGGCTGTAACGCGGGTCCACGTATCCCTCTCCCGGGGGCGCCGTCTGGTCGAGCTGCTCCGGTGAGGGAACCATGACGTCGGACTCGACGAAGTAGGTCAGTCCCGGACCGGTCCCCCCGTCGCGAACCAGAGTGTCCCGGACCGGGTCGAATCGAAAGTCGCCGGCACCGATCACGCTCCGGGGCGCGAACGTCGCGGGCATCCACGGAGTGATGAGCCCGGCGATCAGGAACTCCTGATCGATGGCGACGGCCCCCCGCCGGGGCTCGGTCAGCCGGTGGGCCAACGCGGAGCCGTCCAGGACGACCAGGCCGGCCTGGGCCTCGAGATCGGCCGAGGTCCACAGCCGGCCGTCGAACCGGTCGAGGGAGAGGAGACGCCAGTAGGCCGGCCGCTCGGCCCGAACCCGGAACAGCTCCACGGCCGGATTGCGAAGCAGGTTCGGACGGATGTCCACGATGGGGCTGATCGAAACAGCCCCACCCCGGCCCCGAGTCAGGTCGAGGAGCGGATCCGCGCCGAAGCCGGGCAAGATCCCCGGAAGGAGGAGGGCCACGGCGGTCGCTCCGAGGGCGAGGCGACGGGCGTGCCGGCCCGCCCCACGCGCCAGGCGCCAGCGCCGGAACCCCGGCCACGGCAGGATCGGCCCCCACAGGCGCAGACGATCCAGCCCCGACCCGAACAACACCAGGAAGGAAGCGGCCAGGATGGCCCCGGCCCGGATGGGGTGGGGCCCGTCGTCGGCCACCATCCCGGCGAACGCCGCCAGCGCGGCGGGCGGGAACAGGGCCAGCACGGGACTGGCCGCCCGGGCCGCCAGGGCGTGGGCCGCGTACGCCGCTCCCCACACGGCCATCACCGACGCCAGCAGGAGCGATGGGAGGGCCGGGGACGGGGCCGCCTGGGACGCCGCGTCCCGGGCCACCCTGGCCACGGCGCCCTGTACGGCCTCCAGCGTCTCCCGAGTGGGGACCCCAGCCCAGGTGGTCGAGGGAAACACCAACACCCCGACCGCCACCGCAAGCCCGGCCGCCGTCGCGAGGAGCGAGAGGAGGACCCCCCGGCGCTCCAGGGCCGCCCCCACCAGCACTGCGGCCGCCCCCGCGGCGACGAGACGAAGGGTGGGAGCCAGGCCCACGAACACGGCTCCCAGACCCAGACCGGTGGCGGCGCCCAGAAGCACCAGGCCGCCGGTCAGGATCCTGTCGCGATCCTCGCTGGGCGCTTCCCTCTCAGATGCCATACGTCTCGGAGCCTCCCGGTGGGGCCGATGTTCAGCACGTTCCACCCGGCCCGGACGAGGGCCAGCCGGGCACCCGACTTCCGGAGCTCGGCTTCCTCCCAGGCCTCAGGGTCCAGCTTGCTGGAGTCGCGCGGCTCGACCAGCACGGCGAGCTTCGGGCCGTAGCCGGCGGCTCCCCGGATGAGCGCGGGGAGCTCGGCGGGCTCGGGCACGTGGGTCACCACGGCGAGGGCCGCGTAGGCGCCGGCGGCGTCGCGGAGACGCAACAGAGCTGGGCTGAGCAGCCGGGCGTCGGAATGCTCCACGAGCGCCAGCGTCTCGAGGATATCGTCCACGCCCATCGTCCCCGGCGCCAGATCGGGAGTGGAGAACCGCAACGCGTACCCCGCCCTCGTGTATGCGGCGGCGATGGAGGCCGCGGCGGACACGGCTCGCTCGAACGGGTCGCCCGCCGGAAGGATCCTGGCCCGCGTGTCCAGGAACACCGTGGCCGCTGCCCGCCGGGCCGCCTCGTGCTGGCGGATCATCAGCTCCCCGGTCTTGGCCACACTGGGCCAATGGATCCGGCGAAGGTCGTCGCCGACCTCGTACTGGCGCATCGTGTAGAAGTCCTCACCCGCTCGCAGCAGGTGACGCGCCCGGGACGTGCCCGGGCCGCCCCCGGCCGATGCGGAGTGGGGCGGTTCGAGCTCCTCGACCTCCGGGTACACGATGAGATCGTCCTGTCCCGGCAAGGCGATGGTCGTCCGGGCCAGCCCGAAGGGGTCGGTGACGTAGGCGGTCAACGGGCCGATTCGGAACCGACCCCGTGAGCGGCATTGCACCGAGTAGGAGACGGTCTGCTTCCCTCGCGGGGGAATGCCGCCGAGGACCGCCCGGGCCGCCCGCCCCAGCCCGGCGGGGAGACGGTCCTCCAGGAGGAGCACTCCTGTCCGCGACCGTCCCACGTTGCGCACCTCGAGCTCGACGCGAACGCGTGCCCCGGGGAACGCTCGGGACAGCGACAGTCGGCGATTGGCCTCCACCGTCTGCCGGAGGAACCGCACGCCGCCCGCCGCCAGTCCGCCCAGGACGACCAGGCCCACCGCCACGATGTGGAGGTCCTGGGATCCCATGATCCGCGCGGCGATCCACAGGGTCAGCCCCGCTGCGAGGACGGCGACCCCACGGCCGGTTAGCACGGCCTCACCCGGTGACGGGGACGGCGACCTCGTTCAGGAGCTCGGACAGCACCGTCTCGGCGCTCCGGCTGCTCATGGCCGCCTCCGCTGAAACGATCATCCGGTGGGTCAGGACGGGAAGGGCGAGGAGCTTGATGTCGTCGGGGATCACGTAATCGCGACCCTCGCTCCCCGCCACGGCCCGGGCCGCCCGGAGAAGGAGGATGCTCGCCCTCGGGCTCACACCCAGGTATACGTCCGGGTGCCGTCGGGTGGCTTCGGCCAGATCGACGATATATCGGCGAAGCGTCTCGGCCACATGCACCTCGCGGGCCATGGCGATGAGGTGCGCGACCCCGCTGGCATCGGTCACCGGACCGATGTCCTCGAGCGTCGACTGGCGGCCGTGCGTGGCGAGGATGAGGGCTTCGGCCTCGGCGCCCGGGTACCCGATGGCCAGGCGCATGGTGAACCTGTCCAGCTGGGCCTCCGGAAGTGGGTACGTGCCCTCGTGCTCGATGGGATTCTGGGTTGCGATGACCATGAACGGAACCCCCAACTGGTAGGTCACGCCGTCCACCGTCACCTGTCGCTCCTCCATGCTTTCCAGCAACGCCGACTGGGTCTTGGGACTGGCCCGGTTGATCTCGTCGCCGAGGACGATGTTGGCGAAGATGGTCCCCGGCTTGAAGTCGAAGTCGCCCTGTTCCTGGTTGAACACGTTGACCCCGGTGATGTCGGTCGGAAGCAGGTCTGGCGTGAACTGGATGCGACGGAAGGAACAGTCGATCGACCGGGCCATCGCTTTGGCCAGCATGGTCTTACCGACACCGGGGACGTCCTCGATCAGGAGGTGGCCCTCGGCGACCAGGGTGGCCAGAGCCAGCCGGACCTCGTCCGTCTTCCCCTGGATGACCCGCTCGATATTGTCCTGGATCTTGCCGAAGAGATCCTGGAACCTGTGCCAGTCGAATGTCTCGCGCTTTGTCTGCACGCCGCTCCTTGGACGCCCGCGACGAGGTATCGGTTCCCTGGGTCCGTCCACATCTTACGGTACGCCTGCGGAACCGGAACGGTTCGGCGGCGTTGTGGGAAGGCGGCGCGGCCGGGCCCCTTCATTCTGGACGCCCCGCGCGGCCCCTGCGTTCCGGGCGCCCGTCATCACTCGGGCCCGGCGCTTGCGCCGCCTTCCTCGATCGAATTACACGGCTGTGACCCGGGCGAGTCAAGCACCCCGTGCCTCCCGCTCGCCGGGGAAACGGGATCCGTCGTGCGTATCCGACGTGGTCGGACCCCTATAATGGCGGTTGACACAGCAGGTCTCGGAGCGGAGATGGGAAGAGCCCTCGTACTGAACGCCACCTTCGAGCCCCTCGCCGTGGTCCCGGCGAGGAGGGCGGTGGTGCTCGTCCTGAAGGAGAAGGCTGAGGTTCTCGCCACCGACGGTGTGGTGTTCCGTTCCGAGCGCATGGAGATGGCCGGGCCGTCGGTGGTCCGGCTGACCTACTACGTGCGGGTCCCGTTCCGGCGCCAGGCCACCCTCACCCGCCGGGCGGTCTTCGCCAGGGACGGGTGGACCTGTCAGTACTGCGGGTCGGCCGCAGAGAACGTGGATCACGTGATCCCCCGGTCCCGTGGGGGACAGCACGTCTGGGAGAACGTGGTCGCGGCGTGTCGCCGGTGCAACTCGAGGAAGGAGAACCGGACGCCCCACGAGGTGGGGCTCCTCCTTCGCCGGGCGCCCGCCACTCCCGAGGACCACTTCCGCCTCCTGCTGGGGCGCTCCGAGCCCGAGTGGGAGCCGTACCTGGCCTGACTCCCGGTCTCACCCGGTCCGGAGTCGAACCGTCCCACGCCTTCCGCGAACCACCCCCGCGCTAGCGGCCACGAGTAAGGCTTCCTTCGTGTGCGTGGCCGCCGCTCCTCGTCGCGTCAGGCGATAGACCCTTCGCCGGGCGGCCGTACCTTCACGCCCCGAGCCCATCCCTCAAGTCCCCGGAGATTTGGCCGACACTCTTGACGGAGTGGAGTGACAGTGGCATAAATGTGGGTCCCGGTGGAGGAGAAGGGAGCGCAGGTGGCCGAGCTGCTCGGAGAGCACCACTACCAGATGGACCCCAAGGGACGGATCTCCCTGCCGGCCAAGTTCCGGGACGGGTTCGAGGAGGGGGTCTACCTGACGCTCGGCCAGGACGGCTGCCTGTTCGCCTTCCCACACGGGGAATGGGATCGCCGGAAGGAAGAGGTGGAGTCCCTGGCCATCTCGGACCCGAAGAACCGGGCCTACGCCCGGATGTTCTTCGGACGCGCCGAGCGGGTGGACCTCGACGCCCAGGGTCGCCTGGTGGTCCCCCGGAAGCTCCGTGAGGACGCCCACCTCGGGCGTGACGTGGCCGTGGTCGGCGTGTCCGACCGCCTGGAGATCTGGGACCGGCAGGCCTGGGACCGGTACAGCCACTCCCACGAGGGCTCGTACTCGACGGGGCAGCTGATCCCGGAGCGCGGCTGATGAGGAAGGAGCGGGGGTCCAGGGAGGCAATAGCCCCGCGGGGCGAAGCCGAGGGGAAGAAGGCTGGTGCAATCCCCCTAGTCGAAGGAAGAAGCCCCCGCCAGGGAGCGGACTGAGAAGGAGGAGAGGAGACGACATGGGAACGCTCGGACGGGAGATCGGCCAGACCCTCGTTCTGATGGCGCTGGCCGCAGCGGTCACCGGGACGTACGTGGGCCTGGGACTCATCGCCATCCGTTTCCTTGGCTGAGAAGCAGCATGAGCCCGTTCTCGTCGCTGAGGTGGTGAAGCTGTTGTCCGGAGCGCACACGGTGCTGGACATGACGGTGGGCACCGGAGGGCATGCCCAAGCGCTGCTCGACGCGAGAGTGGAGCGCGTGGTGGGCGTGGATCGCGACCCCGAGGCCCTCGGGGCCGCGAGCCGGCGACTGGCCCGTTTCGGAGATCGGTTCGTCGGGGTGCCCGCCCGCTTCTCAGAAGTCTCCCGGATCGCGGCGGAGGCCGGGGTCCGGGCGGTCGATGGGATCCTGTACGACCTCGGTGTCTCCTCCCTCCATCTCGACCGCCCGGAGCGCGGCTTCTCGTACCGGACCGGAGGGCCTCTGGACATGCGGATGGGCCCGGAGGGCCCCACCGCCGCCGATGTGGTGAACGGCTACCCAGAGGAGGAGCTCGTCCGGATCCTCCGCGAGTACGGCGAGGAGCGGCACGCCCGGAGGATCGCCGGGGCCATCGTCCGGGCTCGCACGAGGAAGCCTCTGGAAACCACGGCTGAGCTCGCCGCCGTGGTTGCCGGCGCCGTTCCCCGCCGCCGCGGAGGAGCGCACCCCGCCCGGCGCACCTTTCAGGCCATCCGGATCGAGATCAACCGGGAGCTGGAGGAGCTCGGAGCCTCCCTTCCCCAGGCGGCCGAGCTCCTGGCTCCCGGCGGGCGGCTCGTGGCCATCTCCTATCACTCACTGGAGGACCGCATCGTCAAGCGGTTCCTGGTGGCGGAGGAGCAGGCGCAGCGGCTGCGCGTGCTGACCAAGAAACCGGTGCGGCCGGGAGAGAGCGAGGCCGCCCGGAACCCTCGGGCGCGGAGCGCGAAGCTCCGATCGGCCGAGCGGCTTCACTCGGAACCCTCGGCTCCGGGCGAGGAGATCTGATGGCCGTCCCCGCGCGGAAGGTTCGCCACCTCCCAGAGCCGCGGCCCACGCTCCGGCCGGTCCGTCAGCCTCCCCGGCCCGCTCGACGAGCACGTCGAGGGACCCCCTTCGCGTTGTTCGCCCTGGCCGTCGTGACCGTGCTGATGGTGCTGCTGGCGAGTGGCCAGGCGATGGTGGCCCAGGAGGCGTTTCGGGTCGCCGATCTGACTCGGTCCGTCGAGCGGCTGGAGGAGGGACACGGCCAGCTCCGTCTGAAGGTGGCCGAGTTGACCTCCCCGCAGCGGCTCGTTCGGGCGGCCCGGCGGTTCGGGCTGGTCCTTCCGGACCGCGTGGAGATCCTCCAGATCGACCCCGTTCGTCCCGGAGGCGGTACCGGGGGGACCGATGAAGGGACGGGCGGGGTCCACCTCCCCGAGGGAGAAGCCGGACCGGTGCTCGCACAGGGTGAAGGCGGGGGAGAGGAAGGATGAGACCGCCGGCCGGCAGGCTGGTGGCCCTGCTGGCCGCGTTGGTATTGGCGTTCCTCAGCGTGGGCGGCCGGCTGATGGTCCTCCAGCTCCGCGACGCGGAGCAATACGAGGCGATGGCCCTCGATCAGCGGGTGCACCGGGTGGAGCTCCCCGCCACCCGCGGCAGCATCCTCGACCGCGCCGGTCGGGTCATGGCCCTCTCGCTTCCCGCTGCGGCCATCTACGCGGATCCCTTGCTCGTTCGGGACCCCGCCGGGACGGCTTCCCGGCTGGCCCCGCTCCTGGACCTGCCGCCGAGACAGCTGCGGCGGGCGCTTTCGGCGCCGCGGCGATTCGTGTACCTGGCCCGCCGGGTGGATCTCGACGTGGCCCGGAAGATCGAGCGCCTGAGCCTTCCGGGCATTGGCCTGCTCGACGAGAGCAAGCGGCACTACCCGGCGGGCGGCCTGGGCTCTCAGGTGGTTGGGTTCGTGGGCATCGACGACGTGGGGCTCGCCGGGCTGGAGCTCGAATACGAGGACCTCCTGGCCGGGCGACCCGGCGAGATGGTGGTCGAGCAGGATCCCGCCGGACGGGCCATCCCCCAGGGCGAGCGACGGGTGGTTCCGCCGGCGGCGGGGGCGGACATCGTGCTCACCATCGACCGGGATCTCCAGTACCAGGCGGAGAGAGCGTTGGCTGCCGCCGTGAAGGCGAACCAGGCGAAGGGGGGAAGCGTCGTCATCATGGACCCCGCGACGGGGGGGATCCTGGCGATGGCAACGTATCCCCGGTTCGACGCCAACCGGTTCTCCGAAGCGGAGCCGGAGGTGATCCGGAACCGTCCGGTAACCGACGTCTACGAACCCGGCTCGGTGAACAAGGTGATCACCGCCGCGGCGGCTCTGGAAGAGGGGATCATCAGCTTGCACGAGGTGCTCCGAGTTCCCGACAACTTCCTTCTCGGCGACAAGGTCTTCCACGACGCGCATGGGCACCCGGTCGAGCGGATGACCCTCACCGATATCATCGCCAAGTCGAGCAACATCGGAACGATCATGGTTGCCGATCGGCTCGGGAAGGAGCGCCTTGACTCCTACCTCCGGCGGTTCGGATTCGGTGTGGAGACCGGGATCCGGTTCCCGGGCGAAGCCGACGGCATCCTGCTCGAGGCCGAGGACTGGTGGGTCACCAGCATGGGGACCATCCCGATCGGTCAGGGGATCGCGGTCACGCCGCTGCAGATGCTTTCGGTGTACGCGACGGTGGCGAACGAGGGCGTGCGAGTGGAGCCGACGCTCGTGCGCGGTCACGTCGAGCCCGGGGGCAGGTTCGTGCGGAAGCCGACTCCGGCGCGCCGGCGGGTCGTGTCTGCCCGCACCGCGCGGACGCTGTCCCGGATGCTGGCACAGGCGGTCCGGGAAGGGACGGGCGGAGCCGCGGAGATCCCCGGCTACTGGGTGGCCGGGAAGACCGGGACCGCGCGGAAGCCGCTCGAGGACGCACTCGGCTACAGCGACCGCTACATCGCTTCGTTCCTGGGGTTCAGCCCGGCGCGTGATCCCCGGATCGTCGTGGCCGCCATCCTCGACGAGCCCGTCACCGTGTACGGTGGCATCGCCGCCGCGCCACTCTTTCGAGAGGTCACGAGGTTCGCCCTGGCGCACCTCCAAGTCGCACCTGAACGTCCACCGCGAGTCCCCCCGGTCGCGGAGCGGTCGTGTACCGGGTGCTAGAATCTCGGCTGCTCCGCCAGTCCGTGGTCCTCGACCCGCCCTTGAGATTCCACGTCCCTCTGCGCGAAATGCTGGCCGCCCTCCCGGACGCGGAGGTGCGCGGCGATGCCGCCGTCCCCGTCTCCGGGCTCGTGTACCGGTCGGCTGAAGCCCGGCCCGGATCCCTCTTCTTCTGCGTTCCCGGGACGAAGGTCGACGGGCATGACTTCGCGCTCGAGGCCGTGACGAACGGGGCGGTGGCCACGGTGGTCGAGCGGTGGATCGATCTGGATTCATCCGCGACACAGGTTCGCGTCTCATCGGTTCGGGAAGCGATGGGGCCGATGGCCTCGGTCTTCTACGGGCGCCCCTCGGACCGGATGGTCCTCGTGGGGGTCACGGGGACCAACGGCAAGACCACCACCACGTTCATCCTCGAGGGGATCTTTCGCGCCGCCGGCCTCGTTCCGGGGGTCATCGGGACGACCGGGGCCCGTGTCGATGGGCGGCCCGTGCCCATCGAGCGGACGACACCGGAGGCCCCGGATTTCCACCGCTTGCTCGCGGACATGCTGGAACGAGGGGTCGGGGCGGTGGGAATGGAGGTCTCCTCTCACGGGCTCGACCAGCACCGCGTGGGCGGCGCCCGGTACACATGCGCCGTGTTCACCAACCTCTCCCAGGACCATCTCGACTACCACGGGACGATAGACGAGTACTTCCGAGCCAAGGCCCGTCTCTTCACTCCGGAGATGTCCGATCGCGCCGCGGTGAATCTCGACACTCCGGAGGGACGGAGGCTGGTCGGGAAGATCGGCGCGTCCCTGCCCGTGTTGACCTACGGGGTCGCGGAGGACGCCGACCTCCGTGCCACCGATGTGGTGGTCCGGACCGACGGCTTGGAGTTCCGCGTCGACGGGCGATCCGTCCGCTCGCCGCTCCGCGGAGCGTTCAACGTGCACAACTGCCTCGCCGCTCTCGCCGCGGCGCGCGAGGTGGGAATCGACGACGATGCGGCCGTGCAGGGCGTCCGTTCGGTGCGGGGCGTTCCGGGACGGTTCGAGCCCGTGGACGCGGGCCAACCGTTCCAGGTCCTCGTCGATTACGCACACACTCCCGACAGCGTCGACAACGTCCTGGGGGCCGCCCGAGCGCTCGCCGGCTCTCACCGCGTGATCGTGGTGCTCGGATGCGGCGGGGACCGCGACCGAGGGAAGCGCCTCCTCATGGGTGAGGCAGCCACCCGACGCGCCGACCTCTCCGTGATCTCCAGCGACAACCCACGGTCGGAGGACCCGGGCGCGATCATCGCCGAGATCGAGCAGGGCGCTCGGCGTGGCGGCGGCCGTTACGTGGTGGAGCCTGATCGCCGTGAAGCCATCCGGCTGGCGCTTCATGAAGCGAGCCCGGGCGACGTGGTGGTGATCGCCGGAAAGGGCCACGAGACCGGCCAGGAGTTCGCCGACCGGACCATCCCGTTCGACGACCGGGTGGTGGCCCGGGAGGAGCTCGCAACGCTCGTCGAGGGAAGCCGCCGGGAGGGCGGGACGTGAGGCCGCGGAAACTCTCCTCCGTCGCGGAGGTCACCCGGGGGCTCCTTGCGGGTGAGGACGGAGACGTGACCGGGGTGGCCATCGACAGCCGTGAGGTTCGTCCCGGCGAATTGTTCGTGGCTCTGGCCGGGGAGCACGCTGACGGCCACGACTTCCTGGGTCCGGCGTTCTCTGCGGGCGCCGCCGGCGCGCTCGTGGAGCACCAGGGGGACCATGCTGGCCCAGTTGTCGTCGTCCCCGACACGGGCCGCGCTCTCATGGACCTCGCCGCGGACGAGCGGCACAACCTCAGGGCGACCGTCGTGGGCATCACGGGATCCACCGGGAAGACCTCGGTGAAGGACCTCACGGCTGCGGTCCTGGCGACGCGGTTCCGGGTCCACGCCAGCCCGCGGTCGTTCAATACCGAAGTCGGCGTCCCGGTCACCCTCCTGTCCGTCGACGACGAAGACGACGTCGTCGTGTGCGAGATGGGCAGCCGCGGACGTGGACACATCACGCTCCTGACGGAAGTGGCCCGGCCACGAGTCGGTGTGGTCACCAACGTCGGCCTGGCCCACATGGAGATGTTCGGCTCCCGGCAGGCGGTGGCCGATGGCAAGGCCGAGTTGGTTGAGTCGCTCCCCGAGGACGGGATCGCCGTGCTGAACGCGGACGATCCCGTGGTCCGCGCGTTCCACCGGCGCACCCGAGCCCGGGTGATCCTATTCGGCACCGCCGCGGAGGCCGACGTCCGGGGGGAGGACCTCGCGCTCGACCGAGACGGTCGTCCGGCCTTCACCCTCGTGACTCCGACGGGAATGGAGCGCGTGGAGCTTTCCGTCCCCGGCGAGCACATGGCGTGGAACGCGCTCGCCGCCGCGGCATGCGGGATCGGGCTGGGACTCACGGCGGGGGAGTGCGCGGCCGGACTAAAGGAAGCGCGTGTGTCGCCGTGGCGGATGGAGGTGCTCGAGACGCCGGGGGGGCTCCGCATGATGAACGACGCCTACAACGCCAATCCGGCCTCGATGACCGCCGCCCTGCGCACGGCCCGGGTGATGGCAGGAGACGGCCGGTGCGTCGCCGTGCTCGGCGAGATGGCCGAGCTCGGGTCGATCAGCGCCGAGGAGCACGCGCGCATCGGCGAGCTCGTGGCCCGGCTGGGGATCGAGCGCCTGATCACGGTGGGGGACGCCGCCCACGTGATCGGCATCGCGGCGCTCCGGGAGGGCGTCGAGCCCGGCCTGGTGACGCGGTGCTCGACGGTGGATGAAGCGGTGGAAGCCGTCCTGGCCGACTCCAGACCCGGGGACCTGGTCCTGGTCAAGGCGTCTCGCGCCATCGGCCTGGAGCGACTCGTCGAGCGCCTGATGGACGCGGGGAACCGGGAGGACGCAGGATGAACAGCATCCTCATCGCCGGGGCCATCGGCCTGTTCTGGACCCTCCTGGGCACGCCCGTCGCCATCCGGCTCTTCCGCGTGCTCGGGTGGGGACAGCGGGTCCGAGAGCCCGGGCCCCACTACCCCAAGCACCTGGAGAAGATGGGGACGCCGACGATGGGCGGGCTGGTGATCCTGGGGGGGACCCTCTTCGCCTATCTCGTCTCCGGCCTGACCTTCGGACGCATCACCACCACCGGCATGCTGGTGCTGGGAGCCGCGGTCGGGCTGGGACTGGTGGGGTTCGTGGACGACTACGTGAAGATCCGTCGGCCTCGCCAGCACTCGCTGGGCCTCAACAAGACCGCGAAGCTGGCCGGGCAAGCCGTCGTCGCGGTGCTGTTCGCCCTGGCGCTCACCAGGCTGACCAGAGCCGGCACCGACATCTCGTTCATCCGGTCGACCGGACTGAACCTGGGCATCGCGTTCTTCGTGTGGGTGTTCATCATGGTGGCCGCGACGGCGAACGCGGTGAATCTGACCGACGGTCTGGACGGGCTGGCGTCCGGCTCGGTGGCCATGGTCATGGCCTCCTACGTGATCATCGCGTTCTGGCAGTTCCGCCACACGTGCGCGTTCACCCCGACACCCGGCTGCTACGACGTGAACCTGGCCAACGCCCTGGACCTGGCCATCGTGGCCGCGGCAGCGATGGGCGCCGTCACCGGGTTCCTGTGGTGGAATGCCTCGCCGGCGAAGATCTTCATGGGCGATACCGGTTCCCTGGCGTTGGGGGGACTCACCGCCGCCCTCGCCATCGCCACCGAGACGCAGCTGCTCCTGGTCATCCTGGGCGGTCTGTTCGTCCTGGAGACCACGTCGGTCATCCTCCAGGTGATCGCGTTCAGGATCTTCCGCCGGCGCCTGTTCCGCATCGCCCCGATCCACCACCACTTCGAGCTCCTGGGGTGGCCGGAATTCACCGTCATCGTGCGGTTCTGGATCATCTCCGGCCTCATGGTGGCGTTCGGTCTGGGCCTCTTCTATGCCGACTTCCTGGCGCGTGGAGGGATCGAGTGAACGAGCTCCGAGAGCGCCGCTTCCTCGTGGTCGGTTTGGCGGAGAGTGGACGGGCGGCGGTGCGGGTGCTTCGGGACCTGGGAGCGGTCGTTCGGGTCACGGAGGCCCGCCCCGCCACGGAGATCGCGGAGGCGGTTTCTCAAGCGGAGGCCGCCGGGGCGGAGGTCCTGGCGGGCGAGCACGCCCCCGAGCACCTCGACGGGGCTGACGTCGTGATCACCAGCCCGGGGGTTCCCGAGGGCGCCGACGTCCTGCGGTGGGCATCCCAGAAGCGGGTCCCGATCTGGAGCGAGCTGGAGCTGGGGGCTCGCCTGGCCACGACCCCCTACATCGCGGTCACCGGAACGAACGGAAAGACCACCACGACGCAGATGATCGCGGCCATCCTCCGAGCGGATGGTCGTGACGCCGTCGCCTGCGGCAACGTGGGGCTGCCGTTCTCTACCGCCGCGGTGGAGGACCACGACGTCTTGGTGGTGGAGGCCTCGTCGTTCCAGCTCCGGTTCCACGAGTCGTTCCGTCCGAAGATCTCGGTCCTCCTGAACCTGGCCCCGGATCACCTCGATTGGCACGGTTCGTTCTCGGCCTATCGCGACGCCAAGGCCCGGGTGTTCGCCCTCCAACAGAAGGACGATACGCACGTGGGGAACCGGGACGACGTGCATGCGGCCCCGGTGTCCCGCCGAGCTCCCTGTCGCGTGGTGTGGTTCACGCTCGGAGACCCGCAGGCGGGCGAGGCGGGCTACGTGGGGGAGGAACTGGTGCTCCGGCTGGACGGCGAGGAGGTGGTCGGCCGGCCGAACGCAGAGACCGACACGATGCGATCGGATGCCGCGGCAGCCGCAGCCGCAGCCGTCTCCTTCGGCACCGACCCCGCGTCGGCCGGCGCCGCGCTGTCCGGATTCGAGGCCTTGCCCCACCGGGGGACCGTCGTGGCGGAAGTGGCGGGAGTCCGATTCATCGACGACTCGAAGGCCACCAACCCCCACGCGGCGCTGGCGGCGCTGTCAGGGCTGACCGACGCCGTGCTCGTGGCAGGGGGGAGGAGCAAGGGGGTCGACCTGTCTCCGCTCGCAGCGGCCACGGCCTCCCTCCGCGGGGTGGTGGCGATGGGGGAAGCGGCTGCGGAGCTCGTCTCGCTGTTCCAGGCCGATGTCCCGGTTCGAACGGTATCCACGATCGAGGCCGCCGTGGAGGAGGGATTCCGGATGGCCCGCCCGGAGGGGATCGTGCTGCTGGCCCCGGCCTGCGCGAGCCAGGACATGTTCCGGGATTACCAGGAGCGAGGGGAGCGGTTCAGCGCGGCCGCCCGCGCGCTCGTGACCCGCGCTGGGGCGGAGTCACCGCGGGGCTCCGAAGGAAGGCGGGCGGCCCGTGGATAGCGCCCCCCGCACGGGTTCTCGACGGTCGGGGCCGCCCCACCTCCGGGTGGTCGGGCCCGACGAGCGTCCGGCGAAGGGGATTCCCGATCGGCCCACCGACGATCCCGGTCGAGTCCCGGCGGGACGTCCCGACCGCGCCGTGCGGCTCCTCCTGGCGTCGACCCTCTCCCTCACGGTGATCGGCTTGGTGATGGTGCTGTCGGCGTCGTCGGTGTCGGCCTTCGCCCGATTCGGTTCCAGCTTCATATTCTTCCGGCGCCAGATCGTCTACGCCCTCGTCGGTGCGGCAGCCCTGTGGGTCACCTCGCGGATGCGGCACCGCGCGTGGGAGCGGCTCGCGGCTCCTCTGCTTGCGGGAACCGTCGTGCTGCTCGCTCTGGTTCTGCATCCCTCCGCAGGGACCGTGGCGGGAGGGTCGGCCCGGTGGCTGATGGTCGGACCGGTGACCGTGCAGCCGTCCGAATTGGCCAAGCTCGTGGTGATCGCATTCGCGTCGGCCCTCCTGGCCAGGAGGTGGCATGAGCTCCACGACGTCGGGAGGCTGACGATGCCGCTCCTTCCAGTCGTCGGGCTGGTGTGCGCGCTCATCATGCTTCAACCGGACCTGGGAACCACCGTGGTGCTGGCAGGCGCCGTGTTCGCCCTCCTCTTCGCGGCCGGCGCCCGGCTCCGGCATCTGTTCCTGGGCGCGGTCGGCGCCGCGACCCTGGGGTTCGCGCTGATCTCCGTGAAGGAGTACCAGTGGAACCGACTCATCGCGTTCCTCGATCCGTGGGCGGATCCACAGGGAGCCGGCTATCAGATCATCCAATCGACGATCGCGCTGGCGTCGGGCGGACCGCTCGGGGTGGGGCTGGGAGCCAGCCGGCAGAAGTGGCTCTACGTGCCCAACGCCCACACCGACTTCATCTTCTCGATCATCGGCGAGGAGCTCGGCCTGGTCGGTAACCTCGCGGTCCTGGCGCTCTTCGGGATGTTCGTCTATGCGGGCATCCGCATCGCCATGCGGACTCCGGACGCGTTCGGTCGGTTCATGGCGGCGGGTATCACGGCTTGGATCGGGTTGCAGGCCGTCGTGAACCTCGGGGCGGTCTCCGGCCTGCTTCCAATCACCGGCGTTCCGTTGCCCTTCGTCTCCTTCGGGGGCTCCGCTCTCGTGGTCTCGTTGGCAGCGGTGGGCATCCTCGTATCCATCGGGCGCCACGGCCGTGCCGGCGGCCGGGGAAGGTCCCGCCGGTGAGGGCTCTCAGGGTGCTCGTGGCCGCCGGCGGTACCGCGGGACACGTCTTCCCGGCCCTGGCGGTGGCCCGGAGCCTGCGCGGCCGATTCGGGGCCGACGTGATGTTCATCGGCCGGCGGGACGGCCAAGAGGCGACGCTCGTGCCGGAAGCGGGGTTCCGGCTCGTCACGGTGGAGGCGAAGCCGTTCGTTCGCAAGGTCTCCCTCGCCGCACTCCGGGCACCGCTCACGGCGCTCCGAGCCGCCGGAAGGGCCCGGCGAGTGGTCGGGGGAGCAGACGTGGTGCTGGGGATGGGCGGATACGTGAGTGTTCCCGTCTCCCTGGCCGCGGGCCGAGAGCGCGTCCCGCTGGTGATCCACGAGCAGAACGCCGTCCTCGGGCTGGCCAACCGCGTGGCCGCCCGGTGGGCCGCGGCCGTGGCCCTGGGATTCGAGGAGGCGGCCCGCGGCGTGCCCCGCGGGAGGACCACGGTCGTTACCGGGAACCCCGTGCGCGACGGCGTCCTTCGGGTGCCCCTTGAGCGCGAGGCCCTGGCGAAGGAAGCGATCACGGAGTTCGGCCTGGAGCCCGATCGCCGGACCATCCTGGTGTTCGGGGGCAGCCAGGGGGCTCTTCACCTCAACCAGGCTGCCGTGGGCGCGGCCCGGATCCTCCAGGGGCGATCGGACCTCCAGGTTCTCTTGATCACCGGGCGCAACCACCACGAGCGGTTCCGGCGGGAGATCCGGCCCGGCGGCGGCTTGTTGTTCCGGATGGAGCCATTCGTCGATCGCATGGAGCTCGCGTACGCGGCGGCGGATCTGGCGGTGGGCCGGGCCGGCGCATCGACGGTGGCGGAGCTGACGGTGTGCGCCGTTCCGGCCCTGTTGATCCCGTACCCGTACGCCACCGGCCGGCACCAAGAGGCGAATGCCCGGGCCCTTCAGCGCTCCGGCGGAGCCAGCATCCTCCTCGACGAGCAGCTTGGCCCGGAGACCTTGGCCGATCGGATCATCGAGCTCGTCGATCACCATGAACGCCTGGCATTGATGGCCGCAGCGTCGGCGACATTCGCTCGGCCGGACGCCGCCGACGCGCTGGCGGCACTCGCCGCCGAGTCGGCCCGCCCCCCCCAGTCTGGTTGAGTGGGATGAGGAGCAACGGGATGAACGAATACTCGCCACCGCCGGGGAGCATCCCCACGCTGCCCGTCCCCGACCTCTCCGTGATCCGGCGCGTCCATCTGGTGGGGATCGGGGGGGCCGGCATGAGCGGCATCGCCAGGTTGCTTCTCGCCCACGGGGTTCGGGTCTCCGGGTCGGATCTGAAGGATGGTCCGGCGCTTCCTGCCCTCCGCAGGGAAGGTGCGACGGTCCACGTCGGACACGCCGCCGGCGTCGTCGGAGATGCGCAGGCGGTCATCGTGTCCACCGCCATCGGTCCTGACAACGTCGAAGTCGTCGAGGCTCGCTCGCGGGGGATCGCGGTTCTGGCGCGGGCCCAGGTCCTCGCGGGGTTGATGCGCGGCCGGCGGGCCATCGCGGTCGCGGGGACCCACGGCAAGACCACGACCACGTCGATGGTGGCGGTGATCCTCGAGCGCGCCCGACTCGACCCCACGTACGTCATCGGCGGGGATCTCAACGAGAGCGGCAGCAATGCTCGTTTCGGGAGGGGCGACCTGTTCGTGGCGGAGGCCGACGAATCCGATGGCTCCTTCCTCCTGCTGTCGCCGGAGATCGCGGTGGTGACCAACGTGGAGGAGGACCACCTGGACTTCTTCTCGGGACGCGACGAGATCGAGGCGGCGTTCCGCGACTTCTGCCGCCGGTCGGGAATCGTCGTGGCGTGGGGCGACGATCCCGCGGTGCGCCGAGTCCTCGACGCGGCAGGCGTGCCCGCCGTGACGTACGGAGAGGGGGCGGAGAACGACGTGCGGCTGGAGGGATTGGAGAGCGGCGCCCACGGCGGATCCGGCACGGTTCGATGGGCCGACGGCACCGCCCGGATCACGGTCCCCGTCCCGGGACGCCATTACCTGCTGAACGCGACCGCCGCCATCACCGTGGCGCGGCAGGTTGGCGTCGACCCGACGGACGCGGCCGCCGCCCTGGCTGCGTTTCGGGGGGTCCGGCGGAGGTACGAGCGGCGGGGGACCGGCGGGGGCGCGCAGTTCGTCGACGACTATGCTCACCATCCCACGGAGATCGCGGCAACCCTGGAATCGGCTCGAGCCACGAGCTTCGGCGACGGCGGAACCCGACGTGTCGTGGCAGTGTTCCAGCCCCACCGATACACGCGCACGGCGGCGATGTGGCGAGAGCTGGGACGGAGCCTCGTCGGCGCCGACGTCGCCGTGGTGACCGACGTCTACGCGGCCGGCGAGGTGCCCGTGCCGGGCATCACCGGGAAGCTCGTCGTCGACGCGCTGGCCGAAGCGGCACCCGGAAAGCGGATCGTCTACTTGCCCCACCGGGCGGACGTGGCGTCCTTCCTGGCTCGCGAGGTGCGCGACGGGGATCTCGTGCTCACCCTCGGTGCCGGCGACGTCACCATGGTGGGGGAGGAAACCCTGGGCCAACTGGGGTCGGCGACTCCGGTCGCGGGGGAGGGGGCCCATGGCCGGTAACGGCGAGCCTCGGTCTACCCGGACGTCGAGCGAGGACGGGACCATCGAGTCGGCCGAGCGCATCCTGCGGGAGGTGGCCGGAGACCGGGTCCGCCGTGGCTACCCGCTGGCCCCCCTGACCTCGTTCCGTCTCGGCGGGCCGGCGGCCCTCTACCTCGAGGCGCAGTCTCAGGAAGATCTGTCCGCGGCGGGGCGGGCCCTCCGCGACACCGGGTTGCCCCTCCTGGTGATCGGGAAGGGCTCCAACCTCCTCGTCTCCGACGAAGGATTCGCCGGCCTCGTGTTGCGGCTGGGCCGGGCGTTCCGATGGGCGGCCCGCAACGGCGATCGGATCACCGCCGGCGGCGCGATGCCCCTTCCGGCGTTCGCCGGGGTGGCGCTGTCGCACTCCCTGGCGGGGCTGGAGTTCGGTGTGGCCATCCCGGCGTCGCTCGGAGGCTCGGTTCGGATGAACGCGGGGGCGCACGGTCACTCGCTCGACGAGGTACTCGAATCGGCTGAGATATTCCTGACCGATGAAGATCGGCTGAGCGTCGTGCCGGCCGAGGAAGCGGGGTTCCGCTACCGGGACTCCACGCTCCCGGAGCGCGGCGTCGTGGTGGGTGCCACGGTCCGTCTGCGTCAGGACGATCCGGTCGCCATCCGGGCTCGCATGGAGGAGGCCCGGCAGTGGCGCCGGGCGACCCAGCCCCTGGCCGAGCCCAACTGCGGAAGCGTCTTCAAGAACCCCCCCGGCGATCACGCGGCGCGACTGGTGGAGGCCGCCGGGGCGAAGGGATTCTCGGTCGGCAGCGCCCGAGTCTCCGAGAAGCACGCCAACTTCATCGTGGCTCGCGAGGGAGCCTCCGCCCGCGACGTCCATCTCCTCATCGCTCTGGTACGCGACCGAGTGAAGGAGCACTTCGGCGTGACGCTGGAGCCCGAGGTTCACCTCGTGGGGAAGTTCGATGAGTCCTAGGCGCCCGACCCACCGCCGACCGTGGGGAGGCATCGCCGCCCTGATGGTGATCGGAATGGTCGCCGGGGCATGGGCGGTGGCGGCCTCCCCGCTCTTCCACATCCGCGACGTCGAGGTGCGGGGCATCCGTCACCTCTCGGCGTCCGAAGTGGTGCGGCTGGTCGGGATCGGCAACCGCACCAACCTGCTGACCCTTCCGGCCGAACGCGTGGAGCGGGCACTGGGTGGGAACCCGTGGATCCGCTCCGTGCAGGCTCATCGCTCCCTCCCTTCCACCCTCGTCCTCACGATCGACGAGCGGGTCCCGGTCGCCTGGGCGCAGGCGCCGAAGGGAGTGATGGTGGTGGCCGCGGACGGGACCGTCCTGGTGCGCCGGAAGCACCCTCCGAAAGGGCTCGTCGCCATCGGGTCGTCGGCCCGACCCCTTGCGCCCGGGGACACCCTCGAAGGGCTGGACGAGCCGCTGGCCGCGGCGGCGTCGCTGGCACCCCCGGTGCGCCGGGTGGTGCGGAGCGCCCAGCTTGAGCGAGGGGAGCTGGTCCTGCGTCTGGTGGGGGGGACCCGGGTCCGGTACGGCGAGCCGCGGGGCGTCGCCGAAAAGAGCGCCACCCTCGCCAAGGTCCTGCGGTGGGCCGCCGAGCAGGATACCGACCTCGCCTACGTCGATCTGAGGGTCGCCGGGAACCCCGCCGTGAGGGCTCGGGGATCCGACGCCCCCTCCTAGCTGCCCTTCTCGACGTGAGGGCGGGGTTGACACCCCCGGTGCCCGTGTGTAACTTACTCCCCTTGTAGGTGAGCTTTACATAACAGTAACCGTTCAGTTGAGGTTGAGGCTGGCGGAGACCGGCAGTGTTTTCGCAGGTAGAGGGGTGCAGCAGGTAGAAACGGCCGAGCCGAAGTGGCCGAGGACACGGAGGCGAAGATGATGCAGGCTCCCCAGAACTACCTGGCGGTCATCAAGGTCGTCGGGATCGGTGGCGGTGGTGTCAACGCCGTCAACCGGATGATCGAGGCGGGACTGAAGGGCGTCGAGTTCATCGCGGTGAACACCGACGCTCAAACGCTTCTCATGTCCGAGGCCGACGTCAAGCTGGACATCGGCCGGGAGACCACCCGCGGGCTCGGCTCCGGATCTGACCCGGAGGTCGGCCGCCGCGCCGCCGACGAGCACGAGGCGGAGGTCGAGGAGATCCTCAAGGGCGCCGACATGGTGTTCATCACCGCCGGCGAGGGCGGCGGCACCGGGACCGGCGGCTCTCCCGCCGTGGCCCGGATCGCCCGGGACCTCGGGGCCCTCACCATCGGGGTGGTGACCCGGCCGTTCTCGTTCGAAGGCAAGCGCCGGGCCACCCAGGCCGAGATGGGCATCCAGGAGCTCAAGGACAAGGTCGACACGCTGATCATCGTGCCGAACGACCGGCTCCTTCAGATCTCCGACCCCGAGACGCCCATGCTCGACGCGTTCCGGATGGCCGACCAGGTGCTGTATCAAGGCGTGGAGGGGATCACCAGCCTGATCATGACCCCGGGACTCATCAACCTCGACTTCGCCGACGTGAAGACCATCCTCACCGGCGCCGGGTCGGCCCTCATGGGGATCGGGCACGCCTCCGGTCAGGACCGGGCCGAAGAGGCCGCCCGGGCGGCGGTATCGTCTCCGCTCCTGGAAGCCTCGATCGAGGGGGCAAAGGGCGTCCTGCTCTCGATCGCGGGCCCCCACGATCTGGCCCTGCACGAGGTGAACCGGTCCGCCGAGGCCATCACGCGGGTGGCGCACCCCGACGCGAACATCATCTTCGGGGCCGTGATCGACGACTCGCTGGGCGACGAGTGCAGAGTGACGGTGATCGCGGCCGGGTTCGACAAGCTGGGCGGGGCGGCCGCCGGACGCATGGCGCGCCCCCTGGCGAGCGAGTTCGAGGAAGAGGAGGAGGAGGTTCCCGTTCCGTCGCTCTTGTCGGAGCCCGGCGACGAAGAGGACCTGTTCCAGCCCGCGCCGTCCACCATCAAGATCGACGCGGACGACGACCTGGACATCCCCGACTTCCTCAAACGGTAGCCCGCAGACGTGGGGGGCGGGGAGGGCTGACGAGACGCCCTTCCCCCGTCTCGGCGGAGGCTCTTCCCGTCCCCCACCAACCCTCTACCGCTCGACGTCGTGAGCCCTGGGCGACGCCTCGGGCATCCTTCCAACAGACCCCGTAAGGGTGGCGCGGTACGCTCATCGCGTGGAACGACGGACCGTCGACGGCGTCACGTTCCTGGTTGCCGGGGAGATGGAGTCCCGGGGCTTCTTCGTGGCGTACACCGAGCGGACCGGCGGGGTGAGCGAGTCCCCCTTCGACACGCTGAACCTCGGCTACGCGACGGGAGATCGAGCCGAGCACGTCCGCGAGAACCGCGAACGGCTCGCTGGCGCCCTCGGGATCCCGGCGTTCGCCGTCGCCAAGCAGGAGCACGGCTCCAACCTCGTTCGTGTGGGGGAGAAGCGGGCGGGGGCGGGTTTCGGGGGCCCTCCCAGCCCACTCGGTGGGGCGGACGCCCTTGCCGTGTCCCGCCCCGGCGTGGCCGTTGCCGTTCTCGTGGCCGACTGCGTGCCGCTGGCTCTGGTGTCGGTGGACCAAGGGTTGCTCGTCGCGGTGCATGCCGGGTGGCGGGGGATGGCTGCGGGAGTGGTGGCCCACGCGCTTCGGACGTTCGAGCGGCCGGGGATTGTCCTCGCCTCCATCGGCCCGGCCATCGGTCCCTGCCACTACGAGGTCGGGGAGGACGTCGCCCTGGCGGTCGCCGCGGGCTCCGAGGCCGGAGCGATCACCGAACGGCGGGACGGCAGGCTGTTCCTCGATCTGCCGGGAACCGTTGCCCGGGTCCTTCGCGGGGCGGGGGTGCGCAGGATCGAGAAGGCCGAGACGTGTACCGCCTGTGAGCGGGACCGGTTCTTCTCTCACCGCCGCGACGCCGAGACGGGCCGGCAGGCCATGGTGGGCCTGCGGGTAGCTTGAGAACGTCGCTCGATTGCTGTTCCCTCGTCCTGGAGCTGCTGCACCCGTGCCCGAGCCGCTGGTAGAATCCGCCGAACCGGAGAAGGCCCTGGCCGGCGTGCGGAAGCGCATCGCAGAGGCGTGCCGTCGGGCCGGTCGCCATCCGGACGACGTGTGCCTGATCGGCGTCACGAAATCCGTCCCCCCCGACGAGGTGCGGCGAGCCGCCGCGGCCGGACTCCGGGAGTTCGGAGAGAACTACGTCCGGGACATGGAGACGAAGCGGACCGCGGCTCCCGAGGCAACGTGGCACTTCCTCGGACGGCTCCAACGGAACAAGGTCCGGCGGGTCCTCGACGTTGCCGACGTGGTGCAGGCACTCGAGCCGGGGAGGGCCACCGAGAGGATGGCCGAGGTGGCGCAGCAGCGCGGACGGGTGGTGCGGTGCATGGTGGAAATCGACTTCACGGGAACCCGGGTGGGCGTGGGGGCGGACCAAGCGGAGGCATTCCTCGCCGCGCTCCAGGACCTCCCCAGCCTGGAGGTGGTGGGGCTCATGACCGTTGCTCCCCTCGACGGTCCGTCCCGACCGTACTTCGCACGGCTCCGGGAGCTGCGCGACCGGCTCTCCGGACGGTTCCCGGGCCTTCGGGAACTTTCCATGGGGATGTCGGCCGATTACGAGGAAGCGGTCGAGGAAGGCGCTACGATGGTGCGGGTCGGGACGGCGATCTTCGGCCCCCGGCCGTAAGGAGGGAAGCCATGACAGGGGTGTGGCGGAAGACACTGACGTACCTCGGGCTCGTCGAGGATGAGGAGCTCGAGGAGGCGGGGACGGAGCACGTGGGGGAGCCCGGGGCGGTCCGCCGGCTGCCACGCTCGGACACCGTCGGCCGGTCGACGCCCGAACGGGCGGAGACCATCGTCCGCACCATCCCCGCGTCGCGCCCCATGGCCTCGACCATCCACCGCGCCGAGCCGAAACGGTTCAACGAAGCCCGGGAGCTGGGGGAGAAGTTCAAGGAAGGAGTCCCCGTGATCATGAACCTCCAGGGGACCGAGGACTCCATCGCCCGGCGTCTGGTGGATTTCGCCTCCGGCCTCGTGTTCGGGGTGAACGGCAAGATCGAGCTCGTGGCGAGTCGCGTGTACCTGCTCACGCCGCAGGACATCGAGGTCTCCGCGGAGGAGCGGGAGCGCCTCCGGGAGGGTGGGTTCTATAACTTCAGCTAGCGTGTCTGCGCGCCTCGGCGGCGGTCTCCCTCCCCGCCGGCCAGACGCCCCAGGCCCATGGATCTAGTCCGGATCTTCTGCATCCTGCTCACGTTCTACTGGCTGATCCTGTTCGTGCGGATCATCTTCTCGTGGTTCCCTCCGCCGTCATCCGGTGTGGGGCGAGCCATCTTCGAGATCATCCACGACCTCACCGAGCCGGTCCTCGGGCTGGTCCGGGGGCTCCTGCCCGCCATTAGGATGGGGGCCATGGGGCTGGACCTGTCACCGATCATCGTCTTCGTCGCCATAGCGGTGCTACAGCAGGCGCTCTGCTAGCGACGCGCGGGAGGTGCCCGATGGTGCGGAAAAGGAAGAACAAGGCGGAACAGCCGGCGGGATTCGCGGGGTACGAGCTCGACCCGGCCTCGCGATCCCGACTGACCCCGGAGGACGTACAGAAGAAGGAGTTCCGCCTGGCGTTCCGCGGTTACCACGAGAGCGACGTCGACGAGTTCCTGGACCACGTCACCGAGGACCTGGCGGCCCTCCACGAGGAGAACAAGCGCCTCCGGGAACAGGTGGGGGACCCGTTGGGCGGTCCGGTCGACCTCCAGGCCGCGGAGGAGCGGGCCGAGCGGATCGTCCGGGACGCACGGGAGCACGCCGCCCGTCTCGTGGCCGAGGCGGAGGGCCGGGCCGGCGATCGCACCGGGGGGAACGCTGGAGGAGACACCACGCCGGGCTGGTACCTGCTGCAGGAGCGGGATTTCCTCGAGCGCCTGGCTTCCCTGGTGAAAGACCATGCCGAGGACCTGAAGCAGCGGGCCCGGTCCCGGCCGGCGGAGCCGGTGGACCTCACGGAGGGTTCCGGAGCTGTGCCGCTCGATTCGCCGGATTCGGTGGAGCCACCCATGGTGGAGGAGGGCGCCGGAGGGGAACTGGAAGGCGATCGACCGGAGGACGCGGCCAACCCGGGGGAGGATCGGATCGACCTCACGCCGCTGGAGGCGACCGCCCCGATGAGCTCCGTGGCCGCTTCGGAGGAGCACGACCTCCTCAGGGATTGGGACGAACGCAGCCCCGAAGACAACCGAGGGCGTCGCAAGGACGAGGACTCGTCTCTCAAGGAGCTGTTCTGGGGAGAGGACTCCTGACCCCGGATCGCCTCCATCTCGGATAGGAGCGGCTTGTACGCGGCGTCCCTGGTTTTCCTCGCCGCCGCCGCCGTGACCCTCGCGGTGGGCATCCAGGGCGAGGGCTTGAGACTCCTCTTCGTCTCCGTCGCGTGCAGTGTCCTGGCCGCGGGCTCCGTGAGCGTGGCGGTGGTGCGCCGGGTTCGCCGCGGCCGGTCCGCGGCCGGCCGGTAGGCGGGCCTTCTCTCTACGATGCTCGGCGGAGCGTGATGCTCACTCCCACACCGTCGACTTCCGCTCGCTCGCGCCACGCTCCGTCCCATCCCTCGCCGGCACCGGCCTCGACCCGGACGGCGAGAACTTCGCGAGCGATCCAGTCGCGATGGGCGGCCAGAGCCTCCGCCACCGCCGCCGACGTCTCGATGGCCAGCTCGATGCGGTCGGTGACGTCCAGGCCGGCGGCCTTCCGGGCGTCCTGAACCAGCCTGACGAGGTCCCGGCCCAAACCCTCCAGGCGAAGATCGGGCGTGACCTCCAGATCGAGGGCCAGAGTCAGGCCACGCTCGCCGGCCACTCCCCACCCCGAGCGGGTCTCCTCGATCAGTTCGACGTCGTCCGGACCGAGATCGACCGCCTCCCCGCCGACTTCCACGGTGACGCGCCCCCCTCCGGCCAGGGTGGAGGCGAGGCTGCCGTCGTCGGCCGCCAGCGCCGAGGCGACCCCCTTCACCCTGGGTCCGAGCCGCGGGCCCAGCTCGCGGAAGTTGGGCCTGGCCCGCCACGTCGTCAGCTCCTCGGCAGACTCGGAGACCACCACGTGGCGCAGGTTGAGCTCTTCGGCCACCAACGGCAGCAGCGGCTCCAGCGCCGAGTAGTCGCCACCGTAGTGAACCACCCCCCGTCGGAGCGGCTGGCGGATCTTCACCCGCGCATCGTTCCGCACCCGCCTGCCCAGCTCCACGATGTCCCGGGCGGCCTTCATCGCTTCATCAAGCGATGCGTTCACCAATGACCCGTCGGGCTCGGGGTAGTCCGACAGATGCACGGACTCGGGCTTTCCCTCACGTTCGGCCGACAGATTCCTCCAGATCTCCTCGGCCACGAACGGGGTGAACGGGGCCAGGAGCTGAGCCACGGTCTCCAAGCACTCGTGCAAGGTGAGGAAAGCGGCCGCCTTCTCCCGCGCTTCCTGCGGGCGCACCGGGTCCCAGAACCGCCGGCGAGCCCGTCGAACGTACCAGTTGGACAGGTCGTCCAAGAACATGGCCACTCGCCGTCCCGCGGCGGTAGCGTCGTACCGCTCCAGCCTCTCGCGGACATCGGCGACCGTCCGGGCCAGCTGCGACAGGACCCACCGGTCCAGGACGGGCCGCTCCGCGGGAGGTACCTCGTGGTCTGCGGGGTCGAACTGGTCCGCGTTCGCGTACGTCACGAAGAAGGAGTACACGTTCCACAACGTCAGCAGGAAGTGCCTGACCACATCGTCGATGGCTTCTAGCGACACTCGGCGGTCGGCCCATGGCGATCCGCCGCTGATGAAGAACCATCGAAGCGCGTCTGCGCCCTGCCGGTCCAACACCACCCAGGGGTCGATCACGTTTCCCAGGCTCTTGGACATCTTCCGTCCGTCGGCGTCGAGCAGCAGCCCGAGGCAGACCACGTTTCGGTAGGCCGTGGAGTCCAGGATCAGGGTGGATTCGGCCATCAGCGAGTAGAACCACCCCCGGGTCTGGTCGATGGCCTCGGCGATGTAGTCGGCCGGGAAACGCTTCTGGAAGAGCTCGCTCCCGCGTCCCAGGTCTGGGTGGTAGCCCCACTGGGCGAAGGGCATGGCCCCCGAGTCGTACCAAACGTCGATGAGGTCGGGCACACGCCGGGACTCCTCTCCGCAGTCCGGGCATCCGAACGCGACCTCGTCGATGTCGGGGCGGTGCGGGTCGACGCCCGTCACGTCGCGTCCAGCGAGATCGGAGAGCTCCGTGAGCGACCCCACCGCGGTGACGTGCTTGTTGGAGCAGCGCCACAGGGGAAGCGGGGTCCCCCAGTACCGTTCACGGGAAAGTGCCCAGTCCACGTTGTTCTCGAGCCAGTCCCCGTACCGACCGTGCTTGATCCGATCCGGGTGCCAGTTCACCGATTCGTTCACTTCCAGCAGGCGGTCCTTCCTGGCGGTTGTGCGAACGTACCACGACGTCCGGGACATGTAGAGGAGGGGCGTGTCGCACCTCCAGCACAGCGGGTAGGTGTGCTCGTACGGCTCCTCACGCAGCAGCAGCCCCCGGCCGCGAAGGTCCTCGATGATGAGCGGATCGGCCTCCTTCACGAAGGTGCCCCGGATCCACTCCACCGGCGTCTCGTCCGTGAACCGGCCGTAATCGTCCAGAGGATTGTAGGTCGGCCATCCCTCCCGCCTTCCGATCTCCAGGTCCTCGGCCCCGAACCCCGGAGCGATGTGCACGATCCCGGTCCCTTCTTCCATGGAGACGAAGTCGGCCGCCACCACGCGGTGGACGTCGCCGTCGACGTTGGGAAAGAGCGGGGCGTACCGCGCCCCGATGAGCGCCCGGCCCTCCAGCGTGGCGGTGTCCCGGCCCTCCTCCCCGAACACGGCCGGGCGGAGTCGCTCCGCCACGACGAGGCGCTCCCCCCCGAACTCGGCCACGACGTAGCGCTCGCCCGGGTCCACGGCGAGCCCGAGGTTCGACGGCAGGGTCCACGGCGTGGTGGTCCATGCGACGATGGCCGCCCCCACCAGGCTCGGGTCGGGGGTTTCCACGATGGGGAACTTCACGAACACACTCGGGTCGACGACCGTGGCGTATCCCAGCGCGACCTCGTGATCCGAGAGCGGCGTGCTGCACCGAGGGCAGTACGCGACCGAGTTGTGGTCCTCGAACAACAGCCCCTGGCGATGGAGCTCCTTGAGGGACCACCACACGCTCTCCACGTATTCGGGCGTCATCGTCCAGTACGCCTGTGAGAGGTCGATCCAGAACCCGATCCGCTCGGTGAGCCTCTCCCAGTCCTCGACGTAGCGGGTCACGGACTCTCGGCAGAGTCGATTGAACTCGGCGATCCCGAACGCCTCGATGTCTCGCTTGCTCTTGGTCCCGATCTCCTTCTCCACCTCCAGCTCGACGGGGAGGCCGTGACAGTCCCAGCCGGCCTTCCGGAACACGTAGTGCCCCGTCATGGTCTTGAACCGCGGGTAGAGATCCTTGAACGTCCGGGACGGGACGTGGTGGATCCCGGGCTTCCCATTGGCCGTCGGTGGGCCCTCGTAGAACACCCACTCGGGGGCATCCTTCCGGAGCTCCAGGCTCTTCTGGAAGAT
>JBOGWB010000060.1:0-24189 GCA_050693035.1 Actinomycetota bacterium
CGCATGAAGGACGGAACGGAGATTGAGTTTGGCCCAGGGGAGATCGGAGTGATCGACCCCGGGCACGATGCATGGGTCGTTGGTGATGAACCCTGCGCTTTCGTCGACTTCGCTGAGGTCGTGAGACAGGCAAGCGGCCAAACGTAGTGCTGCGACCCGTCCACGACAGGCGGATCCGGTTCGTCTCGCCAGGGGCGAATCGGAGAGAGGGGAACTTGCAAACCACGATCGCCGTCTCGTCAGACCTTCACCGAGTGAGGGCTATTGAGCTACCTCCAAGGCTGAGTTGCTTGGGCGGTTCGCGCACCGATCCTTCAAGACCACGGACCACTGATCAGTAGGCCCGGCTACTTGTGGAGGACGAGTCTGTCCCTCCCGAGCGACTCGATCTCGAGCCGCCTCTCTCGTCCGGTGGCGCTCTCTCGGAGAACGACGCTGCGGTCCCCTTCGAGCTCCCAGCTTCCGCTCGCCTCTTCGGGCCGGTCGGTCGGACCGATGCCACGCTCCAGCACGGTGCCATCCGCTCTCAGCTCGAACGATGCCCGTCCTCGGGATGGGGGGAAGTCGAAGTCGGCCGGCCGGAACACCATTTCGGTGTCCGTGTCCTCCTCGTGGGAGTGCACCCACCGTTGGAGCAGCTCCGTCGGGGCGTCAGGCATGCTTCAGAGTCCGAGTTTCTTGCGGGGCCCGGCCAAGCACGCGTTCATCCGCGTCGCCTGCCCGACCGTGAACATGAGCATGGCGGCGTCGTCCACATAGTCCATGTAGTTCATGAACATGTCGCCGTTTGGCCCGTTGTTGCAGGAGAGGTGGGGGAACGAGGGTTTGCCGTAGTTGGGCATCTGCGCGGTGGGGGTGTCGGCCACGAAGTCCGTCCCCGAGCAGTCGATGGTGTCGCCCCAGATGTGCCGGAGGTTCAGCCAGTGCCCGATCTCGTGAGTGGTCGTCCGCCCACGGTTGAAGGGCGAGGCAGCCGTGCCGCTCGTCCCGAACGCCGAGTGGAGGATCACCACGCCGTCCGTTCTCGCCGGCCCGCCCGGGAACTGCGCGTACCCGAGCAGCTGCTCCCCCAGGTTGCAGACCCAAACGTTGAGGTACCGGTTCGTGGGCCATGCGGCGACGCCTCCAGCCCGCACGCTTTTCACCGAGTCGTCGGCGGCGAATGACCGTTGGTTCGTCTTCGTGCGGGTCACCCCGGTGGTCGAGCCGCCTTTCGGGTTCTTGGTGGCCAGGGCGAAGGTGATGTTCGCGTTCGCCACGAGCCCCTTCCAAATGTCCGGGACCTTGCTCTTGTCGGGGTTCCTCGCCCGGAAGTCTCGGTTGAGGACGGCGATCTGGCTGTTGATCTGCGCCTTCGAGATGTTCTCGCGGTCGGTTCTGTACACGACGTGGACCACGACCGGGATGGTGATCCGCCTTCTCAAGACGCGTTGGGCTTCACCGGTGAGGACGCTCCGCTCGGTGAATCGTTGGATCTGATCCTGGTTCGCTCGGAACGTTGCGTAGGTCTCGGCGAGCCGCTCGTGGACCTGCATCGCTCCACACTTGCGCCGTGGGGGCATGGGCTGTGGCTTCCCCTCTCGCTCGAGCGTGCCGCAGCATCGTAGCGGCTGGACGATGGAGTGGATAGGGGCCGAGTGCCCGGCGCCCCGGCAGTGCGCGGTGCGAGAGGCTTCGGGCTAGCGGCTCTCGAGGGCCGTCCGGATGCGGGAGGCCTCGTCGTGGGCGCCGACCATGGAGAGAGCGGCCACCGCCGTGTGGATCACGCTTCGGAGCCGTTCGACCTCGCGAACCAGCTCCGGGGATCCCGTCTTTTCGGGGACGGTGCCCCGCGGGGACTGAAGCGCGGTCGCCTGGGCGGGGGAGGTCTGGGCGCCCGGCGTGGCGGCCATCCAGAGCTCCCATCTGTCGTGTCGCGAAAGCAGCCTGCTCATCTCGTCACCACCTCACCTGTGGCATCGGCATTCGGCACCGTCCGGGAGCATGACGGCATCGGGCCATTTCCGCTGGTCAGGTGGGCCGTGTGGGCATAGCCCGAACGGGCCAGGCGAACTAGCCCGTTTTCTCGGCCTCCCTCAGGGCCCGGTCGAATACCTGGTGGGATGCCTCGTCGAACAGGACGAACCGGACCTCCTCCACGTTTGTGTCCGCCTGGCGGACGGCCCCGATGGCCACCGGCGCGGCTTCCTCGAGGGGGTAGCCGTACACGCCCGTGGAGATGGCCGGGAAGGCCACGATCTTCGCCCCGAGCTCGTCGGCCACCTTCAGCGACTCGGTGTGGCAGGAGGCCAGGAGGCCCGATCGGTCCTCGCTCTTGGCGTACACCGGTCCGACGGTGTGGATCACCCATGTGGCCGGGAGGTCGCCCGCCGTGGTTGCCACCGCCTCCCCGGTCGGGAGCCCGTCCGGATATCGCTCCTCCCGGATCCGCCTGCACGCCTCGAGGATGGCCGGGCCGCCCCGGCGGTGGATGGCTCCGTCAACGCCGCCGCCTCCCAGAAGCGTGGAGTTCGCCGCGTTGACGACGGCGTCGACCTCCTGCTCGGTGATGTCGCCCTTCACCAGCGTGATGCGGGGCACCCCGACATCTTAGGGTGAGCGCTGGAAGGGAGACATGGCCGCGGACGTCGTGGTGGTGGGCGGAGGAGTCATCGGCTGCGCGTGCGCCTACGCGCTGTCCGCCCGAGGCGCCGGCGTGGTCTTGCTCGAGCGATCCGAGCTCGCCGCGGGGGCTTCGGGGCGCAACCACGGGCTCGTCTTGACGCTCCCCGAACCGGCGCTGCGGGTGCTGGGAGATCGGAGCGCGGCGATCATCGACGCGCTGCTGGACGATGCGCCGGTCGACATCCGGGCGGACCGCGCGCCGATCGGGTTCCTCATCGTCGCCGGCGACGACGAGGCAGAGCGGGAGGCCGGCCGGGTCGAGGCCGAGACGGTGGCCGCGGCGGGGGTCCGCGTGGAGCATCTCGACGGGAAAGGGGCTCGGGAGGCGGAGCCGGCCCTCGGACCTGATGTCGCCGAGGCGTGGCTGCTCCACGACGGCAGGCGGCTCGATCCCACGGCGCTCACCGTCTCGATGGCCCTGCTGGCCCGGGAGCGTGGGGCGGAGGTCCGCCGTCACGTCGCGGTCCGGTCGCTGCTCGCCGAGGGGGACCGGATCCGCGGCGTGGTCACCGACGATGGGAAGGTGCCCGCCGACGCCGTGGTCGTCGCCGCGGGGCCCGCGACGGCGCAGGTCGTTCGGCCATCCGGCGTGGACGTACCCGTGGAGGGGGCTCGCGGATGGCTCGTTCACCTGGCGGAGCCGCCGGTCCTGCCTCGCGTCCTCCTCGAGGGAGCGGGGTGGCACGTGCTGGCCGGAGAGGAAGCCGCCCGGTCGACCCGGGCCGCCGACCTGGCGAGGGGCTTCCCGGCCGCGGATGTCGGCACGCTCCTCCACCCCACGCCCGACCGCACCGTGATCGCCGGGGGTTCGAGGCAGGCGGTGGTGGCACCGGAACCGGAGGACCCCAGCGTGCCCATGGAGATCGTCCGGCAGGCCACCCGGTGGTTGCCGGGGCTGGCCGAGACCCGCGTCCTGGGGGCGTGGTGGGGGGTCCGGCCGATGTCCCCCGACGGCCTTCCGCTGATCGGTCCCGTTCGCGAGGGGCTGCACGTGGTCACGGGACACGGGCCGTACGGGGTGATGCTCGCCCCGGGCACCGGGGAGCTGGCCGCGTCCCTGGTTCTCGGGGAGGAGCCCTTCGCCGACCCCAAGCCCTTCGACCCGCTCCGGTTCGACTGACGGCCCGACGGCCCCGGTCACGCCTTCTCGTAGACCGAGACGTGGCGGACGCTCTCCGCCGTGAGGTACTCGCCGCGCCAGCCCCCCCACCGGTCCTTCAGGCTCAGGCCGGCGAGCCGGGCCATGAGGTCGAGCTCCGCGGGCCACGCATACCTGATGTGCACCGGAACCATCCGGTTGCCCGACTCGCTGATCACGACGTGCTGGCTGATCACCCGTTGGCCGACGGGGTCGTGCAGCGACGCTTCCAACACCACGCGGTCGACCTCCACGCGGTCGGCCGACACGCGCTGCCCTCGGTCGAACCGGCCGAGGTCCGGCACGAACACCTCCACGACGAAGCGCCCGCCGTCCTCGAGGTGGTCGGCCACGTTGCGGAAGCACCGCACCTGGTCCTCCTGGCTCGTCAGCGCGAACAGGGTGTTGAAGACGACGAAGATCAGGCCGTATCGCCCTTCCACCGGGACCCCCGCGAAGTCCCCCATGTTCACGGGGATGCGGTCGCCGCCAGGCTTGGCCCGCATCTTCTCCACCATGGCCTGGGAGGAGTCGATCCCGTGTACCTCGATGCCTCGCTCCACCAACGGAAGGGCTACCCTTCCGGTCCCGATGGCCAGCTCGAGCACCGGCCCGTCCCCGGCCAGCTTGGCCAGGAACTCCACGGTGCTCTCGGTGTCGAGCATGCCCTCGTAGAGCTCGTCGTAGATGTCGGCGATGTGGTCGCCGTACGTGGTGTGGTCGTAGCCTTGCATCTCGCCCGGATACGGCATCAATCTCTTCCCAACTCGTGGAGGCGGTCGTCGGAGATGCCGAAGAAGTGGGCCACCTCGTGCACCACCGTATCGCGGATGACCCGCTTGAGTTCCTCCGGCGTCTCTCCCGCCTCCGCCTCGATGGTCGAGCGGAACAGGATGACCCGGTCCGGCAGCACGCCGAAGTAGTCGAGCCCTCGCTCCGTGAGCGGCACGCCCTCGTACAGTCCCAGCAGGTCGGGCTCGTCCTCCGGCGGCTCTTCCTCCACGATGATCTCCACGTTCTCCAGGCGCTGGTGCACCCACGGCGGCAACGACGCCACCGCCTCGGACACGAGGTCGTCGAACTCCCGGTTCCTCATACCCAGTTCCAGATCCACACGTTGAGGATCCGGGCCTCCCACGCGGCCCGGCTGAGGGGGCTCCCCACGAGCACCGGCCAGAAATAGAGGAATGCCACCACCGAGACGGCCAGCACGAGACCGGCCGCCGGGGCCAGGCGGGCTCGCTCTCCGGCCTCCTGCCCGCTGATGTGGCGGAGCGCGTGGGTCATCGCCAACGCCAGGAACGGTGTCACCGGCGCCATGTAGAAGAGGAACAGCGGCCGGGTGATCAGCAGCCACGGGAGGTACTGGAACAGGATTGGCGCCGCCGACACGCCCGCTCGCCAGTCTCGCCTCCACGCCACGAGGAGGTAGGGGACCACCACAAGGGCGCCCCAGAAGAGGATGGGGTTGCCGATGCCCAGGATCTCCCGGCAGCAGTTCGGGTCACCCTGCCAGTAGTAGGAGACCGGCCGCACCAAGAGGAGCCACGTCCAGGCCCTCGACATGTACGGGTGGACAGGGTCTCCTGCCGCGGTCTCCGTGGACAGATTGCGGTGGAAGCTCGCCATGTCCCCGTGGTGGGTGATCAGCTCCATGAAGTCGAACCCCCGGTCGGCCAGCCACGGGATCCACGCCGCGACGTAGACGAGGAGGGGGACCACCGCAAAGCTCAGCGCCAGGCCCGGGCCCCCGGCCAGGGCGGAGACGGTCGGCCTGGGGACGCCCGCGCGCTTGCGACGGGTCCGTTCCCACGCCAAGGAGAGGACCACCGCGGCGGCCAGCGCCAGCAGCGCCGACCACTTCACGGCCAGGCCCGCTCCGAAGGCCGCTCCGGCGAGCAGTCGCCAGGGGCGCCAGAACTGCCGGCCCCGGGGAGGTTCGGCGGAGACGGCGGGATGCTCGGGGGCCTCGTCCTCTCGGAGCACGATCCCGCCGGGTTCTCCTTCCGGGCCGGTTCCCTCCCCGGACCCCCCGGCCACCACCGGGCCCGGGCGATCCCCAGCTCGGCGGTCCGCCACCAGCAGGAGGAACCCGAGGACGACGAACATCGTCAGGAACACGTCCAGCATGGCGATGCGGGATTGGACGAAATGCAGGTGCTCGGTGGCCAGGAGCAGGGCGGCGGCCGCCGCCCACAGGTCGCTCCGGAACAGGAAGAACGCGAGCAGCCCGACCATGCCCACGGTGAGGGTGCCCGCCACGGCGGAGGCCACGCGCCACCCGAACGGATCGAAGCCGAAGACGTCGATGCCCACCGCGATGAGCTGCTTGCCCAGCGGGGGATGCACCCAGCTGCGCTCCCCGTCCGACGTCAGGCCGCACCGGCGAAAGTCGATGCCCGCGTACCGGCAGCCGTCGGAGGCGTAGTAGACCTCGTCGAACACCTTCCGGTGGGGACGGTCCAGGTCTGCCAGGCGAAGGACCCCGGCCAGCGCCGTCACCGCAGCGACGACGACCATGGCTCTGGCGAAGGTGGACCTCACTCGCCCTCCGTCATTCCCCTGCACCCCCCGCAGTGGCGGGGACTCGCGAACTCAGGATAGAACGGCGGCATGCTCCAGGTCGGGATGGTCGGACTCCCTAACGCCGGCAAGTCGACGCTGTTCAACGCGCTGGCCAAGGCCCACGCGGCCGTGGCGGGGCACCCGTTCACCACGGTCGACCCGAACGTGGGGGTGGCCATGGTCCCCGACCCCCGCCTCGAGGCTCTGACCGAGGTCCTGCAGCCGGAGCGAACCGTGGCGGCCCACGTTCGGTTCGTGGACATCGCCGGCCTGGTCCGAGGAGCCCACCAGGGCGAGGGTCTCGGGAACCGGTTCCTGGCTCACGTCCGAGAGACCGACGCCGTCGTCGTCCTGCTCCGGGCGTTCTCCTCCGACACCGTCCCGCATCCGGAGGCGCAGGTCGATCCGGTCCGGGACCTCCAGGTGCTCACGACGGAGCTCGCTCTGGCCGACCTGGAGACCGCCGCGCGCGCTGCCGAGAAGTCCGAGCGGCGCGCGGCGGGAACCCGGGACGACGCCGAGCGGGACCGGGCCGCCGCTCTGAAGCGGGCCGTGGCCGTGCTCGAGCGGGGCGGCAACGTCCGCGTGGAGCTGTCGAGCGACGACCTGGCCCGGATCCGGGACGCGTTCCTGATCACCGCCAAGCCCTTCCTCTACGTGGTGAACGTGGGGGAGGAGGACCTCGAGAGGGAGGAGGCGGTGGTGGCGAAGGTGCGAGCGCACGTGCCGCCCGGCGCGGAGGTCCTGGCGGTGTGCGCGAAGCTCGAGGAGGAGGTGGAGGACCTCCCCGACGACGAGGCCCAGGCGCTCCTGAAGGTGTTCGGGGTGGAGGTCCGGGGCACCGCCCGGATCGCCGAGGCCGCGCGCCGGCTGCTCGGCCTGATCACCTTCTACTCGATCGAGTCCTCCGAGTGCCGGGCGTGGCTGGTCCCAGAGGGGACCACGGCGGTCGGCGCCGCCGGCGAGATCCACACCGACATGGCCCGGGGATTCGTCAAGGCCGAAGTGGTCCGGGCGGTGGACCTGATCGAGGCGGGATCGGTGGCCCACGCCCGGGAGCGGGGATTCGGGAAGATCGAGGGACGCGACTACGTGGTTCACGACGGCGACGTGCTCACGTTCCGCTTCCGGACCTGACCCCTCGGAACCGATCAGTTGAGCCGGGCGTCTCTCAAACCGAGGAGCGGATGGACCGTTATCTGATCACCCTTGTCACGGTGATGTCGCTGGCGGGATGCTCCGGGGAGCCGGCCGCGGACCCAAGCCCCGGTTCCGGGGAGGGCGAGGTCCCGACGGCCCGCCCTGCCCCCGACGGCTCGATCCCCGTGGAGGAGTTCGCCGCCTACGTGGAGCGGGAAGAGCCCCCGTGGGGAGCCTCACCGCTTCGGCCTCGGCGACGACTCCGTACAGGCGCTGCGATACGTCTCGAGGTTCGAGGTGGGCGGGGACGGAGCGTGGCGCCTCGTGTCGGGGCAGTAGGCGCAGCGATGCGCCCCGGGCCGAGGCCACCAGCGGTTCAGTACGGAGTTGTGCGTCTGAACGACTGCGGCGCCGCGATAATGGCCGTGTGGCCGGGACGTTGTGGCTCGTGGGGACGGCGATCGGGAACCTTGGTGACCTGACCGAGCGGACCAAGCAGACCCTCGCTCGGGTCGACCTCATCGCCTGCGAGGATCAGCGGCGGACCCGGGCGCTGCTCTCGCACCTGGGCATCCGGGCACCGAGGCTCCTCACCTTCAACGAGGGGAACGAGGCCGGCAGGGTGCCCGAGCTCCTCGGGCACCTGCGGGAGGGCCGCACCGTCGCCGTGGTCTCGTCGGCGGGGATGCCGGGGCTCTCCGATCCCGGCTACCGGCTGGTCGCCGCGGCCGTCGAGAAAGGCATCCCCGTGGACGTGGTGCCCGGGCCCTCGGCGGCGGTGACCGCCCTGGTGCTCTCGGGGCTGCCCACCGACCGCTTCGCGTTCGAGGGTTTCCTTCCCCGGCGGGCCGGGCAGCGCCGGGCCCGCCTCCGCCAGCTCGCGGCCGAGCCGCGGACGATCGTCGTGTTCGAGTCCCCGCGGCGGCTGGCCGGACTGCTCCGGGACGCCCTGGCCGAGCTGGGAGACCGCCGGGTGGCGGTGGCTCGGGAGCTCACCAAGGTGCACCAGGAGGTCGTCCGGGGCTCGCTCTCGGAGCTCGCTGAGCGATTCGGGGAAGCGGAGGTTCGAGGGGAGATCGTCCTGGTGATCGAGGGCATCCGCGACGAGCAGCCTCCCGATCTCGAGGAGCTCGCCGGCCGGGTGAACGCCATGATCGGGGGCGGTATCTCGCGTCGGGAAGCCGCCGCCCGCGTGGCCCGGGACGCCGGCGTGTCGCGGCGGGCCGTGTACGAGGCCTCGCTCGAACGGCGCGGCTGAGCGGGCGGACGAACGAACGTGTGCGAGAATCCCGGCCGTGAAGGACACTTTCTACGTCACCACTCCTATCTACTACCCGAACGATGTGCCCCACATCGGTAACGGCTATACGACCGTGGCCACCGACTTCGTGGCCCGGTACCACCGCCTGCGGGGAGAGAAGGTGTTCTTCCTCACCGGAACCGACGAGCACAGCCAGAACGTCCTGCGGAAGGCCGAGGAGGCGGGGGTCGACCCCCAGGCCTTCGTGGACCAGATGGAGCCCCGCTGGCGGGAGGTGTGGGAGCTGCTGGACATCTCCCACGACGACTACATCCGGACCACCGAGCCGCGCCACCGGGCGGCGGTACAGAAGCTGCTGACGGCGGTTCACGACAACGGCCGGGACGACATCTACCTGGGGACCTACGAGGGCCTGTACTGCATCTCCTGCGAGGCCTACTACACCGAGGACGACCTCATCGACGGGAAGTGCCCCGTGCACGGCATGCCGGTGGAGGCCATGTCGGAGGAGAACTACTTCTTCCGGCTGTCCGCGTACCAGGACCGCCTCCTCGAGCACTACGACAGCCACCCCGAGGCCGTGCAGCCGGATTCCCGCCGGAACGAGGTGCTCTCGCTGATCCGGGGTGGCCTGAGGGACTTCTCCATCTCCCGGACCTCCTCCCGGTGGGGGGTCCCGATCCCATGGGACCCGGAACACGTCTGCTACGTGTGGTTCGACGCCCTGACGAATTACGTCACCGCCGCCGGCTACGGGACCGACGACGAGGGGTTCGCCCGGATCTGGCCGGCGGACATCCACTTCGTGGGGAAGGACATCCTCCGGTTCCACGCCATCTACTGGCCCGCCATGCTCATGGCCGCGGGCCTCGAACCCCCCCGCCAGGTCTGGGCCCACGGGTTCCTCACCGTCAGGGGGGAGAAGATGAGCAAGTCCCGGGCCACCGGGATCCACCCCAAGGTCCTCGTGGACAAGTTCGGCGTGGACGCGTACCGGTACTACTTCCTGCGAGAGGTCCAGTTCGGCCAGGACGGAATCTTCTCCTGGGAATCGATGGTCGAGCGGTACAACGCCGACCTGGCGAACGGGCTGGGCAACCTGGCCAGCCGGGTCCTGGCCATGCTCCGGTCCTACTTCGAGGGCCGGGTGCCCGAGCCGGTGGACGAGACGGCCGCCGGCGAGCTTCCGAAGGTGGTCCAGGAGGCCGTGGCCCGCCACGACGGGCACATGGAAGAGGTCGCCCTGACGCCCGCCCTGGGTGCGGTATGGGACATCGTGGGCGCCGCCAACCGGTACATGGTGGAGCGGTCCCCCTGGCACCTGGCTAAGGACGCGGGGAGGCGGGAAGAGCTCGCGTCGATCCTGTACGCCTCGACGGAGGTCCTCCGGATCCTGACCGTCCTGATCTCCCCGGTGATGCCGGGGGCGGCCGGCCGCCTGTGGGAGCAGCTGGGGATCCCCGAGCCGCTGGATGCCCAGCGGCTGCCGGGAGCGGCCCGGTGGGGGTTCCTGGCTCCCGGAACCCGAACCCTCAAGGGCGAGGCGCTGTTCCCTCGGGTGGAGGCCTAGCGGTGGCTGAACCGGCACTGGAGGTCGTCGAGGCGAACCCTCAACCTGTTCTCGAGCACTCCATCGTCGACTCTCACTGTCATCTCTTCCTCATGGAGGCCGACCCTCGAGAGGTGGTGGAGGATTCGCGGGCCGCCGGAGTGAGCGGGCTGGTCTGCGTGGGTATCGACGCGGAGTCGAGCCGCCGGTCGCGCGACCTGGCCGACTCCCTGGCGGGGGTGTTCGCCACCGCGGGCGTACATCCCCATTCCGCCCGGGAGTTCGACGCCGCGGCGGGAGCGGCGGTCGAGGAGCTTCTGGCCGATCCCCGCGTGGTGGCGGTGGGGGAGACCGGACTGGACTTCTTTCGGCTCCTGTCGCCGCCGGAGGACCAAGAGCGGGCGTTCCGAGCCCACTGCGCGCTGGCCCGGGAGGCGGGGAAGCCGATCGTGGTGCACACCCGTGACGCGTGGGACGAAGTCCTGGCGATCCTGGAGGAGGAGCGAGTGGAGCGAGTGGTGTTGCATTGCTTCTCCGGCTCGCCGGAGGTGGCGCGCGAGACCGCCGCACGCGGTTACCACTGTTCGTTCGCGGGGAACGTCACCTACCCGAAGAACGAGCACCTTCGGCTGTCGGCCGCCCAGGTCCCGGAGGACCTGCTCCTGGTGGAGACGGACAGCCCGTTCCTGTCACCTCAGCCGCTTCGAGGGAAGGACAACTCCCCGGCTAACCTGGTGCCGGTGGTAGAGACGGTGGCCGAGGCCCGGAACGAGGGCCCCGAGGCCGTTGCCGCCGCCACCACGGCGAACGCCAGGGCCATCTTCGGCCTCCCGGCGTAGGGTCTCTCGGCGTTCCGGGGCCGAACGGAGGTTCGAGTTTCAAGCTTGCACTTGAGGTTGAGACTTTGCTAGCGTGCCCCCCAACTTGCTCTCCGAGAGCCGAACTCGGACGCGGTCCCCTTCCCCGCCGCGCTACAGCCCGGGCTCGTCGCGGATCACCACGCGACGGAGGAAGCACCGCCGGCCCGGGTGGATCAGCCACGTACTCCTCATCGCTCCGCTGCTCGTGGGCACGGGCTGGCTCTATCTCCACCTCAGCAAGCAGGTCACCCTGGTGATCGACGGCCAGACCGCGACGGTCAGCACGTTCGGCGGCTCCGTCGGCGAGCTGCTCGAGGGACAGGGCGTGAACCTGGGGCCGTACGACCGGGTGGCGCCCACCATCGACGCCCGGGTGGCCGACGGCATGCAGATCCAGGTCCACCACGCCAAGGAGATCACCGTCGTCCTGAACGGGCGGTCCCGGATCGTGCACGTGACGGGGTCGACCGTCGACGACGTCCTGGAGCACGTCAACGTCCGCCTCCGCCAGGGGGACCTGGTCGAGCCGAGCCGGAGCGCCCGCATCGAGGAAGGCGACGTCATCGTGTTCCGGGAGGCGGTCCAGGTTCGCCTGCTCATCGACGGGAAGGACCGCCGGATCATCACCAACGCCCCCAGCGTGGCGTACCTCCTCGACAGCATGGGCGTCGTGCTCGAGAGGAGGGACAGGGTGGTCCCGGCCGCGGACTCGGAGCTCGGCTCGGGGATGCGGATCCGGGTGGTGCGGGTGGAGGTTCGGCGGCTCACCGAGCAGGCCGAGATCCCCTACGCCACCGAGGTGGTCTACTCGGACCAGCTCCTCCAGGGACAGCGGCGCGTGGACCGGGCCGGCATCCCGGGACTCCAGGACCTCACCTACAAGGTCCGCCTGGAGAACGAGGTGGAGGTATCCCGGGACCTCCTCGACCGGCGGGTGCTTCGCGATCCTGTGAACGAGATCCTGGTGGTCGGCACTCGCGCGCCCAACGAGCAGTGGGGGATCGCCTCCTGGTACGACTGGGACGGCCGTGGGGCCCCCTGCGGCGGCACCCTGTCCGGGTTCTACGCTGCGCACCGGACCCTGCCCTGCGGCACCCGGGTGACCGTGTTCAACCCTTCGAACGGCCGCTCGGTCGCTGTGGTAATCAGGGACCGTGGACCGTGGATCGGAGGCCGGATCATCGACCTCTCCGACGAGGCGTTCTCCCAGATCGCTCCCCTCGGCGCCGGCACTGTCCGCGTCCGCATCACCTGGTAGCGGGGGCGGCTCGCGGGGCCTGACCCGACGGGCCCTCCGGGACCTCACGCAGCGGCACGGCATCCGACCGCATCGCTCCCTGGGCCAGCATTTCCTGGCCGACCCGAACCTGGCCCGGGCCCTGGCACGCGACGCCGGGGCGGAGCCGGGAGTCCCGTTCCTGGAGGTCGGGGCGGGCCTCGGTTCCCTCACCGTGGCTCTCGCTGATGCCGGGGCGGAGATCCTGGCGGTGGAGATCGACCGGGCCCTGGTGGCGGCGCTGGAGGAGGTGGTGGCGGGACTTCCCGTTCGGATCCTCCGCGTCGACGCGATGGCTGCCGACTGGCCGGCCATCCTGGGGGATGCCCCGTGGCGGATGGCGTCGAACCTTCCCTACAACGTGGCCGTCCCGGTGGTGATGGGGCTCCTGGAGCGGGCTCCGCGCGTCGACCCCATGCTCGTGATGGTCCAGCGGGAGGTCGGAGAGCGGCTCGCCGCCGGGCCCGGCGAGGACGCCTACGGCGCCGTCAGCCTGCGGGTGGCGTACCGGGCGGTCGTCGAGGTTGTCCGGCGGGTTCCCCCCACGGTGTTCTGGCCGGAGCCTCAGGTCGAGTCGGTGGTGGTGCGCCTGACGCGGCGCCCGCCCCCGGTCGACACCCCGCCCGACATCCTGTTCCGCCTGATCGAGGAAGGGTTCGCCCAGCGCCGCAAGACCATGGCGAACTCTCTCGTGCGCCTCGGCTACCCGCGCGATCGTGCCGCTGAGGCCCTGCGGAGGGCGGGCCTGGAGGAGCGGGTGAGGGCGGAGGCGCTCGGGCTCGACGATCTGGCCCGGCTGGCTCAGGCGCTGGAGTGAGGGAGCCACTGCGGCCGCTCCCGGTGAGCGAGCCGGCACCGGCCAAGCTCAACGTCTTCCTCAGGGTCCTCGGCTCGCGGGGGGACGGCTACCACGAGATCGAGACGCTGGTGCAGCCGATCACCCTCGCCGACGGCGTGCGGGCGGCCCACCGGGAGGATGGGTTCGGGCTGACCGTCGCCGGAGAGCGAGCCGCCGAGGTGCCTCGCGGGTCGGAGAACCTGGTGCTGGAAGCGGCTCGGGTGCTTGCGGAGGAGACCGGAGAGGCCCGGGGGGCGAACCTGACCCTCGTCAAGCGGATCCCCGTGGCCGCGGGGCTGGGTGGGGGAAGCGCGGACGCCGCCGCCACTCTTCGGGCGCTCGACCGGCTGTGGGGCCTCGGCCTGCCCCACCCGCGTCTCTGGGAGATCGGGGCTCGGGTCGGTTCCGACGTCCCGGCCCTGATCCCGGGGGAGCCGGTGATGGCTCGGAGCCGGGGCGAACTGGTGGAGCCGGTGACCGTGGCCCGGACGTGGTGGGTCCTGGTGACAGAGGACTTCGGCGTCCCTGCCGCCCGCGCGTACGAGTGGTGGGACCAGGACGGAGGGGCAACGGGTCCCGACCCGGGCCCGCTCCTCGACGCCCTGGGCGCCGGCGACGCCGCGACGTCGGGATCGCTCCTGTTCAACGACCTCGAAGGGCCGGTATCCGCTCGCCACCCGCAGGTAGGCCGGGCCCGGGAGGCTCTGCTGGCCGCGGGCGCGGTCGGGGCAGTGATGTGCGGGAGCGGCCCGAGCGTGGCCGGATTGGCCCGGGACGGCCGCCACGCCGAGGAAGTGGCCCGAGCGGTCGGCGGCCTGGCGATCGGATCCGTCCTGCGATCATAGGAAGGCCCGATCCGTGGGTCTCGCGGGCGCGGCGCGGGATAATTGAGCTCTGTCCGGGGTGGTCTAACGGCATGACGCCGGCCTTTGGAGCCGCGAGATGGAGGTTCGACTCCTCCCCCCGGAGCGAGAACGCTTTCCTTTCCCTTCCTCGGCCCCGGTCAGGCCCGTGCCGGGAACCGCATGAACTCGAAGTGCATCCCGTCGGGCACCAGCCACCGCCCGCCCCAGGTGAACCCCCAGCGCTCGAACACCTCCACCACGCGCCGGTCCATCCGGGGCTCGGCGCCCAGGAGGTTCTGGGACACGTTGATGTCCACGGCCACACCCCACGCGTGGTGGGAGAGCCCCGATGTCGGGTTCCGGTTGGCGAACCGGGGCGAGTAGCAGCCGCCGTACTGGCCCGGATCGACCAGCCCCGCCAGACCCCGGTTGGCCAACTCCTGCAGCGCCCCGCGCAGCAACGGGATGATCCGCCGGTGACAGCGGACCGTCCCCAGGCGGGGTACCCGGGCGGTCCGGATGTTCCGCCCCTCCCATCGCTCCTCGACGCGGAGGAAGCCGCCCTCGATCGGCGCGGCGGCGAACTCTCCGAACGTCTCCTTGAGCGCCAGGGGTGGGAGCACCGCGTCTCCGTGCCGGAAGACCGGGGTCTCGCCTGGAGCGCGGACCCGGAGGCGGGTCCCCGGCGGGAGCGCTCTCCGAAGGCCGGCTTCCACTCGCCGGCGCGGCGCGGACGACCTCGGGGCGACGAGCAGATACCGGGAGCGGACGATCCCCAGGCGACGGCCCGTGGACCGCGACACCAGCACCTCGTGGGCCCCGATCAGCTCGTCCTCGAGGATCCCCCGAACCCGAAGGGCCATCCCGCCGAACGTGAGCGTCGCCCCGGGACCGACCCGGCGGAGCTCGGCCCCGGTTCGCCCGAGGAGGGCCCCCCCGTCCGCCAGCCCGGCGAGGGCGGCCCGCTCGGCCGGGGGCAGGAACGCCCGGTACTCGGCGACGTCCACCGCCGCCACCTCGACCGGCACGGCGAGCCCCGTCGGCGGCCGCCGCGGCGCCCCGCCCTCACCCCGCCACTCGGTCAGCCACGCGACCCCGCTGAACACCTCGGCGGCCCGGCGCACGGAGGAAAGATCACGGACCCTTCCGGCATACCCCGGGGGGAGCCCGCTCGGGCTCCACGCCAGCAGGGTTCGCACCGGGGCCTTCCCCACCACCTTCGGCGGGGAGGGCGTCGGCTGGGGCCCGGGCTCGAGAGGGGCGCCCGGGAGCGGGACGGCCAGCATGAGGGCGGCCCCGGCGACCGCGCCGGCCACGGCGGCGGCGACCGTTCCGGCGGCTCGCCTCACCGCTTCCTCCGGACGCTCATCGGGCAGGCTCCAGCGACTCCGCCACCCGCAGGAGCCCGGCGAGGTCCAGCACGGTGCCCCCGAGCGAGTGGTAGGCGCCCCCCTCCACCCACTCCAGCTCGCCCCGGACCGGCGAGTAGCGCCCGATCGTCCCCCGAACCTCCACCGCGAGCACGTCGGGGTCCATCGGCGGGGGGAGGGACTCTCCCGGAGCCCGGTGCAGACGGATCCCGATGCCGTCGAGCTCGGTGCCGGGGCGTCGGAAGTACACGGTGACCGCGACGCGCCGCCCCTCCCGGACGATCTGGGCAACCCACGGGCGGAACCCGGACGGCAGGGCCGAGGGCAGGAGCACGCTCGGTTCCTCCGCCACCGCCTCCGCCACGGAGACCTGCTCGCGGACGAGGCCGCCGGGCCATTCTCGCGCCAGCCACTTCCTCGGGACCGGCTCGCCTCTCACCGACAGCGAGGCGGCCACTCGGAGCAGATCCTCCCGGGAGAGGTTCGACTCGACGTAGACGTCGCGTTGGCGGGTATGGATCGAGATCCGTCGGCCCAGCGACGAGCTTGCGGGCTCGTAGTAGCCGATCCCGCCGCCGGACAGCCGGACCGGGGCGGCCAGCGGTCCGACGTTCCCGTACAGCTCCGGCCGGCGCCACTCCCGGGTCTGGCGGATCTTCAGCCAGGTGAGGCCCCTCGCGTAGGTGACGAGCACCTCGTCGTGGGGACGCCCGCCCAGCGCGAAGGTCCCCGCCCGGTAGGGTGGCAGCCCGGCGACGTCGGAGGGCACGACCAGCCCCCGGCCCTCGAGAGTCTCGAAGGGCACCTCCCGGAAGCCCTGGTCGCGCGACGAGGGCGAGGCCAGGGCATCCGGCTCCCAGTCTGCCGGCACGCTTTCGGTGAAGCTGGCGGCCTCGGCACGGAACACGGGACCGTCGGGTCCTTCGTCGGGAAGCCCGTTCCGAACCGACCAGAGCCGGCGTTCCGGCGCGGTGGCCGGCCACACCTCGTAGGCGAGCGGGAACCACGTCTCGGCGTCGAGCGACACCCGCACCGGGTCGAGCGGATAGAAGGACCGCCACGAACCACTCGCGTGCAGGTAGGCGAACAGCGGCGTGGCGTCGCGGTAGGGGAGCTCCACCACCACGACGGGCCGGCCCAGGATCTGTCCCTCGCCGACCACGCGAACCCGGTCGCTTCCCGCCAGGGTTCTCACGGGGACCACGACGTCGGTCGGCGGCGGAGTATCGGCGTCGAACGGCTCGCGCCCGCGGACCCCCCGCCGCTCCCGGCCTTCCAAGGGACAGACCGGAAGCGCCTCACGGGGGCAGGTGACCGGGCCTTCCACGAGCCATCGGTCTCCGTCCATGGCCAGGACGAGGTCGTTCCGGGGCCACCGGCCCTTCGGGTACCGGGTTTCGTCGCGGACGTCGGCCCTGAACTCTTCGGGCGCTCGGAAGGTCACTGCGGCCGTGAAGTCTCGGACGGGAACCGTGGGGTGGAAGTTCCGCTCTTCGATCCGGAAGGTGACCCGGTAGGAGGTGGCCTCCCGCGACGCCAGGGCCACTCGCCCGGGGATCTCGGAGGCCAGGGCGGGAGCAGGGCCTCGCCGGAGCACGGGCAGCCCGCCCAGGAGGAGCGCGGCCGCCACCGCCCCGGCCACGAACGCCGCCGCGTGCTGAGCCCAGGCCGGCCTCGGCCTGAGCGAGATGACGGTGCCTGGCCGGGCCCCCCGCCGCGTCCGGACCGCGGCCATGATCGTCGGTACCAGGTCCGGGACCGGTCCCGCCGGCTGCACCCGAGCCAACTCGTGGATGCGCCGGATCTGGGCCTGGAACTCCCGGCACCGAGAGCACGTCGCGAGGTGCTCGCCGAGCGCCTCGTCCGACCGGACGTCGATTTCGCCGTCCATCCGCGCGGAGAGCTCCCGCTCCACGACTTCACACCTCACCGGCATCCTCCCGTGCTTCCAGGGCCTCGATCAGGAGGCGTCGGGTGCGGTGCATCCGGCTCTTGAGGGTGCCCGGGACCACGCCGAGGACCTGGGCCGCTTCCCGGTAGGACAGCCCGAACACCTCGATCAGCACGAAGCCCTCCCGGAGCTCCGGGGGCAGGCCCTCCAGGGCCATGGACAGCGCGGCCCGGAGCGAGGAGTCCGCCTCCACCCCCTCCTCCGCCGCGCGCTCGGCGACCCGCCGCTGGCGCTCCCGGCGCCGGATGGCGTCCACGGCGCAGTTCCGGGTGATGCGGTAGAGCCACGTGGAGAACCGGGCCTGGCCGCGGAACCGGTGCAACGACTTGTAGGCGTTCAGGAACGCTTCCTGGGTGACGTCCTCGGCCGTCTGCCGGTCCCGGACCAGATGGAGGGCCAGCCGGTAGACGTCGCCCTGGTGTCCCCGAACCAGCTCCTCGAACGCCGCGGGATCGCCGGCGCGAGCCCTGCGGATGGTCTCCGGCTCGGGCTCTCGCACCGGCGGTTCTCCTCCCGGATCCAGTGGCCTGCCGGGACAACTCTAGCCCGGCCTCCGGCCGGTTCGGCCGACGAACCCGACCGCCGCTCCGAACGCCAGCGCCGCGAGGACCAGAGTCACGGCGGTGCCCAGGTCCAGCCGGAGGAGGACCGCCCTGGTTCCGGGGTCTGGCGCCTCCAGGGCCACCCGCTGGACCTCTGCGGTGCCGGTCGATTCCTGCGCGGGGCCTCCCTCCACCACGCTGAGCGCGGGCTCGCCGAGGTTGCCGGCGGCGGGGCCTGTCACCTTCACCTTGCCCGCCATCCCGTAGCCCACGCTGCCGTGGTAGCGACAGAAGTAGGCGTATGTCCCTGGCTCGTCGAACCGCACCGCGAACGGCCCCTCCAGGTCCCCGCTGTTCGGTCCGGAGTCGAAGGTGACCGTGTGGGGAGCCCCGCCCGCACGGAGCTCCCACCTGACGACCTCGCCGGAGCGGACCTCGATCACTGGCCGGTAGAAGCAATGGTCCGACACGAATACCGTGTTGGCGGGTGGGTCGGAGACGTCGCCGAGGCAGATCCCGGCGCCCCCTCCGCCGGCGGCGGCGATACCTGCCGAGGCCCAGAGGACCGCGGCCATCGTTCCGCCCATCAGCATGACCCGGTTCATCGGCGACCTCCTTCCGGTCGCCTCAATAGACGTCCCTCGGTTGGCCTGGGTTCACGGTGACCCTTGCGCAGCCACCCCCCGGCGGGTACAAAGTGGGCGCCCGCTCTATCGAGGATCGCCCGTGGCACGGAAACCTTCCCGCAGTCTTGTCGCGGTCGTCATGGCCGCCGGAAAGGGCAAGCGGCTGAAGTCACGGCTGCCCAAGGTGCTCCATCCGGTGTGCGGCCGGCCGACCCTCTGGCACGTTCTCGGGGCGGTGGCGGCCGTGAGGCCGGAGCGGGTGATCGTGGTGGTGGCCCACGAGTCGGACCAGGTCGAGGAGGCAGTCCGAGGGTGGGGTATCGACCTTCCGGTCCGCTTCGTCGACCAGGGGGACCCGCTCGGGACCGGCCACGCCGTGATGGTCACCGAGAACGTGGTGGGCCGGGCCGAGGACGTTCTGGTGGTGAGCGGCGACGAGCCGCTGGTCACCGGGGAGCAACTCCGGGACCTGGTGGCGATCCATCGCCGCAGGAAGGCCTCGGCCACCGTCCAGACCACGCTGGCCCCCGGCATCCGCGGTCTCGGTCACGTCGTGCGTGACGGCGACGCCTTCGAGAAGATCGCCGAGGCCCCCCGGGCCACGGACCACGCCGCGGCCATCCCGGAGGTGGCCACCGGCATGTACGTGTTCCGCCGGGAGGACCTGTTCAAGGCGCTCCCGCTGCTGTCCCGAGACAACCGGCAGAAGGAGTACTACCTGGTGGACGTGCTGGGCATCCTGAAGGAGAAGGGCGAGCGGATCGTCGTCCAACAGGTCGACAACGGGGGCGCCGTGGGGACGAACTCCCGCGCCGAGCTCGCCACCGCGGCCGCGGTCATGCGCCGGCGGATCAACGAACGGTTGATGGAACAGGGCGTCACCCTGGTGGATCCGGACCGGACTTACGTGGACGCCTCGGTGAAGGTCGGTTCGGACACGGTGATCCATCCGCTCACGTTCCTCGAAGGGGACACCGCCGTCGGCAGCGACTGCGTGATCGGCCCTTCCACCAGGATCGTGGACTCCACGGTCGGCGACGAGGTGGAGATCCAGTTCTCGGTGGTCCGCGAAGCCACCATCAGGTCCAGGGTCACCGTCGGTCCGTACGCGCACCTGCGCCCGGGAACGATGCTCGAGGAAGGCTCCAAGGCCGGCACGTTCGTCGAGCTCAAGAAGTCCAAGGTCGGACGGGGGAGCAAGGTTCCGCACCTCGCTTACGTGGGCGACGCGACGATCGGGAAGGACGCCAACATCGGGGCGGGCACCATCACCTGCAACTACGACGGTCATGAGAAACACGAGACGGTGATCGGGGACGAGGCGTTCATCGGTTCCGATACGATGTTGGTTGCACCGGTGAACATCGGCAAAGGAGCGGTGACGGGGGCAGGGTCGGCCATCACCAAGGACGTCCCCGCCGGCGCGCTCGCGGTCGAGCGGAGCGAGCAGAAGATCGTCGAAGGGTACGCGAATCGAAGAAGGAGGCGGGGGGGGAAGGAGCGAAGCAAGGATCATTGAGAGCCGGTCGGGCATGCGAAGGGAACAGGGGGAGATCGTGGGTTCGGTCCGAGAGATGGTTACCAAGAAGCGGATGCTGTTGTTCTCCGGAACGGCCCATCCGTCACTCGCCCAACAGATCGCCGAAAACTTGGGAGTCGATCTTGGGTCGGCCCAGCTCTCCCGGTTCGCCAGCGGGGAGTTCTACTTCCGGGCCGACGAGAGCGTGCGGGGGTGCGACTGCTTCGTGATCCAGTCGCACGCCGACCCGGTGAACGAGGCGATCATGGAGCACCTGGTCATGATCGACGCCCTCAAGCGGGCGTCGGCCAAGCGGATCACTGCGGTCGTCCCGTACTACGGCTACTCTCGCCAAGACAAGAAGGCCCTGGCCCGGGAGCCCATCTCGGCAAAGCTCGTGGCTGACCTCCTGTCGGCCGCGGGATCGGACCGAGTGGTGTCCGTGGACCTCCACAGCGGACAGATCCAGGGCTTCTTCGACTTTCCCTTCGATCACCTCACCGCGCTGCCCCTGCTGGCCGACTTCCTCCGGGACCACCTGGGCCTCGACGACGGGCGGGAGATCACGGTGGTGTCTCCGGATGCCGGGCGGGTCAAGGTGGCGGAGCGGCTCCGCGAGCGGCTCGACACGGAGATCGCCTACATCAACAAGCGGCGGTCCCGCCACGAGCCTCACCAGATCGAGGAGATGGTCGTGGTCGGCCCGGTCCGGGGCCGGCCGTGCATCCTCATCGACGACATGATCGATACCGCCGGGACCGTGGTCGAAGGGGCCAAGGCGCTTGCGGAGCAGGGCGCCAGCGAGATCTACTCCGCCGCCACCCACCCGGTGCTCTCGGGTAAAGCCGTTCAGCGCCTCGAGGAGTCACCGATCAAGGAGGTGGTGGTGACCAACACCCTCCCGGTGCCGGACGAGAAGCGCATCCCCAAGCTGACCGTGCTGTCGATCGCGCCGATCGTGGCCGCCGCGCTGTTGGCCGTCTTCGAGGAGGAGTCGGTCTCCGAGATCTTCCACGGCGAGAACCAGCCGTAGCTACGCCGGGTCGCCGGCGTGGTAGCGCCAGAACTCCGGCACGACCCAGCCGAGGATCAGCACACCGAGTACGGTGGCCGCGCCGCCGGAGATCACGCTGAACACCGGGGTCACCAGCTGGGCCACCACGCCCGCTTCCAGATCGCCCAGCCTCGGCCCGCCGGTCACCACCATGATGTGGATCGCGGAGAGGCGGCCGCGCAGTGAGTCGGGCACCGTGCCCTGCAGGATCGTCGACCGGAAGATGGCGCTGAAGACGTCGGCGGCGCCGGCGACCGCGAGGAAGGCCAGGCCGAGCCAGAACGCCCGGGTGACCGACAGGCCGAACGCGGCGATGGCGGCGCCCCACACGATCACCGCCCACATCACCGCCCGTCCCTGGTGGCGGACGTGGCGGACCCAGCCGGTGAGGAGCGCTCCCAGGAGCGCCCCCGCTGCGGGCGCCGCGTACAGCAGCCCGAGCCCCTGGGGCCCGACCCGAATGACGTCGAGGGCCAACGGAGGGAACACCGCCCGGGGCATCCCGAACATCATCGCGTTGAGGTCGATGACGAAGGTCGATATCAGAACGCGGCGGCCCTTGAGGTAGGCGAACCCCTCCCGGATCGCCGCCAGTCCCCGAGTCGCTCCCTCCTCGCGAGTCGGCGGCATGGGCCGCATGGCCAGGAGGGCCACGATGGCGGCGAGGAAGGATGCGGCGTCGATTCCGTACGCCCACTCCAGCCCCAGGCGGGCCAGGATCAGTCCGCCCACGGCCGGTCCGACGATGTCGCTCACCTGGAACAGCACCTGGTTGAGGGCGATGGCCGAGGCCAGGTCCTTGCGGGCGACGAGGTTGGGGATGGCGGCCGACCGGGCGGGCGATTCGATGGCCGACAGCGCCGCCAGGAGCCCCGCCGCCAGGTAGACGAACCAGAGGGGCGGGTCGCCGGCGACGGCCCCTGCGACCAGGAGGAGCGACGTCGCCGCCAGGCCCAGCTCGGTCCAGATCAGGAGCTTCCGCCGGTCTACCGCGTCGGCGATCGCCCCGCCCACCAGGGAGAAGCCGATCAGGGGGACGATCTGGACCAGGCCGATGAGCCCCACGGCCAGCGGCGACCTGGTGAGTTGGTAGACCTGGAACGGCAGCGCCACCACGGTGATGTGGCGTCCGGTGTGGGAGACCACCTCTCCCAGCCACAACAGGCGGAACTGCCTGGAGGATCGGAGGGGGGTGATGTCCAGGGCCATCCGTCGGGCGAACCCGGCCGCTCGAGCCCTGCGGCTGCGGGCCCCGGGTGGCTCGGGAAGCCCGTCCTCGGCCGATGGGCGGATGTCGGACACGAGAGAAGAGGATAGCGAGGACACGCCGAATCTCCCTGCGACCGCCGGGCAGACGCGGGCGGGTGCCCTCCCGCCTGGCTAGAATGGCTGGCCGAGAAGCGCACCCGAAGGAGATCGACGATGGAATTCAAGCTGAAGGCGGAGAAACGCGACGGCGTGGGCAAGGGCGTGGCCCGGAAGCTCCGGGCTGCGGGACAGGTCCCGGCCGTTCTCTACGGCTCCGATCTGAAGCCCGTGCACCTCGCGGTGAACGGGCTCGAGTTGTGGCACGCGCTCCATACCGACGCCGGCGCCAACGTCCTCATCGACCTCAAGGTGGACGGTGACAGCTTCCTGACCATGCCCCGCGAGGTGCAGCGGGACCACCTCAAGGGAACCCTCATCCACGTCGACTTCCTCCGGATCCGGAAGGACGTGGCCATCGAGGTCGACGTGCCCATCCACCTGGTGGGAGAGTCGCACGGCGTCAAGGAGGGCGGCGTCGTCGAGCACCACCTGTGGAACCTGCGGATCCAGTGCCTTCCCATGCAGGTTCCCGAGTCGATCGAGGCCGACGTGACGGCGCTCGGGATCAACGAGGCCCTCCACGTCTCCGACATCAAGGTCCCCGGCAACGTCACCGTGCTGACGCCGCCGGAGGAGGCGGTCGTCTCCATCGTGCCGCCTCCGGTGATGGAGCTTCCGGAAGAGGTCGCCGAGGAGGAGCTCGCCGAGCTCGCCGAGGCCGAGCTCGCCGAGGCCGAGGCCGCAGCAGCCGAGGGCGAGGCTGGCGAGGAGGGTGGAGCGCCTCGGTTCGTGCCGCCCGGCGCGCCCGTGCCCGAGGAAGGCCAGGGCGGCGGCGAGGAAGAGGGCTAGCCCGCCCTGGACGGCGCTGGCCACGCCTGGCTCGTCGCCGGGCTCGGCAACCCGGGCGAGCGGTACGCCGGCACGCGCCACAACATCGGCCGCCGAGTGGTCGAACGGTTGGCGGAACGGCTCGAGGCCCGCTTCCGAAAGGTCCGGTTCATCGCGCTCGAGGTGGCGGAGGCGCGGTCGGGTGAGGCACTCCTGTTCCTGGCGCGTCCGCTCACCTTCATGAACGTTTCCGGGCCTCCGCTGGCGTCCTTCGCGCGGAAGCGCGGGATCCCGGTGGACAGGGTGATCGGGTGTCACGACGAGATCGATCTGGCCCTGGGTGCGCTCAAGGTCAAGAAGGGGGGCTCCACCGCGGGACACCACGGCCTGGACTCGATGGCGGAGGCCTTCCGCGGCCCCGGCTTCTATCGGGTCCGCCTCGGGGTGGGCCGTCCCCTCGGGCGCAAGGATCCTGCCGCCTACGTCCTGGAGCCGTTCTCGAAAGCGGAGCGAGAGGAGGCCGAGCTTCTCGTCGAGCGAGGCGCCGACGCGGTGCTCGCGCTGGTGACCGAGGGTCTCGCCGGAGCGCAGGACCGGTACAATCGGAGCCGCCCGCGGGAGTAGCGGCGGGGAAATCGGAAAACTAGCAGGTCAGAGGCCTGGTCTTCGGATCGAGGCCTCTTCGCGCTGCGGGGGAACGGGGAATGAGGGAACTGCTCGACGCGCTCATCGAGAGCGAAGTTTTCGGGAGGCTGCTCGCCGGCCCGGGCCGGAAGGTGGCCCGGGCCGACTCTGCGGGCCACCCGTTCGTGCTCGCCGCGCTGGCGGCCGCGCTCGACGGGCCCATCCTTGCAG